>NZ_CP070973.1:1291494-1937242 GCF_017086405.1 Mycobacterium gordonae
GGGCCCCAAGCACACTCCGGCCAACCCCAAACCGCGCGGTCGTCGTAAGACCCGCATCGGCTACGTGGTGAGCGACAAGATGCAGAAGACCATCGTCGTGGAGCTCGAAGACCGCGTGCGGCACCCGCTGTACGGCAAGATCATCCGGACGACGAAGAAGGTCAAGGCCCACGACGAGAACAGCATCGCCGGCATCGGCGACCGCGTCTCGCTGATGGAGACCCGGCCGCTCTCGGCGACCAAGCGCTGGCGCCTGGTGGAAATTCTGGAGAAAGCCAAGTAGGTCCGGCGAGTAGCCGGTCGGCCGCGTCGCGAAACTGCCGGCGGTTCTGGATGCCCCTAGTTTCCCGTGCTTTCACCGACGGTGATGCGATCGATGTGCGCGAAAAAATGCGTCAGCACCGCTTCGGGCGCCTCGAGTTGCGGCCAGTGGCCGATGTCCTCGGCAAGCATGACGACATCGGCCTTGGGAACCACCTCGGCATAACGGCGAGCCATATGGGCGCCGGAATTCGGGTCGATCGGACCATTGATCAATCGTTGCGGAACCGCGGTCTGGCGCATTGCGCGCACCCAGCGGTTCCGGTGGATGTAGCGGTCGTTGATGAAACGGCCCACCTTGTGCATGACCCGTCGGCCGTCGTTGTAGTCCAAGATCTCATTGAAGACGTCCATCATGTGCCGCGTCGGTTTGGTTTTGGGCCCGAACATTTCGCGTAGCGTCGGTTCCAGCAGGCGACGGGACAGACGGCTTCCCTGGAGGTGACTGACGATGTCGCCCAAAGCGGTGCCAGACATCAGCTTCTGCGCCACCCGCGGGGTGTACGATTCGATGAACATGCCTCCGTTGAGCCAGGTAATCGAGTCGATGTTGAAGGCGCCGTAGGACTGCTCACCAAACTCGTAACGGGCCAACAATTCCTGGCCAACAGAGTCCCCGAGGTCGTGGGCCAGAATATGTGCGGTGTTGACGCCCAGGTGCGCGAGGAGCGCTTCGTGCATGTCGGCGTGGTCGTGCACCGCGTATTGGTAGGTACCTGGTTTTTCGGAAAAGCCCATGCCGATCATGTCCGGTGCGATGACCGTGAACCGTTGCACCAGCGCCGGCCAGATCGGTGCCCAGTCAAAGGAATTGAACGGATAACCGTGGATCAGCAGAAGGGGATGTCCGCTGCCTGCAGCGCGATAAAAGATTTTGAATCCTAGGTAGTCGAAGCACTCTCCGGAATCCAGCCAGCGTTTTAGGTCAGCGTCCATCATTGGGAATTGTCCGCATCGGCGCACCTGGCCGCAACCCGGCGATAGCAGGGGCAGCCAGCCTCAAGCCACGGTGAGCGACACGGCGGCCGGCGCAGTCGGTCGTCCCGGTTCGCTGACAGCCGGAGTTCGGTGCCGAAATCTCAGCTGTTTTCTATCTGGCGCGGGTAGTGTGCACGAACGTTCGGATGGTCATTTCAACGGTGAGGCGGCATATGACGGGGTCGGGTCAATCAGGGCAGTTTCAGGGCAAGATTGAACTGGATATTCGCGATTCGGAACCGGACTGGGGTCCCTATGCGGCGCCGACCGCCCCGGAGAATTCCCCCAACATCCTCTACCTTGTATGGGACGACACCGGAATCGCGACCTGGGACTGCTTCGGCGGCCTGGTCGAGATGCCCGCCATGACGCGGATCGCCGAGCGCGGCGTGCGGCTGTCGCAGTTCCACACGACCGCGCTGTGCTCCCCGACCCGGGCGTCGCTGCTGACCGGCCGCAACGCCACTACCGTCGGCATGGCGACCATCGAAGAGTTCACCGACGGCTTTCCCAACTGCAACGGTCGCATCCCTGCCGACACCGCGTTGCTCTCCGAGGTGCTCAACGAGCGCGGCTACAACACCTACTGCGTGGGCAAGTGGCATCTGACGCCGTTGGAGGAGTCCAGCATGGCCGCCACCAAGCGACACTGGCCGACCTCCCGTGGCTTCGAGCGGTTCTACGGGTTCATGGGCGGGGAAACCGACCAGTGGTACCCCGACCTGGTGTACGACAACCATCCGGTGAACCCGCCGGGCACCCCCGAGGATGGGTACCACCTGTCGAAGGATTTGGCGGACAAGACAATTCAGTTCATCCGTGACGCCAAGGTGATCGCGCCCGACAAACCGTGGTTCAGCTACGTCTGCCCCGGCGCGGGCCACGCGCCGCACCATGTCTGGAAGGAATGGGCCGACAAGTACGACGGCGTGTTCGACATGGGCTACGAGAAGTACCGCGAGGTCGCGCTGGAGAAGCAGAAGGCGATGGGGATCGTGCCCCCGGACACCGAGTTGTCGCCGATCAACCCCTATCTCGACGTCAAGGGCCCCAACGGCGAGCCGTGGCCGCTGCAGGACACGGTGCGACCCTGGGATTCGCTCAACGACGAAGAGAAGAAGCTGTTCAGCCGGATGGCCGAGGTGTTCGCCGGCTTTCTGAGTTACACCGATGCCCAGATCGGCCGGATCCTGGACTATCTGGAAGAGTCCGGTCAGCTGGACAACACCATCATCGTGGTCATCTCCGACAACGGTGCCAGTGGCGAAGGCGGCCCGAACGGATCGGTCAACGAAGGCAAGTTCTTCAACGGCTACATCGACACCGTCGAGGAGAGCATGAAGCTCTTCGATCAGCTGGGCGGGCCGCAGACCTACAACCACTACCCGATCGGCTGGGCGATGGCGTTCAACACGCCCTACAAGCTGTTCAAGCGCTACGCCTCGCATGAGGGTGGCATCGCCGATACCGCCATCATCTCCTGGCCGAACGGCATTGCCGCGCACGGTGAGATCCGGGACAACTACGTCAACGTCAGCGACGTCACTCCGACCGTCTACGACCTGCTGGGCATGACGCCGCCGGACACCGTCAAGGGCATCCCGCAGAAGCCGCTGGACGGCGTGAGTTTCAAAGCGGCCCTTGAGGATCCCGGCGCCGATACCGGCAAGACAACCCAGTTCTACACCATGCTGGGCACCCGCGGGATCTGGCATCGGGGATGGTTCGCCAACACCGTGCACGCCGCCACCCCCGCCGGCTGGTCACACTTCGAGGCAGACCGCTGGGAGCTGTTCCACATCGAAGCCGACCGCAGCCAATGCCACGACCTGGCCGCCGAGCGGCCGGACAAGCTCGACGAACTCAAGGCGCTGTGGTTCTCCGAGGCCGAGAAGTACAACGGGCTGCCGCTTTCGGATCTCAACATCCTGGAAACGATGACTCGTTCGCGGCCCTACCTGGTGGGCGAGCGGGACAGCTACGTCTACTACCCCGACTGCGCCGACGTGGGTATCGGCGCCGCCGCGGAGATCCGCGGCCGGTCCTTCGCCGTGCTCGCCGACGTGACGGTGGAGACCACCGGCGCCGAAGGGGTGCTCTACAAGCAGGGCGGCGCACATGGCGGACATGTGCTGTTCATCCAGGACGGCCGCTTGCAGTACGTCTACAACTTCCTCGGCGAACGTCATCAGCATATCCAGTCCCACGCCCCGATCCCGTTGGGGCGCCACCTGTTCGGGGTTCGGTACGAGCGCACCGGAACCGTTCCCAACAGCCACACCCCGATCGGAAGCGTGACGCTGTACTTCGACGAGCACCCCGTCGGCACGCTGCCCGACGTGGTCACCCACCCGGGCACATTCGGGCTGGCCGGTGCTGGGATCACCGTAGGCCGCAATGGCGGTTCGGCGGTGTCCAACAAGTACAAGGCGCCGTTCCTGCTCACCGGCGCTTCGGTCGTCCAGGTCACCATGGACCTCTCCGGCCGGCCTTATGAAGACGTGGAAAAAGCGCTCGCCCTTGCTTTTTCGCGTGACTGAAGTGTTCGTGAAACGCGCTCTCCCGCGCCTGGCCGGCCTGGCCTGCCTGTTGGGTGCGCTGACCGGTTGTGACACGTACGGTGGCGGATCCGCCGCTCCCGGGGAGCATCCGGATCCTGCCGAACCGGTGCCCGGCATCGCGCCCACGCACCCGGACCGCATCCCGCCGAACGCGTTGTCCTGTCTGGTTGCGCCGACCGGCGACGGTGACCCGACTCCGGCCACAGTGGCCGATCCGGAAGCGCCGCGGATCACGATCACGGTGCCGCGCGGATGGACGTCGGCTCCGGGCGCCGGTGACACCGCGCTGACGTCGAGTGGACCCGAGACGCTGTCCGCGACGGTGACCATCGCCGCAACCGGCCTGACGCCGGAGAGCGCGTTTCTGCGGCACACCTCAATGGTCGGCGGCGGCATGCCGCGACTGAAGTTCTCCGTCACCGGTTCACCGTTCTGCGGCTACAGCAGCCAGCAACTCACCGGCACCCTGCAGGGGCCGTCCGGCGGCATCGACTTCGCCGATCGGATCACCCACATCTGGACCAACACCAAGCAGTACCTGGTGACCATTCACGTGCAGGCCAACTCCGGCACGCCCGGGTTCAAGGAGGCGAGATCCGCATTGACGCAGGATTTCGCGGTCGTCATACCCTGAAGTCGTGTTGACGGAGCTGGTCGAACTTCCCGGTGGATCGTTCCGCATGGGGTCGACGAGCTTTTACCCGGAAGAAGCCCCTGTCCACACCGTGACCGTCGCCCCCTTCGCGGTGGAGCGGCACCCGGTGACCAACGCGCAGTTCGCTGAATTCGTCGCCGCCACAGGCTATGTGACGGTAGCCGAGCGGCCACTCGACCCCGCGCTGTATCCGGGCGCCAACCCCGCCGACCTGGTGCCGGGAGCGATGGTGTTCCGGCCGACGGCGGGGCCGGTCGATCTTCGCGACTGGCGGCAGTGGTGGGACTGGGCACCGGAGGCCAGCTGGCTCCGGCCGTTCGGGTCAGGCAGCGACCTCATGGTCTTAGGCGACCGGGACGAGCACCCCGTCGTGCAGGTGGCCTATCCCGACGCGGCGGCCTACGCGCGCTGGGCGGGGCGGCGGCTGCCCACGGAGGCCGAATGGGAATACGCCGCCCGCGGCGGGGCAACGGGGACCTACGCCTGGGGGGATGAAGAAAAGCCGGGCGGCCGGCCGATGGCCAACACGTGGCAGGGCCGGTTTCCGTATCTCAACGAGGGTGCGCGGGGCTGGATCGGTACCTCGCCGGTGGGGGCGTTCCCGGCCAACGGCTTCGGGCTTGTCGACATGATCGGCAACGTCTGGGAGTGGACCACGACCGAGTTCAGTGCGCACCACCGAATCACCCAGCCGCCCAAGGCATGCTGCACGCCGACCGGCCCGCCGGACCCGACGGTGAGTCAGACTCTCAAGGGCGGATCGCACCTGTGCGCGCCGGAGTACTGCCACCGCTACCGGCCGGCGGCGCGCTCGCCGCAATCGCAGGACACCGCGACCACCCATATCGGTTTCCGTTGTGTGGTCGACCTGCCGAACAAAGAAAGTTTCGCTAAATAAGTTCGTGTATGTGTCGCTCTGCGTGTTGTCGCCGGTTAATGTGTGACGAGTTTCACCTCATTACGCCCGTGCTGTCACCGAAAGGCCGCGACCGATGAGCCATCAGGCCCCGCCGCCCGCACCTCCGGCACCGCCCCCGTCCTCGCCGCCGCCGCCGAAATCGTCGTCGCGGGGCAGGCGCATCCTGATCGACATAGGCGTGATACTCGCCGTCGTCGTGGTCTATGTGCTCTCGCTGGTCGGCGTGCACCTGTTGGCGACCTCCGCCGAGCCGCTGGCCGAGCCGGACTTCGGCACCACCGAGGACACCGTGGTGCAGGTGAAGGTCGAGGAGTTGGACACGGTCAACAACCGCCTCAAGGTGAGTGTGCTGGTCATTCCCGAGGATGCAAAGTTCGACAAGAAGTTTCACGTGTTGACCCAGGATCTGGCCGTGCGGATATACCCGGAGAACGACCTGGGTGACCTGCAGTACCCGATCGGCAAGTCGCCGGCACAACAGGCCACCTATCTGGATGCGGAGGGTGACCCGGCCAACTGGCCCTTCGACTCCTACAGCACGGGAACCATTTCCGCGCAGGTGTTCGGGGGAAGCGGGGAGAACCGCTCGGTAGAGGACGCCCGTGTCGAGGTGACCGGATCTGTCGGGGGCTGGGACGTGAGCGTGCAACGTGTCGGCGAATCCACCCAGAGTTCGCCCCGGCCGGACAACGTGATCATCACCTTGCACCGGTCCAAGAGCACGCTGATCTTCGACCTCGGCATCGTGCTGGTGCTGGTCGCTCTGCCCGCGCTGGCGCTGTGGGTGTCCATCCCCATGGCGTTGGGCAAGAAGAAGTTCCTGCCGCCGTTTGTCTCGTGGTTCGCCGCCATGCTGTTCGCGGTGGTTCCGTTGCGCAACATCTTCCCGGGGAAGCCGCCGGAAGGATCCTGGGTCGACCAGGCCATCACGCTATGGGTACTGCTCGCATTGATCGTCGCGATGACCCTGTTCATCCTGGCGTACCGAAAACAGTCGGACTGAACCCGGCGGCCGCACGGGTCATTCCGCCTGCAGTGAGCCACCCACTCCGCCGATCGCGTCGACGGCTTCGGACACCCGCGCCTGGAATCCCGGCGGCAGTGGAATGTAGCCCAACCTGTTCACATCGACCTGGCCCGGCCCGATCGCGGCCTGCAGGAACGCCTTGACCGCCCGCGCCACTTCGGGTGTCGGGTACTTGGAGCAGACGATCTCATAGGTGGCCAGGACGATCGGGTAGACGTCGGGTTGGGCTGGGTTGTAGAACGACGAGATATCGAGCACGAGGTTGTTGCCCGCGCCGACGATCTTTGCGCCGCTGATGGTCTTTCCGACGGTGTCCGTGCCGATCCGCACCGGCCGCAGCGACCGGCGGCTTGCGGGTGTCTTGATCTCGGCGGCGTAAAGCCCTTGCTCGAGCGCGAAGGACAATTCGTTGTAGCTGATCGCGCCTTCGGTGGATTTGACCAACTCCGCGGTGCCCTTGTTGCCGACCGCGCCGACACCGACGCCGCCGTGGAAAGCCTTGCCGGTGCCTTGCTTCCACGCCCCGGCGGACGCGGCGTGCAGGTAGGACTGGAAGTTGTCGGTGGTGCCCGAGGCGTCGCTGCGGTAAACGACGCGGATGTCTTCGGCCGGCATGGAGGCGTTCAGCGCGGTCAGTGCAGGGTCGTCCCAGCGCGTGATGGTGCCGTTGAAGATCTTGGCGAGCGTGGGCCCGTCGATCACCAGCGTGTCCACGTTAGCGAGGTTGTAGGTGATGGCCAGCGGACCGAACACGACGGGCAGGTTCCATGCGTCGACCCCGCCGCACCGCTCTTTGGCGGCGGCGGACTGCTCGCCCGACAGGGGTGTGTCCGATCCGGCCAAATCGGTTTTACCGGACAAGAACTCGTTGATGCCGGCACCCGAGCCGATGGCGTTGTAGGTGAGTGTCTGTTGGTTGCAGGCGTTGTGGTAGGCGTCGATGAAGCGCCTCATCGCATGCGCCTGTGCGGTCGATCCGCTGGCCACCAGGGTCTGTTTGCCGCCGCATTCCACCTTCGCGCCCCTGACATAGGGGAGGGTGGCCTGGGCGGTGGTGCACGCCGAGAGCAGCAGCGCACCCGTGGCCAGCACGCCGATGGCAACGGCAGGTCGGTCGCGCTTCATGACGGCCCCCTTCACAACGGCACACCGACATTTAGAACCGCCGGAATCGGACTGCAGGCAAACACCCGATGAACCCGACGGCATACCTTGGTGAACGTCTCGTGCGCCGTCCCGCGCCGCGAATTGACCGGAGGATTGCCGCCAGATGTATTGCGGGTGAAGCAAATTGGATCGAGGCGCGCGGGCCCGGGGAGTTCGCTAGCATCTGACGTCGTGTCGTCCCGGAAGCGATGGAGGCCACTGTGGCAAGCGGAGGTGTGCGGTGACCACCGAAGCTCCACCCACCCCGGCCGCGGATAAGCCCCGGCCGCCGGCGGAGAAGCCGCACAAGAAGAAGAAAAAGCCGGCGACGAAAAAACCGGAGAAGCCGCGCATCCTGGTCGGCATCATCATCCTGACGGTCATCGTGATCTTCTATGTGTTGTCGTTGGTCGGCGTTCACGTCCTGCAGAGGTCAGAGGGCCCGCTTCCCCCGCTGGACCTGAGCCAGGGCGGCGGCGATGCGACGATCGTCCAGCTGCGCCTTGAGGAGCTCAAGCCGGTCGCCAACCGCCTAACGGTGGATGTGCTTGTCTATCCCAGCATTTCGTCGTACGACAACCGATTCGATGTGCTGGGCACCGACGTGGCCGTACGCCTCTATCCCACCAGTGACCTCGGCGACCTGCACTACCCGAAAGGCAAAGCCCCGGCCCAACTCAGCACCACCGTGGAAGCCCACGGTGATCCCGGCAACTGGCCGTTCGATTCCTATCGCACCGAACCGATCGCGGCCGATGCGTTCGTCGGGCCCGGCGACAATCTCAAGAAGGTCCCGGCTCGGGTGGAGGTGACCGGAGCGCTCGACGGTTGGGCGATCAGCGTCAACCGCGTGCACGACCCCGCCGCGCTTCCCACATCACGCGCCACGGACAACGGAAACGTGGTCATCACCTTCAAGAGGGCGAAGGGTCCGCTGATCTTCGATCTGGGCATCTGCCTGGTGCTCATCGCCCTGCCCACCCTGGCGCTGTTGGTGGCGGTGCCGATGGCATTGGGCAGACGCAAGTTTCTGCCGCCGTTCGCAACCTGGTACGCCGCGAACCTGTTCGCCATCGTCCCCCTGCGCAACATCCTTCCGGGCGCGCCTCCGCCCGGCTCATGGATCGACCAGGCGATCGTCCAGTGGGTGTTGATCGCGCTGGTGACGGCGATGAGCCTGTACATCGTGGCTTGGGTCCGGCAGGGGGACTGATCTACCATCTGACCTCGTGCCGCCCGACGCTCCGCCGCCCGAGCCGGGAGCTCCCCAGCACAAGCACATGTCGGTGCGCAAGCACCTGCTGCTCGACTCGTCGATCCTGATCGGTTTCGCCGCCGTCTACATCTTCACTCTTCTCAACTACCAGTGGCTGGCCCCGCACCCGCTGCCCAAGGTGGATCTGCGATCCCCCAAGGACACCGTGGTGAAGGTGCACATCGACGGCATGCAGACCAAAGAGAACATGCTCGACGTGACGCTGGTGCTGAAGCCGGACGAGGCGATCGTCGACAAGAAGACGGGTCGGCTGAACGCCGACACGGCGGTCCGCTTCCCGATGCAGGACGACATGGGAGAGGTGCGCTACGACCTGGGCAGCGCGCCGGAACCGAAAGACACCACCATTGAGGCCCGGGGTGAGCCGCGTAACTGGCCCCTGGACACCTACACCACCGACCCGATCCGAGCGGAGTGGCTGGTCGGAGCGGGCGACAGCAGCCACTACGAGGCGGCCAAGATCGAGGTGGACGGATCGGCGGACGGCTTCGACATCGACGTCGCGCGGGTCGAGGACAGCCCCAACGACGTCGTCATCACCCTGAAGCGGACTCGGGCGCAGCGAATTTTCGACATCGGTATCTGCCTGGTACTCATCACCCTGCCGGCGGTGGCGATGTTCGTCGCCATCCAGATGGTCACGCGCCGGCGGCCGTTCCTGCCGCCGTTCGGAACGTGGTACGCCGCGATGCTGTTTGCCGTGGTGCCGTTGCGCAACTTCCTGCCGGGCTCGCCACCGACGGGCGCCTGGATCGACCAGGGCCTGGTGATCTGGGTGCTGCTGGGCCTGGCCGCCGCGATGGTGATCTACATCGTGGCGTGGTACCGAGATCGCGCTTGAGGCCCGGCGGCAAGGAACTCCAGGCTTGGAAGCCGCGGTTGCTGCCGCCGTGTTAACGCAGGTGACGCATAATGTTACGGGTGCGTAGCGCGTGGTAACAAAGGCTGATAGCAAACAAATGAATTGCTAATCTGCCGCAGTGACAGTGCATAGGGAGCTGGCCCTGCCGGTGGGCCCTCGACCCGAGTTCGACCTGGATGAGTCGTTCGCCATGCCCGCGCACAGCCCCGACGATGCCGCGCTTCGGCGGCGGCGCCGCCACCTCATCCTGGACGTCTCCGTCGTCGTCAGCGTTGTCGTCGTCTACCTGCTGTCGCTGTTCGGGTACCACCTGCTGGCCACCTCGCCGGGGCCGCTGCCCGAGCCGGACATGACGACCACCGACAACAGCGTCGTCCTGGTGCGGATCGAGCAATTGCATGCCGTCGAGCATCGGCTGGACGTCAAAGTGCTTGTCAAACCTGATGATTCGATGGTCGACCCGCGCCTGCACGTGCTGAACACCGATACCTCCGTGCGGTTCTTCCCGCAGAACGACCTGGGTGATCTGCAGTACCCGATGGGCAAGTTGCCGGCGCAGGTGGCCACCACCATCCCAGCGCACGGTGAACCCGGCGACTGGCCGTTCGACACCTATACCACCGACACGATCCAGGCCGATGTGCTCGTCGGCACCGGCGACGGCCGTCAGTACAAGCCGGCCCGGGTGGAAGTGACCGGCGTTTTGGAAGGGTGGGACGTCTCCGCCTCCCGCGTCGGGCGGGACAGCCACGACCCCAACCGCCCGGACAACGTGATCATCACCATCAAGCGGGCCAAGGGGCCGCTCGTCTTCGACCTGGGGATCTGCCTGGTGCTGGTCGCATTGCCGACGCTGGCCCTATTCGTGGCCATTCAGATGCTGACCGGTCGTCGGAAGTTTCTGCCGCCTTTTTCCACCTGGTATGCCGCGATGCTGTTCGCGGTCGTGCCGTTGCGCAACATCCTGCCCGGTTCCCCGCCCGCCGGTTCGTGGGTAGACCAGGCCGTGGTGATCTGGGTGCTGATCGGCCTCGCGACCGCGCTGATCCTCTACATCCTGGCCTGGCACCGGCAAGGGGACTGACGCGAATTTGGTGCTGCGCTGGGTGTCCCCTAGACTCTAGGGGTTGCCTTGGGCAGACCTCGGCTGGCTCGTGCGAAGCGGGAGTCAGCCCCGCGTGCCTTTCGGTGACAAACAGTTTTTCAAGACCGCGCACGTCAGGTGCTCATTGAGCTTGCGTTTCGCCTGCCGCGCACACGTCCACCAGGTCAGGAGATCGAGTGATTCAGCAGGAATCGCGGCTGAAGGTCGCCGACAACACCGGCGCCAAGGAGATCTTGTGCATCCGCGTGCTCGGCGGCTCGTCGCGACGCTATGCCGGCATCGGCGACATCATCGTCGCCACGGTGAAAGACGCCATCCCGGGCGGCAACGTCAAACGGGGTGATGTCGTGAAGGCCGTCGTGGTGCGCACCGTCAAGGAGCGCAGGCGCCCGGACGGCAGCTACATCAAGTTCGACGAGAACGCCGCGGTGATCATCAAGCCCGACAACGACCCGCGCGGCACCCGCATCTTCGGACCGGTGGGCCGTGAGTTGCGGGAGAAGAAGTTCATGAAGATCATCTCGCTCGCCCCGGAGGTGTTGTAAGTGAAGGTCCACAAAGGCGACACCGTGCTGGTCATCGCCGGCAAAGATAAAGGGGCCAAGGGCAAGGTGATCCAGGCCTACCCGGACCGCAACAGGGTGTTGGTCGAAGGCGTCAACCGGATCAAGAAGCACACGGCGATCTCGACCAATCAGCGCGGCGCGCGCTCGGGTGGCATCGTCACCCAGGAAGCGCCGATCCACGTGTCCAACGTGATGGTCGTCGACTCCGACGGCAAGCCCACCCGCATCGGTTACCGCGTGGACGAAGAGACCGGCAAGCGGGTCCGCATCTCCAAGCGCAACGGCAAGGACATCTGACGATGACTACTGCAGAGAAGACGCAGCCGCGCCTGAAAGAGCGGTATCGCAACGAAATCCGCGACGCCCTGCACAAGCAGTTCGGCTATCGCAACGTCATGCAGATCCCCACGGTGACCAAGGTTGTGGTCAACATGGGAGTAGGCGAGGCGGCTCGCGACGCCAAGTTGATCAACGGCGCCGTCAACGACCTGTCGCTGATCACCGGACAGCGGCCGGAGATCCGCAAGGCGCGCAAGTCGATCGCGCAGTTCAAGTTGCGCGAGGGCATGCCGATCGGCGCGCGGGTCACCCTGCGCGGCGACCGGATGTGGGAGTTCCTGGACCGGCTCACCTCGATCGCGCTGCCCCGTATCCGTGACTTCCGTGGGTTGTCACCCAAGCAGTTCGACGGTGTCGGCAACTACACCTTCGGCCTCGCCGAGCAGTCGGTGTTCCACGAGATCGACGTGGACAAGATCGACCGGGTCCGCGGCATGGACATCAGCGTCGTCACCTCGGCGACGACCGACGACGAAGGACGAGCGCTGTTGCGGGCCCTCGGCTTTCCCTTCAAGGAGAACTGAGCAGATGGCGAAGAAGGCACTGGTCAATAAAGCCAACCGCAAGCCGAAGTTCGCGGTGCGCGGCTACACACGCTGCAGCAAGTGCGGCCGTCCGCGTGCGGTGTTCCGCAAGTTCGGGCTGTGCCGGATCTGCTTGCGCGAGATGGCGCATGCGGGCGAGTTGCCCGGCGTGCAGAAGAGCAGTTGGTGACAGGACACAGGGACTAAACCATGACGATGACGGATCCGATCGCAGACTTCTTGACGCGTCTGCGCAACGCCAACTCGGCCTACCACGACGAAGTGACCTTGCCGCACTCCAAGATCAAGGCCAACATCGCCCAGATCCTCAAGAGCGAGGGTTACATCACCGACTTCCGCACCGAGGATGCCCGGGTCGGTAAGTCGCTGGTCGTGCAGCTCAAGTACGGGCCCAGCCGGGAGCGCAGCATCGCGGGCCTGAAGCGGGTGTCCAAGCCCGGCTTGCGGGTGTACGCGAAGTCCACCAATCTGCCGCGGGTGCTGGGAGGCCTTGGCGTCGCGATCATTTCGACGTCGTCCGGTCTGCTCACCGACCGTCAGGCAGCCAGACAGGGCGTGGGCGGCGAAGTCCTCGCTTATGTCTGGTAGGGGCCTGGAAGAGCAGGGCGAGAGGAACTCAAACGATGTCGCGTATTGGTAAGCAACCGGTTCCGGTTCCCGCCGGAGTCGACGTAACGATCGAGGGTCAGAACGTCTCGGTGAAGGGCCCCAAGGGCACCCTGGAACTGACCGTGGCCGAGCCGATCACGGTGTCCCGCAACGACGATGGCGCCATCGTGGTTGCCCGTCCGAACGACGAGCGGCAAAACCGTTCGCTGCACGGGCTGTCGCGCACCCTGGTGGCCAACCTGGTCACGGGTGTGACGGAGGGTTACACCACCAAGATGGAGATCTACGGGGTGGGTTACCGCGTGCAGCTCAAGGGCAGCAACCTGGAGTTCGCGCTCGGCTACAGCCACCCGGTGGTGATCGAGGCACCGGACGGCATCACGTTTGCCGTGCAGGCTCCGACGAAATTCACGGTCACTGGGATCGACAAGCAGAAGGTCGGCCAGATCTCGGCGAACATCCGCCGTCTGCGCCG
This sequence comes from Mycobacterium gordonae, assembly GCF_017086405.1. Classification (NCBI taxonomy): domain Bacteria; kingdom Bacillati; phylum Actinomycetota; class Actinomycetes; order Mycobacteriales; family Mycobacteriaceae; genus Mycobacterium; species Mycobacterium camsae. Next base: position 1,304,879 of record NZ_CP070973.1, read on the forward strand.
CCCCGACCCGTACAAGGGTAAGGGCGTGCGTTACGAGGGTGAGCAGATCCGCCGCAAGGTCGGAAAGACAGGTAAGTAGTCATGGCGCAATCACAGGCTGAAGCGCAGAAGCCCGTGGGGCAGAGCGTATCCGCGACCCGCCGGGTCTCGCGGATACGCCGGCACGCACGGCTGCGCAAGAAGATCTCCGGCACCGCCGAACGTCCCCGGCTGGTGGTCAACCGGTCGTCTCGGCACATTCACGTGCAGTTGGTGAATGACCTGAACGGCACCACCGTGGCCGCGGCTTCGTCGATCGAAGCCGACGTGCGCGGTTTGGATGGGGACAAGAAGGCCCGTAGCGTGCGGGTTGGGCAGCTGATCGCCGAGCGGGCCAAGGCTGCCGGCGTCGACTCCGTGGTCTTCGACCGCGGCGGGTACACCTACGGCGGACGGATTGCGGCATTGGCCGATGCTGCCCGCGAGAACGGATTGCAATTCTGATGAGCAGCATCAGCCTGATGAACGGAAGGACCGCATAATGGCGGAACAGTCCGCTGGGGGGCAGGGCCCCGACAGCCGCGACGGCCGCGACGGTCGTGACGGACGGGGCCGCCGCGACGGTGGCGGTCGTGGCGGTCGCGACCGCGACCGGGACGGCGACAAGAGCAACTACCTGGAGCGGGTCGTCGCGATCAACCGCGTGTCCAAGGTGGTCAAGGGTGGTCGGCGATTCAGCTTTACCGCTCTGGTCATCGTCGGTGACGGCAACGGCATGGTCGGCGTCGGTTATGGCAAGGCTAAAGAGGTTCCGGCCGCGATCGCCAAGGGCGTCGAGGAGGCGCGCAAGGGCTTCTTCCGGGTGCCGCTGATCCGCGGGACCATCACACACCCGGTACAGGGCGAGGCCGCCGCCGGCGTCGTGTTGCTGCGCCCGGCTAGCCCGGGTACCGGTGTCATCGCCGGTGGTGCGGCGCGTGCGGTGCTGGAATGCGCTGGCGTGCACGACATCCTGGCCAAGTCGCTGGGTAGCGACAACGCGATCAACGTGGTGCACGCGACCGTAGCCGCGTTGAAGATGTTGCAGCGTCCCGAAGAGGTCGCCGCTCGCCGCGGCCTGCCCATCGAGGACGTCGCCCCGGCCGGCATGCTCAAGGCCCGTCGCGAAAGTGACGCGCTGGCCGCCGCCGCGGCGCGGGAGGGAACGGCACAATGAGCCAGTTGAAGATCACCCAGGTGCGCAGCACGATCGGTGCGCGCTGGAAGCAGCGCGAGAGCCTGCGCACGCTGGGTCTGCGCAAGATTCGCCACTCGGTGATCCGCGAAGACAACCCGCAGACCCGCGGGTTGATCGCCGTGGTGAACCACCTGGTTGAGGTGGAGTCGGCGCCCGAAGGGAAGACACAGTGACTATCAAGCTGCACGACCTGCGGCCTGCGCCCGGGTCCAAGACCGCACGCACCCGAGTCGGCCGCGGTGAGGGGTCCAAGGGCAAGACGGCCGGCCGCGGCACCAAGGGTACGAAGGCCCGCAAGAACGTTCCGGCGACCTTCGAGGGTGGGCAGATGCCCATCCACATGCGGCTGCCCAAGCTGAAGGGCTTTCGCAACCGGTTCCGCACCGAGTACCAGGTCGTCAACGTCGCCGATATCAACCGGTTGTTCCCCGAGGGCGGCACGGTCGGCATCGACGAGTTGGTGGCCAAGGGCGCGGTTCGCAAGAACGTGTTGGTCAAGGTGCTCGGCGACGGCAAGCTGACCGTCAACGTCGATGTGACCGCGCACAAGTTCAGCGGTAGCGCGCGGGAGAAGATCACCGCGGCCGGCGGCAGCGCCACCGAGCTGTAGTATCGCGACTGCTCGCCCAAGTTAGCTCAGCCGCGGAATCACCTCTGCGGCAAGGCGTTCCATCTGCTCGCGGTCCTCTGCGACGTTCTCGCCGACAGGATTGAACAGCAGCATCTGAGCGCCGGCATACATCACCTCACGCAGACCGCGGATGACGTCCTTGGGCGTGCCGTAGACCGGAACCTCGTCGATGCCGGCCATGTTCGCGTAGATGCGACGCAACCCGGCGAGCACGCGTTCACGGGCCCGGTCGGCGTCGTCGTCGATCATCAGATACACGCGCTTGCCGATCGTGAAGCCCGCCGGGTCCTTCTGTTGGTCGGCGAGTTCGCGGCGCACGATCTGCACCGCTTCGGCGAAGTCCGCCGTGGACGACGAGCCGGCGCCGAGAAAGGCGTCACCGTGCCGAACCGCCCGGGCCAGCGCCTTGGGTGCCAGCCCGCCGAACCAGATCGGTGGGTGGGGCCGCTGCACCGGTTTGGGCTGGATCGGCAGGTCCTCGACATCACGGAACCTCCCGTGAAACGTCACCCGGGGCTCGTCGGACCACGCCGCCTTCATCAACTGAAGGCCTTCGGTGAAATAGCTGACGAAGCTGTCCTTGTCCACGCCGAAGGCGGCGAACCGGCGGCGGCCACCGCCTGCGGCGACCCCGATATCGAGCCGACCGTGGCTGAGACGGTCGACGGCGGTGATCGCCGAGGCCAACTGCAGCGGGTCGTGCAGCGAGGTCACCAGGACGGCGACCCCCAGGCGGAGCCGCTGAGTGCAGGCCGCCGCGTAAGCGAGCAGTTCCAGGGGTGCGAGCAGCGGCGCGTCGCCGATGATCTGCTCGAGCACCCAGCCGCCCTCGAATCCGAGCTGCTCCGCACGCGCGAGATACGAACGCAGCCCATCGGCGTCGAACTCGCCGGAGTTGAGTTGGGGGATAGCAATCGAATACCTCACGGGCTCCACCGTACGGGCCGGGTTCGCGCCGGTCGGTAGGCTGCAAAGATGTTCGCGTTTTTTCCTTCGCTGCCCGGCGTTAACGATGTGCGCTCCCTGTTCGACCGGGTCGACACCGCCCGGCACCACGGTGTGCCCAACGGTTGTGTGCTGGAAATGAATCTGCGCAGCACGCCGCCGGAGACCACCGGCTTCGACCCGTTGACCATCATCACCGGCGGTGGACGGCAGATGTCGCTACGCGAGACCGTTGCCACGATCCATCGCGCCGCCGAGGACCCACGGGTCGCGGGGCTGATCGCCCGCGTGCAGCTACCGCCTTCGCCGATCGGGGCGGTCCAGGAATTGCGCGATGCCATCGCGGCATTCAGCGCCGTCAAACCGTCGGTGGCGTGGGCGGAAACCTTCCCGGGCACGCTGTCTTACTACCTAGCCTCAGCTTTCCGGGAGATCTGGATGCAGCCCTCCGGCGGTGTGGGTCTGATCGGCTTCGCGGCCAATGCGATGTTCCTGCGCGACGCACTGGACAAGGCGGGGGTCGAGGCCCAGTTCGTCGCACGGGGCGAATACAAATCTGCGGCAAACCTTTTCACCGAAGGCGGCTTCACCGATGCCCACCGCGAAGCGGTCACCCGCATGCTGGAGAGCCTGCAGGGTCAGGTGTGGCAGGCGGTGGCCGAGTCGCGTGACATCGCCGTCGACGCGCTCGACGAATTGGCCGACCGCGCTCCGCTGATGCGCGATGACGCCGTGGCCTCCGGGCTGGTCGACCGCATCGGCTTCCGCGACGAGGCATACGCGCGCATGGCCGAACTGGTCGGCGACGGGTCCGCAGACGAGGACAACGACGCCGAGGAGAAGCCGCCCAGGATGTATCTGGCCCGCTATGCGGGTTCGGCCCGGCCACGCCTGGCGCCGCCGGTGCCTGCCATTCCGGGCCGACGGGGGAAGCCCACCATCGCCGTGGTCACTGTCGAAGGGGCGATCGTCAACGGCCGTGGCGGGCTGCAGGGCGTGCCGTTCGGTCCGTCCAATGCCGGCGGTGACACCATCGCGGCCGCATTGCGCGAGGTGGTGGCCGACGATTCGGTGTCCGCGATCGTGGTCCGGGTAGACAGTCCCGGTGGTTCGGTGACGGCATCGGAGACCATCTGGCGGGAGGTCAAACGAGCCCGCGAACGGGGCAAGCCGGTGGTGGCGTCGATGGGATCGGTCGCCGCTTCCGGTGGCTACTACGTCTCGATGGCCGCGGACGCGATCGTTGCCAACCCGGGCACGATCACCGGCTCGATCGGAGTCATCACCGGGAAGCTGGTGGTTCGCGATCTCAAGGAGCGGCTGGGTGTGGGCTCGGACGCGGTGCGCACCAATGCGAACGCCGATGCCTGGTCGATAGACGCGCCGTTCACACCCGAGCAGCAAGCCCAGCAGGAAGCCGACGCCGACCTGTTCTACACCGACTTCGTGCAACGCGTGGCCGAAGGCCGGAATCTGACCACCAAAGACGTGGATAACGTTGCGCGAGGCCGAGTTTGGACCGGAGTCGACGCGCTCGAACGTGGTCTGGTCGACGAGCTCGGTGGCCTTCGGGCGGCGGTGCGCCGCGCGAAGGTACTGGCCGGACTGGACCCGGACACCGAAGTTCGGTTGCTGAGCTACCCAGGCTCGTCACTGCTCGACATGCTGCGACCGCGCGCGTCGTCACAGCCGGGGGCGGCTTCGCTGCCGGAGGCCGTCGGTGCGCTGCTCACCCGCTCGGTGGCGGGAGTAGTCGAGCAGTTCGAGCAGACGATGACCGGTGCCAACGTGCTGTGGGTGGGGCAGGCCCGCTTCTGAGCCGTTACGGGCACAGCCGCCCGCTGATGAAGATGATCTCGCCCAGCGGGTCGTCATCGTCGGGACTGGGGATCGCCAAACCGTGCCGCTTGAACAGTTCGGTGCGGGTCACCCCGGTCGCCTCCCAGCCCTTGTCGCGGAGATAGTCGACGACGTGGTTGCGCGACCCCGAGTACACCAGCGATGCCATATCGATGTCCAATCCGTGATTGCGGAATCGGCCGGACATCTCGCGTGCTTTCTCGGTGTCGAAATCGACTATGCCAGGAACGAACTCGGTCGCAACGGTGCTGCCCGCAGCGCTGAGCGCGGTGATGTTGTCGAACAGCCGGTCCTGGGCTTCCGGGGGAAGGTAGATCAGCAGGCCTTCGGCCAGCCACGCCGTCGGTTGTGAGGTGTCCAGACCGGCCTGCTCGAGTGCGTGGGGCCAGTCTCCGCGCAGGTCGATCGCCACGGTGCGCCGAATGGCCGTGGGTTCGGCCCCGATGTCGGCCAGGGTCGTCGTCTTGAACTCGACCACCTGGGGTTGGTCGATCTCGTAGACCACTGTCCCGTCCGGCCAGGGCAACCGGTAGGCCCGCGCGTCCAACCCGGACGCCAGAATCACGACCTGGCGGACCCCGGCGTTGGTGGCCTCGGTGAAGTACTCGTCGAAGTACTTGGTGCGCACACCCATTCCGTTGATCATCGCCTGTACCCGTTCGGGCCTGAAGTCCTCGAGCGCCTCGGTTTCGAGCTTGCCGTCCACCATCTTGGTGAAGAAGTCCACGCCGACCGCGCGCACCAGCGGTTCGGCGAACGGATCCTTGATCAGGCCGTCGGGAGCCTTGGTCACCATCGCGCGCCCGGCCGCGACCATCGTCGCGGTGGCGCCGACGCTCGACGCGAGATCCCAGTTGTCGTCGTGAGCGCGTGGCATGCGTGTCCTATCTGTCGCGGTTAGTGCCGTGTATACAACGTCCCACCGATCCGCGGCATTTCCGCCCCCCGAAATCGAGCCGACGACCTTGTTTTTGAGGCACGCTAAAGAGATGGGTAACCCGACTTCTTCAGTTGGCCAGGTGGAAGGCAAGCGCGTGCTGATCACCGGCGCTTCGTCGGGAATCGGTGCGGCACTGGCCAGGGCGCTGGCCGACCGGGGCGCGGTGGTCGGGCTGGTCGCCCGTCGTGAGGACCGACTGGCGGGCGTCTTGGATGACTGCCGGGAAACCTCACCGGAGTCGGTGATGTGGGTCGCCGACCTCGCCGACGGCCTCACGGCCAGCAGGCTTGCGCTGCAAGCATGGCACGCCATGGGTGGGATCGACGTTCTGGTCAACAATGCCGCGATCCCGAAGCGGCGCAACGTGACGGCACTGAAACCGATCGAGGTGGAAGATGTTTTGCGGGTCAACTTCATCGCTCCGACGCGGTTGACGCTGGCCCTGTTGCCGCGGATGCTGGCGCGACGCACGGGCGCCGTGGTCAATGTTTCGAGCGTTGCCGGGCGATTGGGCATAGCCAACGAATCCGCATATTGCGCCAGTAAGTTCGCCCTGTGCGGCTGGAGCGAGTCGTTGGCGATCGACCTGGCGGGCTCCGGTGTCGCGGTGAAGTTGATTACGCTGGGCCCGGTCGACACGGAGATCTGGGACCAGCCCGACAACGAGCAGCCCGTCTACCGCGGACCCAAGGTCAGTCCGCAGGAGGTTGCCGAAGGCATCATCGCGGCAATGCACAGCGATGGCTTCGAGCACTATCTGCCCGACCTGAAGGCGGTGGTTGATGCCAAGAACGCCGATGTCGACGCCTTCATCGCCGGCATGTCGAACCAGTGAGAGCACTGGTCTAGGGTGTGCCACCCGAGTCAGCGCCGGCCCCGGCGGACGGGGGTGCGCTCGTCCTGAGCCTGGCCCGTACGCCGACTGCGCTGCGCGAGGTTCCTGATCCCGTTCTGTTGCACCAGGACTGAGTGATCACCCCGTGGGTTGACCGGAATCTGCGGGTCGGACTCCAAGCAGATTCTGATGGACTTCGGCGCGGACGATGTCGACAACGTCGTCGTCGCGTTCTGTTCGTTCCCGCAGGTGATGGGCCAGGAGGTGGTGGCCGATGTAGTCGGGCGCGCACCTTCGGGACCGTCAACGTTCTTGCGAACCACCCGCGTCGACGGTCATCGAAGAGTTGGTGGACCGGGGTGGGGGCCGTTTGCGGCAGCCGCTGATGGGATTGCCGATGGCGTACCCAGGAGCGGTCGACGTCGTCTACGACAGCGTGGGCAAGCCCGAGACTTTCGAGGTCGGAGTACGGGTGCTGAGGGCTCGGGGGACGCTGGTGAAGGCGGGGGTCCATGCGCCAGGTCGCTGGGAGTGGAGCCCACTGTATGTCAAGGAGATGGTGCGGCAACGCCATGAGTGCGTCGGCGTGGTCGCCGACCTGGTCGGGGCGGAAGTCGGCGGAGGTGGGCGTGCTTGCTGCCATGTGCGAGACTCATCGAGCAACCACCGACAAGTTCCGGCCCCCGCGGCCAGTGAATCCTGTTGATAGCACTGGTGATATCACGTTCCAGAGCAGAGTGCCGCCCGACTCGCGTTACTGAAGTGACACGCGGGCCACCTGGGGGTGCGGCCAAACCGCTGGCTATCGAGAGGAACATCGCGTTCCGGACCGAGTGCCGCCCAGATCCCGCTCAGCATGGTCCGCTACGCCGGGCGGATGGCCTGGTAATAGGCGAGCTGCCCGACCACGCGTTGCGATTGGGTGGCCACCTTTGTGCACTGGAACCCGGCCTCACTCAGCAATCGCGGGATCGCGTCGCCGACGTTCTCGGCAAAATGGGGATTGCGCTTCATCAGTCGTCTCAGCAGGCCATGGTGAGCGTGTTCGCCGCCGGCCATGTCAACCAGATGAAGACGCCCACCCGGACGCAGCACGCGAAACGCCTCCGCGGCTACTTCGGGTTTTGCGTCTGCTCCGACATGATGCAGCATCATCGACGAGAACACCCGGTCGAACTCGCCGTCGCTATAGGGCAACCGCTGGGCATAGCCATGGTCGAATCGAATCCCGGTCATTCCGGCTGCCTTTCGCCGCGCTCGAACGAGAATCGACGGGTCGGGGTCGGATCCGACCGCGTCGATTCCGGGGCGCGATCGCTTGGCGCGGATGATGACGTTGCCTGTGCCACAACCGATTTCCAGGACGTGTTGGCCATCGGCCAGCTCGGCCTGCGCGATGAGCCTGCGATAGACGCTGTCGAATCCCATCAGCTGCGAGATCAGGTCATAGGCGGGCAATAGCGCTGTGTGGCCGGTGGCCGGCAGGTAGTCATGTGGATGATGTTTAGTCACAAAATCTATAGTTGTTGGCTGTAGAGGAACTGTATTGGGCGATCATCGCCAGAATTTGGACTATCTTTGGCGGAATGACACAGGCCACCCGGCTCAGTCGGCATCGCGATGGCGTGCCTGTCTACCGTTACCGGACGGACCCGGAGATACCTCCTGTCTCGGTGGTGCGCTACCACGAGTTCGCCGAGGGCCGTCCGCACATCCACGATTTCCCCGCACTGTGGTACGTGCCCGAGGCGGGAGCGGTATACGTGGCCGCCCCAGGCAAGGTCCTCGACCCGAGGCACGTCTTTCCCGTCGGCGACGGGATCGCGGTGTTCTTCGATCCGGTTGCCCTCGGCGAGGACGGGCGGTCGCCCTGGCCGGCGTGGCAGACACACCCACTGCTGTTCCCGTTCCTGCACGGGCAGTCCGGCGGGGTGTTGCGCCTGGAGGTGCCCGCCGAACGAAAAGAAGTGTGGGATAGGACGATCGCGTCGATCGAAAGCGAGCTGGCAGCACGTCAGCAGAGCTATCGACAAGCCACGCTGGCGCACCTGACCCTGCTGCTGATCGAGTTGGCAAGGCTGGCCGGCGACATCGTCGACGATCTGCGCCGCAGCGGCGAGCCGCTGCTGGCCGACGTGTTCGCGGTGATCGACCGCCGCCACGGCGAGTCGTTGTCGCTGCGCGACGTCGCCATCGAGGTGGGAATGACGCCCGGGCACCTGACCACGGTCGTTCGCCGCCGCACCGGACGGACGGTGCAGGAATGGATCATTGAACGGCGTATGGCCGAAGCCCGCGACCTGTTGGCCGAGACCGATCTGCCCATCGGTGAAGTCGCCAGACGCGTCGGCATACTTGACGCCGGATATTTCAGCCGGCTTTTCAGTCGGGCCCATGGCGGCTCGCCTCGTCAATGGCGTGCCGGCCATGCGCAGGGCGCCGTCAGGCCAGCGCCCCCCGAGAATCGGTGACAAGCAGGTCGGTCGGGGCTATCGCCCCCGATGCCGCCACGCACACGAACGGGATGACGTTTGCACTGAGCCCCATTGATTCTCGGCCCGCAAGAACACCGGCGTCACAACCGACGTTCCCGCTCCGAACGCATGCACACCCACCACGTCGAACTCGTCGCGGTCGAGCAACATCCCCAGCGCGCGCTTGCCGATGTTGCCGGTGGACCATTTCGAAGCGGCACACGCGGCGCTGGATGTCCATCTGCTGGGCTCGGTGCAGTTGGAACATCTGCGTCACAGCACCGACGGACCGAGCGAACGGGCGTTCTCCTACGGCTTGGGTCTGATCCTCAGTGGTCTGCGCAACGAGACTGAGGGGGCGGCGTGACGGATACGGCAATCGATCTGGCCGACCCCACCTGGTGGGCGTCGGAGTTTCCCGACGAGCTGTTCGTCCGGTTGCGCTGCACTTGCCGAGATCCTGTTGCCCACCAATGAGACTGAGGTCGGCACGCCCACGCTGCGGTTGCCGCACCTGGGCAACAACGTGACCGTGTACGAATCCGTGCCGGTGCGCCTGAACTAAAGCGGCTCGATGTCCAGCCAGCGCTCGACTTCGAATCGGTCCGCGACCGCGCGCAGCGTCGCCCCGCCGTGACCCGGGTAGTGCGCAGGCACGACGGCTGCACCGGCCGCCGCAGCCTCGGCGAAGATCCGCCGGCGAGTGACCGCGGCGGCCGCCGGATGAACGTCGAAGGCGCAGGGATCGTCAGGGCGTCGCACCTGTATCGGGTTGTGGGTGAGATCGCCGACGAAGACCGCCGGTGAGCCGGCGTCGAGCCAGAGCACCGAGGAGCCGGGGGTGTGTCCGGGTGCGGGCCGCAGCCGCAGCGAAGGACAGATCTGGTGGTCGTCCGACCACTGGACGAGTTGCCCGTCCACGGGCAGGATACTGTCCTCGAACACCAGGCGGTTACCGAGCTGCTGCAGCTCCTCCTCTTCGGTGCGCGGAACCCGTTGTGCCGCCACTCCGTCGGGGTGGAAGTGGCGGTAGTCGGGACCGGGCACCAGGTATCGGGCGTTGGGGAACGTCGGCAGCCAGTCGCCGTCGCGCAGCATGGTGTTCCATCCGACGTGGTCGGAGTGGACGTGGGTGTTGACCACCACGTCGACCGCGCTCCGATCCACGCCCGCCGATTGCAACGCGGCCAGATACCCGGTGTTCAGGTGGTCCAGCGGTGGCATCTGCGGGCGAGTCCGGTCATTGCCGACGCCGGTGTCCACGACCACGGTCAGGCCGTCGACCTCGATCACCCAGCTCTGGATCGCGATGTGCCATTGATCGGCGTCGGGGTCGAAGAAATCCGGCGCCAGCAGGTCGGCGTTGTCGCGCCAGCCGGTCGGTGGCGTGTGCGGAAAGGTGCGGGTCGGCAGGTCGAACCGCGACTCCAGCACCCGTGTCACTCTGGCGCGTCCGAGCTGCACCACAGCCATTCACCTCCTCCTCGGCGAGCGAATGAACCGACACATCCCCGGCGCAGGCCGGCGTCAGTTGCTGCGCAGGTAGGTGTACACGCCGGCGAAATTGCCGTTGACTTCCTCGGGAACCGGTACGATCCCGCCCAGTGCCTTTGCACCCCAAGCAATTTGGGCTGTGCGTTCAACCAGCGCGGTGATGTGCAATACCTTGTCGGGGCGTGCTCCCACGGCCACCAGGCCGTGGTTGGCGACCAGCGCCGCGCCGCGTCCTTCCAACGCCTTGACCGCATTGGCGCCGACGTCAGGGGTGCCGGATGCGGCGTACTCGGCGCAGCGCACGTCCCCGCCGCAGTACACCGCGAACTCGTCGATGCAGGCCGGGATCGGCTGGTGCGCGACGGCGAACATAGTGGCCCAGACCGGGTGGCTGTGGATGACGCTGCCGACATCGTCGAACGCCTGGTAGCAGGCCAGGTGCAGCTGCATCTCGGTCGAGGGCGTGCGGCCGTCTTTGGCCTGCAACACCGCGCCGTTCGGGTCCACCAGCACCAGGTCGTCCAAAACCATGTCGGCGTAATCGACGGACGAGGGCGTGATCACCAGGTTGCCGTCCGAGCGCCGGGCCGAGATGTTGCCGGCGGTGCCCTCCACCAGGCCGCGACGCAGCATGTCCTTGGCGGCCGCCAGCACGGCGTCCTCGGCCCCCTCCACGAACTTCATGAGCCCAGCACCTCCGGGTTGACGATATGGGCGGGTCTGTCGCCGGCCAGCAGCGCCTCCACGTCGTCGGCGACCAGCTGAGCCTGCCGCGCTTCAGTGTTCCACGTGGCGCCACCGATGTGCGGGGTGAGCACCACGTTGGGCATCGCGGTGAGCGGGTGATCGGTGGGCAGCCATTCTCCGACGAAATGGTCCAGGCCGGCGGCCGACACCTTGCCGGCGCGCAGCGCGTCGACCAGGGCGTCGGTGTCGTGCAGTTGGGCTCGTGCGGAATTGAGGAAGACCACGCCGTCGCGCATGGCCGCGAACTGCTCGACGCCGATCATGCCGGCGGTCTCGTCGGTGACCGGTGCATGCAGGGAGACGACGTCGGATTCGGCCAGCAACCGCTCGAGGGTGTGGTGAGCGTCGTCGCAGTACGGGTCGTGCGCGATGACCCGCAGGCCCAGGCCCGACAGCCGCCACCGGGTGGCCCGGCCGACCGCGCCCAGGCCCACCAGCCCCGCGGTGAGCCCGGCGATCTCTCCGCCGCGGAAGCGTTGATAGGGGATGGTGCCCTCACGAAAGATGTTGCCGCTGCGCACATCCGCATCGGCGGCGACCAGCCGGCGGGTGGCCGCGAGTAGCAGCGCGACGGTCATCTCCGCAACCGCATCGGCGTTGCGGGCCGGGGTGTTCAGCACCGGGATGCCGGCCGCCGTGGCAGCGGCGACGTCGACGTTGTTGGGGTCGCCCCGGGTGGCGGCGATCGCCCGCAGGCCCACCTCGAACACCGGCCCCTTGACCGAATCGCTTTCCACCACAACGATATCGGCAGATTCAGCGGTGATCCGCTCGGCCAGTTGGTCGGCGTTGTAGATGCGCAGCGGACTCTGATCTATCCAAGGGTCGTAGACCACGTCGGCCAGTTCCGCGAGCTTGGCGAACCCCGGGCCGCGCAGCGGGGCCGTCACCAGGGCGCGTGGACGAGATGTCACGAAATCCAATGCTGGCGTACCGTGGCGCCCGTGTCACGCGAAGACGTCACAATCGGCATCGACGTCGGCACGACAGCGGCCAAGGCGGTCGCGGTCGACGGGAGCGGCCGGGTGCACGCGCGGACGCGAATTCCCCATCAGCTGCTGGTTCCGGCCCCCGATCGGCTGGAGCACAACGCGGAAGAGGCGTGGCGCGAGGGGCCCGTCACGGCCCTGGGCCGGCTGAACCGACCGGATGCCAAAGCGGTGGCAGTGTCGTCGATGGTGCCGTCGATGACCGCGGTCGACGCCGAAGGCCGGCCCCTCACTCCCGGCCTCCTGTACGGCGACGCCCGCGGCCGGGTCGCCGACGCCGTCGCCCACCCTGTGCCCGCCGTGGGCGAGGCCGCCGAGTTCCTGCGCTGGACGGCCGTCGAGGCGCCCGGGGCGGCCGGGTACTGGCCGGCGCCTGCCGTCGCCAATCACGCACTGGCCGGCGAGGCGGTGATCGACTTTGCCACCGCGATCACCTCGCTGCCGTTGTTCGACGGTACCGGGTGGAACCCGGCGGCCCTCGCTGACTGCGGAGCCACCGTCGATCAGATGCCCCGGGTCGAGACGTTCGGCAAACCGGTCGGACAGGTACGCGGAACGACCGCAGTGCTGGGGACCGGCGCCATCGACGCCCTGTGCGAGCAGATCGTCGCCGGTGCAGATCACGACGGTGACGTGCTGGTCCTGTGCGGCACCACCCTGATCGTGTGGATCACCGTCCCCGAGGCCCGGCAGGTGCCCGGCTTGTGGACCATTCCCCACACCGCAGCCGACAAGAATCAGATCGGTGGGGCCAGCAATGCCGGCGGAATGTTCCTCGGTTGGGTGGATCGCGTTGTTGCTCAGTCGGATTCACTGAAGGCCGACCCGCGGCGGGTACCGGTGTGGCTGCCCTACATCCGTGGTGAACGCACGCCTTTCCACGATCCGGACCGGCGTGCGGCGCTGCACGGGGTCGATCTCACCCACGACGCCGCAGCCCTGCGCCGGGCGGCTTACGAAGCGTCGGGTTTCGTCGTCCGGCAGATCCTCGAGTTGAGCGGTGCGCCGGTGCGTCGCATCATCGCCTCGGGGGGCGGCACCCGCGTGCACCCGTGGATGCAGGCCATCGCCGACGCGACCGGGCGGTCCGTCGAGGTGTCGGCGGTGGCCGAAGGGGCGGCACTCGGCGCCGCGTTTCTCGGCCGGATGGCGGTCGGACTGGAGTCGGTGATCACCGACGCGGCGCGGTGGGCCGCGGTGGAGCGGGTCGTCGAACCGCGTCCCGACTGGGTTCGCCCGACCAAGGATCGATACCGCCGCTTCCTGGAGCTCAGCGGATCCCGGTTGGCTTGACTCGTGGCCTGACTGGTGGCGCGGACCGAGGTCCCTCGTTCTACGCTAGTGCAATGACTGACCACGACCAGACCGCAGCCCGTCGAGAGATCGCAGACGCTTTGCTTGCCGCGTTGGAACGGCGCCACGAGGTCGCCGACGCCATCGTCGAGGCCAAGAACAAGCCAGCGGCGGTCGAGGCCATCGTCGCGCTGCTCGGCACCTCCCACCTCGCGGCCGAAGCCGTCATGAGTATGTCGTTCGAGCAACTCACCCAGGATGCCCGCGCGAAGATCCTGGCCGAACTCGACGACCTGAACAAGCAACTCAGCTTCACGCTCAGCGAGCGGCCGGCAAGTTCGGGCGAGACCCTGGAGCTGCGCGCCTTCTCTGCCGCGTCGGACCGCGACATCTTCACCACCCGCACCGACGAGATCAAGGCTGCTGGCGATGGATCCGGCGCACCCGCCGGCAGCATCGACGACGAAATCACCAAAGCGCTCAAGCGCCTGCACGATGAAGAGGCCGTGTGGTTCGTGGCCGAAGATTCCGGAGAGAAAGTCGGCATGGTGTTCGGCGAACTACTCAACGGTGAGGTCAACGTCCGGATCTGGATCCACCCAGAGCACCGGAAGAAGGGTTACGGAACCGCGGCGCTGCGCAAGTCGCGCTCGGAGATGGCATGGGCCTTTCCGGCCGTGCCGATGGTTGTTCGGGCACCCGCCGCCAACCCCGGGTAACCCCTGTTAGGACGTAACTTCATTTACACGCTCGTCACACGCGCTTAAGATCAAGCCGTCCGTATTACCGTCACAGCCCATTGGCGGAGGGTCATGTGCCATCGGTTCAGCACAGCTGCCGAGTTGGCGTGGAACCCGTTGTCTTCCTTGTATTTTCTTCGAATTTCCGGTGGGCCTCGGCAACTTCCAGAGAACGGTGGTCCAAGTGAGTCGTCAATGGTACGAGCACCCCTCGCTGGTTCTGCAACTCAAGGCGTTGGCGGGATTGCGCAACGATCTGCGCGACCACAACCTGTTCGAGGGTGACGGAATCCGCCCCAAGGAGGACCTCGGAGAGGCCACCGAGGAAGTCAAGCGCGCCCGAACACCGGACGGCACCTGGAACGACCTCTCCGAACCGTGGATGGGCGCAAAGGGAACCGGCTTCGGGCGCAACGTCCCTTTGGCCAAGACGGTCACCGACACCAAGCGACTGCTCGACCCGGACCCGCGGCTGATCAGCCGGAGGCTGATGGCACGCGACGAGTTCAAGCCCGCCGGAATCATCAACGCGCTGGCCGCGGCCTGGCTGCAGTTCGAAAACCACAACTGGTTCTTCCACGGCGATGGCCTGGCGGACAAGACAATCGACATCCCGCTGCGCAAGGGCGACGAATTTCCCGAGAATCCGATGCGGATTCGCTGCACCATTCCGCCGCGCGGCGAAATCATCGACGGCTGCCCGGCGCCGGTGTTCAACAATGTCGAAACCCATTGGTGGGACGGGTCGCAGATCTACGGAAGCGGCAAGGACCGCCAGGCGGAGGTGCGAACCTTCGTCGACGGCAAGATCAAGGTCGGCGACGACGGCAGGCTGCCCAAGAGCGACATTCCCGGTATCGACCTCACCGGCATGCGGGAGAATTGGTGGGTCGGAGTGGGCATCCTGCACACGCTTTTCGCGCGCGAGCACAACGCCGTGTGCGACGCCCTGAAGAAGGCCTACCCCAGCTTCGACGACCAGCGCCTTTTCGAACTCGGTGTGCTGGTGGTTTCGGCGCTGATCGCCAAGATCCACACCGTCGAATGGACGACGTGCGTGCTGCGCCATCCTGCCCTGCAGATCGGTATGAACGCCAACTGGTATGGGGCCCTGGGTGAGACGTTCCGGGACCGGATCGGTCGGGTCGGCGACAGCGAAGCGCTTTCGGGAATCATCGGCTCGCCGACCGATCACCATTCCGCGCCGTTCTCCCTGACCGAGGAATTCGTCTCGGTCTACCGCATGCACCCACTGATCCCCGATGACTGGAATTTCTTCTCGCTCGCCTCCGGCGAACACCTCGAGAAGCGCGAATTCACCGAGCTGCAGGGGCGGTTCACGCGTGACTTCATGGACCGCATGGAATTCGGCGACATGTGGTATTCGTTCGGCCTGGCCAGTGCCGGTGCGGTGTGCCTGCACAACTATCCCAACGCGCTGCGTCAACTGACCCGGGTGGACGGCCAGGTCACCGACCTGGCCACGCTGGATATCGTCCGCGACCGCGAACGCGGTGTGCCCCGCTACAACGACTTCCGCGAAGCTCTGCGGATGCCACGCCGCAAGAGCATCGACGACATCACTCCCAACAAGCAGTGGGCCAAGGAGATCAGCGAGGTCTACCACGGTGACGTCGACGCGGTCGATCTGCAGATCGGGATGCAGGCCGAGCAGCCGCCGAAGGGTTTCGGTTTCTCCGACACCGCATTTCGCATTTTCATCCTGATGGCGTCACGCCGGCTGAAGAGCGACCGGTTCTTCACCAAGGACTTCCGGCCCGAGGTCTACACCCAGGTCGGCTACGACTGGGTGAACCATACGACGATGAAAGACGTTCTGCTGCGCCACTATCCGGAGCTCGAGACGGTGATCGGCGACGTGGAGCGGGTGTTCGCGCCGTGGCCCAAGCTGGGTGCGCCCGCCGAGGGGAAGAAGCGCAAAGTGGTGCAACTCGCCGACACCGTGCGCGCCTACATCCCCTGGGGGTCCTAGCCCGTGGCTGACGACTTCAAGCACGCGTCCACGCTGGAAGGCATCAGGTTCACTGCGCAGGTCGCCGTCCCCAACGTGGTCCTGGGGCTGTTCAACAAGCGGGAGCTGCCCAGCCGGGTGGCCTCGACCGTGAAAGCCGATTACCTCGGCTACCAGCTGGTCGACGGCATGGTGCGCAGCTACGGTCCGGCGCCGTTCTATGTCCGCGTCGCCAAGGACGAGGCGCTGCTGGTGCACCATCCCGACGATCTGAAGTTCGTGCTGGGTGGCTCCCCGGACCCGTTCGCCTGCGATCCGGAGGCAAAGCGCAAGGGTATGACGGCATTTCAGCCCGAGGCATTGACTCTGTCCAAGGGTCGGGAGTGGGAGCAACGGCGCCAATTCGCCGAGGCCGTGCTGGACACCGGCAAACAGGTGCACCGGCTTGCGCAACCGTTCCTCGACGTCGCCGTCCAGATCGCAACGGAGCTGGCCGGCGACAAGATCGACTGGCCGACGGTCAACAAGGCGTTTCAGCGCCTGACGCGGCGGGTGCTGTTCGGCGACTCCGCCGCCGACGACGCGGGCCTCACCGAGATGCTCGGCGAGATGATGTCGGCAGGCAACAAGATGCCAGACGAGCCCGCGCCGCAGTACGGCGAGTTCATCGCGCGGATCGAGAGTTATCTCGCCAACCCGCCCGAAGGCACTCTGGCCGCCTTGGTTTCGCAGGCTCCCGACCCCGGTTCGGCGCCGGCCGGCCAGTTGGTGCACTGGATGTTCGCGATGGGAGACACGCTGGCGGCCAACACTTTTCGTACCCTAGGGGTGTTGTCGAGTCACGACGAGCAGTTACGCGAGGTCCGCGCCGAGACGGCCGACGCCGACATCGGCTCCGCCGCGGGCATCGCCAAGCTGGAGTACCTGGCCGGGTGCCTGTTCGAGACCATGCGGCTGTGGCCCACCACGCAGTTGTTCGGCCGGGTCGCCGCCCGCGACGTCGAATTCCCCAACGGCGCCGTGCTGCCCGAGGGAACCCAAGTGCTGATCTACAACGTCTTCAACCACCGCAACCGCCAACGCATCCCGTACGCGGACCGGTTCTCGCCGGGGGAGTGGGTCAGCGGAGACGCGGGCAACGACTGGTCGTACAACTTCTTCAGCCACGGGCCGCAGGTGTGTCCCGGGGCCGACCTGTCGATATTCCTGGGCCAGACGGTGCTCGCCCACCTGATCGACGCCGGCGCCACTAGCCTTTCGGGCCACGGGCTCAACCCCGCCAAGCCGTTGCCGCACGGTTTCGACCTGTACGGCTTCAGCGTGTCGCGGTAACGGTGACGATGTTGCGAAGGGATGCCGAGTCGGGGTCATCGGGGAAGACGCGACCGTAGTCGGCGTAGAACTCCCGTCGCGGCCGGGTGGTGACGCTCCAGCCGGCGGCCGTCAGGTAGTCGACGACGTTGTGGCGCTCACCGTGGTAGAAGAGGTCCGACAGGTTGATGTCGCAACCCAGGTTCGCCCAGCGCTGGTTGAACTGCTCGGCGCGTTGACTCACGGGCACGCTCGAGTCGGGATGGTATTCGGTGGCGACCCTGCTGCCGGGTCCGCTGAGCGCGGTGATGTTGTCGAACAGCAGGTCCTGCGCTTCGGGTGGCAGGTACATCAGCAGGCCCTCGGCGCTCCAGGCGGTCGCTTGCGTCGAGTCGAATCCGTTGTGGCGCAGCGCTTGCGGCCAGTCGTCCCGCAGATCGATGCTGACCGCTTTGCGGTGGGCGGAGGGAGTGGCGCCCAACGCCGTCATGGCCGCGTTCTTGAACTCGATGACCTGGGGCTGGTCGACTTCGTAGACCACGGTGCCCCGGGGCCAGGACAGCCGATAACCTCGGGCGTCCAGGCCGGCGGCCAGAATCACCGCCTGACGCACCCCGTCCCGGGCTGCGTCGAGGAAGAAGTCGTCGAAGAAGCGGGTGCGCACCGCGATCGAGTCCGTTTCGAATTGCAGGTCACGCGCGTCGGCCGCGTCGGGCAGCACCTGCTCTGACGGTAGGTCGCCGTCGATCAGGCGGGTGAAGAAATCGAGCCCGACCGCTCGGACCAACGGCGCCGCGAACGGGTCTTCGATGATCGGGTTCTGCTGGGCCGAGGCCACCGCACGGGCGGCGGCGACCATGGTCGCGGTTGCTCCCACGCTCGAGGCCAGGTCCCAGCTGTCCCCGGCGGACCGCTCGGTGGATGCCATGGTTACTGCCGCTCCGCGCTGAGGTAGACCACCTCGCCGAACGGGGCGTCGTCTCCGGTTGCCGGCTCCAGGCCGTGCTGGGCGAACAGGTCCGAGTTGCGCATGCTCGAGGTCTGCCAGCCGTGCGCGGCCAGGTAGGTGCCCGCGTCGGTGCGATCGTCGAAATACACCAGCGCGGCCATGTCGAAGTCCAGACCATGGCGGCTCCACCGCTCGTTCTGCCGCTTCATCCGGGTGCGCAGTTCCTCTTGGTTGAGCTGATTGATGTCCAACAGGCCTTCGGTCGCGAACATGCTTCCGGACACGCTCAGCGTGGTGATCTGATCGAGCAGCCGATCTTGGGCGTCGGCCGGCAGGTAGCCCAGCAGCCCCTCGGCGATCCACGCGGTGCGCAGGCTTTGGTCGAAGCCGGCTTCACGCAGCGCCGCGGGCCAGTCCTCCCGCAGGTCGACGGCCACGGTGCGCCGGTCCGCCGTCGGCTGGGCGCCCAGGTTTGACAGTGTCCCGGTCTTGAACTCGATCACCTGCGGCTGATCAACCTCGAACACCGTGGTGCCGGACGGCCAGGGCAGCCGGAACGCTCGGGAGTCCAGGCCTGCGGCCAAGATGACGGCCTGCCGGATGCCGGCCGCGGTCGCGGCGGCGAAAAAGTCGTCGAAGAAGCGGGTGCGGACCGCCATCGCGTTGGCGAAGTGGACGGTGCCGGTCGCCGTCTCTTCATCGAGGTCGGACAGTTCTAGCTCGCCACTGGCCAGCCTGGAGAAGAAGTCGACGCCGACTGCGCGGACCAACGGCTCGGCGAACGAATCCGTGGCTACCGCGCCTGCCCCATGGGGATCTCTGGCCGCCACGGCACGCGCCGCCGCGACCATGGTGGCCGTCAAACCCACGCTGGACGCCAGGTCCCAGGTGTCGCCTTCGTACCGTGCGCTGCCCATTTGGGTCATCTACCTGCTCCCGAGAAAGTGCGATCTAATACTTAGCAAATATAACGAGCTACTCAGACTGTACGCCGGAAAAATCCCCACCTCCTGTGGGCGAAGGCCACCCTGGACCGACGGGCCCGCACCAGCTGTTAGTCTCGTACACGGTTTGACGCGCTTGGATCTTGGTGGGCCGTAGGTCCTGGCCTGCTGGTGTTGGGCGCGTGACGCGGGATGAACCCGGGAACTATTAGACATTGGAACAAGCCGGCCGGTCCCGGTTGGCATGCCGCGACCAGAGTTCGGCTGCGCAGGAGGAAGAGTGCTTTCGGCTTTCATCTCATCGCTGCGGACAGCCGACCTGAGACGAAAAATCCTCTTCACGCTGAGCATCGTCATCCTGTACCGCGTCGGCGCCGCGCTGCCCTCACCCGGCGTCAACTTTCCCAACGTGCAGCAGTGCATTAAGGAAGCCAGCGGCGGCCAGGCCGGTCAGATCTACTCGCTGATCAACCTGTTCTCCGGCGGAGCCCTGCTGAAGCTCACCGTGTTCGCGGTTGGCGTGATGCCGTACATCACCGCGAGCATCATCGTGCAGCTGCTCACCGTGGTGATCCCGCGCTTCGAAGAGCTGCGGAAGGAGGGCCAGGCCGGTCAGGCCAAGATGACGCAGTACACGCGCTACCTGGCGATCGCGCTGGCCGTTCTGCAGGCCACCAGCATTGTGGCGCTGGCCGCCAACGGTGGGTTGCTGCAGGGCTGCTCGCTGGACATCCTGGCCAGCCAGACCATCTTCTCCGAGATCGTCATCGTGATGGTGATGACGGCCGGCGCCGCGCTGGTGATGTGGATGGGCGAGTTGATCACCGAACGCGGCATCGGCAACGGCATGTCGTTGTTGATCTTCGTCGGCATCGCGGCCCGCATTCCGGCCGAAGGCAACCAGATCCTGCAGAGCCGGGGTGGGATGATCTTCGCGGCGGTGTGCGCCGCCGCGCTGGTCATCATCGTCGGCGTCGTGTTCGTCGAGCAGGGCCAGCGGCGAATCCCCGTCCAGTACGCCAAGCGCATGGTGGGCCGGCGCATGTACGGCGGAACGTCGACCTACCTGCCACTCAAGGTCAACCAGGCCGGCGTTATCCCGGTCATCTTCGCGTCCTCCCTGATCTACATTCCGAATCTGATCACACAGCTGGTCCGCAGCGGCAGCGGCGGCGGCGGCGGCCACAGCTGGTGGGACAAATTCGTCGGAAGCTACCTTTCCGACCCGAGCAGTCCGGTGTATATCAGCATCTATTTCGGCCTCATCATCTTCTTCACGTACTTCTACGTGTCGATCACGTTCAATCCCGACGAGCGTGCCGACGAAATGAAGAAATTCGGCGGCTTCATTCCCGGCATTCGGCCTGGGCGTCCGACCGCTGATTATCTGCGCTTTGTGCTGAGCCGGATTACCCTGCCCGGCTCGATCTACCTCGGTGTCATCTCGGTGTTGCCCAACCTGTTCCTGCAGATCGGCAACAGCGGCGGGATCCAGAATCTACCCTTCGGGGGTACCGCGGTTCTGATCATGATTGGCGTCGGGTTGGATACGGTCAAGCAGATCGAGAGTCAGCTCATGCAGCGCAACTATGAAGGGTTCCTCAAGTGAGAGTGGTATTGCTGGGGCCGCCTGGGGCGGGCAAGGGCACGCAAGCCGAGAAGCTGGCCGAAAAGTTGGGGATCCCGCATATCTCCACCGGTGAACTGTTCCGCAGCAATATCCAGCAGGGCACCAAGTTGGGCGTCGAGGCCAAGCGCTACCTCGACGCCGGCGACCTGGTGCCGTCCTCGCTGACCAACGAACTGGTCGACGACCGGCTCAATGACCCGGACGCCGCGAACGGTTTCATCCTCGATGGCTACCCGCGTTCGGTGGAGCAGGCCAAGGCGCTGCACGAGATGCTGGAGCGCCGGGGAACCGACATCGATGCGGTCGTCGAGTTCCGGGTCTCCGAGGACGAGCTGCTGACCCGGCTGACGGGCCGCGGCCGCGCCGACGACACCGAAGAGGTCATCCGTAACCGGATGAAGGTCTACCGCGAAGAAACCGCCCCACTGTTGGACTACTACAGCGGCGAACTGAAGACTGTCGACGCCGTCGGTAGTTTGGACGAGGTCTTCGCCCGCGCGTTGCAAGCTCTGGGCCAGTAGCCGTGGGCGCCCTGGCACGGCTGCGGGGCCGCAAGGTGGTACCGCAGCGCACTGCCGGTGAGCTCGATGCAATGGCCGCGGCCGGGGCGATCGTCGCGGCCGCCCTCAAAGCCGTGCAATCGGCCGCGGTGGCCGGCGCGTCCACGCTTGGCCTCGACGAGATCGCCGAGTCGGTGATCCGAGAGGCCGGCGCCATTCCGTCCTTCCTCGGTTATCACGGCTACCCGGCCTCGATCTGCGCATCGGTCAACGACCGCGTCGTGCACGGCATCCCGTCCGCCGCCGAAGTTCTGGTACCCGGGGACCTGGTGAGCATCGATTGCGGCGCGGTACTGGACGGCTGGCACGGCGACGCGGCCGTCACCTTCGGCGTCGGCAACCTGATCCCCGCCGACGCGGCCCTTTCGCAGGCCACCCGGGATTCATTGGAAGCCGGGATCGCTGCGATGGTCGTCGGCAACCGGCTGACCGACGTTGCGCACGCCATCGAAACCGGCACGCACGCCGCCGCGGCCCGCTACGACCGCCGGTTCGGGATCGTCGAGGGCTACGGCGGCCACGGCATCGGCCGGCAGATGCACATGGATCCCTTCTTGCCCAACGAAGGTTCGCCCGGGCGGGGTCCCACCCTGGCGGTCGGTTCAGTGCTGGCCATCGAGCCGATGCTGACGCTGGGGACGGGAAAGACCGTCATCCTCGACGACCAGTGGACGGTCACCACCGTCGACGGCTCGCGCGCCGCGCATTGGGAACACACCGTGGCGGTCACCGAGGACGGCCCGCGGATACTCACGGTTTGAACCAATCCTCGACGCGACTCGTAGAGTATGCGGGAGGTGATCGGGTGGCTCGTGTGGCCGGTACCGGAGCTGCTGAAGCCGCTCTGATGAAAGCTCTTTACGACGAGCATGCGGCCGTGCTGTGGCGGTATGCGTTGCGGTTGACCGGCGACGCCAGCCAGTCCGAGGACGTCGTACAGGAGACGCTGTTGCGGGCGTGGCAGCATCCTGAAGTGATCGGCGACACCGAGCGCTCGGCTCGGGCCTGGTTGTTCACCGTCGCCCGCAACATGATCATCGACGACCGCCGCAGCGCGCGGTTCCGCAACGTCGTCGGCTCGACCGACGAGAACGGTGCGCCCGAGCAGTCCACGCCGGATGAGGTGAATGCGGCGCTGGACCGGCTGCTGATCGCCGAGGCGATGGCTCAGCTGTCCGTCGAACACCGGGCCGTGATCGAGCGGTCCTACTACCGGGGCTGGACCACAGCACAAATCGCCAACGATCTGAATATCGCGGAGGGAACCGTGAAGTCGCGCTTGCACTACGCTGTGCGCGCTCTTCGGCTCACTTTGCAGGAACTGGGAGTCACGCGATGACGCGACCCCGAACGCTGAAGCTTGACAGGAGGTGGACGACATGACGGGTCCGGTGAGGCAAGAACATTCCGGCGACACGCACCGCTACGCGACGTGGGATGCCGCTTACGTGTTGGGGTCGCTGTCGAGCGCCGAGCGGCGCGAATTCGAGACGCATCTGGCCGAATGCCCGTCCTGCCGCGAAGCCGTCGCCGAACTCGGCGGCATTCCGGCGTTGCTATCGCAGCTGAGCCGCGACGACGTGGCCGCCATCAACGAGGCTGGACCGGCGCCGACGGAACCGGAGTTGCTGCCGTCGCTGTTGGAGATGGTGCGCTGGCGGCGCCGTCGCACCCGGCTGATCTGGTTGGCTTCCGCCGCAGCGGCGGTGGTGCTGGGCATCGGTGTCCTGTTGGGGGTCAACGGCTATGTCGCCGCGCATTCTCAGTCGACCACCTCGGCACAGCCGATGGCTCAGGTCGGCACCAAGCTGCTGACGTCAACGATCTCCCTGTCCAGCGAAAATTGGGGGACCTTCATCAACCTGAAGTGCTTCTGCCTGGCGCCGCCCGACGCCCCGCACGACACCCTGGCCATGGTGGTGGTGGGCCGCGACGGCAGCCACACTCGACTGGCGACTTGGGTGGCCGAACCCGGTCACAGCGCCACCCCGGCCGGCAGCATCTCGACCCCGATGGAGCAGATCGCCGCGGTGCAGGTGGTCGCCGCCGACAGCGGTCAGGTTCTGCTGGAACGTTCGATGTAACGTGCCCGGTGCGGTAAGAAAGGGACGTGGCTGACTCTGCGAAGCGCGATCCCATCGCTGCGGCGCGGACCAATTGGGAGCGTGCGGGATGGGGCGATGTCTCGCAGGGCATGGTCGCGGTGACATCGGTGATGCGC
The DNA here is from genome assembly GCF_017086405.1 of Mycobacterium gordonae. Lineage (NCBI taxonomy): Bacteria > Bacillati > Actinomycetota > Actinomycetes > Mycobacteriales > Mycobacteriaceae > Mycobacterium > Mycobacterium camsae. Next base: position 1,328,630 of record NZ_CP070973.1, read on the forward strand.
GCGCACCAGATCCTGTTGGCCCGCGTCGAGTCCGCGCTGCGTCCCTACGATCTGAGCTTCTCCCGCTACGAGTTGCTGCGGCTACTGGCGTTCAGCCGCACCGGGGCGCTGCCGATCACTAAGGCGTCGGATCGACTGCAGGTGCACGTCACCAGCGTCACGCATGCGATCCGGCGGCTGGAAGCAGACGGTCTGGTGCAGCGGGCGCCGCACCCGACCGACGGGCGCACCACGCTCGTCCAGATTACCGAGCTGGGCCGCTCGACGGTCGAGGACGCCACGGTGACGCTCAACGAGCAGGTGTTCGCCGATATCGGGATCGACGCGGCCGAGTCGCGGGCGTTGGTGTCGTCTATCGAGACGTTACGGCGCAACGCGGGGGACTTCTGACTCAGCCGGTGCGGCGGGCAAAAACGCACGTCAACTATCGGCAAAACGCGGTTTCACACCCGTATTTGCCGATCGAATCCGCTGCTGACTCGACGGCGTCGAAATCTGGTGCTCTCTGGGTTGCCGTCGCGAATGAATCATGAGCCTATTCGGGAAGGTGTCTGATGTCATTTGTAAATGTGCTGCCCGAGTTCCTCGGCGTAGCGGCCACGGAGCTGGCCGGGGTGAACTCGACTCTCAGCGCGGCGAATGCGGCCGCGGCGGCGCGTACGACCACCGTGTTGGCCTCGGGTGCCGACGAGGTGTCCGCGGCGATAGCAGCGGTGTTCGAGGCGCACGGTCGAGCTTTTCAGGGCTTCAGTGCGCAGGCGGCGACATTCCATGACCAGTTTGTGCAGCTCTTGACGGCGGGCGCGGAGTCATACGCATCTGCTGAGGCGGCCAGTGCCGCGTCGATCACCAGCCCGTTGCTCAACGCGATCAACGCGCCCTTCTTGGCGGCGACCGGACGCCCGCTGATCGGCAACGGCGCTGACGGCGCGCCGGGGTCGGGTGCGGCCGATGGGGCCGGCGGGTGGTTGATGGGCAACGGTGGCGCGGGCGGATCCGGCGCGGTCGGCGTCGCGGGCGGTGCTGGAGGAGCCGCGGGCTTGTTCGGCAACGGTGGGGCCGGTGGCACCGCCGGCAACAGCAGCGCCCAACCGGGTGGGGCCGGCGGGGCCGGTGGATTGTTATTCGGACGGGGCGGGGCCGGAGGAGCCGGCGGGTTCGGAGGGGCGCTGGGCGGTACGGGCGGCGCAGGTGGTGCCGGCGGCCTGTTCGGCACCGGCGGGGCCGGCGGGGTCGGTGGGCTCGGGACCGGCAAAGGCGGAACCGGTGGGATCGGCGGGGTCGGCGGGGTCGCCACCGGGGCAGCTGGCATCGGCGGAACCGGCGGGGCGGGAGGCGCCGGGACGCTACTCGGGTCGGGTGGTAGCGGCGGGGCCGGCGGTGGCGCTACAGGCGTAGCCAGCACGGGAGGTCAAGGGGGAGCCGGCGGCGATGCCGGCCTTCTCTCCGGCAACGGTGGGGCCGGCGGGGCCGGCGGTCTGAGCAGCATTGGTGGGGTCGGCGGCGCCGGCGGCAAGGCCGGATTGTTCGGCGACGGCGGGTCTGGCGGCGCCGGTGGAGTTGCTCTGGGTGCGGTGCCCGGCGGCAAGGGTGGGGCTGGTGGTAATGCCGTGCTGATCGGTAACGGTGGCAACGGCGGCAGTGGTGGGGTTGGTGGCACACCAGGTCCCAGTGGTGTCGCCGGAGCCGGAGGGTTGCTGTTGGGCCTCGACGGGTTGACGTAGTCGGCGGGTGGAGGCGCTGATCGGAGTGCGCGCCGCCGAATGGCCGGCCGCACTTTCGGTCTCGAGGTGTTCGGTGACTCAGCCGCCCCGCAGCATTTCGATGACCGCGCTGAAGTCCTTATCGGGTTGGGAGGCGGCGAATTTGGCGTAGATCTCGGCGGCGTGGCTGCCAAGGGGCGCGGCCGAACCGGTCGAGGCGACTGCGTCCATCGCCAACCTCAGGTCCTTGTTCATCAGCGCCGCCGCGAAGCCGGGCTTGAAGTCGTTGTTGGCCGGGGACGTCGGAACCGGTCCTGGCACAGGGCAATTGGTGTGTACCGCCCAGCAGTTGCCGGTCGCCCCGGTGATCACGTCGAACAGCGACTGCGCCGACAGGCCGAGCTTCTCGGCTAACACGAACGCCTCGCCGATCGCGATCTGCTGCACCGCCAGCACCATGTTGTTGCACACTTTGGCGGCCTGACCGGCTCCGGCATCGCCGCAGTGAATCACCTTGCCCGCCATCGGTTTTAGCACCGGGCGGGCGCGTTCCAGGGCGTCGGGCTCGCCGCCGACCATGAAAGCCAATGTCCCGGCCGTCGCTCCCTTGACGCCACCGGACACTGGTGCGTCGAGTTGCGCCATCCCGTGCGAACCGGCCAGCTCGTGCGCCTCCCGGGCGTCGTTGACCGAGATGGTGGAGCTGTCGATGAACAACGCCCCGGGGCGCGCGGCGGGCAGCACTTCGGCGTAGCAGCGTTTGACCACATCGCCGTTGGGCAGCATGGTGATCACGACATCGGCATCGGCCACCGCCTCGCTGGGGGTGCCGAACACTGTGACACCCTTGTCGGCGGCGGCGCTTGCGGCCGTCGGTACCGGATCGTAGCCGCGCACCAGATGGCCCGCGCCGATCAGATTGGCTGCCATCGGCGCGCCCATATTGCCCAGCCCCAGGAACGCGATCGCAAGACGTGTTGTCATGGTGCCCCTCTAGGCGCTGGCCCGAAAGCGTGCGGCTTCGGCCCGGCCGACGACCACCCGCATGATTTCGTTGGTTCCTTCCAGGATCCGATGCACCCGCAGGTCGCGGACGATCTTCTCCAAACCGTACTCCCGCAGGTAGCCGTAGCCGCCGTGCAGCTGTAGCGCCTTGTCGGCCACCTCGTAGCAGGTGTCGGTGACATAGCGTTTGGCCATCGCGCACAGCTCGACCTTATCGGCGGCGTCATCGTCCAGCGCAGTCGCGGCCCGCCACAACATCATTCGCGATGTCTCCAGTCCGGTGGCCATGTCGGCAAGGGTGAAGCGGATGGTGGGTTCGTCGAGCAGGGCGGAGCCGAATGCCTGACGCTCGCGGACATAGGCGCCGGCCTTGTCGAACGCGGACTGCGCGCCGCCCAGCGAGCAGGCGGCGATGTTGAGCCGGCCGCCGTTGAGGCCGTTCATCGCGATACCGAACCCGGTGCCCTCACCGTCGGCACCGCCGAGCATGGCGTCGGCCGGGATCCGCACACCGTCCAGAATCACCTGTGCGGTGGGCTGGGCATGCCAGCCCATCTTCTCCTCCATCGCGCCGAAACTCAGCCCAGGAGTGTCTTTTTCGATGACGAACGCCGAGATGCCGCGCGGGCCGTCGCTGCCGGTGCGTGCCATCACCACGTAGACGTCGGACGCCCCCGCGCCGGAGATGAACTGCTTGACGCCGTCCAGCACGTAATCGGAACCCTGCTTGACCGCACGGGTGCTCAACGCGCTCGCGTCCGACCCCGCGCCGGGCTCGGTCAGACAGTAGCTGGCGATGACGTCCATGGTCGCCAGTCGCGGCACCCAGACCTTGCGCTGTTCGTCGGTGCCGAAGCTGTCGATCATCCAGGCGCACATGTTGTGGATGGACAGGAACGCGGCGGTGACCGGGTCGGCGATGGCCAACTGTTCGAAGATCCGTACCCCGTCCAGGCGGCGTAACCCGCTGCCGCCCACGTCGTCACGGCAATAGATCGCCGCCATCCCCAGCTCGGCGGCTTCGTGCAGCACGTCGGTCGGGAAGTGTTTAGTGGCATCCCATTCCAGTGCATACGGGGCCATCCGCTTGTCGGCGAAGGCTGCCGCCGTCTCGGTGATCACCCGTTCTTCGTCGTTGAGAGTGAACATGATCGCTAATTCATTGTGGGAATGACGAATTCGGCACCGTCTTTGATACCGGACGGCCAGCGCGATGTGACGGTCTTGACCTTGGTGTAGAACTGGATCGACGCTGGGCCGTGCTGGTTGAGGTCGCCGAAGCCGGACCGCTTCCAACCGCCGAACGTGTGGTATGCCACTGGAACTGGGATCGGGACGTTGACGCCGACCATGCCTACCTGGACCCGGGCGACGAAGTCCCGTGCGGTGTCGCCGTCGCGGGTGAACACCGCCACGCCGTTGCCGTATTCGTGCTTGGACGGCAACCGCAGTGCCTCTTCGTAGTCGTGGGCGCGGACGATGCACAGCACCGGTCCGAAGATCTCGTCGGTGTAGATGGACATCTCTGGCGTGACGTGATCGAACAGGGTGGGGCCGATGAAGAAGCCGCCTTCGAGATTGGCGTCACCGAAAGTCAGGTCGTCGCTTGCGCGTTCGCGTCCGTCAATGACCAGTTCGGCGCCGGCCTCCACGCCCTGGCCGATGTAGTCGCGCACCCGGGTCAGCGCGGCCTCGGTGACCAGCGGGCCGTAATCGGCCTTGGGGTCCAGACTGTGTCCGACACGCAGGCCGTTGATGCGCTCGATCAGCCTGGCGCGCAATCGGTCCGCGGTCTGTTCACCGACCGGGACGGCGACACTGATCGCCATGCAGCGTTCGCCGGCGCTGCCGTAACCGGCTCCGATCAGCGCGTCGACGGCCTGATCTAGGTCGGCGTCGGGCATGACGATCATGTGGTTCTTGGCGCCGCCGAAACACTGCGAACGTTTTCCAGTGGCGGCGGATTGGCTGTAGATGTACTGGGCGATGTCGGAACTGCCGACGAAACCCACCGCCTGGATGTCGGGGTGCTGCAGGATCGCGTCGACGGCTTCCTTGTCACCGTGGACCACCTGGAACACGCCCGGTGGCAGGCCGGCTTCGAGGAACAGTTCGGCCAGCCGCACGGGGACCGACGGGTCACGTTCGCTTGGCTTGAGCACGAACGCATTCCCGCATGCCAGGGCCGGTCCGGCCTTCCACAGCGGAATCATCGCCGGGAAGTTGAACGGGGTGATGCCCGCAACCACGCCGAGTGGCTGGCGCAGCGAGTAGACGTCGATGCCCGGGCCGGCGCCCTCGGTGTAGTCGCCTTTCAACAGGTGCGGGATGCCGATGCAGAATTCGATCACCTCGATGCCACGCTGGACGTCGCCTTTAGCGTCCGCCACCGTCTTGCCGTGTTCGAGGGACAGCAGCTCGGCCAGCTCGTCGATGTTCTTGTTGACCAGGTCGACGAATCTCATCAACACCCGGGCGCGGCGCTGCGGATTCCAAGCGGCCCAGCCCTTTTGGGCCTCGGCGGCAGAGGCTACCGCGGCGTCGATATCGGCCTGGTTGGCCATCGGGACGATGGCCTGCACCTCACCGGTGCTTGGGTTGAGAACGTCGGCGGTGCGGGTGGAGGAGCCGCCGGTGCGCTGCCCGTCGATGAAGTGCGGAATCTGCGAGGTCATGGTTGTCCCAAGAGTCGAATAATCAGTTAGTCAGAAGGATACTTGCATATCCTAGTAATTGTGCGGTGCACTGGCAAGCAGCCCTGGCACGAGCCGGTCGCCGAACCCGTGGCGTACCTTCGTGAGATGACCGTCCGGGACGCCGTCATGGCTGGCATCGCCAAGCAGCTCGGCCATCCGAGCGGGCTGCGCGGGCGGTTCATCGGCATGCTGCTCAATCGTGGCAACCGGGCCTTCGTGGCCGCGGCGGTGCAGGCGCTGCAACCCCGAACGGCAGGTGAGGTGGCCGATGTCGGATTCGGGGGCGCGGTCGGGCTGCAACTCTTGCTTGACAGCGTCAACCCGCCGGACCTGGTACACGGTGTCGAGATTTCGGACACGATGCTGGCTCGTGCGGCGCGTCGGTACCGGCGTGAGATCGCGGGGGGACACCTGACATTGCAGCAGGGATCCCTGACCCAGCTGCCTTTCGACGATGGACAGCTCAGTGGCGTGATCACCGTCAACACCATCTACTTCGTCGCCGAATTGGATCGCGCGTTCGCCGAACTTGCCCGGGTGGTCTCCAGATCGGGCCGCATCGTGGTCGGACTGGCCGACCCCGACGTGATGGCGGCGTTGCCGACCACCAGACACGGGTTTCATCTCCGTCCGGTGGCCGAGGTCATGGAGACTCTGCGCCGCGCCGGACTCGCTGTCGAGCACCGCCGACTGGACCGGAGTCACCTGCCGGCCCATCTGTTGATCTGCACGCCGGCTTCGCCGTCGGGCTGAGGCCAGCGCCCTCGCGGCCGTAGCCCGTTGTCCTGAACCGGTGCTCCATTGATGGTCGCGACGAGATCCCGGGGTGAGAGGCGCATAACGGCGGGGTGCTCACTATTTCAGCCGGCTCGTAAGTTTCGGACGGCGGAGTGTGATAGTATCGAACATGTGTTCGAACTCGATTGGTTCTCGCGGGTCGACCCTGCCGCCACCGAGGCGGAACTGGTCGCGCGCATCGGACAGTTGGAGCTAGTCAAGTCCGCTGCGGCCGCAGGGCAGGCCCGCGCGGCGGCCGCGCTGGATGCGGCCCGGCGCGCGGCGGAGTCGGCGGCGGGGGTACCCGCTGCCAAACGGGGCCGGGGGGTGGCCAGCGAAGTCGCGTTGGCCCGCCACGATTCCCCCGCACGCGGAGGCCGGCACCTGGGATTGGCCAAAGCCCTGGTGCACGAGATGCCCTGCACCCTGGCCGCCCTGGAACAAGGCGCGCTCACCGAATGGCGAGCCACCCTGATCGTGCGCGAATCGGCCTGCCTGGACCTCGAGGACCGCCGCGAGCTGGACCGCGAACTATGCGCCGCGGCAGACCAGCTCGCGGGGTGGGGCGACAAACGCATCACCGCCGCGGCCCAGAAAATCGCCTACCGCCTTGACGCACAAGCCGTGGTCGATCGCGCCGCCCACGCCGTCGAAGACCGCACCGTCACCATCCGCCCGGCTCCGGACAACATGACCCGGGTCAACGCCCTGCTACCCCTGGCCCAGGGCGTCGGGGTCTATGCCGCGCTGCGCCGCGCCGCCGACACCACCTCAGATGGCCGCACCCGCGGCCAGGTCATGGCCGACACCCTGGTCGAGCGCATCACCGCCACCCCGGCCACCACTGCGGCCTCGATCGCCCTGAACGTCGTCATCTCCGACCGCGCCCTGCTCGGCAACGACAACGACCCCGCCACCGTCGAGGGCTACGGCCCCATCCCCGCCGAGGTAGCCCGCCGCTGGCTGACCGCCGCGCACGCCGATGCCACCGCGCTGACCAGCCTGCGCCGCCTCTACGCCAACCCCACCACCGGCGCACTGGTGGCCATGGAATCACGCGCCCGAGCCTTCCCCCGCGCGCTGGCCGAGTTCATCAACCTGCGCGACCAAACCTGCCGCACCCCCTACTGCGACGCCCCCATCCGCCACCGCGACCACATCACCCCCGTCGCACACGGCGGCACCACCACCGCCACCAACGGCCAAGGCCTCTGCGAACGCTGCAACTACGCCAAAGAATCACCCGGCTGGCGCGTCACCACCCACGACGCCAACGGCGTACACACCACCGAATTCATCACCCCCACCGACGCCCGCTACCGATCCGCCGCACCACCGATCTACACCTTCGTCCACACCAGCGCAGCCGAAGACGCGCTCGGCATCCGACTCATCGACTTCCACGCCGCCTAGGGGCAGGTGGCGTCGACCTCAAAGGTCTTGCTGACCTGTTGCCCGGCGTTGTCCACACCTGTTGCGGTGCCGGTGATTTGATAGGCGTTGCCGTTCTTGGTTGCCTTGGCGCTATTGCCGGGAGCGCCTTCGGTGAAGCTCAGGACCACCCCGTCGACCGTGCCCAGGCCGGCGCTGCGGACGGTGGACCCGTCCTGCTCCAGGCCGACGATCACGCCGGTGATGATGTCGCCGATCGCGATGGAGAACTTGCCCTGGTTCGTCTCGCACACCACCGGTCCGCTGACAGGTTGGGCCTGGCCGCCGATGATCACCCTTGTTTCACCGGCCGCGGCGGGGGAGGCGGCAGCGCTGGGGGATGCGGCCGCGCTCGATGAGGTCCCCGAGCTGGCGGACGAGCTTGACGAGGTCCCGGACGACTTCTCGTCTTGGGAGCATCCGGTCATGCTCGCGACGAGGGTCGCCGCGCCCACAGCGATCAATAGCTCACGCTTCACCAGAGTCTCCTTTGAGTGATCAGCACAGCACGTGTCGACAAGCAGTATGGATGGCGGTTGCTCCCGCCGCATAGATGCAGTGTCAGACGCCGTGGCCGCCGCGGCGCAGGCCGGCGGCGAATTCCTCGGCCTGTTGCCAGGTGGGGAGTAGGCCGGAGGCTCTCACGTCGGCGAAGCTGGGTGCCGCGGCATCACGGTCGGACAGGCTCGCCGGGGCGCCGTCCACCAGCGGCCAGTCGACTCCGATCGCCGGATCGGTGGCGCAGATGGTGTGCTCGCGCCGGGGGTTGTACTCCGTTGAGCACAGATACATGACCGTCGAATTGTCTTGCAGCGCGAGGAAACCGTGGGCCAGTCCTTCGGAGATGTAGACAGTCCGGCGATCTTGGTCGTCTAGCAGCACCGAATCCCATTGCCCGAATGTCGGTGAGCCTTCCCGGATGTCGACGACCACGTCGAACACCGCGCCCCGCACGCAGGTGACGTACTTGGCCTGGCTTGGTGGCAGTTCGGCGAAGTGCAGGCCGCGCAAGACACCGGCCGCGGACACCGAGCAGTTGGCCTGCCGCACATCCAAACTGTGACCGGCGAAGTCGTTGAACCCCTTGTCGGTGAGCCACTCGAAGAACATGCCGCGGGGGTCGCCGTGGATGGTAGGGGTGATCTCCCAGGCGCCCGGGATCTTGAGTTCGCGAACTTTCATCTCACTGACCACGCTTCTCGTATCGGGCCTCGGCGGCGTCTTTGACCGGCCGCCACCACGATTCGTTGTCGCGATACCAGTCGATGGTGGCGCGTAGCCCTTCTTCGAAATCGGTGTGCTTTGGCGCCCAACCTAATTCGTTGTAGAGCAGGGACGGATCGATGGCATAGCGCAGGTCGTGGCCGACGCGGTCGGTGACGTGGTCGAAGTCGTCGGGATCGCGGCCCATCAACTGCAGCAGCGTGCGCAGTACGGTCAAGTTGTCCCGCTCGCCCTCCGAACTGATCAGGTAGGTACGCCCGGATTCGCCCTTCTCCAGGATTCGGCGAACGGCGCTGTTGTGGTCCTCGACATGGATCCAGTCGCGCACGTTGTGGCCGCTGCCGTACAACTTGCACCGCCGCCCGGTGAGCACGTTGGTGATCTGGCGCGGGATGAACTTCTCGATGTGCTGGAACGGCCCGTAGTTGTTGGAGCAGTTCGACAGCGTCGCGCGCACGCCGTAGGACCGCACCCAGGCGCGCACCAGCATGTCGCTGCCGGCCTTGGTCGCCGAGTACGGGCTCGACGGGTTGTAGGGCGTGGATTCGGTGAACCGCTGCGGGTCGTCGAGCTTCAGGTCGCCGTACACCTCGTCGGTGGAGATGTGATGCAGCCGCACCCCGTTGCGGCGGACCGCCTCCAGAATGGTGAAGGTGCCCACCACGTTGGTGTGCAGGAACGGCTCCGGGTTGTCCAGCGCGTTGTCGACGTGGGATTCGGCCGCGAAATGGACGACGGCGTCGGATTCGGCGACCAGCGCCGAAACCAGTTCGGTGTCGCAGATGTCGCCCTCGACCAGTTTGATGGAGTCCGCGACGTCGGCCAGCGATTCCCGGCGTCCCGCGTAGGTCAGTGCGTCGAGGACCGTCACGGAGTCCTCGGGGTGTTCGCGCACCGCGCTGTGCACGAAATTCGCCCCGATAAAGCCCGCCCCCCCGGTGACTAGCAGCCGCATGGCTACAAACCCTAACCGGTGAGGCCGAGCGCCCCTGCCAGTTCGGTGAGCTCGGGCACCAGGTTCTCCGGGCGCGAGGATCCCAGCACCTGGACAGCGACGTGGTCGGCGCCGGCGTCCAAGTGCTCGTTGAGGCGGCGTGCGATCTCGTCGGGGGTGCCATAGGCGACCAGGGCGTCGATCAACCGATCGCTACCCGGCTTGCGCACGTCCTCGTCGGTGAATCCCAGACGCAGCCAGTTGTTGACGTAGTTGCTCAGGCCCAGATAGAAGTCGACGAACTTGCGACCGACGGCACGCGCTTCGGCGGCATCGGAAGTGAGCACGACCTTGTGTTCGGGAGCCAGAAACACCGTGTTGCCCAGCAGGTGGCGGGCGGTGCCGGTGTGCTCGGGCGTGGTCAGGTACGGGTGCGCGCCCGCGCTGCGTTCGGCCGCCAGCCGCAACACCCGGGGCCCGAGTGCGGCAAGGACGCGGCGGCTGGTCGGCACCATCCCGCCGTCCAGCCCGTCGAGGTAGGACACCAGTGCGTCGTAGGGCTTCTGATACTGCTCGGTGTGCTCGGGGTGGCCCACCCCGACGCCCAGCAGGAACCTGCCTGGATGCGCTTCTTCGATGCGCTGATAGGACTTGGCGACCTCAGCGGCCGGCGCACTCCAGATGTTCACGATGCCGGTCGCCAACTGCAGCGTCTTGGTCTGCGCCAGTGCGGGTTCGACCCACTCCAACTCGGCGTCTGGTGAGGCACCAATCCAGGCGGCGCCAAATCCCAGCGACTCGATCTCGGCGGCCAACTCCGGGGCAATGCTGCGGCTTCCCAGCCAGACGCCGAACTTGCCCAGGTCGGGCTTGAGTGAAACGGATTCAGTCATCGCTGGTTCCTATACCCGTTTTCACAGCCCGAGCGCTTGGGCCAATTCGGCCAGCGCTGGTACCAGGTCGTGACTGCGCGTGAGCACCTGCACGGGCACGTGGTCGGCTCCGGCGTCGAGATGCTCGCGCAGCCGTGCCGCGATGGCGTCGGTCGGTCCGTAGGCGACCACGGAATCGACCAGCCGGTCGCTGCCGGGTTTGGCCAGATCCTCGTCGCTGAAGCCCAGCCGCTTCCAGTTGTTCAGGTAGTTGGCGAGGTTGAGATAGATGTCGAGGGCTTTGCGCCCGACAGAGCGGGCCCGATCGGGGTCGGTGGTGAGCACTACCTTGTGTTCGGGGGCCAGGAACGCCGAGGGGCCGATCAGCTCTCGCGCGGAGGCGGTGTGCTCCGGCGTGGTCAGATACGGGTGCGCGCCGGCGCTGCGTTGCGCGGAGAGCTGGAGGACTCGCGGCCCCAGCGCGGCCACCACCCGGCGGTTGGCGGGGACCCCGTAGTCGTCGAGTCGGTCGAGATAGTCGGTGAGGGCGTCTATCGGCTTGCGGTACTCGTCGACCACCTCGCGATGGCCGACGCCGATGCCGAGCAGGAAACGGCCGGGGTAGGCCTTGTCAATACGGTGAAACGATTCGGCGACCGGCTTGGCCGGAGCGGTCCAGATGTTGACGATGCCCGTCGCCACCTGCAGCGTCGTCGTGGCTTCCAGGATCGGCTCCACCCAATCGAGCTCGGCCGGCGGGGACCCGCCCACCCAGACCGCCCCGTAGCCGAGCGCTTCGATGTCCTTCGCCTGGGCAGGTGTGACGCCGCGTCCGAAGGATCCGAACCGGCCGAGATCGGGCTTGCTGTCAGCAGAAGCGGTCATGATCGCTCCAACCGGCACGACGGTGCGGCGTATTCCTCTGCGGTTCCACTCCCGCCGTGATCCGAGCGCTTTTGCGTCGGACGCCGGGCTGCGGGTATCGTGGACCAACGGTGCGGCGTCCGTGCCGACTCTTGGCGTGCCCTGTCTGAATTTCCTTCGGGAATTTCCATTATCGGCTCACGTTTTGTAGTTCGGACGGCTGCTGCGCCAAACCAGGTACGGACGAAAAGTAGAGGATCCCCGAAAAGTAATGGCCAAGAAGGACGGTGCCATCGAGGTCGAGGGCCGCGTGGTCGAGCCCCTGCCCAATGCGATGTTTCGCATTGAGCTGGAAAACGGCCACAAGGTGCTCGCCCACATCAGCGGCAAGATGCGGCAGCACTACATCCGCATCCTGCCCGAGGACCGGGTGGTGGTGGAGTTGTCTCCTTACGACCTTTCCCGGGGCCGCATTGTGTACCGCTACAAGTAACGAAACACCCAGAGACCAAAGAACAGGACCGAGACTGCCGTGAAGGTGAACCCGAGCGTCAAGCCGATCTGTGACAAGTGCAGGGTGATCCGTCGGCATGGACGGGTCATGGTGATCTGCTCCGACCCGCGCCACAAGCAGCGGCAAGGCTGACCAGGCCGCCCTAATACAACTGAATGCTGACCTCCCAGCACCACTGAGTGAATACGTCGCTCAGACACGCCCGGACGGAGGCCGGGCCCCGCTAGCCCTTCGAGGGAGACCCAATTCGGGGTGCGGGAACGGACTGGGAAAAGACCTCCGCTGAGAAAGAGGAAACGCCACCTATGGCTCGACTAGTAGGCGTCGATCTGCCGCGTGACAAGCGGATGGAGATCGCGCTGACTTACATTTTCGGCATCGGCCGCACCCGCTCGAACGAGATTCTGGCGGCCACCGGCATCGATAAGGACCTGCGCACTAAGGACCTGACCGACGACCAGCTGACTCATCTGCGCGACTACATCGAAGCGAACCTGAAGATCGAGGGTGACCTGCGCCGCGAGGTGCAGGCCGACATTCGTCGCAAGATCGAAATCGGCTGCTACCAGGGTCTGCGGCACCGTCGCGGCCTGCCCGTGCGCGGCCAGCGGACCAAGACCAATGCGCGGACCCGTAAAGGCCCCAAGCGCACCATCGCAGGCAAGAAGAAGGCCAGGTAGAACCCGATGCCACCAGGAAAAAAAGGGCAGGCAACGTCCGCCAAGAAGGGACAGAAGACCCGCAGGCGGGAAAAGAAGAACATCCCGCACGGCGCCGCCCACATCAAGAGCACCTTCAACAACACGATCGTGACGATCACCGACCCGCAGGGCAATGTCATCGCCTGGGCCTCGTCGGGTCACGTCGGCTTCAAGGGCTCCCGCAAGTCCACCCCGTTCGCTGCCCAGCTGGCCGCCGAGAACGCCGCCCGCAAGGCCCAGGAGCACGGCGTGCGCAAGGTCGACGTGTTCGTCAAGGGCCCGGGTTCGGGCCGCGAGACCGCGATCCGGTCGCTGCAGGCCGCCGGCCTGGAGGTGGGCGCGATCTCTGACGTCACCCCTCAGCCGCACAACGGCTGCCGTCCGCCCAAGCGTCGGCGCGTCTAGGTCTAGGAGGACATACCCATGGCTCGTTACACCGGACCCGTCACTCGCAAGTCACGCCGGCTGGGTACCGACCTCGTCGGTGGCGACCAGTCGTACGAGAAGCGGCCCTACCCGCCCGGCCAGCACGGCCGTGCCCGGGTCAAGGAAAGCGAATACCGCCAGCAGCTGCAGGAGAAGCAGAAGGCGCGCTTCACCTACGGCGTGATGGAGAAGCAGTTCCGTCGCTACTACGAAGAGGCAGTCCGCCATTCCGGCAAGACCGGTGAGGAACTGCTGCGAATCCTGGAAAGCCGGCTGGACAACGTCGTGTACCGCGCCGGGTTGGCGCGTACCCGCCGGATGGCCCGCCAGCTCGTCAGCCACGGGCACTTCTCGGTCAACGGCGTGCACGTCAACGTGCCCAGCTACCGGGTGTCGCAGTACGACATCATCGATGTGCGGGATAAGTCGCTGAACACGGTGCCGTTCCAGATCGCGCGGGAGACCGCGGGCGACCGCCCGATCCCGAGCTGGCTGCAGGTGGTCGGGGAGCGGCAACGCATCCTGATCCACCAGCTGCCCGAGCGCACCCAGATCGACGTCCCGCTCACCGAGCAGCTGATCGTCGAGTTCTACTCGAAGTAACACCAGGCTTCCGGGCCGGCATCCGCCGGAACGGAACACTGAACGGCATCAAATAGCGGGTGCCGAGAAGGAGAAAAAGAAACACCATGCTGATCTCTCAGCGGCCCACCCTGTCCGAGGACATCGTCGCCGACAACCGGTCCCAGTTCGTCATCGAACCGCTGGAGCCGGGATTCGGTTACACCCTTGGCAATTCGCTGCGTCGTACGCTGCTGTCGTCGATCCCCGGCGCGGCCGTCACCAGCATTCGCATCGACGGCGTCCTGCACGAGTTCACCACCGTGCCCGGCGTCAAGGAAGATGTCACCGACATCATCCTGAACCTCAAGAGCTTGGTGGTCTCCTCCGAGGAGGACGAGCCGGTCACCATGTACCTGCGCAAGCAGGGCCCGGGTGAGGTCACTGCGGGTGACATCGTGCCGCCCGCCGGCGTCACCGTGCACAACCCCTCGATGCACATCGCCACCCTGAACGACAAGGGCAAGCTCGAGGTCGAGCTCGTCGTTGAGCGCGGCCGCGGTTACGTGCCGGCCGTGCAGAACCGGGCCTCGGGTGCCGAAATCGGCCGCATCCCAGTCGATTCCATCTACTCCCCGGTGCTCAAGGTGACCTATAAGGTGGACGCCACCCGTGTCGAGCAGCGCACCGACTTCGACAAGCTGATCCTGGACGTCGAGACCAAGAGCTCGATCACCCCCCGCGACGCGCTGGCCTCGGCCGGTAAGACGCTGGTCGAATTGTTCGGTCTGGCACGCGAACTCAACGTGGAGGCCGAGGGCATCGAGATCGGGCCGTCGCCGGCCGAGGCGGACCACATCGCCTCCTTTGCGCTGCCCATCGACGACCTGGACCTGACAGTCCGCTCCTACAACTGCCTCAAGCGCGAGGGCGTACACACGGTCGGCGAGCTGGTCTCCCGCACCGAGTCCGACCTGCTCGACATCCGTAACTTCGGGCAGAAGTCCATCGACGAGGTGAAGGTCAAACTGCACCAGCTCGGACTGTCGCTCAAGGACAGCCCGCCGAGCTTCGACCCGTCCGAGGTCGCCGGCTACGACGTCGCCACCGGCACCTGGTCCACCGAGGGTGCCTACGACGACCAGGACTACGCCGAAACCGAACAGCTTTAACAGACGTCCGTCCCGGCCCTACCTGATACGGGGGCCGGCCCCAAATAGGAGACAGTCGCATGCCCAAGCCCACCAAGGGACCTCGCCTCGGCGGGTCGTCTTCGCACCAGAAGGCGATTCTGGCCAACCTGGCTACCTCGTTGTTCGAGCACGGCCGGATCAAGACCACCGAGCCCAAGGCGCGGGCGTTGCGACCGTACGCGGAGAAGCTGATCACCCACGCCAAGAAGGGCACGCTGCACAACCGGCGTGAGGTGCTCAAGAAGATCCGGGACAAGGATGTGGTACACACCCTGTTCGCGGAGATCGGCCCGTTCTTCTCCGACCGCGACGGCGGCTATACCCGCATCATCAAGGTCGAGAACCGTAAGGGCGACAACGCCCCCATGGCCGTGATCGAGCTGGTGCGGGAAAAGACGGTGACCTCGGAGGCTGACCGGGCCCGCCGGGTGCAGTCCTCCAAGAAGGCGGCACCGGTGGCGGCTGCGGCCGCTCCGCAGGCGGCGGTGGAGCCGGAGGCGGCCGAGGGCCCGACAGCCGAGGAGGCCACCGAGGCCGCCGAGACCACCGAGACCGAGGCCACCGAGACCGCCGCCGACGAGGCCGCCGAGACCCCGGAGAACCCCGAGAATTAGTGGGGATGTCCGTCTGCGGCTCGACATCGCTTACGACGGAACCGATTTCGCGGGCTGGGCGGCGCAAGCGGGACAGCGCACGGTCGCCGGCGTACTCGATGAGGCGCTGACGACCGTGTTCCGCGCGCCGGTCCGGTTGCGCGCGGCCGGACGCACCGACGCCGGCGTGCACGCCACCGCGCAGGTGGCCCATGCCGATGTCCCTGCGGAGGCCCTACCGAACGCTTATTCACGGGGCGAGCGGGCCGGCGCCCCGGAATTCCTGGCTCTGGTGCGACGGCTGGCTAGGTTCCTGCCTGCCGACGTTCGGGTCATCGACGTCGTCCGTGCGCCTGCCGGCTTCGACGCGCGGTTCTCGGCACTGCGCCGACACTACGTCTATCGGCTGTCGACGGCGCCGTACGGCGTGGTGCCGCAGCAGGCGCGTTTCGTGACCGCATGGCCGCGCTCCCTGGACATCGACGCGATGATCAGTGCATCGCGAGAATTACTGGGATTGCACAACTTTGCCGCATTCTGTCGTCATCGCGAAGGTGCCACCACCATCCGGGAGTTGCAACGGCTGGACTGGACGCGCGACGGGGATCTGGTCAGCGCGCAGGTCAGCGCCGACGCCTTCTGTTGGTCGATGGTGCGGTCCTTGGTAGGTGCCCTGCTGGCCGTCGGTGAACACCGGCGAGAACCGCAGTGGTGTCGTGAACTTCTGGATGCGACAAGCCGATCCAGCGATTTCGCGGCGGCGCCGCCGCAGGGTTTGACCCTGATCGGAGTGGACTATCCGCCGGATGACCAGCTTGCCGCGCGCAATCTCATCACCCGCGATATCCGCACGCCCCGTTAGAGCTTGCCCGCGACGAAGTTCGCGGCCTCGTTGGTCAGTCCGGGCACGTAGCCCAGGTGCGCCTTCCACACGTTGCCGTCGGAGCAGATCGGGTCACCCTCGTTGCACAGGTTGAGGATCTTGCCGCCGAATTGTGGGCTCAGGGCGGTCAACAACCCGCCGGCCCGGCCCGACGGATTGCCGAACAGGGTGACCGCCGAGACGTGATCGGCCGCCGTCGAGGGCAACGGCTCGGTGAAACCGAGGCCGGGCAGCGGTGCCGCGGTGACGATGTCGATGACGGCGGCGCCCTGGGAGTAGCCGCCGAGTACCAGCCGCGTGTCGGGGCAGTTGTTGGCCATCTGCTGGACGTGGTCACTGGCGTCGTTGGCGCCGTCGGTGGCGGCCAGAAAGTCCTTGTTGGCCGGATAGTTCACACCGTAGGCGCCGATGCTGCGGCCGGTCTGTTGGCGCAGCGACCCGACCAGGGCGTTGCCCACCCTGCCAAGGCCGGGTGGCTCACCGGTGCCACGGGCGAAGATCACCTCGACACCCGGACAGGCCGCGTGCGCCGGAGGCGCCAGCGGAGCAGCAAGCAAGAATGTGGCCGCCATGAGCGCGGCGGCCGCGAACCGACCCAGGAAGACCCTTCTCATCCGCCCCATGTTAGGCGTTATTGACCGTGCGTCAGTGGACCTGGACGACGGGCTGCTGCACCGGGGTGGAGGTGGCCCCGGGCACCTGTGGCGCCAACGCGGGGTTCTGCGGGACGGTGCCCGGCACCTGCGGGACCAGCGGGACGGGCACCTGCCCGGGCATGTGCGGGATGCCATTCATGATCTTGGACGCGGCGAAGGCCGCTCCCTGTGTCGTATAAAACGGCACATAGCCCTCGGTGTGCCCGCTCCATTCGTTGCCGGCCCCGGCGTGGCAGATCGGGTCCTGCGGATTGCAGTAATCGACAGCTTTCGAGCCCAGCAGGGTGCTCTTGGTGGGCAGCGATCCGCCGGCCCGGTCGGCGATGTCGCCGAAAGTGACCACTGCCGCGATGTTGCTGACGTACTCGGGCGGCAGTGAACTGCCCCAACTGATGCCGCCGATCGGAACGCCGGCCACGATGTCCATCACCGACGCGCCCTGCGAGTAGCCGCCCAGCACGATCTTTGTGCTGGGGCAGGAGGACACCGTGGCTTTGACGTGAGAAATCACGTCGTTGGCCCCGTCGCCACCGTGCAGCTGCAACTTGCTGGCTGCGTAGTTCACCCCGTAGGTCCCGATGCTCAGGCCGCTGGTTTGTTGACGCAGCGAGTCCACGAATGCGTCGCCGACCCGACCCAGGCCGGGTGCCTCGTTGGTTCCCCGGGCGAACACCACCTCGGCATCCGGGCAGTCGTCGGCCCATGCGGGCGGGGCGGTGCTGAGGGCACTGACCGGCAGGACGGCGGCGGACAAGGCTGCGATGCCTACGCCGGCCCGACCGGCAAGGCGCATGAAGTGCTGATTCACGCCGAAATTTTACCCGCGAGGCGGCGGGGCAAAACCTGCGTGGCTGTGGATGAACGTTCGAGCGGTGGCGCCGGGCCGCCTACCGTAGCGGGCGGATCGGGTGACGACAGGGAGAGTTGTGCCGGTGCAGACGGCGACGTGGCTGCGCGCGAGCGGCTACCGCTATCAGCTGCGGCGCATGGAGCGAGCGTTGCTGGGTGCGGCGCCCGACTGGGCCGGGCCGGTGCCGCGCGGTGCGCTGGCGGCGGGCTGTCTATTGACGGTGATCGCTTTGGTCGGTTGCCTGTTGATGAGCCGGCTGTGGCCTCGGCCCGATCTGGGCGATGCCCGGATCGTCATGGGGGTATCGTCCGGGGCGCTGTATGTGAGAGTGGGCGATACCTGGCATCCGGTGCTCAACCTGGCGTCGGCCCGGTTGATCGCCGCGGCCGACGCCGATCCGCTGCCGGTGCCGGAGTCTGCCATTGCCCATGCCAAACACGGCGCGCTGCTAGGTATTCCAGGAGCACCGCAACTGATTGCGCCACCGCTGCCGGCGCAGGAGTCGGCCTGGACGGTGTGTGACGGCGACGGTGAGACAACGGTCCTGCTTGGGACTGAGTTGCCGCTTGGCCGCGTCGGTGCCGATCGGGCGCTGTTGGTGGCCGCCGGCGCCGGGGCTCCGGCATACCTGCTTTACCGTGGGCGGCGTGCGGTGGTCGACCTCGCCGATCGTGGCGTCGTTCGCGCGCTGAGGTTGCAGGGCCGGGTTCCCCATGTCGTCTCGCGCACTTTGCTGAATGCGGTTCCCGAGGCGCCACCTGTCGCGGTTCCGCGTATTTCCGGCGCGGGGGCGCCGGTCGGGGCGTGGCTGCCGGGATTCCGGGTCGGTGATGTGCTGCGAATCACACGGGCCGCGGGTGAGGATTACTACGTTGTGCTCAGCGCCGGGGTGCAGCGAATAAGCCAGGTTGTGGCGGACGTGTACCGCTTCAATGCTGGGAGCGAGATCATCACCATCGCGCCGGGCCTGTTGCGTGCGGCTCCCAACGTCGACCCCGTTGCCTTCGCGGGGATCCCCGACCAGGTGCCGTCGGATGCCGGCGGTTCGACGTGGTGTGCGGTGTGGGCGCCGTCTTCCTCGGGCTCGCCCGACGTCGGATTTCTGACGGATCCCCATGGGCCGGCCCCGGGGGCGGTGCGCCTGGCGCAAGCCGACGGGCGTGGACCGGCGGTGGACACCTTCGCCATCACGGCGGGCCACAGCGCCTACGTGGCAACGCAGAGTCAGACCGGGCACGGCGCCCGGGTGGACACGCGTTACCTGGTGACCGACACCGGGGTGCGGTTTCCGATCCACGATGCCGAAGCGGCTCACCTGCTCGGACTGCCGGCGACACCGGCGTCGGCGCCGTGGCCGGTGCTGTCGTCGTTGCCGTGCGGGCCGGAATTGAGTCGGGAGAAGGCGTCAGTCGCTCGCGACACGATCGCGGGCGGACCCTGAGCGGCGCCTCGTCGCGAGCGCGGCCAGCAGGATTGCCAGACAGATCGCCGTGCCGACGAGCACGCGGGACCGGTTTCGCGGGGCCGAACCCGCAGCCGGCGCCGGCAGAGTCAGCGGCTGGGGGCCGGGGTTGACCGATGGCTGGAGTTCGTTGCTGACTGCCGCGAGTGCGTCGACGACGCCGTTGCCGACCAATGAGTCCCATCCCGGGGGCGGATGATGCGCGGTGGTTTCGATGCGCTGCATCACCTGGCGAGCGGTCAACGCCGGGAACCGGGCCCGGATCAGGGCGGCCAGTCCGCTGACGACGGGGGCCGCGTAGCTGGTGCCGGAGATCGGTGATCCCTCGCCGACCCGGTTCACCAACCCGTCGCCGCCCGGGCTGAGCGATGTCACGCCCTCGCCCGTCGCGGCGACATCCACCCACGGTCCGGCCAGCGTGAAGGATGACGCGACACCGTGGGAATCGACCGAACCCACGGTGAGGACGTAGTCGTCGTACCATGCCGGGCTGACCACCGCCGCAACGGTGTCGCGAGTGACGCCGGGCGGCTGGCGAGGGCACTGCGTCCCGGTATTGCCGGCCGCCGCCACCACGACGACGTTCTTCACCTCGACCGCATATGCCAGCGCGGCGCCGAGCGCCCGATCGTCGGGGGCCTGGGCCGCCGGCGCGCACGCGACCGACGAGATGTTGATGACGGTGGCGCCCAGGTCCGCGGCGGTGCGCACCGCTTTGGCCAGTGTCGCCACGTCCCCGACGCCGGCGCCCGCGCTGCTGACGGCGGGGGCGAACTTGGAGCTGGATTGCCGGATGCTGATCAACGTGGCGTCGGGGGCTATCCCGGTGAACGCCGAATCCGTTGTTGCGGCGATGATCCCGGCCACCAGCGTGCCGTGCGCGTCACAGTCCTGGGTGCCGTCGCCGGTGCCCACGTAGTCGCCACCGGCCAGGAGTTTCTTAAGGCGCGGGTGGGGGTGGACGCCGGTGTCGATGACGGCAACGCGTTGCCCGGCACCGCGGGTGAGTTGCCAGATCTGCGGTAGGTCGAATCCCGCGAGCTGAGCCGGTGCCTCGTCGCCGCCGGGTTCCGCGGTTGCCAAGGTGCAGGTTTCACGCTGCACGGTCCGTTGCTCGGGTGAGGGTGATGCCGGTGCCGGCAACCACCGCTCATCGACCGCAGGAGGCGTGACCGCCCCGGCCGACGGGGTCGTGCACTGGGACAGCAGCACCGCGACGACGATCGGGCACACGGCACGGGCAGTGCTCATGTGCGGAGCAGGTTCAGGCCGCGAACGGCGCCGAACGCGCCACACGTCCAGCAGGTCACCGGGGCGGCGAGGGTGAGTGCGACGCACCCCAGCGCGCGCACGCCGCGGCGACCGACCGGCGCGACCGCGGGCGCGACAAAACCCAGGTAGATCGCGGTGGCCGCCGCCGCTGATGCCAGCACTGCGACCCATGCCGCCTGCCGCGGAAGGTCGATCGCCAAGATCACCAATGTGGTTGTGAGGGTGGCGATTCCGGCGGAGGCGAACAGCGGTGCTCGTGCGCTGTCGGTCCGGGCGTGCACGATCAGCACGGCCGCGGTGACGGCGGCCGACGCGATGGCGCGGTGCGTGGCGAGCGCGGCGATCCCGGCTG
Source organism: Mycobacterium gordonae (assembly GCF_017086405.1). Taxonomy (NCBI): domain Bacteria; kingdom Bacillati; phylum Actinomycetota; class Actinomycetes; order Mycobacteriales; family Mycobacteriaceae; genus Mycobacterium; species Mycobacterium camsae. Next base: position 1,349,599 of record NZ_CP070973.1, read on the forward strand.
CGATCGTGGCGGCCGCCGCGGATCCACCGCGCAGACTGGTCAGCACGGTGTGCGCGTGCCGGGCTTTCGCGTTCAGTTGGCTCTCGGGCCGCGGGTGGTCCCGGTCGATGTCGGGCATCAGGCCGGTCAACCGGATCGACCACCGCGGTGCCACCTCGATCAGTCCGAGGCAGACGAACGCGGTCACCGATGCGACGGCCTGCGTCGGCGCTCCGGTGATGACGCCGGCCAACGCGGCCACCGCGGCAATCGTTGAGCCGACCGCCGTCGCTGCCAATATCACGATGTTGCAATGGCTTATACGGATCGCGAGGACCGCCGTGACGCCTGCCGCCATGGCGGCGAGTAGCACATTGACAGCGCCGGGAGGGCCGGGAACCGCGAGAAGACCGGCGACCGCCGCGGACATCGTGGCGACGAGGCTGACGGTGAGGCAGGCCATCGGGTCGCGGCGAATCGGGAGTATCGCCACCATCGTCGTCACAGCGATGACCGTGGCCGTACCCGCCGTCGCGACCGCGACGTCGGCGTGTGGGACGGCACCGGCTGCATAGCGAATCAATGCCAGCGCGGCTGCGATGGTGAAACACACGGCGCCCAGCACAGCCGTCTTTGGTTGCCAGGACCGTGCAGGGCGGCCCAGCGCCGCGGACACCGCGTCGGCCTCGTCGTCGTAGCGCACGGTAGCGGGTGCCGGAGATTGTCGACTCAACACGAGCTCGGCGCCGTCACGAACACCGTTGTGCCCGAGCGTCGTCGAGTTCGGCAAGGCGGAGGCTCCCAGCCGCGCCAGGTGGTAGCGCGCCCCCGGTGCGGCACCCCCCACGATACCGACAATCGACGGAATTAGCTCCCCTACAGCGATATTGGCGGGCAACGTCAGGTCGACGGAGGTGCTGTCGGCGTGCACCGTGACGCGGCGCAAGCCCGGTTCGTAAGCAGGCACCTTCGCCACGGTAGTCGGCGCGTTACCGGGTCGGTTTCGGTTGTCCACAGTGGATTTTCGGTTGTCCACAGCTGAAGTGCGTCGAGGCCCAGTTCGGCTTAGCGTCGCCGAATTGTGGTCATCGAAGTCGAGGCCCCGCCCGAGCCGCCGCGATCGACATCGTCGGGCGCGGGGATGCTCCCGGTCGTGATGGCCGTGGTGACCGTGGGCGTCACCGGTGCGGTGTTCCTCAACGGCTCGTCGGCGGCCCGCAACTCCGCCGTGCTGGTGGTTCCCGCGATGATGCTGGCGTCGCTGGCGTTGACGGTCGGGCGGGGTCGTCGCCGGGGCACGGTGGTCTGCGGTGACCGTGACGAGTACCTCGAGTATCTGCGCGGAGTGCGCGAGCAGGTCGCTGAAGTCGCTGCCGCGCAACGTGCCTCACTGATCGCCGCCTACCCGGAGCCGGACACGCTGTGGACGTTGATCGGCGGCACGCGCATGTGGCCGGGACCCTCCGCCGCGACAGAACCGTGCCGGGTCAGGGTCGGTGTGGGCAGTGTCGCGCTCGAACCTCAACTGGTGGCTGCAGCCGCACCGCGTCGGTGTGATCCCGTCACCGTCGGCGCGTTGAATCGTTTCGTGCGAACATATTCGGCGCTTCCCGAGGCGCCGGTCACGCTCGTGCTGCGCCCCGCACAGACACTGACTGTCGACGGCGAGAGCGGCAGGGTGCGTGGATTGCTTCGTGCCATGGTCTGCCAGCTGGCGATCTCACGTTCTCCGACCCAGCTGCTGATCATCGGTGCGGTGGCGGACCGCGCCGAGTGGGACTGGCTGAAGTGGCTGCCGCACAATCAACATCCCAGCGCAACCGATCTGGCCGGAGCCGCAAGATTGGTGTACTCGACGTTGACCGAGGCGCGCGATGCGCTGGCCACGGCGGCGTCGCCTCATGCGGTGATCGTCGTCGACGCGCCCGGCGACGACGATATCGCCATCGCCGGCGCGACCGTGCTCCGCGTTGGCGGCGATGCGCCGTCGTTGACCATCCGGCATTCCGGCCGGCGCGGCATGCCGGAAGCGCCCGACTACCTCGACCGGTGCGACGCGGTGGTGTGTGCCCGTCTAATGGCGAATCATGCCGATCGCCAGCCGCGGCGGCGCGACGACGCGGCCGGCTTGCTCGGCACCGACGTCGATCCGGTCACGTGGTGGCACCGCCAAGACCGACAGCAACGCCTCTGTGTCCCGATCGGCACCACCTGCGACGGCGAACGCGTGCAGCTCGACATCAAAGAGGCGGCCGCGCAGGGCATCGGACCGCACGGCCTCTGTGTCGGGGCCACCGGATCGGGAAAGTCCGAGCTGCTGCGCACCGTCGCCCTGGGCATGATGGCGCGCAACTCCCCGGCGGTGCTCAACCTGCTGCTGATCGACTTCAAGGGTGGCGCAACATTTCTCGACTTTGCCCGGGCCCCACACGTGGCCGCGGTCGTCACCAACCTCGCCGACGAGGCGCCCCTGGTCGCGCGGATGCGGGAGGCGTTGGCGGGCGAGATGAACCGCCGTCAGCAGCTGCTGCGCACGGCAGGCAACTTCTCCAGCGCCGAGGCATACGACCTAGCCCGCCCGCAAGGGTCGGCGGCCCTGCCGGCGTTGTTCATCATCGTCGACGAGTTCTCCGAATTACTCAGTCAGCATCCCGATTTCGCGGAGACCTTCGTCACGATCGGGCGGCTCGGCCGATCCCTGGGAATGCACTTGTTGCTGGCCAGTCAGCGCCTGGACGAGGGGAGACTGCGTGGTCTGGAAGCCCACCTGTCCTATCGGATCTGTCTGAGGACCCTGTCCGCCGGCGAGTCACGCGCCGTGTTGGGCACGGCGGACGCCTACGAGCTGCCAAGCACCCCCGGAGCCGGGCTGCTGCGAATCGCCTCCGGGGAACTGGTTCGCTTCCAGGCCGCCTTCGTGTCCGGGCCGTCGCAAGCCGGAGGGGCCACCGGGTCGGTGGCCCCGGCGGTACGCCGCTTCACGGCCGTAACCGTCGGGGATCTACAGAGGACGCAGCCCGGACGCGGTCCGTCCGTTCTGCAGGCGGTTTTGGACCGGCTGGAGCGGCTGGGACCGCCCGCCCATCAGGTCTGGTTGCCCCCGCTGCATGCGGCGCCCTCTCTCCGGGCGCTGGTAAACGAGGCAGCACCAACGCCTTTGGCCGTGCCGATCGGTGTCGTCGACCAGCCCTACGACCAGTCGCGCGTCTCTCTGACCGTTGATCTGTCCGGTGCCGGCGGGAACGTCGCGATTGTCGGGGCACCCCGGTCGGGCAAGTCGACGGCGCTGCGCACCCTCATCACCGCGTTGGCCGCCACCCACGGGCCCGGGCAAGTGCAGTTCTACTGCCTGGACTTCGGCGGCGGCGGGCTATCCGCCCTGAATGACCTGCCGCACGTCGGCGCGGTCGCCGACCGGACTCAGCCGGAACTCGTCGGGCGCGTGGCCGCTGAGGTGGAGTCGGCCGTGCACGCGCGCGAGGTTCACCTTCGCGACCACGGGTCGGTGGCGTCCCTTCCCGACCTCTTCCTCGTCGTGGACGGCTGGGCAGGCCTGCGCGAGGAATTCGACGCGGTCGCCGACTTGATCATCGCGCTTGCCGCCCGGGGGCTTTCCTACGGCGTGCATGTCGTGATCGCGGCGACACGCTGGGCCGAGATGAGGCCGGCGCTCAAGGATCAACTGGGCACCCGCATCGAGTTGCGGCTCGGCGATCCCGCGGATTCCGAACTCGATCGTCGGCAGGCCCGCCTGGTGCCGACCGACCGTCCCGGTCGCGGACTCTGCGGCGACGGCCTGCACATGATGATCGCGCTGCCGGCGCGGGAGGGACTCGAGTTGCGCCGCGGCGGCCCCCCGGCGCCGCCGATCCCGCTGCTGCCCCGCCGCGTCGATTACCACACGGTCATCGATGATCGCGAGAACCGGATCGTGCTCGGCCTCGAAGAGCGCCGACTGCAGCCCGCCACGGTCGATTTCGGGCAGCAGCCGCATCTGTTGATTCTCGGCGACAACGGCTGCGGCAAGACCGCGACGCTGCGGACACTGTGCCGCGAGATTGTCCGCACCCACACCTCGGCGCAGGCCCGGCTGTTCCTCGTCGACTTTCGGCGCACCCTGCTCGATGTCGTCACGTCCGAACACCTCGGCGGATATCTCGTGTCGCCGGCGGCGTTGGATGCGGCGCTGCCGGAGCTGACCGGCCTGCTGAATGCGCGGATGCCCGGCGCGGCGGTCAGCCAGGCCCAATTGCGAGCCCGATCGTGGTGGACCGGGCCCGAGATCTATCTGGTGGTCGACGACTACGACCTGGCCACCGCGTCGGCCGCGAACCCGCTGTTGGCGCTGCTCGAATATCTGCCGTATGCAATGGATCTCGGAATGCACGTGATCATCGCCCGACGAAGCGGGGGCGCGGCACGGGCACTGTTCGAGCCATTGCTCGCCGGGCTACGCGACCTGGGGTGCATGGGGCTGATGATGAGTGGCCGGGCGGAGGAGGGCCCGCTGCTCGGATCGGGGTCGCCCGTACCGCTGCCGCCCGGTCGAGGCACCCTGATCACCCGCCCGGGCGTCGAGCAACGGGTGCAGGTGGCGTGGAGTCCGCCCGCGTGACGGGACACCGCGCGGTCGTCGCGGCTGGACCCGTTTCTGTGGACCGATTGTGTTGCACCACAGTAGAATACGATGAACGATGCCTGGTGGCGCTGGATGCGGTGGACGACCCGGTGGCATTGGTGGACGAGCAGCCGGTCGCCGTCGACACGCTGTGGTGCGCGGTGTTGCGCGGGTTGGTCGCGGGGCACCGCGGTGTGCTCGTGGTGCATCCGTCGTGGTGGTCGGCGGCCCGGGTGGAGGTGATCGCCACGGCCGCGCGGACGGTGGCCGGCGACGACTCTGCCGTGCGGGCACGGTCATGGCTGCTCGCCCAACCGGATTCGGCGATCGTGGTGGAGATCGCCGAACGGCTAGTGGCCGTCTCGGGGCGCGATGTCGTCGCCGTCCCGCGACTGGGTGACGAGGAGGTCCTCGTCGGCGAGGTTGCCCGCGTGATCGCCGGCCTGACGCGGCGTCGTGTGGTGATCGACGCCCCCGGTGCGGTCCCGGGGGCATCGCGGCTGGCACGGTCGATCGCCGACGCGGTCACGACCGTGCACCCCGTCGCCACCGTCGAGGACACGGCGGTGACTCGACTGGCCCGAGCGGCCGTACCCTATGGCGACGAAGAACCGGTTCGGGGCCGGCGGTCCAGCGCTCGGATGATCTCGCGGCTGACGGTCGCAGGCGTCACGATCACCGCTGCGGCCGTGGCGCTGGCCGCAATGACCGCCGAGAATTCGCGACCGGCAACCCGGGTGGAACCGGCGACGGTTCTGGTCGAGGGCAACCTGGCACTGACGATCCCGGCCGGCTGGCTTCCCCAGCGGGTCGTCGCCGGACCGGGTTCGGCCCGGGTGCAGGTCACCTCGCCGGCTGATCCCGAGGTGGCATTGCACATCACCCAGACACCGACGCCCGGCGAGACGATGGCAGACGCCGCCGACCGGTTGCGCCGCGCGATCGACGCCGAGCCCGCCGGCATCTTCGTCGACTTCAACCCCGCCGGCACCGGCGCCGGCCGGCCGGCCGTGACCTACCGGGAAGTCCGGGCCGCTCACGAGGTGCGGTGGACGGTGCTGCTCGACGGGTCGCTGCGAATCAGCATCGGATGCCAGAGCCGGCCCGCGGCTCAGGACGCGGTCCGGGACGCCTGCGAACAGGCCGTGCGGACCGCTCACGCGGTGGGGTGAGTCGCACGAATCAATGGAACCGAACGTCGCCTGCGGCGGTCGAACATGGTGAGAGACAGGAGACAGATGAATTCGCCCGCAACCACCAACACCCTTGCCACCGACTTCGACCTGATGAGGTCCATCGCCGACACCACCGACGCCCGCGGCCAGGAGATCCGGGCGATGTTGCACGCGTTCATCGGCCGCATCAGCGCCGTGCCGCCCTCGGTGTGGGGCGGGCTTGCCGCGGTGCGGTTCAAAGACGTGGTGGATCGCTGGAACGCCGAGTCGACGCGGCTGCATCGTGTGCTGCACGACATCGCCGAAACCATCCGCCACAACGAGGCCACGCTGCGGGAGGCCGTCGCGACCCATGCCGACCACATCGCCGCCATCGGCGGAGATCTCTGAGGGGGAGGCGGGTCATGGATCCGGCGCTGTCGTACAACTTCGACGCCATCGAACACTCTGTTCACCAGGAGATTCACACCACAGCCGCCCGCCTCAATGCGGCGCTTGACGAACTGCGCTCCCAAATCGCGCCGCTACAGCAGCTCTGGACCCGTCAGGCGGCCGCCGCTTACCAGGCCGAACAGCTCAAATGGCACCAGAGTGCGACCGCGCTCAACGAGATCCTCGTCCAGTTGGGACACGCGGTCCGCGACGGCGCCGACGAGGTGGCCGGCGCCGATCGCCGGGCAGCGGGCAGTTGGTCCCGGTAGTCGTTTTGACCTGCGGGGATGCGCGTCGGTAAGCTGCTCCGTTGGCGTGCGGGAATGCATTGGGGCCTCGGGTCACTGTCGGTCGCCGAGACCAGCCCCGACCGCAAACGCCTGACCGGCCCCCGGTTCGCACCGGGATCCACCCGAGAGAAGAGAAGGTAAGCGCTGTGCCCACATACGCGCCCAAGGCGGGTGACACCACGAGGTCGTGGTACGTCATCGACGCTACGGACGTCGTGCTTGGCCGCCTTGCCGTAGCGGCGGCGACGCTGCTGCGCGGCAAGCACAAGCCCACGTTCGCGCCCAATGTCGACGGCGGTGACTTCGTCATCGTCATCAACGCCGAAAAGGTCGCCATCAGCGGCGACAAGCTGCAGAGCAAGATGGCCTACAACCACTCGGGTTATCCCGGCGGTCTGCGTCAGCGGAGCATCGGTGAGCTGCTGCAAAAGCACCCCGACCGCGTGGTGGAGAAGGCGATCGTCGGCATGCTGCCCAAGAACAAGCTGAGCCGGCAGATCCAGAAGAAGCTTCGCGTCTACGCGGGCCCGGAGCACCCCCACACCGCTCAGCAGCCGGTTCCGTTCGAGATCAAGCAGGTGGCGCAGTGACCGAGACCAGTCTGGAAACCACCGAAGTGGCAGAAGCCGTGGTCGAGAGCGAGTCGTTCGTGTTCGAGCGCCCCATCCAGACCGTCGGCCGCCGCAAGGAAGCCGTGGTGCGGGTGCGCCTGGTGCCCGGCACCGGCAAGTTCGACCTCAACGGGCGCAGCCTGGAGGACTACTTCCCGAACAAGGTGCACCAGCAGCTCATCAAGGCTCCCCTGGTCACCGTCGAGCGGCTGGACAGCTACGACATCTATGCGCTGCTGCACGGCGGCGGCCCGTCCGGCCAGGCCGGCGCGCTGCGGCTGGGCATCGCCCGGGCCTTGATCGTGGCCAACCCCGAGGACCGGCCGGCGCTGAAGAAGGCGGGCTTCCTCACCCGTGACCCGCGTGCCACCGAACGCAAGAAGTACGGCCTGAAGAAGGCCCGCAAGGCGCCTCAGTACAGCAAGCGCTGATCAGTCACCACTTTTTGGCTGCGAGCGGGTGTCGGTCGGCGTGTCGCACGGCTAGTCCGCCCGCTCGCGGCCAAAAGTGGGTATGAGCACTATCGCTATCTGTGAGAGGTTTGTCCGCATGGGTCGACTATTCGGCACCGACGGCGTTCGTGGAGTCGCCAACCGCGAGTTGACCGCCGAACTGGCGCTCGCGCTGGGCGCGGCTGCGGCACGGCACCTGGCCAGCTCCACCGGCCCGGGCCGTCGGGTGGCGGTGATCGGTCGCGACCCGCGGGCCAGCGGCGAAATGCTGGAGGCCGCGGTGATCGCGGGCCTGAGCAGTGAAGGCGTGGACGCGTTGCGGGTCGGGGTGCTTCCGACACCCGCCGTCGCCTATCTGACCGGCGCTTACGACGCTGACTTCGGCGTGATGATCTCGGCGTCGCACAACCCGATGCCCGACAACGGCATCAAGATCTTCGGCCCCGGGGGCCACAAACTCGACGACGACACCGAAGATCAGATCGAGAACCTTGTCGCAGCCGGGCCCGGCCTACGCCCGGTCGGCGCGGGAATCGGCCGGGTGCTCGACGCGGAGGATGCCGCGGAGCGCTACCTGCGCCATGTCGGCAAGGCCAGCACCAGCCGGCTGGACGGGCTGACGGTGGTGGTCGACTGCGCCCACGGTGCGGCCTCCGCGGCGGCGCCGAGCGCCTACCGCGCCGCCGGTGCCCGCGTCATCGCCATCAACGCCGAACCCAATGGCCTCAACATCAACGAACGCTGCGGCTCCACCCACCTGGACGCGCTGCGGGCTGCAGTCATCGCCCACCGGGCGGACCTGGGAATCGCGCACGACGGTGACGCCGACCGCTGCCTGGCTGTCGATGCCAACGGCGAACTGGTCGACGGCGACACCATCATGGTGGTGCTGGCCCTGGCCATGAAGGAGGCTGGGGAACTGGCATCCGATACGTTGGTGGCAACCGTGATGAGCAACCTTGGGTTGCACCTGGCCATGCGTGCCGCCGGCGTGACGGTGCACACGACCGGTGTCGGCGATCGCTACGTCCTGGAAGAACTGCGGGCCGGCGACTACAGCCTGGGTGGCGAGCAATCCGGCCACATCGTGATGCCGGCGCTAGGGTCCACCGGTGACGGCATCGTCACCGGGCTGCGGTTGATGACCCGGATGGTGCAGACCGGTTCGTCGCTGGCCACTCTCGCCGCGGCGATGCAGACGTTGCCGCAAGTGCTGATTAACGTCGAGGTCGCCGACAAGGCCACCGCCGCCGTGGCGCCCTCGGTGCAGACCGCGGTGGCGCAGGCCGAGGCCGAACTCGGCGATACTGGGCGAATCCTGTTGCGCCCGTCCGGAACTGAGCCACTCATCCGGGTGATGGTGGAGGCCGCCGACCAGGACATCGCGCAGCGGCTGGCCATCACCGTCGCCGACGCCGTCGGCGCCGCGGGTTAAAAAGCGGGTGGAACCCCGATGCCGCTGCCCGCGTCGAATGGGGTATGAGACTTGACGGCGCGCACGTACGTGTAATCGCTGACCGGATCGACGACGCAGCGGAGCTGATCGGCCACGCGGCGGCAAATCATCTGTCTAGGTTGATTTTTGACGGCGCTCGGGCCGGGCGGGCGTACGCCGTCAGCGGCGACAGCTTGCGCGCCGAGCTGGACCGCCTGGCCGCCGAGCTGTCGCAGTGGTCGCAAGCCGCGGTCGAGATCGCCGCCGCCCTGCGTGCCGGCGTCGATCGCTACGCCGACGCGGAGTGGTCCGCTGCGGCCCGGATCGCCTGATCATGGCGGAGCGGTTGGACGTAGCGGGTCGCCTGGCGGAAGGCATGCCGGCGGTCGAGCACATGCAGAGCTACCTGGGCGCGTGCCAGCAGATCGGTTACCGGCATCCGGAGCTTGCCGGCGATCCCGAGCCGATCCGGGACTGGTATGCCAGCGAGGACGGGCTGGACCTGCATGCCCTGGACACCGACTGTGCTGCGTTGCGTGCGGCGGTATCGGTGATCGCCGAAGCGTTGGGCCTGCAGCGTGACCAGCTCAGTGTATTGACGACGGCATGGACCGGACCGGGCGCCGAGGCCGCGGTCGCGTTCCTGCGGCGCCACTGCGACATCGCCGACGGGGTGGTCGCCGAGGTGCGCGCGGCGGCGCAGCGTTGTGAGGCGCTGCGCGACAACTTGTGGCATCTGGTCGACGCGAAGGTGGCGACCACGACCACGATCGACGACCGCTCGGTGGTGCAACGACCGGCCTGGCTGGCCGCCGCCGCCGCTGTCACGACCGACACGGCCGCCCGCGATGTGGTCGATCAGCAGATCAAGCCGTTCGTGGACAACGACATTCGTCATGACTTCCAAACCGCCATGCTGTCGACCCGAAGGGGTGTCGCGGCGGCGTACGACATGGTCGTCGACCGATTCGCCGCGGCTCCCCGCGCCTACTTCGAAAGCCCCGGCGAATTCGGACACCTCGGGCGGCCGTCGGTGCCGGTAGCGGCCCACGTTGCGCCGACCCCAGCGACGGCACCGGCCGTGGCGCCGACGCCGGCGTCGGTCCCCGCGAGCCCAGACACGCCTCAGCCGGCGGTGGCACCGGGGCTGGCGGCGACGCAGCCCAGCTCGGGCACCGGGTGGGCAGGGGACCCCGGCGGCGCGGGCGCTGTCGGGAGTTGGGGTGGTGGCGCGGGCGGGCTCGGAGGTCTCGGCGATCTTGCCGGCCGGATCGTCGCGGGCCTGGCCGACTTGCTCGGGTCGGCTGCCGGCGAATCCGCCGAGGATGCGTTCGACGACGAAGATGACGACGACCCGGCTCTGCTCGGAAAACCTGACGAGTCAAAGCAATTCGAGCCCGCACAGCTGCGCGGTGAGGACCTGGATGCCTCGCGCCCGATCGGCGGCACGAGAACGGCAACCGAGGTGCCCGCGACGGGGATGCCGCCCGCCGTACCGCCGGCGACCGAACCGCCGGCCCCGGCGCCGGTCGCGGACCAGGCGCCAAAGCCCAAGCCGGGGTCATCGACGCCCTGCGAGATCGCCCCGAACGAGCTTCCGCAGGCGGGGCAGTGATCTCAGGGAACCAGTTGCAGCAGTTGCTCCACGTAGTGAACGGCTTCGCGGGCATCTGCCGTCGCCGGCCTGACCAACAGCGTGGTCACCCCTGCCTCGGCGAAGACGCTCAGCCGTTCGGCGATGAAGCCGCGCGGGCCGATCAACGAAACTCCGCGCACCAGTTCGTCAGGCAACGCGTCGATCGCCTCACGTTTGCGGCCGGCCAGATACAGCTCCTGGATCCGGTCGGCGACTTCGCCGAAACCGTAGCGGGTGGCCAGGTCATGGTAGAAGTTGCGGCCCCGGGCGCCCATCCCGCCGATGTAGAGGGCCAGTTGCGGTTTGATCCAGGCGAACCGGTCCTCGACGTCGTCGCCGATCGCCAGCGCCGTGCCCACCATGACGTCCAGCCGACCAAGCGCGGGATCGCGTTTGGCGGTACCGGCCGCCAGCGCCGCACCCCACACCAGGTGGGCTTTGTCCGGATAGTAGAACGCCGGCTGCCAACCCTCGGCGATCTCGGCGGTAAGTTCGACGTTCTTGGGGCCCAGCGCCGCAATCGATATCGGAATATGTTCGCGCACTGGATGATTGATCAGCTTGAGCGCCTTGCCCAGGCCGGTGCCGCGATCGGCGGGCAGGGGAATCTGATAATGCTTGCCGGCATAGTGAAGCGGCTCCCGGCGCCATACCTGCCGGCAGATCTCCACCGCTTCACGGGTCCGGCCCAACGGCGCGTCGAACTCGATGCCGTGGAATCCCTCGATCACCTGCGGTCCGGAGGTTCCGATCCCGAGGTTGAAGCGGCCTCCGGAAACGTAGTCCAGTCCGGCGGCCGTCATCGCCAGCAGCGAGGGCGTCCGGACATAGAGGGGCAGCACACCGGAGGCCAGTTCGACGGTGCTCGTCCTGGCAGCCAGAAAGCCGAGCTGGCTGATCGCGTCGAAGGCGTACGCCTCGGCGACCACCGCCACGGCTACGCCGACCTTCTCGAGTTCGACGACGCGGTCGACGGCCTCGTGGAAGCCCCCCGAATAGTCCAGCGCGATCCCGATCCGCATCAACGACACTTACCACGGCCGGTCACGGGCCGGGCGTCAGCCTGTCGACGTACCCGTCCAGTACTCGGCGAACCGCTGGCCGTCGGCGTCGAGTCGCAGGATGTCGTTACCGGTGAACCGGACCGGGCCGTCGGGGCCGCCGCCGGTTCCGGCCCAGCGGCCCGCGACCAGGTCGCCGTCGAGCAGCGGGCCGATTTCAATGGCAAAAGCCAGATCACTCAACATGCTTCGCGTCTGCTCGATGATTTGCGTGAGTTCGGCGGGTCCGTGCACGTCGCGGTCGGGCCAATGACCTACGAAGTCGTCGGTGACAATCTCCGCGGCGACGGGGTGGCCGGCCCACAGCTCGCTGATCCATCGCCGGTAAAGATTTTGTACGTCTGCCATAGACGGTTACTACCCGCTTGCGTGTGCTGGGACACCCGCTTGCCGGTCATTTCAGCAGCGCGACGATTTTCTCTTCGGCAGTCACCGGCGGCGCTTCGGGATCCAACGGGTCGGTTCTGGGCAACGTCACATCCGGGTCGGCGAAGTCGCGGTAGGTCTTGTCACCGCCGAGCGTGGCGAGCAGATAGCCGGTCAACAGCGCGCGAACCGCCCGTTGGGTCTTACGGTCCGAACCGGCCAGTCCCACGGCCTTCGGTAGCCGTCGACCTTCCACCAGGCCACCGGCTTCGGCCTTGCTGACGACACGCAGGGTGGCCCTGTCCCAGACACGGTCCAACGCCAGGGCATTGGAGTTCAGCGTCTTGGAAGCATCGGGCGCGGTCAGGATGAGACCCGGTACGTCGAGGTTCGCGGCCGGCAATTCCGCCGGGGGAGAGGTCACGGTCGGGAAGATCGCGGCCACCGCGGCGAGCGGCCTGCCGGCAGAGCCGGCCATGCCGGCCGCGGCAAACACCGCGGCCGAACCGCCGAACCCGTGGCCGGCCAGGCCGAGCTTGGCGGGGTGCACGCTGATCTCGCCGGGGCCCAGCCGCACGCCGGAGACGATGTCCAGGGCGACACCGAGATCGAACGCCAGGTTCATCACCGACGGGACGAGGCCCCGCTGGGTGTCCGGCGCCGCGGCCACGATGCCCCAGGACGCCAGATGCTCCAGCAGGCCGGAATATTGGGCGGAGCCGGTCAGCCAGTCATGTCCGAACGCGATGCCGGGCAGATTGAACCCCGCTTCGGGGGTGTACACCACGCCGGGCAGGCCGGCAAAGGCCAGGTCACCGCGCAGAACGCGATGTGGACCACGACGGTCGAGGGCGGCGACGAGCTTGCGGATGCGGGCCACCCGTCGACGTTAGCGGTGCGTCGGTGGATGGGTAAAGGCGGTCCACGTCGCGCCGTCCCAGTAGCGCTGTCGGGGTTGGCCGGAGGGATCGGGGTACCAGCCCGGCGGTACGGACGCTGTTGGCGGCTGCGGGTGAACCGCGTATTGCTGCGGGGCCCGCGAGTATTGCTGCTGGGCCAGCGCCTGGGGATCCTGGGACAGCGAGCGGATTCGCTTGATGGCACCCATATTGGAGAACAGCGCGATCCAGTTGAAGATCACCAGTGACGCCAGACTCCACCAGCCCAGCAGCAGGCAGTGCGTCTGTGCGTCTTTGTACGCCTGTTCGCACTGCTGCAGGTTCCCAGTGTGCCGAACGGTTTGCTGCTGCCAGAAAATCAGCGCGCCGGTGTGCTTGAGCAGCCTGATCTCAAACAGCGGCTCCGAGTTCGGGTGTCCCTGCGTGCCTGGCTGCTGATAGGGAGCGGGCGGCTGGTAGGGCTGTGACAAAGCAGACCTTTCGTGCTGGCCGAGAGATTAACGATATCGCCGGTCCCGGTGGTAGTTCCACACCTGCATTACCCTGGTCAGAATGTGCGGAATCGTCGGCTACGTCGGGCAGCGTCCTGCCTGCGATGTCGTGATGAACGCCCTGCGCCGGATGGAGTACCGCGGCTACGACTCCTCGGGCATCGCGCTGGTGGACGGCGGCGGCAACCTCATGGTGCGTCGCCGCGCAGGTCAGCTCGCCAATCTGGAGTCGGCGCTGGCCGAAATGACTCCGGCCGAACTGTCCGGCGGCACCGGCCTGGGCCACACCCGCTGGGCCACCCACGGCCGCCCCACCGACCGCAATGCGCACCCGCATCGCGACGCGGCGGGCAAGATCGCCGTCGTCCACAACGGCATCATCGAAAACTTCGCCTCGCTGCGCCAGGAGCTGGAGGCTGTCGGTGTGGAGTTCGCCAGCGACACCGACACCGAGGTCACGGTGCACATGGTCGCGCGGGCCTACCACCACGGCGAGACGGCCGGCGATTTCACCGCATCGGTGCTGGCGGTCCTGCGCCGGCTGGAAGGCCATTTCACGCTGGTCTTCGCCAATGCCGACGAGCCCGGCACCATCGTCGCCGCCCGCCGTTCGACGCCGCTGGTCGTCGGAATTGGCGAAGGCGAGATGTTCGTCGGCTCCGATGTGGCCGCCTTCATCGAACACACTCGGCAGGCGGTCGAACTCGGCCAGGACCAGGCGGTGGTGATCACCGCCGACGGCTACCGGATCACCGACTTCCACGGCAACGACGACCTGCAAGCGGGGCGGGACTTCAGGGAATTTCATATCGACTGGGACCTGGCCGCCGCCGAAAAAGGCGGCTACGAGTACTTCATGCTCAAGGAGATCGCCGAGCAGCCCGCCGCGGTGTCCGAGACGCTGCTCGGCCATTTCGTGGACAACCGGATCGTGCTGGACGAGCAGCGGCTGTCCGACCAGGAACTGCGCGAGGTCGACAAGGTGTTCGTCGTCGCCTGCGGCACCGCCTACCATTCGGGCCTGCTGGCCAAGTACGCGATCGAGCATTGGACGAGGCTGCCGGTCGAGGTCGAGCTCGCCAGTGAATTTCGGTACCGGGACCCCGTGCTGGACCGCAGCACGCTGGTCGTGGCCATCTCCCAATCCGGTGAGACCGCCGACACGCTGGAAGCGGTCCGGCACGCCAAGGAGCAGAAGGCCAAGGTCCTGGCGATCTGCAACACCAACGGCTCGCAGATTCCGCGCGAGTGCGACGCGGTGCTCTACACCCGCGCTGGCCCGGAGATTGGGGTGGCCTCCACCAAGACCTTCCTGGCGCAGATCACCGCCAACTATCTGGTGGGTCTGGCGCTGGCCCAGGCCCGCGGCACCAAGTACCCCGACGAGGTGGAACGCGAATACCGCGAACTGGAGGCGATGCCGGACCTGGTTGCCCGGGTGATCGCGGCAACGGATCCGGTGTCCGAGCTGGCCTACCGGTTCGCCCAGTCCTCGACGGTGTTGTTCCTGGGTCGCCACGTCGGCTATCCGGTCGCACTCGAAGGCGCGCTGAAGCTCAAGGAACTGGCCTACATGCACGCCGAGGGCTTCGCGGCCGGCGAACTCAAGCATGGCCCGATCGCGCTGATCGAGGACGACCTGCCGGTGATCGTCGTCATGCCCTCGCCGAAAGGTTCGGCGACGCTGCACGCGAAGCTGCTGTCCAACATCCGCGAGATCCAGACCCGCGGGGCGGTGACCATCGTGATCGCCGAGGAGGGCGACGAGACGGTCCGCCCCTATGCCGACCACCTGATCGAAATACCCTCGGTATCAACACTTTTACAGCCGCTGCTGTCGACCATCCCGCTGCAGGTGTTCGCCGCGTCGGTGGCTCGGGCGCGTGGCTACGACGTCGACAAGCCGCGTAATCTAGCCAAGTCAGTGACGGTCGAATAGACGGAGACGCCATGCGGTGGGGGATCGTCAGTCTCGGGGTTTTCGCCGTGGCATATGCCAGCCTGGTGGCGCTGTATGCGCTGACCGGGATGGGCCCCCCGCACCCCGTCACCGACGGCCGGGCGGCAGCCGACGGGACGACGGTGACATTCGACATCGACGGTCTGCAGCCCTACCGCAGCGCGCTGGTCGGCAACCTCACCGTCACACCGGGACCCGAGTTGCTGGATCCGCAGACCGGCAACCTCACCGAAGACCTCAGTGTCGCGGTCACCTCCGCGACCACTCCGACCAAACGCTTCTGGCCCAAAGGCACGCAGCCAGGCGTATTCCCGGTGTCGCTGGGCGTCAGCGGCGACGTGTCGGACTGGCCATTCGACAGCTACCGCTCAGGGCCGATATCGGTGGATCTATTCCGCGGTCCAGGGCAGGTGCCGGGTCGCGCCTCGGTGACCTTCGTCGATCGCCTGCCCGGGTGGAAGGTCGACGTGCAGGGCGGCTCGCCGGGTGATGTCAAGGCTCCGTACCGCGCGGAGGTGCAGCGGTCGCCAAGCACCGTGACGCTTGCCATCGCGCTGCTTGCCGTCCTGGTCTCCATTGCCGGCTTCGCGCTCTTCGTCGCGGTGCAGACGGTGCGCGACCGGCGAAAGTTCCAGCCGCCCATGACCACCTGGTTCGCCGCCATGCTCTTCGCGGTCATACCGCTGCGCAATGCGCTTCCCGACGCGCCGCCGTTCGGAGCGTGGGTCGACGTCACCGTGGTGTTGTGGGTGATCCTTGCGTTGGTGATCTCGATGGGCCTGTACGTGTCCTGCTGGTGGCGCCACCTGGCGCCGGACAAACCGGCCCAACCGGCCAAGCTGGAGCAGCCGGCGGCCGCCGTTTCCGGCCCATGAGGCTCGCGATCACCGGCGTGCTGCTTTTCGTCGCGGCTTACATCGGATCGATCGTGTTGTACGTCGACAGCGGCATGGGCCATCCGCGTCGAATCGCCGACGGTGCCGCCCCGGCCGACGGAACCAAGGTGACGTTCGATATCGAGGACATCCAGTCCGACAACAGCGTGCTGCGGGCCAACATCACCGTGCTGCCCGGTCCGGCGCTGCTGGACCCACTGACGCACACGCTGAAAGACGACCTGAGCGTCGTGGCCACCTCCGTGGTGTCGACCAGCAGACGGACCTGGTCGAAGGGAACGCTGCCCGACATCGTCCCCGTTACGGTCACCCTCACCGGCGACGTCGCCGACTGGCCCTTCGACACCTACCAATCCGGGCCCCTTGCCATGCAGCTCTTCTCCGGCGCCGACCAGCTGCCGGTGCCCGCCACTGCGACGTTGGTCGACCGACTGCTCGGTTGGAAGATTGAGGTCAATCGGCTGGGCGCGGGCAACGAACGTGCGCCGTACCGGCTTGATCTGTACCGGTCACCCAGTACCGCGGCCTTCGCTCTGGTCATCCTCGGTGTGCTTGTCGCGCTCGCCGCTCTGGCGCTGTTCGTCGCGGTGCAGACGTTTCGGGACCGCAGAAAATTTCAGCCGCCGATGACCACCTGGTACGCGGCGATGCTCTTCGCGGTGATGCCGTTACGGGGTGCGCTCCCCGACCCGCCACCCTTCGGAGCGTGGATCGACGTCACGGTGGTGTTGTGGGTCATCGTGGTGTTGGTCATTTCGCTGACGCTCTACGTTGCGTGCTGGTGGCGGCACCTGAAACCTGAGAAGTGAGCCCGCCCGCCGGCCTTGCGGCTTGTCGCATGCGGTTGTAGGGAGTAAGTGGACGCATTGATTGCGAAAGCCAGGAGTGGCACGTGAAGCTCGGGATCGCAGGTGTCGTGCTGTTCGTCGTGGCCTGGCCGCACCTGGCGCCGGAGAACCCGGAGAGGCCGGAGAGACCGGAAGCGCCCGCGAAATCCGCTGAGCCAAAGGCAAGTAGCTGATCACAAGCCGCCCGCGCGGTACGCTGCGACACCGGGCGTGAAAGGGTTACACGGTGGCGAGAGTATCGATATCGGTACGAGCTCGGGCGTTGGTGCGCATTGTGTGGCACTACGTCATCAGTGCGCCGCTCACCTACGGCTGGCTGCTCGCACTGGCCGCCACGACGATCGTGCAGAATCTGCTCACCGGGCATCAACTGCATTCGATTCTGCTGCACCGCTATACGAACCTGCACGCGCTGGCAACCGATCCGCTGGGGGTGCTGTTCTCCAGTCTGCTGTGGATCGACGGCCGCAGCCTGGAGCCCTACCTGCTGCTGTTCACCCTCTTCCTGGCGCCGGCTGAGCATTGGCTCGGCCAATTACGTTGGCTCGCAGTGGGATTGACGTCACATATCATCGCCACCTATTTCAGCGAGGGGCTGTTGTACATGGCGATCCAGATGCACGACGCCTCAGCAAGGTCGGTGCGCGCCCACGACATCGGGGTCAGCTACTTCCTGGTCGGCATCATGGGAGTCCTTACCTACCGCATCGCCCGGCCCTGGCGCTGGGGTTATCTGGGCGTGCTGCTGCTCATTTTCGGCTTTCCGGTGCTGTTGATGGACCGCATCGAGCTGAGCTTCACCGCCATCGGCCATTTCGCGGCGCTGCTGATCGGCCTGGCGTTCTTCCCGATGGCACGCGAGCGCAAGACCGGGTCCTGGAATCCGGCCGAGCGATTCAAAGCCGTCTTCGGCCGGCGCAAGACACGGAAGGCGCCAGGCTGACGATGCGGCATTACTACTCTGCGGACACGATTCGCGACGCGGAAGCGCCGCTGCTGGCCAGCCTGCCCGATGGCGCCCTGATGAAACGCGCGGCCTTCGGGCTGGCCACCGCTATCCTGCGCGAGCTGACCGCCCGCACCGGCGGAGTCACCGGCCGCCGGGTCTGTGCGGTCGTGGGATCCGGTGACAACGGTGGCGACGCCCTGTGGGCGGCCACCTTTGCCCGCCGGCGCGGCGCGGCCGCCGACGCGCTGCTACTCAACCCCGACAAAACCCACCGCAAGGGGCTGGCCGCGTTCCGCAGCGCCGGTGGCCGTGTCGTCGAAAAGATCGATCCAGTAACGGATCTCGTCATCGACGGGGTGGTCGGCATCTCCGGTTCCGGCCCGCTGCGGCCGGCCGCGGCCGAAGTCTTCCAACAAGCCCGCGACATCCCAGTGGTCGCCGTCGACATTCCCAGCGGAATCGACGTCGCTACCGGCGCCATCACCGGACCCGCCGTGCGCGCCGCGCTCACCGTCACCTTCGGTGGCCTCAAACCCGTGCACGCGCTTGCCGATTGCGGCCGCGTCGAACTCGTCGACATCGGACTCGACCTGCCCGACTCCGATCTGCGCAGTTTCCAGGCCGCCGATGTCCTGGCGCGTTGGCCCGTACCCGGTGCCCGCGACGACAAGTACACCCAAGGCGTTACCGGGGTGCTGGCCGGGTCCTCGACCTACCCGGGCGCCGCGGTGCTGTGTACCGGCGCGGCGGTGGCCACCCACTCGGGCATGGTCCGCTACGCAGGCAGCGCCCAACACGAAGTGCTCGCCCAGTGGCCGGAAGTGATCGCCTCACCGACCCCGGCGGCGGCCGGACGGGTGCAGGCATGGGTGGTCGGGCCGGGACTGGGCACCGACGAGGACGGCGCCGCCGCCCTGTGGTTCGCCCTGGAGACCGACCTGCCGGTGCTGGTGGACGCCGACGGGTTGACCATGCTGGCCGCCCACCCGGATCTGGTGGCCGACCGCAACGCTCCGACCGTGCTGACACCGCACGCGGGTGAATTCGCCAGGCTCGCCGGATCCCCGCCTGGCTCACCAGTCGGACAAGACCGGGTGGGCGCCACGCGCCGGCTGGCTGACGCTTTGGGAGCGACCGTGCTGCTCAAGGGCAACGTGACCGTCATCGCCGAACCCGGGGGACCCGTCTACCTGAACCCCGCCGGGCAGTCCTGGGCGGCCACCGCCGGGTCCGGCGACGTGCTGTCCGGGATGATCGGCGCGCTGCTGGCCTCCGGTTTACCGCCGGGCGAGGCCGCCGCGGCCGCGTCATTCGTCCACGCCCGGGCGGCGGCGCTGTCGGCCGCCCACCCGGGACCCGGAGAGGCGCCGACCTCGTCGTCGCGGATCATGCACCACATCCGGGCAGCCGTGGCCGCTCTTTAGCAACGTAATCGGCAACGAAAGGATCGTCGTGTCCAAGAGCCACCCGTCCAAGGCCACCCACTCGATCACTCCGGCCTACACCGGCCGACTGTTCACCAAGCCGGTGCCGGCGTTGCGGTTGCCCGATGAGTCGATGGATCCCGAGGCCGCCTACCGCTTCATCCACGACGAGTTGATGCTCGACGGCAGTTCGCGGCTGAATCTGGCCACCTTCGTCACCACCTGGATGGACCCCGAGGCCGGGAAATTGATGGCCGAGACGTTCGACAAGAACATGATCGACAAGGACGAGTACCCCGCCACCGCGGCCATCGAGCAGCGTTGCGTGTGCATGGTGGCCGACCTGTTCCACGCCGAGGGGCTACGCGACGACGACCCCAGCAGCGCCATCGGGGTGTCCACCATCGGCTCCAGCGAGGCGGTGATGCTGGGCGGTCTGGCGATGAAGTGGCTCTGGCGAGCCAAGACGAAGGACTGGAAGAGCCGCACCCCCAACCTCGTGATGGGCTCCAACGTGCAGGTGGTGTGGGAGAAGTTCTGCCGCTACTTCGACGTCGAGCCCCGCTACCTGCCGATGGAGGAGGGCCGCTACGTCATCACGCCCGAACAGGTGCTCGACGCCGTGGACGAAAACACCATCGGCGTAGTGGCGATTCTGGGCACCACCTACACCGGGGAACTCGAACCGGTCGCCGAGATCTGCAAGGCACTCGACAAGCTGGCCGCCGATGGCGGTGTGGACGTCCCCGTGCACGTCGATGCCGCCAGCGGGGGCTTCGTGGTGCCGTTCCTGCACCCCGACCTGGTGTGGGACTTCCGGTTGCCGCGGGTGGTGTCCATAAACGTCAGCGGCCACAAGTACGGCCTGACCTATCCCGGCATCGGTTTCGTGGTGTGGCGCAGCCCCGAATACCTGCCCGAAGACCTGGTCTTCCGGGTCAATTACCTGGGCGGTGACATGCCGACCTTCACGCTCAACTTCTCCCGGCCGGGCAACCAGGTGGTCGGCCAGTACTACAACTTCCTACGCTTGGGCCGCGAGGGGTATACGCAGGTCATGCAGTCGTTGTCGTCAACCGCGCGCTGGCTGGGTGAGCAGCTGCGCACCGGCGAGTACATGGAAATCATCTCCGACGGTTCGGCGATCCCGGTGGTCAGCTTCAGGTTGGCCAAGGACCGCGGCTACACCGAGTTCGACGTCTCGCACGAACTGCGCGGTTACGGTTGGCAGGTGCCGGCCTACACCATGCCGGACAACGCCACCGACGTCTCGGTGCTGCGCATCGTGGTCCGCGAAGGCCTCTCCGGCGACCTCGCCCGCGCGTTGCACGACGACGCCATCAAGGCCCTGACGTCGTTGGATAAGCTCAAGCCGGCCGGACACTACGAGGCCGAGCACTTCGCGCACTGACCGGTCGGCCGAAATGGGCGGTGCCGCAGGACCCGGGCGGAAGCCGTCGCACAAATTAATTGCTAATGCGTCAATTGATTTGAGAAATGTCGCTACTCTTGCGCCGACGGTGTGACATGCTCGGCCTTTGTCATGGCTATGCAACTCGCACGGGCCGGGTGGGAGCGCAATGATGTCTTACCTTGTGGTGTCTCCGGAGATGTTGGCGTCCGCCGCCGCAGATTTAGCACGGGTTGGCGTCTCACTGAAAGAAGTGACCGCTGCTGCTGCGGCTCCGACGACCACCGTGCTGGCTGCCGCGGGCGATGAGATATCAACGGCCGTCGCGTCGTTATTCTCCGGCTACGCCGCCGAGTATCAGGCCATCAGTGTGCACATCGAGGCATTTCATGTCCAGTTTGGAGCTGCTCTGGCCCGGGCCGGAAGCTCGTATATGGTCGCCGAGGCGGCCAGCACCTCACCGCTGCAGACCCTCGCGGACAGCGTGCTGGCCGTGGTCAATGCCCCCACTAACGCGTTGCTGGGACGTCCGCTGATCGGCGACGGCGCCAGTGGCGCATCGGGGACCGGAGCCGCCGGCGGGGCGGGTGGCATCTTGTGGGGCAGCGGCGGGTCCGGTGGCTCGGGCGCGCCGGGCAGACCGGCGGCGCTGGCGGCGCGGCCGGCTTGATCGGGGCCGGCGGTGCCGGCGGTGCCGGCGGGGTCGGCGGCGGGGCGGGCGGTGCCGGTGGGGCCGGCGGCTGGTTGTGGGGCAACGGTGGCGCCGGTGGTGCCGGTGGGCTCGGCGGGGCCAGCGTGAACGGCGGAGCTGGCGGGATGGGCGGCAGCGCATGGTTGTTCGGTGACGGTGGGCGCGGCGGCGCCGGGGGCGCTGGTGCGTCCGGCGCGACGGGCTCCGTGGGTGCTGCAGGCACCTCGCTGTCGGTCAATGGGGAGGCTGGCGGTACCGGGGGGGTGGGCGGACATGCCGGCAATGGCGGGGTTGGCGGTAACGCCGGGCTGGCGTACGGCAAGGGTGGGGCTGGAGGCCAGGGCGGGGTCGGCGGGGCCGGCGGCGTCGGCGGGACCGGGGGTGCCGGCTGGGACTCCACGATCCCGGCGGAACCGGCGGTGACGGCGGCAATAGCGGCGCCGGCGGTACGGGAGGTGCCGGAGGGACGGGCGGGGCCGGGGGGAAGGGTTCGGCGTTGTTCGGCAGCGCCGGTGCGCACGGCGACGGCGGGGCCGGCGGGGCCGGGGGAAACGCGGGGGCGCCGGGTGACGGCGGCGCCGGCGGGCCTGGCCTGGATGCGCTGTCGCCCGGCGGTAAGGGCGGCAAGGGTGGCGACCGGTCGGCGTGGGTGTCGGCGGCGTCGGCGGGGCGGCCGGTGGGCCCGGCGCCAGCGCTGGCGCGAGCGGCGCGGCCGGCGTCATCGTCGCAGCTAATGGCGGTAATGGCGGCACCGGCGGGGTGGGATTCAGTGGACCCGGGGACGGTGGTGCCGGCGGGACTGGCGGCACCGGCGGTGCCTACGGTAACGGCGGCACCGGCGGGGCAGGCGGCAATTCCTCAGCGGGCGGCAATGGGGGCGGCGGCGGGGCCGGCGGAGCCGCCGGAGCGTCAGCCGGCAGTGGCGGCAACGGCGGCGACGGCGGCGACGGCGCCGGCTTGGGCACTGGTGGCGCCGGCGGCCAGGGCGCCAGCGTGACCCGAACCGGGACGGTAGCGGCCATCGCCGGCGAGGGCGGCAACGGGGGTGATGGCAGGTTCGGCGGATTTGGCGGGACCGGCGGTGCGGCGTCTAGCTCCGGAACCGGCGACGTCATCGGCGGCCACGGCGGTGCGGGCGGCGCCGGGACCATCCAAACCGGCGGGAGCGGTGGGGCCGGTGGCTCCGCGACGATCACGAACAGCGCGTCCACGGCGACCGCCACTTCCGGCAACGGTGGCAAAGGTGGTTCCGGCGGCGGCGGCGGGTTCGGTGGTAATGCCGGATTCGTGTCCAATTCGGGAACCGGCAACGCGATCGGCGGCGACGGCGGGGCAGGAGGTACCGGCCTCACTGCCAGCGGTGGCTCCGGCGGGTTCGGTGGTTCGGTGAATACCGTCAATAGCACGGCTATGGGAACCGGCACAGCCGGTAGCGGCGGAAACGGCGGCAACGGTGCCACCAACGGAGGATCCGGCGGGGGTGGCGGTACGGCGACCACCGCCGGAACCGGCAGCGTCGTCGGCGGCGCCGGCGGACATGGTGGCGAAGGCGGCGCGGGCTCGGGTGGCAACGGCGGCACCGGTGGTGCGGCGAACATCAACAACAGCACCTCGACCGCAAGCGGCACCGCCGGCAGTGGCGGAAAAGGTGGCTCAGGGGCCAGCGGCGGGCTCGGCGGGGCAGGAGGCTCGGCGACCGGCGCTGGCAGCGGCTACGTCGCCGGCGGCGACGGCGGCGCCGGCGGCACGGGGGCCGCAGCGGGAGGGGCTGGCGGGAACGGCGGTTCAGCGTCCGCGTCGGGGCTCGGTAGCGCGACCGGGGGAGATGCCGGCGATGGTGGCGCCGGCGCCACCTCCAACGGCGGATCCGGCGGATCAGGCGGTGGCGCGAATGTCGCTAACGTCGCCTCCACGGGGACCGCCGCCGCCGGACACGGCGGGAAAGGTGGCGACGGCGCCGGTGGCGGGTCCGGCGGGTTCGGGGGCGCAGCGTCCCACGCCGGACTCGGCAGCGTCACCGGGGGCCGTGGTGGCATAGGTGGCACCGGAACGACGTCCGGCGGCGGATCGGGCGGTAATGGCGGTTTCGCCAACATCTCCAACGGCGCCTCGACGGGTACTGCCTCCGCCGGCAGCGGCGGCAACGGCGGCAACGGCGCCACTAACGGAGGCAACGGCGGGAATGGAGCTGGGGCGACCACGTTTGGGCTCGGCAAAGTTTCCGCCGGCGCTGCCGGTGACGGTGGCGCAGGGACTAGCGGCCTCGGCGGATCCGGCGGCGGCGGCGGTGGTGCGAGTGTCAACAACCTCGCTAATGGTCATGACGTCATCGCAACGGCCGGGGGCAAGGGCGGCAATGGCGCCGGCGGTGGTTCGGGCGGCAACGGCGGCACCGCGTTCAGTCAAGGTGGCGGCACCGTCACCGGTGGTGATGGCGGCCTCGGTGGCAACGGCGCCACCCTCGGCGGCGGCTCCGGCGGCAACGGTGGTGCGGCGTTCAGTCAAGGTGGCGGCACCGTCACCGGGGGTAAGGGCGCCGACGGTGGCAGCGGGGTCAGTTTGGGCGGCGGGTCCGGCGGATTCGGCGGCGATGCGCGAATCAATAGCAGCGCCTCCACCGCGACGGCTACCGCCGGTGGCGGAGGGACCGGTGGCGCCGGCGCCAGCGGCGGGTTCGGCGGGCGGGGCGGCGCGGCGTCCACCACCGGACTCGGCGGCGTCACCGCCGGCACCGGTGGCAGTGGGGGCAACGGGACCAGCTCCGGTGGCGGCGCCGGCGGCGGCGGCGGTTCCGCGGATATCACCAACAGCATCTCCACTGCGACCGGTACCGCCGGCGCCGGCGGAAAAGGTGGTGACGGCACCAGCGGCGGGTTCGGCGGCAGCGGCGGCGCGGTGACCACCTCCGGACTTGGCAATGTCGCCAGTGGCAAGGGCGGCGACGGCGGCGCCGGGACCATTTCCAAGGGCGGGTCCGGCGGCTCCGGCGGGTCGGTATTCATCACCAACACCGCAGCTACCGGAGACGGCATCGTAGGCAGCGGCGGAAAGGGCGGCACCGGCGCCGATGGCGGGTCCGGCGGGTTCGGCGGTTCGGTCGTCACATCCGGAAACGGCAATGTCACCAGTGGTGCCGGCGGCGACGGTGGAGCCGGCGCATTCACCGGCGGGTCCGGAGGAATTGGCGGCGCCGCGTTCAGTTCCGGGGGCGGCAACGTCACGGCCGGCGATGGCGGCAATGGCGGCAGCGGGACTGGGGCGGGCGGAGGCAATGGAGGGTCTGGCGGGTCGGCGAGCATATCGAGCGGCGCTTCGAAGGGAACTGCCATCGCCGGCCGCGGCGGCACGGGGGGTGACGGAGCCAGCGGCGGGTTCGGCGGTAACGGCGGTTTAGCGGACAACGCAGGAAGCGGCGACGCGACCGGCGGAGACGGCGGTGCCGGTGGCGCCGGGGCAACCACCGGCGGGTTTGGCGGGTCCGGGGGCAGCGCGAGCACAACGGTTACCGGACTCGGCAATGTCACCGGCGGCGCCGGCGGCGCCGGTGGCACCGGAACGACGTCGACCGGCGGCGCTGGCGGATTCGGCGGTGATGCCGTGATCAACAACAGCGCCTCGCTGGGCAACGCGAACGCCGGCAGTGGTGGGCGAGGAGGTGACGGCGTCAGCGGCGGCGATGGCCGGCAGGGCGGTTCGGCGCTCACCCTCGGATTGGGCGATGTCACCGGAGGCGTCGGCGGCGATGGCGGCACCGGAACCACCTCGGCCGGTGGAGCCGGTGGGCGCGGCGGGTTTGCGAATATCTCCCCCAGCGCCTCGACAGGCACCGCCACGGCTGCCAGTGGAGGAAACGGTGGCAACGGCGCCAGCGGCGGGGTCGGCGGAGAGGGCGGATCCGCGTTCACTGGCGGACTGGGCAGCGTCACGGCCGGCGCTGGCGGCAGTGGTGGCATCGGAACGACCTCCGACGGCGGGGGCGGCGGCCGCGGTGGTGAAGTCACTCTCAGTAACGCCGGCAATGCGAATGACGCCATCGCCGGGGCGGGTGGGGCCGGCGGCAACGGCGCCGTCACCGGCGGCAATGGCGGGGCCGGTGGCAACGCAGCCAATATCGGCGTCGGCGCCGCGACCGGCGGCGAGGGCGGGAATGCAGGGTCAGGCATTACCGGCGGGGTCGGCGGCCAAGGCGGCACCGCAGTCGCCGACCTGGTCGAGGTCACCTCCATCGCCACTGGCGGCCAGGGCGGCAAGGGTGGTGACAGCTCTGGCGCGGGCGTCAATGGTGGCGCCGGCGGTGCGGGTGGTACCGCCTATGCGCGCCTTTTTCCGGACAATGCCAGGGTCGCGCTTGGGGGGATCGGTGGGGCGCCCGGACCCGGAGGCGTCGCCGGCGCTGACGGTGCGCCCGGCGGCATCTTTGGAATTCCATAAGCCACAGATTTGTTTGGGATAGGACGACTGACTACGCCTCCTGCGGGCTCGGTGCGGTCGAGGACGTGTTCGACGCGGGCGTGGATGCACCGCTGAGCGCGGTTGTGCTGGTCCACCGATGATTCGGCCGGTGTTGTCGCGGCGGGGCCCGGTGATCGGCTGCCAAGCTGATTGGTGCTGTACGACCCCATTGCGGGTCAACTCTCAATTTGATCAGGTCCAAAGATGCGGCATTTCACTCAAATCACTGATCGGAAGCGATCCGCGGGGCAATACTCGACAGACTCGTACGTGACGATCTTTGCAACCTGTCGGGAGGTTAGCGATGTCGCATTTGGTGGCTGCAACCGATTCGTTGGCTGCCACCGCCGGCGATGTGGCGGGTATCGGCAATTCGCTGACCGCCGCACATGCCGCGGCGGTGGGCCCTACCACAGCGGTTCTGGCCGCGGCCGAGGATGAAATATCAGCGGCGGTCGCTGCCCTGTTCTCCGGTCACGGTCGGCAGTTCCAACTGCTTGCGGCGCAGGCGGAAACCTTTCACTCCGAGTTCGCCCAGGCCCTGGCCGGCGCGGGCGGCGCGTACGCGGCCGCCGAGGCGGCCGCCGCCAACCCGCTGCAGGCCCTCATCGACGGCATCTTGGGGGTCGTCAACGCGCCCACCAATCTGCTGCTGGGCCGACCAGTGATCGGTGACGGCACCAACGGCGCTCCGGGGAGCGGGCAAAACGGCGGCGCGGGCGGACTGTTGTGGGGCAACGGCGGCGCCGGCGGATCGGGCGCGCCGGGGTTGTCCGGCGGCGCCGGTGGGGCCGCTGGTCTGCTCGGCACCGGGGGTGTTGGCGGGACCGGCGGGATCGGCGGCGGCACCGGGGGCAGCGGCGGTAGTGGCGGCTGGTTATGGGGCAACGGCGGTGCCGGTGGCGCCGGTGGGGCCGCCGGCGCCACTACTGCCGCCGGTACCGGCGGGCTGGGCGGCAGCGCGCTGCTGTTCGGCAGTGGCGGTGCCGGCGGAGTGGGCGGCGCCGGTGCTGCCGGCGGTGCGGGCGGCGTCGGCACGCCGGGTACCTCGACCGCCGCTGGTGGAACCGGGGGCATCGGCAGTCAGGGTGGCACCGGCGGCATGGGTGGCGCGGGCGGCAACGGGGGCCTGCTGTTCGGCAACGGTGGCGCCGGCGGTCACGGTGGTGTGGGCGGCACCGGTGGCGCCGGCGGGGCCGGCGGCGCCGGCTGGGACGCCAGCTCTCCGTCGGCGCCGCTGGGCGCGAACGGCGGCGACGCGGGCAATGGCGGCAACGGAAACCAAGGCGGTCAAGGCGGTCAAGGAGGCATCGGGGGCCGCGGTTCGGTGTTGCTGGGCCAGGCGGGCGCCCCCGGCAACGGCGGCGCGGGTGGCGCCGGCGGCGCCGCCGGAATGGGTGGTGACGGCGGCACCGGCGGGTCCGGTCTGGGTCCGGCGACGGCGGGTGGCACGGGCGGTCATGGCGGTGACCCGGGCATCGCGGGCAAGGGCGGACCCGGCGGTTCACCTGGAGGATTGGGCGCTGCCGCCGGCCTGACCGGCGGGGACGGCAACGCCGTCGTCACCGGCGGCAATGGCGGCAAAGGTGGTGCCGGCTACACGGAGACCATCACCGGCAGTGGGGGCAGCGGCGGGCAGGGTGGCGCCGGCGGTCAGTACGGGAATGGAGGCGCCGGCGGTACTGGCGGCAATGCAGCCGGAAACGGCTTCGGTGGTAGGGGCGGCAACGGCGGTAGCGCCGGTTCACAGGACGGCATGGGCGGCGCCGGTGGTCACGGCGGAAACGGTGCCGGTGCCGGCGGCGGCGGTGACGGCGGCAGCGGCGCCAGCGTGTCCCGGACGGGCACCACCGCTGCGATCGCCGGCAGCGGTGGTGCCGGCGGCGCCGGAGCCAGGGGTGGCATGGGCGGCGCCGGTGGTGCGGCATCGACTACGGGAACCGGTACCGTCACGCCGGGTAGTGGCGGGGCGGGCGGCGTCGGCATCACCGCTCACGGAGGGACCGGAGGTCCCGGCGGCGACGCGCGTATCGACAACAGCGGTTCGGTGGTCAGCGCCGTCGGCGGGGCGGGCGGCGCCGGGGGAGCCGGATTCGATAACTCCGGCAGCTCGTTTTTCGGACCTGGTGAGGGCGGCCCCGGAGGCAATGCATACATCGACAGCAGTGGCTCGAAGGCGCAGGCCATTGGTGGCACCGGCGGGGTGGGCGGAGCCAGCAGCGCTGGCACCGGCGGCCGTGGCGGCACCGGTGGGGCTGCATACAATTCTGGTTCTGGAAATGCCGTCGGCGGCACCCCCGGCCTCGGCGGCCTCGGACCCACGCCCGGCAATGGCGGCGACGGCGGTCAGGCAGTTTCCTCAGGAACCGGAAATGCCGTCGCGGCCGCCGGGGCGAACGGCATCGACAATCCCGCGGGCACGGGAGGCGCCGGTGGCCGCGGCGGCACGGGCTATATCTCCAACCCCTCCTCGACAGCGACGGCGACGTCCGGCGCCGGCGGGGACGGCGGTAATGGTCAAAACGGCGGCGCCGGCGGTGGAGGTGGCACTGCGATTAACTTCGGAACCGGCAACGTCGTGCCCGGTGCCGGTGGTGCCGGTGGCACCGGCAGCACCGGCACCGGCGGGAACGGCGGGCAAGGTGGCACCGCGGACATCAACAACGCCAGCTCGCCGATCACCAACCTGGTAGGCAGCACGGGCGGCGCAGGTGGCACCGGCTTCAGCAACGGCGGAAGCGGCGGCAGCGGCGGCGAGGCCATCATCAGCAATGCCGCGGCCACAGCCACAGCCACGGGCGGTGCCGGGGGCGCCGGCGGCAACGCCACCGATGCCCTGAACGGCACCGGCGGGACCGGCGGGATGGGGGGTGTAGGAGGCAACTCCGGAGCCGGAAATGCCTACGGTGGCGTGCCGGGCACGGGCGGTCTCGGCGTCAACGGCGGATCCGGGGGCTCAGGCGGTAACGCGGCCATTTTCGGAACGGGATCCGGAAACGCCATCGCGCACGACGGAGCGCCCGGTGTCAGCGGTTCCGGTGGCAACGGCGGCTCGGGCGGCGGCGGTGGCTTTGCGGACGTCTTCGGTCCCACCTCCGGAGGCAGCGCCATCGCCGGCAACGGTGGGACTGGCGCCGACAGTGCCCAGGCCGCCGGGAAAGGTGGGGCCGGCGGGAACGTGCGCACCTTCGGAACTGGAACGGTGACCGCCGGTACTGGCGGCAACGGCGGCGCCAGCAGCGGCGGCGCCGGCGGCGCCGGTGGCAATGGCGGCAATGCCGATATCTACAGCGACACCAACGTGCACGAGGCGCGCGGCGGTAATGGCGGGGCTGCGGGTGCGGGTGTGAACAACTTCGGGATCGCCGGTGGTAGTGGCGGCTCGGGAATCATTCGCAACAGCCTGTCCACAGCCAACGCCTACGGCGGCAACGGCGGTGCCGGCGTGTCCACCACCGGTCCCTACGCCGCAAGTGGCGGGTCCGGCGGGACTGCATTCAACTACGGGACCGGCGCCGCGACCGGCGGCAACGGCGCCGACGGTGGTTCGGCCGCCGTCCAGGGCGGTAACGGCGGCAACGGCGGCAACGCCTTTGCGGTTGTCTACCCAGCCAACGCCTTTGCCGGCTCACCCGGCTCCGGCGGTGCAGGCGGGGTCCTTCTGGGAACGGACGGCCTGGCCGGCAGCACCGGCCCACTCTGACGTTCTGGGACAATGGTCGGCGTGTCCGTCACGCCGATGTCCCTGACCCCGGGCGTCCTTGCTGAGGCCGTCATCGACCTGGGTGCCATTGCGCACAACATCCGGGTGCTGCGGGAACATGCCGGAAAAGCAGAGGTCATGGCGGTGGTGAAGGCCGACGGATACGGCCACGGCGCGACCCGGGTCGCCTTCACCGCACTGGCCGCCGGGGCCACCGAACTCGGTGTGGCCACCGTCGACGAGGCGCTTGCGCTGCGGGCCGATGGCATCGTCGACCCGATCCTGGCCTGGCTGCACCCGCCCGGCTTTGACTTCGCCCCCGCGCTGCGGGGCGACGTGCAGATTGCCGTCTCCTCGGTGCGCCAACTGGAGGAGCTGCTGGATGCGGTGCACCGCACCGGCACCCAGGCCGCCGTCACCGTCAAGGTGGACACCGGCCTGAACCGCAACGGCGTGGCCGCGGCGGATTTCCCCGCCATGGTGACAGCGCTGAAACAAGCCGTCGCGGACGACGCCGTCGCTTTGCGGGGGTTGATGTCGCACCTGGTCTTCGCCGACGCCCCGGAGCAGCCCATCAACGACATCCAGGCAAAGCGGTTCCGCGAGATGCTGGCCTATGCCGCCGACCAAGGGGTGCGGTTCGAGGTGGCCCACCTGTCGAACTCCTCGGCCACCATGGTCCGTCCCGACCTGACGTTCGACCTGGTGCGCCCGGGCATCGCGGTCTACGGGCTCAGCCCCGTGCCTAGACTGGGCGACATGGGTCTGATTCCGGCGATGACCGTCAAATCCCCTGTCGCACTGGTCAAGTCGATCAAGGGCGGGGAGGGTGTGTCCTATGCGCACACTTGGACCGCGCCCCACGACACCAATCTGGCGCTGATACCCGTCGGCTACGCCGACGGCGTCGTGCGGTCATTGGGCGGGCGGCTGGATGTGCTGATCAACGGACGGCGGCGGCCCGGAGTGGGGCGGGTCTGTATGGACCAGTTCGTGGTCGACCTGGGACCCGGCCGGCCCGACGTGGCCGCGGGCGACGAGGCGATCCTGTTCGGGCCGGGCACCCGGGGCGAGCCCACCGCGCAGGAGTGGGCCGACCTGATCGGGACCATCCACTACGAAGTGGTGAGCGGCATCCGGGGACGGATCACCAGAACCTACCGCGAGGTTGACGCCGTTGAGTGCTGACGACAACCACCGCATCCCGAAGGGCAGGGCCTGGCTTGCGGGCAGCGCCGGGCTGACCGCGGTGGCCACCCTGGTCGGCGCGTCGGCGCGCAAGACGTTCATCGAACGCACCTCATCCGACGAAGACCCCTGGGAAGGTGAGGATTTCGAGCGGCTGGACAGCGATCGCGCCCAGGTGGTGACGACTTCTGACGGTGTGCCGCTGGCGGTGCGTGAGGCCGGGCCGCCCGACGCCCCGCTGACCGTCGTGTTCGCGCACGGCTTCTGTCTGCGCATGGGCGCCTTCCACTTCCAGCGGATGCGACTCGGCGAGGTGCTGGATGCGCAGGTGCGCATGGTGTTCTACGACCAGCGTGGCCACGGTCAGTCCGGGGAGGGCGAGCCGGAGTCCTACACGCTCACCCAACTCGGCCAGGACCTGGAAACGGTGCTGCAGGCGACCGCGCCGCGCGGGCCGATCGTCCTGGTGGGCCACTCGATGGGCGGCATGACGGTCCTGTCGCATGCCGGACAGTTCCCGGAGCAGTACGGGCGCCGCATCGTCGGGGCGGCGCTGATCTCGTCGGCCGCCGAAGGTGTGACCCGCTCACCGCTGGGGTCGTTCCTGAAGAATCCGGCGCTGGACGCGGTCCGGTTCACCGCCAAATCCGCACCGAAGCTGATGCACCGCGGGCGCAACGTCTCCCGCTCCCTGATCGGCCCCATCCTGCGCGCCGCTTCCTACAGCGATCTGCAGGTCAGCCGCAGCCTGGACGCGTTCTCGCAGCGGATGATGAACGGCACCCCGATCGCCACCCTGGTCGGCTTCCTGCGCGCCCTGGAAAACCACGACGAAACCGCCGGATTGTGGACGCTGCTCAAGATCCCCACCCTGATCGCCTGCGGAGACCATGACCTGCTCACGCCGGACGAGTACTCCCGGTTGATGTCTGCCTCGCTGCCGCAGTCGGAGTTGGTGATCGTCCCCGGGGCCAGCCACCTGGCGTTGCTGGACAAGCCGGAAACGATCAACGACGGGCTGATCCGGCTGATCGAGCGGTCGCAGCCGGGCAAGCTGAAGTGGCGCTACCGCCGATTCGGCGAGCGGCTGCGGCGTGGGCGGTTGCGGCGCCGTGGCTGACGGTGGGAAGGCCACACTCGAGCGCGTCGAAGACACCGTCGCGCTCGGGTCGAAGCTGGGCGAACGGCTGCGCGCCGGCGATGTGGTGGTGCTGTCCGGGCCCCTCGGTGCCGGAAAGACGGTGTTGGCCAAGGGGATTGCGGCGGCGATGAACGTCGAAGGCCCGGTGACGTCGCCGACGTTCGTGCTGGCGCGGGTGCATCCGGCGCGCCAGGCGGGCAGCCCGTCCATGATCCACGTCGACGTCTACCGACTGCTCGACCAGCACGGCGCGGACCTGCTCGGCGAACTCGACTCGCTGGACCTTGACACCGATCTGGAAGACGCCGTGGTGGTGGTGGAGTGGGGTGAAGGGTTGGTCGAACGCCTCGCCGAGCGGCACCTCGACGTCCGCCTCGAGCGCCTCGCCCATTCCGACGTGCGGATCGCCACCTGGGAGTGGGTGGGCTCGTGATCGTGTTGGCTCTCGACACCTCCACTCCGGCCGTGACGGCGGGCATCGTGCGCGTCGATGACATCACCACGCTGGCGCAGCACGTCACCGTCGACGCCCGCGCCCACGCCGAACGCCTGACACCTAATGTCGTTGCCGCACTTGCCGATGCAGGTCTGACGATGGCCGACCTGGACGCCGTGGTGGTGGGCTGCGGACCCGGGCCGTTCACCGGGCTGCGGGCCGGCATGGCGACTGGGGCCGCCTATGGGCACGCATTGGGGATCCCCGTGCACGGCGTGTGCAGCCTGGACGCCATCGGCGTGCTTACCAGCGGTGAGACGTTGGTGGTGACCGACGCCCGCCGCCGGGAGGTGTACTGGGCGCGCTACCGCGACGGTGTCCGCACCGAAGGGCCCGCGGTGAACGCCCCGGCTGACGTGGATCCGGGCGCCGCGCGGGGGATCGCCGGATCGCCGGATCATGCGGCGCTGTTCGACCTGCCCTACCACGAACCCAGGTATCCGACCCCGGCAGGCCTGGCCCGCGCGGTGAGCGAGTGGTCCGCCGATCCGGCGCCGCTGGTGGCGCTGTACCTGCGCCGCCCTGACGCCAAGCCGCTGGCGGCGCACACATGACCCCCACGGATCCGGTGACTCTGGGCCCGCTGACCTACGCGGATGCCGACCGCTGCGCCGAGTTGGAAGCACAGCTCTTCGATGGCGACGACCCGTGGCCGGCGGTCGCCTTCGAACGGGAACTGCACAGCAAGACCAACCACTACGTGGGGGCCCGTAGCGGTGGCACGCTCGTCGGGTATGCCGGCATTTCGCGCCTCGGCCGGGTCGCGCCCTTCGAATACGAGGTGCACACGATCGGGGTCGACCCCGCCTACCAGGGCCAGGGCATCGGCCGTCGGCTGCTCGACGAGTTGCTGGATTTCGCCGATGGTGCAGTGGTGTTCCTGGAAGTCCGCACCGACAACGAGGCCGCCATCGGCCTGTACGAGAGCGTGGGATTCGAACAGATCGGCCTGCGGAAGCGGTATTACCGCGTCAGTGGGGCCGACGCGTACACGATGCGGAGGGTCGCCCAGTGACAACCATATTGGCCATCGAAACCTCTTGCGACGAAACGGGTGTGGGGATCGCGCGGCTCGACCCCGAAGGCACCGTGACCCTGCTGGCCGACGAGGTCGCGTCCAGCGTCGACGAGCATGTGCGGTTCGGCGGGGTGGTGCCCGAAATCGCCTCCCGGGCGCATCTGGAGGCGCTCGGCCCGGCGATGCGCCGCGCGCTGTCGGCGGCCGGCCTCGACCGCCCCGACATCGTCGCGGCCACCATCGGACCGGGGCTGGCGGGTGCGCTGTTAGTGGGAGTTGCCGCGGCCAAAGCGTATTCGGCCGCCTGGGGGGTGCCGTTCTATGCGGTGAACCATCTGGGCGGGCATCTGGCCGCCGACGTCTATGAGCACGGCCCGCTGCCTGACTCGGTCGCCCTGCTGGTCTCCGGCGGGCACACCCACCTGCTACATGTCCGCTCGCTCGGTGAGCCGATCGCTGAATTGGGCAGCACCGTCGACGACGCCGCCGGTGAGGCCTACGACAAGGTGGCGCGGCTGCTGGGCCTGGGTTACCCGGGCGGGCGGGTACTCGACGAGCTGGCGCGCACCGGTGATGCGGACGCGGTCGTATTTCCCCGCGGCATGACCGGGCCGCGCGATGATCCGTACGCGTTCAGCTTCTCGGGCCTGAAGACCGCGGTGGCCCGCTATGTCGAGAGCAACCCCGACTTCGTCGCTGCGGACGTGGCGGCCGGATTTCAGGAAGCCGTGGCCGACGTGCTGACCCGAAAGGCGGTGCGTGCGGCAATAGAGCTGGGGGTGTCGACCCTGCTGATCGCCGGCGGGGTGGCCGCCAACTCACGGCTGCGCGAACTGGCCGCCGAGCGTTGCCGCGACGCGGGGCTGGAGCTGCGTATCCCCCGGCCGCGACTGTGCACCGACAACGGCGCGATGATCGCCTCCTTCGCGGCGCATCTGGTGGCCGCCGGCGCGGCTCCGTCACCGTTGGACGCGCCGAGTGATCCCGGATTGCCCGTGGTGCGCGGGCAGGTGGTCGGTTGATGTTCGCTCAGCGCATAGAAGCACCGGGGCACCCTTGAGTGCTAGCACTCTCATGTATAGAGTGCTAGGTGGCAGTCGGACGACCCTGGTGTCGGCACCCGCGACGACGGCGCGAGGGATCCGGACGATTGCCAAATCACCTGGTAATTCGGACGGTGCGGGGTAGCCCCGGACCGACCGCCAACTCCGGTCGGGGCAGACGCTCCGGACCCGATTCAACTAGTGGAGGGCTCCAATCGTGGCGAAGGTCAACATCAAGCCACTCGAGGACAAGATTCTCGTACAGGCCAACGAGGCCGAGACCACGACCGCATCCGGTCTGGTCATTCCCGACACCGCCAAGGAGAAGCCCCAGGAGGGCACCGTCGTCGCAGTCGGCCCCGGCCGTTGGGACGAAGACGGCGAAAAGCGGATCCCGCTCGACGTCGCTGAAGGTGACACCGTCATCTACAGCAAGTACGGCGGCACTGAAATCAAGTACGGCGGCGAGGAATACCTGATCCTGTCGGCGCGCGACGTGCTGGCTGTCGTTTCCAAGTAACACTGGTCGTTTGAAGTAACGCAACGTGTTCCGCCCCGGCGATCCCCGCGCGCAAGCGCGGGCGATTTCCGGGGCGGCATGCGTTACTAGCTGGGCGAAGGAGCCTCATGAGCAAGTTAATTGAGTACGACGCGACCGCACGTCGCGCGATGGAAGCGGGCGTCAACAAACTCGCCGACGCGGTCAAGGTGACCCTCGGGCCCGGTGGCCGCCACGTGGTGCTGGCCAAGGCATTTGGTGGGCCGCAGGTGACCAACGACGGCGTCACCGTCGCACGCGAGATCGACCTGGAAGACCCGTTCGAGAATCTCGGTGCGCAGTTGGTGAAGTCGGTCGCCACCAAGACCAACGACGTGGCGGGCGACGGCACCACCACCGCGACCGTGCTGGCCCAGGCCCTGGTCAAGGGCGGACTGCGGCTGGTCGCCGCGGGGGTCAACCCAATCGCCCTGGGTTCGGGCATCAGCAAGGCCGCCGACGCGGTATCCGAGGCGCTGCTGGCCGCGGCCACACCGGTGTCGGGGAAGGAAGCCATCGCCCAGGTGGCGACGGTGTCTTCGCGCGACGAGCGACTGGGCGACCTGGTCGGCGAGGCCATGAGCAAGGTCGGTCATGACGGCGTGGTGAGCGTGGAGGAGTCCTCGACGCTGGACACCGAGCTGGAATTCACCGAAGGCGTGGGCTTCGACAAGGGCTTCCTGTCGGCCTATTTCGTCACCGACTTCGACTCCCAGGAGGCTGTCCTCGACGACCCGCTGATCTTGCTGCACCAGGACAAGATCAGCTCGTTGCCCGACCTGCTGCCGCTACTGGAGAAGGTCGCCGAATCGGGCAAACCGCTGCTGATCATCGCCGAGGACGTCGAGGGTGAGGCGCTGGCGACGCTGGTCGTCAACTCCATTCGTAAGACGCTGAAGGCCGTCGCGGTCAAGTCGCCGTTCTTCGGCGACCGCCGCAAGGCCTTCATGCAGGACCTGGCCATCGTGACCGGCGGCGAGGTGGTCAACCCCGACGTCGGCTTGCTGCTGCGCGAGGTGGGCCTTGAGGTGCTGGGTTCGGCCCGACGCGTGGTGGTCAGCAAGGACGACACCATCATCGTCGACGGCGCCGGCTCGAAGGATGCGGTCGACAACCGGGTCAAGCAGCTGCGCGCCGAGGTCGAAGCCAGCGACTCCGATTGGGACCGCGAGAAGCTGCAGGAACGCGTCGCCAAGCTGGCCGGAGGGGTGGCCGTCATCAAGGTCGGCGCCGCCACCGAGACTGCTCTCAAGGAGCGCAAGGAAAGCGTCGAGGACGCCGTCGCTGCGGCCAAGGCCGCGGTCGAAGAGGGCATCGTCCCCGGCGGCGGCTCGGCGCTGATTCAGGCACGCCACGTGCTCGAGTCGCTGCGCAACGAGCTCAGCGGCGACGAGAAGCTCGGCGTCGACGTGTTCTCCGAGGCGCTGGCCGCTCCGCTGTACTGGATCGCGACCAACGCCGGGCTGGATGGTGCTGTCGCGGTCAACACGGTCAACGGGCTACCCACCGGGGAGGGGCTCAATGCCGCCACCCGGACCTACGGGGACCTCGGCGCCGCGGGCATCGTCGACCCGGTCAAGGTGACCCGCTCGGCCGTGCTCAACGCCTCTTCGGTGGCCAGGATGGTGCTCAGCACCGAGACGGCCGTCGTCGAGAAGCCGGCCGATGAGGAAGACGACCACGGCCACGGCCACGGTCATCACCACCACTGAGTTCAGTAATTCGACGAGACACCCCCGGATCCTGTTGGGCCGGGGGTGTCTCGCTTCTGGTCGGTGCGGCGGTGGTTACGCTGCGGATGTGCAGTCATTGCCGCAAGCCCGGGAGGCGGCACGGGCCCGATCGGCGTCACTGTCACAAGGCGTGACCGCTTACCACGTCGTCGGAGACGATGGTCCATGGGTGGTGCTGGTTCACGGCCTCGTCACCCCGAGCCATGCATGGCAGGCGTTGTCCGAAGCGCTTGCCGCTCAGGGGTTTCGCGTGCTGCGTTACGACCAGTTCGGTCGCGGGCTGTCGGACCGGCCGCCGGCCAGGTACGACCTCGACCTCTATGTCCGGCAACTGCGCGAACTGGTGGACACACTCGGGATCGAGAGCATGCATCTGATCGGGTGGTCGATGGGCGCGCTCATCGTGACTCGTTTCGCCGCCGAGAGTCCTGACCGCACCGACAGCATCGGACTCATCGCGCCCGGGCTCTATGCGTCCGGGACGCTGAAGATTCTCGCCCAGTCGTTTTTGCGACTGCCCGGTGCCCACAGACTCGTTGCCTCGCGCATCGATGACGTCATCGATCGCCTGGAATGCCAGCATCTGAGTCGTCCAGACCGATTCCCGGACTACAACGAGCAAGCCCGGGAACAGCTGCAGTTCCCGGGCATGGCCGAATCGTTCGCGTCGACCGTCGCCAACTTTCCTGCCCACGCCGGGGACCAGTGGGCCGCCGTGGGACGACATCCGCGTCCGGTGCTCGTGGTGTGGGGCACCGAGGACTCCGTCACCCCGTATGCCAACCATCGGCGCGTCCTGCAGTTGTATCCCGGCGCGGAGTTGCTGACCGTCCACGGCGCCAGACATGCCCCGCATCTCGACCACTCCGAGGTCGTCCATCCGGCCATCCTGCGGCACCTGATGGCGGCAGAGAACCGACCCTGACCGCGTATTGCGCACTGCGATGAATTTCCCGCCCCGGACATGTCATATCCAGCGTGCCGTCTTCGTAGACACCATGAGGGGCCACCACCCGGCGAGCCCGCCTAGTCCTAGGAGCATGTGATGCCGCAATACTTCCTGGCCGTCAACCACGACGCCGACGACACCGCCGCAATGGCGGAGATGAGCATCGAACAGATGCAGCCGATCTTCG
This sequence comes from Mycobacterium gordonae, assembly GCF_017086405.1. Lineage (NCBI taxonomy): Bacteria > Bacillati > Actinomycetota > Actinomycetes > Mycobacteriales > Mycobacteriaceae > Mycobacterium > Mycobacterium camsae. The sequence goes on from NZ_CP070973.1 coordinate 1,387,671, forward strand.
ATGCCGTCGACGCGTTCAACAACAAGCTGCAGGCCGCGGGCGCCTGGGTGTTCGCCGGCGGTCTGATGCCGCCGGAATCGACCACCACCGTCGACCACACCGGTGAGACGGCCATCGTCACCGACGGCCCGTACACCGAGTCGAAGGAGTACTTGGGCGGTTTCTGGGTCATCGAGGCCGCCGACCTCGATGCCGCCTTGGACTGGGCGAAACAGGGGTCCAAGGCTTGCCAGGGTCGCGTCGCAGTGCGCCCGTTCCAAGGCTGAGCACCGACGGCGCGTGGACGCGATCGAGCGGGTCTTCCGCGAGGAGTACGGGCGGGTGATCGCCTCGCTGGTGCGCCGCTTCGGCGATATCGACATCGCCGAAGAGGCGGCCGGCGAGGCTCTGCTGAGCGCGCTGGAGCGATGGCCGCACGACGGGATTCCGCCCAATCCGGCCGGCTGGCTCACGACGACCGCGGCCAACAAGGCGATCGACCGGCTGCGCCGCGAATCGCGACGCTGGTCAAAACACCTGGCGGCACACATGATTCACGATGACACCGGACACGAACCGACCGGTCCCGTTCCGGACGAACGGCTGCGGTTGATCTTCACCTGCTGTCATCCGGCGCTCGCGCCCGAGGCCCGGGTGGCGTTGACGCTGCGACTGCTCTGCGGGCTCACCGCCGCCGAGATCGCCGCCGCGTTTCTCGTCAGCGAAACGACGATGGCTCAGCGAATCAGCCGGGCGAAGAAGAAGATCGCGGATGCGCATATCCCGTATCGGGTGCCCGCGACCGAGGACCTCGGCGAGCGGGTGGCGGCGGTGCTTGCCGTGATCTACCTCGTCTTCAACGAGGGTTACCTGTCCACCGCTGGGTGGGCGGTGCGCGATGACCTCAGCACCGAGGCGATCCGACTAGGCCGAACCCTGCACGCGTTGCTACCTGACCTGCCCGAGGTCACGGGTCTACTGGCGTTGATGCTGCTCACCCAGTCCCGCCGGCCGAGCCGGATCGCCGACGGCGAACTGGTGCCACTGCACGAACAGGACCGCAGCCAATGGGACCGTGAGCTGATCGAGGAGGGACACGCTCTGGTCCGAAAGTGCCTGTCCATCAACCGGCCCGGTCGCTATCAAGTGCTCGCGGCGATCAACGCGGCGCACACCGACTCGGCGACCGCTGCCGACACCGACTGGTCCCAGATCGCCGAACTGTATCGACAGCTGATGACCTACGACCCCGGGCCCGTCGCCCAACTCAACTATGCGATCGCTGTCGCCGAACTCGACGGGCCCGAGGTCGCGCTGGCCCGGGTGGACCGACTGCCGCCGGCGGGCATGCAGCGTTACCACGCATTCCACGTCACCCGCGCCGAGTTACTGCGCCGCCTCGGGCGGTCGGCCGAGGCGCGGACAGCCTATGAGGCGGCCATCGCCCTGGTCGACAATCCCGCAGAGCGGGCGTATCTCACCCGCCGTCGCGATGAAGCGTATTAGCGGTTGCGCCCGTTTGCGGCGCGCCTATTGCGACGACGGCTGAATGGATACCAGGCGGAACATGCCCGGCTGCGAATCGTCAGGCGTGAACCGGACAACCAGGCTGCCCGGGGGAAACTGGGTGGCAAGGTCGTTCAGTGTCCTGGGCAGGAATGCTAGGGACTTGGCATTGCCGTACCAGTTGGGATCGGACGGGTCGGGACTGCCGACACCGTCGATCGCGGCGTCCCAGCGTTGTACCGGATTCGGTGGTGTAGCACCGAACCCCGTCGACTTGAGATACGCATCGGCTTGGCCCGCAAGGGTAATCGCCGGCCCGCCACCGACCGGAGCGCCGGTGATCGTCCCGTTGACGACATCGGCCGTCACCGATGTCAGACGCGTGGTGCAAATGTTGTCCACCACGCTGGGCGGCACGCAGAAGGCGGGCAGCGGGGCGCTGTTGGCGTGGGCGCTGTTGAGTACCGCCGGAAAAACCAGCACAGCGACGACGGCCAGGGTGTGGGTAACCCTCAGCATGAGTACCTCCTTGGCGGGCATGGCGTCACTGAACTGTATTCGGTCGCGTTCGCGCGGCCCAGCGCGCGCACGTCTCGCTCCGGCAGCGAAGCGAACAGCTGCTCCCTCACCACCCGAATGTGCAGGGGCGGCACCTTTGCAACGCGTGCTCGCCCCTGCTCGGTGATGTCAACGAGGACGACGCGCGCCCTTGCGGATGTGCAGCCGCTGCCGTGGGTCGAGCTCTCAGATACCGACGGCCCGCTCCAGGTCTTTGAGTGAGGTCTCCAGGTGGTCGAGCAGTCGCTGTAGATGCGGCACCGCGCGGCGGCACCCCACCAGGCCGAAGTCCAGCCTGTCGCCGCTGGCCACCAGCGTGATGTTGAGCGCCTGTCCGTTGGCTGCGATCGACATCGGATAGCTGCCTTCCAGGCGAGCGCCTCTAACGTACAAGGGGTTCCGGGCGCCGGGAACGTTCGAGATGCACACGTTGAACGGCGGTGGCGTTGCCGCGCTCCCGGTCACGCCGCCCAGCATGACCGGCGACAGCAGCGCCATTCCCATCGCGATGGCCTGCGGCCTGGGCATCCCGGCCACTACGGCCTTGTTCGCCCGCATGGAGGAGCTGATCGTGGCCAGCCGCTGCGCGGGGTCCTCAACGTGCGTGCCCAGATTGGCCAGCACGGCAGTGACCGCGTTACCCCCGGCGCCTTCATCGGCAGTGCGCAGGCTGACCGGAACCATTGCCACCAAAGGCTTTTCGGGAAGCGCCTGCTGATCGGAGAGGTACGCGCGCAGCGCACCGGCACACATCGCTAGTACCACGTCGTTGACGGTGACCCCGGCGGCGTTCTTGACGTCCTTGATGCGCTGCATCGACCATGACTGCGCGGCGCACCGGCGCGCACCGCCGATCGGCACGTTGAGCATGGTGCGCGGTGCCCGGAACGGCAGCGTGAGTTGCTGTTCGAGCAGCGCGGAACGCGCCAGTCCGAGCGTCGAGGTGCCAAGGCGTGGAATGGATTTGACCGCTCGGGCCAGCGTCTGCAACCCTGACGGCGCGGCGGCGGGATCCGCGACGCGCGCAGGCGACGACCACGGCGCCCGGATCCCCTCGTCGAGCGGATCGGCGCTGAGCGACCCCTGCAGCAGATTGATCGCCGAGATCCCGTCGACGAGGGCGTGATGGATTTTCGTGTAGACGGCGAACCGTCCGTCGGCCAGTCCCTCGATGACGTGGGTCTCCCACAACGGGCGGTGCCGGTCGAGCATGCCGGAATGCAGCCGCGAGGTCAGTTCCAGCAGCTCCCGCACCCGGCCGGGGCGGGGTAGTGCCGAGTGGCGGATGTGGTAGTCGAGGTCGATGTCGCCCGCGGCGGACCAGCCGAGGTTCAAACCCCCCGGCAGCCGGGCCGGGTACCTGCTGAACAGCGGTGCGACGTCGTCGCTGGACCGCAGCGCCTGGCATAACTCGCGGACGAATTCGGGCCCGGCACCGGCCGGTGTCTGGAACAGCTGCAGCCCGGCGACGTGCATCGGGTGTCCGGGGGACTCGGCGAGCAGCATCATCGATTCGACGGGTGACATCAGTTCCATGAGTTGTCCTTTGGTGCGTAGTTGCGTGGGGGTTTGGTGTCTTCGGGGGTGCTACGGCCCCGTCGATTACCGCAGAAGTTAGGCGCCGGGTGTCGCTGAGCGCTCGTCCCCGGGTGCCAAGACCGATGCCCGCATTTGTGATCAGGTCACAAAAGTCCGAGATCAATATGGCTGATGCCGGTGGGTGCGCGGTCGCGGCAGAGTATGTTCAGCCGCCATGAGGCCCACTTGGGAACCCTTTCGTGAGCCCGGCGCTGAGCGGGTCTGGGAGACGTTGTTACGCCCGCTTGCTGCCGAATTGCGTTCATGTGCAACCGAATTCGCCGAACAAGCGGTCGCCCGCGTGCAGGGCGAAATGCCGGTGCTGTTTCCGGACCCGCAGTCGGTCAAGGAGAATGTCGTCAGCACCGCGGCGAGCCTGCGCAATGTCGCTGACCTCCTCGAGATCGGCGGTGACCCGCGCGAGGCCGAACTGTCCGCGCCGACCCGGGCAGTCGCGCGCGCCGGGGTGAAGCGCCAGGTGCCGCTGGCCAGCCTGATGCGCTTCTATCGCGTGACGCACGAGTTGCTGTGGCAGTGGATGTGGGATCGAATCACGGCCACCACGGTGGATCAGGCGCAGCAGGCTGCGACGCTGCGACTGGCCACCAGCTGGATGTTCGGTTACGTCGACGCCGCATTGAACCGCGCGCAGGAAGCCTACGAAGCCGAACGGGAGGCCTGGCTGCGCAACACAGCGGCCGCCCGCACCGGCACCATCGAGGACATTCTGACGCAGCGCGAACGGGACCCGCAGCGGGCTTCCAAGAGGTTGCGCTACGACGTCAACCGCCACCATGTCGGGGCGGTCGCATGGCTGGATGCGGTAGCCGAGGACGGCGACGCGCAGTCGGCCATGAGTGAGGCGCTGGGCACGGTTTCACGGAAGCTCGGCGGCGAGACCGCCCTGATCCACCCGGCCGGCTCATTGGTGGCATTCGGCTGGTTCAGCCGGCCGAATGCCTTCGGCACAGACGATCTCGATGCACCTGGGCCCAAAATGCCAGCGGGCGTCCGGGTCGCCGTCGGCGAGCCGGGTTACGGCCTGAGAGCCTTCCGCTGCAGCCACGTGGAGGCCTCGAATGCGCGCCGGGTCGCTTCGCTGCTCGGAGCCCGCGCCGGCACGCTGACCCGCTATGGCGATGTCGCGGTGGCCGCGCTGGCCAGCTGCAACGGCGAACTCGCGGAGGCGTTCGTGCACCGGGTGCTGGGTCCGCTGGCCGCCGACGACGAGGCCACGTTCCGGGTGGCTACGACGTTATCGGTTTACCTGCAGGAGAACCGGAGCCGGGCCCGAGCCGCCCGGCGCCTCACTGTGCATCCGAATACCGTGAGCTACCGCGTCGATCAGGCGCAGATGATCCTCGGTCGCAGCATCGATACGGACAGCCTCGATCTCGCGGTGGCGCTGGCGCTGCTTCCGACGCTGCCGGGACTCACCGCGCAATTGTGACCCCAGTACAAACAGTTTCACCAACCTTGGCATCGGGTGCCAAGTAATCAGCGGCGTCCGTCCCTACCGTTTGGGTCAGTTGGCCGACTGGCCACCAACCTAAGCGAAGGAGACCCCGATGCAGACGATGCAGGAACTCGACGTCAACTACATGAGCGGTGCCGACAACCCCTGGATCCCGTTCACACCGCTCAGCGACCAGGTGTTCCTCAAGTACTGGAAGGTCGACCCGGTCCGTGGCGAGATCGTCGTCTCGATGAAGTTCCCGGCCGGACTCGAGCTCGCTCCGCACTACCACACTGGAATCGTGGTCGGGCACACCGTCACCGGAGCTTGGCGCTACCAGGAGAACAACTGGGTGTCCCGCGCGGGTGACACTGTCTACGAGGTGGCCGGCTCGCGGCACACTCCGGAGAGTGTCGAGGACACCGAGGTGTTCTTCTTCATCGTCGGCGAGCTGCTCTTCATCGACGAGAACAACACCATCCTGTGGCAGGAGAATCACCGGACCTCGATCGAGCGGTACACGAATTACTGTGCTGCCCAGAACATTCCGGCTCGCGATTTGACGAGTTGGGACGCCTAGACCGGTTCGGGGTCCGGTGCGCGCGGCGGCAGGTACCACGATGGTGGCGGCAGCGCTGCCGGCCGTCGGGTGCGGGTTTCCGACGCCTGGTTCATCCAGCCTCGAGCGGGGGATCGCGCGGCATTAGCAGCCAGACCGCTACTGCGGCGGCCGCGGGGACCAGTGCCATCAGCAGGCTCGTGGCGTGCAGTGCGTAAGTCACGGAATCCCGGCTTGCCGTCATGACGCGGTGCGCGAGCTCGTGGTCGAGGTGGTCGAGTACGCCGCCGGAGTTGGGCGAGCGCGACGCTTCCAGGGCGTCGGCGGCTTGATCGGGCGAGATGCCCGTGCCGGCCAGCGCCCTGCGGGCGCGTGCGGTGTACAGCGTGGTAGCGAGCAGGGTGACCACGGTGGGTCCGAGCGAGTAGAACGACTGTCCGGCACCGGGTTTGACCGCCGACACCGACCCCTCCAACCCGGGGGAGGCGTAGCTCATCATCACGCTGGCCTGGGGAGCCTCGATAAGGCCGGCTCCGGCACTGAGCAGCACCACACCCAACCCGATCACCAGCAGCGACGTGTGCCCATCGAAGGTGGCGAAGGCGGTGGCGGCCACGGTGAGTAGCCCGAGACCGCACAGCATGGTGACCCTCGCCGAGGTGGCGACCATCAGCCGACCTGCCGCCACGGCTGTGGGTGCCTGCGCCGCGGCGGCCAGCACCAACAGCAGGCCCAACACGGTCGGCGGATAGCCGCGCACCACGGTGGCGTAGTAACTCAGGACGAGGATGAGCCCTGCGGTCAGGAAGTTGAACGCCGCGCCGGCGATGATTGCGGCGTTGAAGGGACCGGCCCGAAAGACCCGCAACTGCAGCGCCGGCCGATCGGCACGTCGTTCCCACCAGACGAAGAAAGCCCCGGAAGCCAGCCCCACCAACACCGGCAGCGCCGCGGCGCCTGGCCCGTGGGCGAGACGGGACAGTCCGTAGACCAGGCCCACCAGCGCGACGCCGGCCGCCGCCAGACCCGGGTAATCAATGCTGGGGTCCTCGATTTGGAAGGTTTCGGGGACGAACCGCACCGCGACGGGGATGGTGACCAACGCGGCGGCTGGGGCGATGAGCAACGCCCAACGCCACCCCAGCGACTGCACCAGGACGGTGCCGAGCAGCGGCAACGGAGCGACGATCAAGAACGCGGCTCCGATGAAGAGACTGATCGCCCTGGCGCGTTGTGCAGGGGGAAAGACGGCGTTGATGATCGCCAGCGACAGGCCCAGCAGGAAGGCGAAGCAGACGCCGGTCACGGCGCGGGTCACCATCAGCATCACGGCATTGACTGAGACGGCGGACAGCAGGCCGCCGACGACCACGCCGATCAGCCCCAGCAGATACATCCGGCGCTTGCCGTAGATGTCGCCCAGGGTGCCCGCAGCCAGAATGGTCGCGGCCAGCGTGAGGGTGGCCAAACTCGCGGTGAAGCCGGCGGTGGCGGTGGACATGTGCAGGCCCTCGCGCACCGACACCAGGTTGCTGGCGAAGATGGCTGGGTCGGCGCCGGTGATGGCAAAGCCCGCTGCCATGCTCAGCAGCGTCATCCGTTGAGCCAGCGTCAGGCTTATCTGCCGCGGCGGCGTCGGTGTGGGTGCGGTGAGCATCGGGGTTATCCGGCCGCCGGTGAACCGACCACGAATTGCGGACGGCGGAGCCCGCTGCGGGTCAAACTGGCGCCGCCTTTGTCGGCGGCTGAGCTCACCGGCGGCAGACTGCCCAGCAGGGGGGCGGCTGCATCGGGAGCCATCGCGGAGGCGGACGCTAGCCCCGGGCTAGGCAACGCGGTCGTGTGGCTGAGGGTGGGGGCCGCAACGCCCCACCTGCTCGGCACCGACAGGCCCCCGACCGAACTCGCGTGGCCCGAGGTCGCCGTCACCACATCGGAACGGCCCAGACCCGGCATCTTGAGTCCGAAGTTGGTAGTCGCCGTCAACGGCGCTGCCTCGGCGGCCGCCTGCCCCACCGACATCAACGGCTTAGCAACCGACGTGGTGGACATCGTCGCCGAGGTACTCCCCGCGACGACCTCCATCGGCGTCAACAACCCTTCTTCCACCGTGACCACGCCTGCGACCAACGGGCGGGTGCTGAACCACTTCAGTGACGCCGGCACAGAGTAGATCAGCTGAGACAGCTTCGACGCGGTACCGGCACTCGCCGAGTGGGCGGCCGCTTGCGCGGCCGTGAGCGCGACCTGCGGCGGAACGGTGAACGGGTCCAATCGGGTTGCGGCTGCCGCCATGCCTGCGTAGCCGTACATCGCCGCCGCGTCTTGCGCCCACATCGTGGCGTAGTGGGCCTCGGTGGCCGCGATCGCGGGACCGTTCAGGCCGAGGAAGTTGGTCGCTACCAATGCCATCAACAGCGCCCGGTTGGCGGCGATCTCCGCCGGTGGCACCGTCATCGCGTACGCCGCCTGGTACGCGGCCGCGGCGGCCCTCGCCTGATGGGCGGCCTCGTCGGCCTGCCCGGCCGTCGCGCCCAGCCACGCCAGGTAGGGGGCGGTGGCGGCCGCCATCGCCGCCGATGCCGCACCTTGCCACGGACCGCCGGCCAGCTCCGAAATCACCGATGAGCATTGAGCCGCAGTGAAGTACAAGTCGGCGGACAGCCCGTCCCAGGTTGCCGCCGCCGCCAGCAGCGGCCCGGCACCGGCTCCGGCATACATGCGCGCGGAGTTGATCTCCGGCGGTAACGCTGCAAAGTCCATTGCGGTCGGCTCAGCTCAGACGAGTGCGGTGGCGTTGGCGGCCTCGGCGGCCGCGTAGGACGCGGCATTGGAGCCCAAGGTCGTCACCAACTGGTCATGAATGGTCGCCGCGTAGGCGCTGACCTCCTGGTACAGGACGGCATGCGCGGTGAATTGAGTCGCGATGAGCGCAGACACCTCGTCGGCCGCGGGGGGAACGACCGCGGTGGTCGTGACCGTCGCGGCGGTGTTGTGTGCGTTCATCGCCATGCCGATGCCCAGCAGGCCGCCTGCCGCGGCGATCACGGCGTCTGGCTGAACCGTCAGAAATGACATGCGTTCTACCTCTCTGCGTTGCCCTTCTAGCTCGCTGCCGAGCTACCAACGCCTTCCATGTTCGGGGCCACGGCAGCGCGGCCCAAGGTCGAAAATCGCCCAATCTGCCCGATAAATGGTGCAAGAACGTGCAGCGCAGATATCGTGGGCGGGTGGTGTGGCAACGCCCGTCCCCGCAGGTGTGCGAGCTGATCCGGCAGGGTGCGCGGATGGTCCTGGACGCCCCTGCGGAGTGGCTGCACAGATTCGACATGGCATCCATGGAGTCCAGCCCGGCAGTCGGTGAAGACCCGGTGCTGGCGGAGGCCACCCGCCGCAGTATCCGATCCAGCCTGATGCACTGGGCCGCGGCCAACGTGAGCAACCCCGGTGCCCCGGTGCCGGCGAATCTCGGCCCGGAGCCGCTGAGCATCGCGCGCGACATGGCACGCCGTGGTCTCGAGCCGTTCACCTTCCGTCCCGCACAGCGCGTGGGCTGGCAGCTCTGGATGGAGATCGCGTTTGCGCTCACCTCCGACCCGGACGAGCTCCGCGAGCTGTTCGAGGTGTCGTTCCGCTCAATCAGCGACTTCATTGATGCCACGTCGGCGGGCATCGCTGACCAGATGCGGCAGGAACGTGAGGAACTGACTCGCGGTACCCACGCCGAACGCCGTGAAGTCACCGCGCTGATCCTCGACGGCGCCCTGATCAGCCGCCAGCGCGCCGAGGCGCGGCTGGGCTATGCCCTCAACCGCGTCCACACCGGCGCTGTCATCTGGAGCGACGATCCCGACGGCGACTTCAGCCAGCTCGACCGGGTCGCCGAAGCGTTCGGCCACGCCGCTGGATTCGCGCGGCCGCTGACGGTGATCGCCAGCGCCGCCACCCGTTGGGTATGGGTGCCCGGCGCCACCCTCGACGTCGAGCGGGTGCACCAGGCCGTCGAGGGCGCTCCGGGAGTGCGAATCGCGATCGGGACCAAAGCGAAAGGAGTCGAAGGGTTCCGGCGCAGCCACCTCGAGGCCCTGACCACGCAACGGATGGTGGCCGTGCTGCATTCCCGGCAGCGGGTTGCGCTTTTCGCCGACGTCCAGTTGATCGCCTTGATCACGCAGAACCCGGAAGCTGCCGACGATTTCATCAAGAACACGTTGGGCGACTTCGAGTCGGCCAGCCCCGAACTACACAAGACCGTGCTGACATACGTCGGCGCGCAGTGCAGCATCGGGCGCACCACCAAACTCCTTTACACACATCGCAACACGCTGCTGCGCCGACTTGAGCGTGCCCAGCAACTGCTGCCCCGACCGCTTGAGGACTGCAGCGTGCACGTCGCCGTCGCGCTCGAGGCCTTGCAGTGGCGTGGCAAACCTACCGATGTCTAACGTCGCCCCATACCGCCCATCCCGCCGGGGCCGCCCATTCCCCCCGGGTCAGCCATTCCACCGGGGGGGCCGGAGATTCCGGTTTGGGGCACACCGGGTATGAACGGTTCACCGGGCAGCATAGGACCACCCGGCCCGCCGACTCCGAACAGTCCGCCGGGTCCAAACTCTCCGCCCGGTCTCCCCGGCGGCGGGGGTCCAATAGGTGTGGGAGTCGTGGGTCCAGACATCAGATCAATCTCACAGCGTTGCGACACGGGGTTCCAGGTCCAGCCGATGGGGCAGTTGTCATCGGCGCGGCCGATCGCCGGCGCGCCGAGTCCGATCACCGGCAACGATGCCAGTATCGAAGCGAACGTGGTGATCGCGGCACCCCGCCGTAGGTAGGTTTTCATCCCAGCCTCATTTGTTGCCGATCTGGGCGGTGGTCGGTGTGGGTGGACGGCAAAAATTCTCCGTAGCAACGAGATTGGCCGAGATCGGCCGCGTAGCCAGATTCTTGGGTGTAGGCCGTGCGGCCGTTGACGAGTACGGCGTGCACGGCGTCGTCGTTGCGGTTGACCACGCGGTCGAGTCCGAAAGCATCGGGGGCGGGTGCCTCGGTGATCTCGAAAACCTGGTCGGTCAGCCCGTCCGGGTTGACCACGACCACGTCGGCGCGGGCGCCGACGCTGAGGCGGCCCGTCTCGATTCCCCACCAATCAGCCAGATCCGAGGTCAACTTGCGCACCATCTCGGCCACGGTGATCCTCGGATGTGCCGATTGCTCTGCTAATTTGGCCATGGTCAGGGCGCGCAACCCGAAGTTGTAGTTCGCCAGGCTGCGCAGATGCGCCCCGGAATCGGCGAAGCCGATGTGGGTGCCGGGGCTGGCCAGTAGGTCCAGCACGATGTCGGGGCGATGATTGCCCACCACTGTGTACCAGCGCAGTTTCTCGCGCCAGGTGGCGGCCAGATCCAGGAACATCTCGGCGGGGTGTTGCCCGCGCTCCCGGCTCAGGTCTTCAAAGGTGCGGCCGACCAATTGCGAATCGGGGCAGTCGATGATCACCGCGTCGTCGAAGCGCCGGTTCCACAGTCCGTTCATCATGAATCCGCCCATGTCCTTGACGAACTGGGACCGGAAATCGGGGTCGCTCAGCAGCGCGTACTGGTCCTCGGCGGTGCGTAGGTTGCGCAGTGTGACGCCGCTGCTGAACTCTTCGAAGGCCGCGAAGTCCACCCCGTCGACATAGATCGTCATCGGGCCGGGTAGTGCCTGAAATCGCAAGTCGCCCTTGAGTGCGCGGTTTGTCAGATAGGCCAGCAGACGTGACACCCGATGCAGCATCGGGTTGGACTTGAAATCCAGCGCAGTGAGCAGGCTGGTGCGCAGTGGGCGCCGGCCGATGCCGGCCGAGGTCAGCGCGAACGCGAACACGTTGACCTGAGTCTCGGCATTGGGGGCGCTCTGCAGGATCCGGCCCCGCCGGCGCAACCGCTTGTGCAGGCGCCGGTACTCGCGCCACCTTGCGAACGTCGAGGGCAAAGGCTGTGCCCAGGCCCGGTCGCCGGCCAGCTTGTCGCGACGTGTGGTCATCGTCGACAATCCCAGGAAACCCTCGTCCAGCGCGTCGTCCAGAATGCGTTCCATCGTGGCCAGTTGGGAATCGCTGGGCCGGAAGTGCTTGTCCGTGGCGGTTTTCAGACCCAGGACGCCGACCCGTAGATCGCTGTGACCCAGCATGGCCGCGACGTTGGGGCCCAGCGGCTGTTGTTGGAGCCACCGTCGGTACTCGCGGGGTGTGCTCCAGGACTTATCGTTGCGCAGGATCGCCGTGATGCCCGAATGCGGGATGGCCTCTACCCGAGCGAACAGGTCCGCCGCATCGTCGGCATCGACGGTCACCATGCTCAGCGAACAGTTGCCGGTGACCACCGTGGTCACGCCGTGCCGCACCGACTCCGGTAGCCCCGGGGAGGTCACGATCTCGGCGTCATAGTGGGAATGAACCTCCAAAAAGCCCGGCGTTACCCATTTTCGGCCGGCGTCGATCACCTCGTCGAAATCCGCGGGATCCAGCGGCCGCTGGGACATGGCGATCACCACCCCGTCGGCAATGGCGACGTCCTGGATCGCCCCGGGCCTGCCGCTACCGTCGAAAACCAGCCCTCTCGAAATCAAGACTCGCCGGGCCGGTGTGCGTGCGGACGCTGTGGTGTTCATGTCCCGATCCCTTTCGGCTAGCTCGGCGCGAGGTGACGACATGCTGCCCATCTTCGAGACCGCGACACCGCGGCCCAAGGGCGAAAAGATCCCAATTCCATCGAAGAATGGTGCAAAAATGTGCATCCTCAACCCGCGGTAGGCGGCTAGCCTGGTGACAATTCCCTGCACCACAACGTATTTCCGCGATCCTGCCCGGCCGCGACCCAGTAATCGGTGCATTCGCCGGGCACCGAATTAACATGACTGTCGATCCCGAGGAGGTCACCATGACCGGCGCTGCTGATGTCATCTACACCAACGGCGACATCGTCACTGTCGACGACGCGCAACCCACGGCCGAAGCCGTTGCCGTCAAGGACGGCCGCATCGTCGCCGTCGGGCCTCGCGACGACGTCGAGGCCGGCCACCGCGGCCCGCGGACGCGCTGGGTTGATCTTGACGGAATGGCGTTGTTGCCGGGCTTTCTGGACCCGCACAGCCACTACCTCAATGCGCTCACGGTAGCCAACCAGGTCAACCTGTTCGCGCCGCCGGCCGGTCCGGGTGCCGATGTCGACGCCATCCTGGCGGCGCTGAGAAGCTTCCGCGACGCGCGCAACGTCGGTGACGGCGAGCTGATCATCGGCTACGGCTACGACGAGACGGCCATGTCAGACAACCGCACGCTGCACCGCGAAGACCTGGACCGGGATTTCCCGGACAACCCGGTGCTGGTCGGGCACGTCTCGCTGCACGGCGCGGTGCTCAATTCCGCGGCGCTGAAAATGTTCGGGATCTCGGCAAGCACGGTGACCCCGCCCGGCGGCGTCATCGTCCGCCAGGAAGGGTCGAACGAACCCGACGGGCTGGTGATGGAGACCGCGTTCCTGCCGATCTTCGGTGCGCTCCCCAAGCCCACTCTGGAGCAAGAGGCCGAGTGGAGCATCGCAGGTCAAAAGCTCTATGCGGCAGCCGGTATCACCACCGCCCAGGAGGGCTTGACCCACGCGTCCGACGTCGCCGTACTGCAGCGGGCGGCCGCCGGTGGCGCCACCCTCATTGATGTCGTCGCCTACCCTTTCATCCTGGAACTTGACGAGGTGCTGCGCGACAACCCTCCCGAAACGTTCGGGACTTACCACAACCGCGTCAAGCTGGGTGGGGTGAAGATCACCCTCGACGGTTCGCCGCAGGGTCGGACGGCGTACTTCACCACCCCCTACCTGGTCGACGGACCCGACGGAGAGACGAACTGGACCGGCGAGCTCGGCTTTCCGCAGGAGACCGTCAACTCATGGTTCAAACGTGTCTACGACCTCGGCCTGCCGCTGAACATCCACGCCAACGGCGACGCCGCCATCGACGTGCTGCTGGCGGCGCATGAATATGCCGCCGCCGACGATCTCGGAAAAGACCGCCATACCACGGTCATTCATTCCCAGTTCGTGCGCCGCGACCAACTCGACAAGTACGTCGAGTACAAGCTGATTCCCTCACTGTTCACCGAGCACGCGTTCTACTTCGGCGACACTCATGTCCGGCTGCGCGGCGCGGAGCAGGCCCATTTCCTGAGCCCGATGCGGGCCGCGATCGATAAAGGGTTGCGTCCGACCAACCACACCGACTTCAACGTCTCACCCCTGGACCAGATGTTCGTGATGTGGACGGCTGTCAATCGAGTCTCGCGGGACGGCGAGGTCATCGGTGCCGATCAGCGCGTCACTCCGCTCGAGGCATTGAAAGCGATCACCATCAATGCCGCGTATCAGTACTGCGAGGAGCAATCCAAGGGCTCGATCGAGGTTGGCAAACTCGCCGATCTGGTCATCCTGGACAGCAACCCGCTCACCGTCGACCCGATGCGGATCAAAGACATCAAGGTCGTCGAGACAATCAAAGAGGGGCACACGATCTATCGGAGGGCCACCGTGGCGGTGTGAGCTGGCGGCGCCACGCTGGCCGGCCATAGCAGCCTGAACAGCGCCAGAGACATTCCGTTTGTGACTGCGTCGAGGTGGCTCGACGAGGGCGGTTTGCCGGTTTGCATACGTTGGGCATTTACCCGCCGGGCGGCGTCGTCACTGTCTTGGGCGCCGTGGATGTCGTCGTCGGGGTGTCGGTGACCGTCACAGTGCTGGTGCTGGTGCTGGTGCTGGTGCTCGCCGGCGGCACCACGGCGGTCGTGGTGGTGACGGTCGTGACCGTGGAGGTTGTGGTCGTCGGCGAGGTCGTGGACGAGGCGGTCGTGGCGGATGCCGCGGCGATGACGCCGCACGCCACCCGCTTGCCGGTGTCTTCCGCCGAACCTTCGCCGAAGGTGCCCGGGTCAGCGGAGATGACCAGCGACGTGCCGGAGCTGTTGCGCAAATCCGCGGCGGTGAAGCCGCTGGTCGTGGTGACAAGTTTCGCCGAGCCGTCGGGTCGCACCTGCAACGCGGTGAGCTGGCCGCTGGCGGGATAGCCTGTGTGGCCGGAGGCCTGGTACACGCCTCCGGCGGACTCGAAGGCGCCCGGCTCACAACTGCCGACCGAGTGGACCTGAAGCCCGTGAAAACCGGGCGTAAGGACCGAATTGGGACCGGCCTCGACCGTCACCGTCGCGTATCCGTTCGCGAAATCAAAAGTGGCCGCGGCGATCTGGCTCCCATCCGCGCCTTTGAGCTGGGTGCTCATCTTCTCCGCGCCGCTCTGTGCGCCGGAGGACGACGAGTTGCTGCCCTGGCCGCCCTGCTGCGTCGAGCAGGCGGCCACCGATGCAACGGTCGTGGCCAGCGCCGTGATCGCGACGGTTATCCCCTTTTTCATGAGGCGTACCTACCCCTATCCGTTGAAGTCAAAACGCTCCGGATGCGCCATGTGCCATGGCATGTGTCAATGGGAGGGCAACCACAGCGGACGGCCGAAAAAGGAGCATCCCTTGTCCGAAAAGACGCCCGACGACATCTTCAAGCTTGCCAGTGACGAGCACATCGAATATGTCGATGTCCGGTTCTGCGACCTGCCAGGAACCATGCAGCACTTCACAATTCCGATGTACGCCTTCGACGAGAACGTGTTCGAGGAAGGCCTGGCTTTCGACGGCTCCTCGATCCGCGGCTTTCAGTCGATCCACGAGTCCGACATGCTGCTGCTTCCGGACCCCGAGACCGCGACGATCGACCCGTTCCGCAAGGCTCCCACGCTGAACGTGAATTTCCACGTGCACGACCCGTTCACGCTCGAGCCCTACTCGCGCGATCCGCGCAACGTCGCCCGCAAGGCCGAGAACTACCTGATCTCGTCCGGCATCGCCGATACCGCCTACTTCGGCCCGGAGGCCGAGTTCTACATCTTCGACTCGGTGAGTTTCGATTCGCGCATCGACGGCGCGTTCTACAAGGTCGACGCGAGGTCGGGATGGTGGAACACCGGGGCTGAGACAGAGTCCGACGGCAGCCCGAATCTGGGGTATAAGGTGCGCCCCAAGGGCGGGTATTTCCCCGTCGCCCCTACCGACCACTACGTCGACCTGCGCGACGAGATGCTCACCCACCTGACCAATGCCGGCTTCGCGTTGGAGAAGGGCCACCACGAGGTGGGCAGCGGCGGTCAGGCCGAGATCAACTACCGGTTCAACACGCTGTTGCACGCGGCCGACGACCACCAGATGTACAAGTACATCGTCAAGCAAACCGCCTGGCAGGCAGGAAAATCCGTGACATTCATGCCCAAACCGCTGTTCGGCGACAACGGCTCGGGCATGCACTGTCATCAGTCGCTGTGGAAGGACGGCCTCCCGCTGATGTACGAAGAGGACGGCTACGCCGGACTGTCGGACACCGCGCGCCACTACATCGGGGGATTGCTCTACCACGCGCCCTCGTTGTTGGCGTTCACCAATCCCACCATCAATTCCTACAAGCGGCTGGTGCCCGGCTACGAAGCACCCATCAACCTGGTCTACAGCCAGCGCAACCGCTCGGCCTGCGTGCGCATTCCAATCACCGGAAACAACCCGAAGGCCAAGCGGTTGGAGTTCCGCTGTCCCGACGCGTCAGGCAACCCGTACCTGTCGTTCGCTGCCATGTTGATGGCCGGACTGGACGGCATCAAGAACAAGATCGAACCGCCCCCGCCGATCGACAAGGACCTCTACGACCTGCCTCCGGAAGAGGCTGCGGACATCGCGCAGGCGCCCACGTCGTTGTCGGCGGTGATCGACCGTCTGGAAGAAGACAGCGAATACCTCACCGAGGGAGGCGTTTTCACCCCCGACCTGATTCAGACCTGGATCAACTACAAGCGCGACTACGAGCTGGCGCCATTCAACCTGCGGCCCACGGCTTTTGAGTTCGCGCTGTACTACGACGTCTAGACCTCCACGTCGTGTGCCCACTTCGGCGGGCGGACATCGGGCCGGCGGGCGGCCGCCAGCGTCGTCGTCCGCTCGCCGTTGATGGCGGTCAGCGGTGGCGGCTGGCCTTTGCGCAGCGTCGCGATCAGTTCGCGGTAGGGACCGATGAGGTAGACGGTGTCGCCGGCTTTGAGCCGGGCGTCGCGGCGCGGCCGCAGCCGGATCGGACCTTCCGGACGGATGATCGCAATGACGCGGGTCTGGGTGGACAGTTCCAGCATCAGCAGTCCGTCCAGCTCGCTACCCGCCGCCACCAGCATCGCGCCGACCATGAAAGAGCGCTGGCCGACCCAGAACGTGCCCAGCACCTGCAGACCCATCGCCGCCCCGATGAACCAGGGAGCAGCCAGGTCGACGATCGACCGCACGTTCTCGAAGCCGAACCGCCGGTTGATCGCGGTGCCCAGCGCCCGTCCCTGCACGCGCATGACGATCGGCACCTTGGTGTCGGATCCGAGGATCTCGAGCAGCACGATTCCGGTCTCGATGTTCTCCATGTCGTCTCTGGTGACCACCGCGACCCCGCGGGCATGATCGACGCGCGCGGATTCCAACGTCTGGCGCATCGTCGAATCACCGAAGATGACCGGCACATCCAGCTCTGCGACGGTCTGCAGGAACGGGTTGTTCTCGTTCTGTTCGACGACCAGGACGTCGTAGCCTGCGGCCGTCAGATCGGTGACGACGCGGACGCCGATGGAACCGAGTCCGATCACGACAACGTGCCCGCGCATGTGCCGTGCCCGCAGCCGTCCGGTGGTGTTGACGAAGCGCCGCGACAACAGCAGGTCCGCGAGAAACGCGGTGAGAACCGCGGTGATGATCACGCCGCCGAACATCAGGCCGACGGCGAACAATCGCAGGAAAGGCGACTGGTAGGCGAAATTGAAATCGCCGTAGCCCACGGTCGTGATGGTCTCCGAGGCGAAGTAGAGGGCGTCCAGCCACGACAGGTCCGGATTGTGATGACCGAGGCGCACGACGACCGTCGAGCCGAGCGTCAGCAGCAGGGTGAACACCAGCGAGGGGTACACCATTGGGTTCAGGTCGTCGCGCATGGCGCGGGTTGCATCGATCGCGCGCCGCACCCGGGAGTGGCGGGAGCGGGTCGCGGTTGCCGGTGGCACGGTGATGCCGCGGGCTTCCAACTCGTCTTTGACGCCGATCATCGAGGTCCAATCACCTGCGTAGACCTGCTGGTCCCGTCCCGGGCATGGCACCACGTCGCCGGGAACGGGGGAGTTCCTGCCGTGCACGACCGCCACCGGTGCCAGGTCCGCGTAGATCTCCCGCAGTGTTCCGTCATGTGGCGCCTCGGACCCCCAGACGACGAATTCGATTCCAGCAGCCTCGAATTGGTGTGCGTTGCGGGACAGGACGGCCTCGACGATGGAGGGAGTCGCCAGGTCAGCGAGGTCCAGAATCGCGCCGGGGCCG
Organism: Mycobacterium gordonae; assembly: GCF_017086405.1. NCBI lineage: Bacteria > Bacillati > Actinomycetota > Actinomycetes > Mycobacteriales > Mycobacteriaceae > Mycobacterium > Mycobacterium camsae. The sequence goes on from NZ_CP070973.1 coordinate 1,405,770, forward strand.
TTGACGCCGGCCACCCCTCTGCGCAGCACCTCGTTGGCCAGTCGCGCCACCACGCGCACGTTCGGGCTGAATTCACGCGCCAGTAGCGCAATTTCGAGGTTCACCGCGTCGTTGGGTCCGGCGCAGACCACGGCACGGGCGCGGTGCACCCCGGCGGCGCGCAGGTCGGCGGCGGTGTTGATCTTGATGATCCGGGCGCCGGCGCCTCTGAGTTCCTCGGCGATTGTCTTCGACAGCGGGTCGTCGCCGCTGACGATGATCTCGCGGTGAAATTGAAAGACTTCGCCCATTCCCATTCCTGTGTAGTCCCTATGACTATCGGTCACGAGGTCGAAGAGTGCCACCGGAAGCGGTGCATTTGAATGGCGGAAATCTCTGGCGCACAACGGCACTCGTGGAAATGAAACGAGATCGACCCGAGCCGGTCACCCGTACGCAATGTTCACGGAGACAATACGCAGGGGCGATCCGCCACATTGGGACTAGATCCACGCCGCCCGTGGTTGGACCACCACATGACGATTCGACTCGGACTGCAGATTCCCAACTTCTCTTATGGAACCCCGGTCGCCGAACTCTTCCCCGCCGTTACGGCTCAGGTCCAGGAGGCTGAGAGCGCCGGGTTCGACGCCGTGCTGTTGATGGACCACTTCTACCAACTGCCCGGACTGGGTGAACCTGACGAACCCATGCTGGAGGCGTACACGGCGCTGGGCGCGCTGGCCACCGCCACCGAGCGGGTGCAGCTGTCAACGCTGGTGACCGGCAACACCTACCGCAACCCGACCTTGCTTGCCAAAGAGGTGACGACGCTGGATGTGGTGAGCGCGGGGCGCGCGATCCTCGGTATCGGGGCCGGTTGGTTCGAACTGGAACACCGGCAGCTGGGCTTCGACTTCGACACCTTCACCGAGCGGTTCGAAAAGCTCGAAGAGGCACTGCAGATCATCCTCCCGATGTTCCACGGCGAGCGGCCCACCTTCGCGGGCAAGTGGTATCGCACCGAGAACGCCGTCAACGAGCCCCGCTACCGCGAGCACATCCCGGTTATGCTCGGCGGCAGTGGCGAGAAGAAGACGTTCCGCCTGGCCGCCCGGTACGCCGACCACCTCAACATCATCGCTGACATCGACCAGCTGCCCGGCAAGCTCGACGTCCTACGCCAGCGCTGCGCCGAAATCGACCGCGATCCTGCCACTTTGGAGACCAGCTGCTTGCTGACCGTGGTGCTCGACGGGTACGGCGCACCGCGGGACATCGGCGAAGCACGCGGTGGGCGGGCGGTCACCGGACCGGTCGAGCGGGTCGCCGAGGAGATCAAGCGCCGCGTGCTGGACGCGGGCGTCGACGGTGTGATCGTCAACCTGCCGACGCACCGTTACACCCCCGGTGTCATCACCGCGGTGGGGGAGGCGCTCAAGCCGGTCATCGACGCCGGTTGAGCTCGATCCAGGGCGAACAACGTCCGGCTCCTGAGCATCCCGCGGGATCGCCTGCGGACCTATCGTTAGCGACGACGAGTGGAGGCTTCGATGGTGCTCAATGTGGGCGACAGGGTGGATGGACGATCGCTGACGACGATCGCGGGCGGGCCGGTTGCGATTCCCGCCGCCAGTGGACTTGTACACCTTCAGTTTCGACGGTTCGCGGGCTGCCCGATCTGCAGCCTGCACCTAAGAGAGGTGGCCCGCCGGTACGACGAGATCGGCAAAGCAGGAGTTGCCGAGGTAGTCGTCTTCCATTCGCCGGTCGAGGCGCTCCGTCGTTACCAGGCCGACTTGCCGTTCGCCGTGGTGGCCGATCCGGATCGGCTGCTGTACGACGAGTTTGGCGTCGGATCTTCGCTTCGGTCGGTCCTTCATCCGCAGGCGGTGCGGGCCGCCCGCCGAGGTCTGCGTCACGTGCGATCCGTACGAGCCGTCGTCGGGAGTCTGGCACCCACCGAAAACCACCTGGGTAGGCCAGCGGACTTTCTGATCGAGCCGGACGGCGCCCTACGCGCACGCAAGTACGGTGAGCATGCCGATGATCAATGGTCGGTGGACGAACTCCTGAAACTGGCCGCCCCTCAAGCATTTCGCTAACAGAACACAGGCCCGGGGTACTCCACCCGGGCCTGCGTCGTCTCGGGCTCGGGCCGATCAGGCCGAGCGGCGGATTCCGCGGTTGCGTCCGATGGAACCCTTGAGCAGCATGTCGCGCTCGGACTCTGACAGCCCGCCCCACACCCCGTAGGGTTCGCCGACGTCCAGCGCGTGGGTGCGGCACTCGTCGATCACCGGGCAGCGCCGGCACATCTCCTTGGCTCGCTGTTCACGCTGCATCCGTGCGCGACCCCGCTCACCGTCGGGGTGGAAGAACATCGACGAGTCGACCCCGCGGCACAACCCCTGCAATTGCCAGTTCCAGATGTCGGCGTTGGGTCCAGGTAGTTGTTCCGGCTGTGGCATTGCTGATTCCCTCTCTGCACGGCACACCTGGGTGGGCAGGCTCGCAAAACAAGGCGAGTTGTGCAACCGAATGGCAGTGGCGTCACCGATGACTACACCGAACACGGTAGACGCTAGGTGGGCTATCGAAATCCAGTCAATAGGCGCCCGGTGCGGGAAAATACGTGCATGTTGTTTGAGAATTAACTCGACGTTCACCTCTGACGCTATTGCGGACGGCTAGGTGTGCTAACCGGATCGGGTTTTCAGCCTAAAATCGCAGCTCAGAGTGGGTATGTGGTCAAGCTGTAATTGGCTTGAAATCCACAGTGGGTAATATTTCGGTAACACAGAGCGCACAAACTTTTTACCAATGCGGCGCAGATATCACGGTGATTGAAACCTGCCAGGCGAGCACGTTTGAACGACCACCGAGCGGTACTCCGCGGTGGCAGTAAGGCCCCCCAGTCTCAGGCAGCCTGGCCGATGCCCAGCTGGGCCCCCAGTTGCTTGGCCAGACTCAGCAACTGCGCTGCCAACGCCGGGTTGCTGGCCTGGAGCTGAGCGAAGGCGCCGAACAGTTGCGCGGCCAGCGCCGGGTTGCTCTGGACTTGCGCCACCAGGCTCATCACCAGCTGCGGGTTGCTCGACAACAGGCCGAACGCGGTGGTCACCAACGCCGGATTGGTTGCCAGCAGCGGCACGATCTGGTTCAACAATGATGGGTTGGCCAACGAAGCCTGAAGCAGACTGTTAAGTACCTGCGGGTTGGCGGCAACCGTCGCAAGTTGCTGGGCCAGCGCGTCCTGAGCCGGGCCGGTGAGGGCCGCCAACTGACCGGTCGCTGTCGCTGCCACTGCGTTCGCCGCAATCGTGATCTGCTTGGTGACGGGCGCGATGGCCGCGTTTGCCGCGGCGACGACAGGGGTTTCGGCAATTGCCTTGGCCACCGGCGCAACCGCCGCGTTGGCGCTTGCCGCCACTGAGGCCGCTGCGGTGGTCGCTGCTTTGACTGCGGGTGCCATGGCCGCGCTGACCGAAGAGAACGTCCGCTCGAGCCCACCACTCACGCTCGTGATGACGCCGATGGCGCCGACGCCGACCAACGCCGCGATCAGGCCGTACTCGATCGCAGTGGCGGCTGGCGCCGGCGGCAATGCCGTCGCCCCCAGCCCGGTCGCTGCTGCGAGTTGACCGGGCAGGGCCTTCAGTGCGCTCTGCCAGGGCACTAACTGCTCGGCGACCGCGCTGGCACCGCCGTGGTACTCCACCATCGCGGCCACATCCTTGGCCCACATCTCTTCGTATTCGAACTCCTTTGCCGCGATGGCCGGCGCGTTGAGGCCGAAGATGTTGGACAACGCCAGCGATACCGCCTTGTTCCGGTTGATCGCGATTTCGACCGGATGTACGACGGCGGCCCGGGCCATCTCGTAGACGGTGGCCACCGCTTTGGCTCCCGTCGCCGCACCCCCGGCCTGGGTGGCGGCGCCGCCGAGCCAGTCCGCGTAGGGGATGGCCATGGCGGTCATCGCCAGCGCAGCATGCCCTTGCCAGGCCGAACCCAGCAGATCTGAGATCAGCGACTTAAACGATTTGGAAGCCAAACCCAGCTCGTCGGACAGTCCCTCCCACGCCGCTGCGGCGGCAAGCATCGGTCCCGGCCCCGCTCCGGCGTACATCTGCGCCGATGTGACCTCCGGCGCCGACAGCAAGAAACTCATCGCAATATTCCTTCCTGGCCGGCCTTCCCGGCCTGACCGCCATCCCGATAACGGCCTTGAGGATTACTACTTCCCGGACCCCCGATAAATCTTCTTGCTGCCGCCTCCTCGGCGCCGAATGCGCGACGGTCACCCCGCCACGCACCGACCGTCGCCGCCATTCCCACTCCGGTCGCCACCATCACGCACCACATCCTCTGGCTGAAGCGCTGAGCGATCACCGATGACTCGGGAATCGTGACAAGAAGAAGATAATGGTGATTGCGGCCGCAGTGTGAGCCTTTTTCCGAACTCTTTGAGATATTGACTTTCGCGGGCGACGCTCCCAAACGGTGGCAGCCGACGTAGGGTCGCCCCTCAGCCCATTTCGGTGCTCGGTTGGCTCCAGCCCATTTCGGTGCTCGGTTGGCTCCGGAGCCGCGGACAAGCCACAAAGTTGCCGCTTTTTGCGCGGCGAGCTCGGCAATCGACCCGGCGCCTCCGCACCGACAATTCAGGCGATTTCTCTGCCGCCGGTAATCAATGAGTCTTTCGACCGCCTACGCCCGTGCGATCGCAATCCCGCCGGCGTCCGTGGCCGTGACCGGGGTGGTGACTGGGGTGGTCGCGATGGCGCCGCCGAGTTGGGCGGCGGCGTCGGTGAGGGGGGTGGTGGCGATGGCGCCGCCGAGTTGGGCGGCGGCGTCGGTGAGGGTGAGGGGGGTGGTGGCGATGGCGCCGCCGAGTTGGGCGGCGGCGTCGGTGAGGGTGAGGGGGGTGGTGGCGATGGCGCCGCCGAGTTGGGCGGCGGCGTCGGTGAGGGTGAGGGGGGTGGTGGCGATGGCGCCGCCGAGTTGGGCGGCGGCGTCGGTGAGGGTGAGGGGGGTGGTGGCGATGGCGCCGCCGAGTTGGGCGGCGGCGTCGGTGAGGGTGAGGGGGGTGGTGGCGATGGCGCCGCCGAGTTGGGCGGCGGCGTCGGTGAGGGTGAGGGGGGTGGTGGCGATGGCGCCGCCGAGTTGGGCGGCGGCGTCGGTGAGGGTGAGGGGGGTGGTGGCGATGGCGCCGCCGAGTTGGGCGGCGGCGTCGGTGAGGGTGAGGGGGGTGGTGGCGATGGCGCCGCCGAGTTGTTCGATGGCCTGGGTGAGCAGCCCGGGGCTGACGGCGATCGCCGACAGATCGCTGGCGGCCTGGGTCAGCAACGCCGGGTTGGCCGCGACGGCGGATAGGTCGCGGGCGGCCTGGGTGAGCAGGACGGGGTTGGCCGCGACAGCGGACAGCTGGCTGGCGGCCTGGGTGAGCAGGACGGGGTTGGCTGCGACGGCGGACAGCTGGCTGGCGGCCTGGGTGAGCAGCGCCGGGTCGGCGACTCTGGCTATCACCGCTGGGTTGGCCGCGACGGCGGACAGCTGGGCGGCGGCCTGGGTGAGCACGGCGGGGTTGGCCGCGACGGCGGACAGCTGGGCGGCGGCCTGGGTGAGCACGGCGGGGTTGGCCGCGACCGCGGACAGCTGGGCAGCAGCCTGGGTGAGCAGCGCCGGGTTGGCGATCGGGGCCAGCGCTGCGGGGTTGGCTACCACCGCCGACAGTCGCGATGCCGCCTGAGTGATCAACGCCGGGTCGGCGGTGACCGCGGCAAGCACTGTCGGGGCTGCCGCTACGGCCGACAGCTGCGCTGCCGCCTCCCTTAGTGCTGCTGGGTTGACCGCAACAGCCGACAGTTGCGATGCCGCCTGGGTGAGCAGCGCCGGGTTGCCTGCTACCGCCGAAAGCTGTGCTGCGGCCTGGGTGATTACTGCCGGCCCGGTGGTCAGCCTGCTGGCCACCTGCGTCAACCGCCCCATCGCCGTGGCCAACGGCGTATCGAGGGAGGCGACAACCCGAATCCCGCTAGCGAGCCTGCTCGAGATCATTGCGGCGATCAGACCGTATTCGACCGCTGTGGCGGCCGGTGCCGGCGGCAAGGCCGTGGCTCCTGCTCCGGTTGCTCCCGCGACCTGGCCGCAGAGGCCGGAGAGAGCGTTCTGCCAGGGCGCCAGCTGTTGGGCAATCGCGGCGACGCCGCTGTGGTAGCCGATCATCGCGGCGATGTCGGTGGCCCACATTTCTTCGTATTCGCCGTCGGTGGCTGCGATCGCCGGCGCGTTGAAACCAAAGATGTTGGTCATGACCAGTGACACAAAGCGGTCCCGGTTCATCGCGATCAAGGCGGGGTGGACAACGGCGGCCCGGGCAGCTTCAAAGACGGTCGCTACCGATTCGGCGCTGGCAGCCGCACCGCTTGCCTGGGTGGCTGCCAAGCCGAGCCATTGCCCGTACTCCTGGGCAACAGCGGCCATGGCGGTCGCCGCCTGGCTCTGCCAAGAAAAGCTCAAATTAGAAGTCAGGTTCGAGAATGATTCGGCAGCCGTACCCAACTCCTCGGACAACGCCGCCCAGGCCCCGGAGGCCTCCAACATAGGTCCCGATCCCGGGCCAGAGAAAATCTGCTGGGAAATGACCTCCGGAATGTTGGAGAAGAAACTCATCGCAAACAGCCCTTCCTAGCCGGGTAGCACCTGCTGCACGCCGCCTTTCTGTGCGGGCCGCTGTCAGTAGACGCTCGTCTGTTCGAGAGGAGCGCCGGGCACGACCCGATTACACGGAAATCACGGCACTAAAAACATAATGGCGCGCGCGGCGAATGTCAGCCCCCTATTGCAGTCAATCCGTCCGCATATTCGAACCACATTCGAAGTATTGGAAACTTGGCGGTTGCCGCGACCGCCGCCGACGGCGGCTGCGAACCGCTTTGGGGTCGTCCAGACGCCCTCGTAATTGAATTCAACTGTGCTCCGGTGGCGCCCGGCGGTGGCCCAAGGCATGCAATAATCGTGCGGCGGATTGCATCGGCAGGCGGGGGCGACATCATCACCGAGAGCGAAGCGTCACACGTTGCTGCTCTCGAGAAGACGCTCGAGGACGCCGCCTTCGGAGGCCGATCGGGTGACTGGCCGCTGCCGACAGCGACCACACCGCGGCAGTTGTGGCTGCGTGCCGTCGCCGCCGGAGGCCAGGGTCGCTACGGCATTGCGTATGCCGACCTCGCCACGCTGCGCCGGCAGATCAGTACCGGTTCGCTGGCTTCGCTGGCGCACAGCACGCACGGCTCGTTCCTACGTCAACTGGGTTGGCACACCCTGGCACGCCGTTGGGACGGGCGGGCTTTCGCGCTGGCGGGCGAGGATCCCGAAGCCCGGGTTGACGCACTGGTAGGTCTGGCGGCCGACGCGCTGGGTGTCGGGCGCTTTGCCGCCGCGGCGACGCTGTTGACGCGCGCGGACGCCGCGTTGGGCGAGGCGACCCTTCCGGGGTGACGGCCGACCGGCTCGCGGTACGGAGGGGTTGGGTCGGCGCCGAGTTGGCGATGGCCTCCGGCGACGGCTCGACCGCGGTGCGCCGTGCGGCAGAAGCGGTCGAAAAGGCGCAGACCATGACCGGCGGATCCGCGCGCCACCGGGTCAAGAGCGATGTGGTGCTCGCCGCCGCCCTGTGCAGCGCCGGGGACGTCGAGCGGGCCCGAGCCGTCGCGGAACGAGCACTTCAGGCGGCCGAACCGCTGGGACTGACACCGCTGCGGTGGGCGTTGGCTTGCTTGCTGATCGATACCGGAAGCGTCACGGTTCCGCCACAGGGGCTGCCCGAACTCGCCGAAATTCGGGATATTTGCGCAGGTGAAGTACAACGCGCCGGTGGGACCTGGCGCACCGCCTGAAATCCTGTCCGCCCGTTATTGTCGCTCAACGAGTTAGCCCGGGATGTGTCCCGCCCGTGACTTTGGAGAAACCACCGTCGATGACAATGCAGGGAGAACGTCTCGACGCTGTGGTTGTGGAGGCCGCGGCAGGGGACCGGAATGCGCTTCGGGAGGTGCTGGAGACCATCCGTCCGATCGTCGTCCGATACTGCCGAGCGCGCGTCGGCACCGTCGAACGGGGCGGATTGTCTGCAGATGACGTGGCTCAGGAGGTGTGCTTGGCGACCATCACGGCGTTGCCGCGCTACCGGGACCGAGGGCGCCCGTTCCTGGCCTTCCTCTATGGCATCGCGGCACACAAAGTGGCCGACGCCCACCGCGCCGCCGGTCGCGATCTGGCGTATCCCGCCGAAGAAGTGCCCGAGCGGCGGTCGTCGGATGCGGGGCCGGAACAGCGCGCCATCGAGGCTGACTCGGTGACCCGGATGAACGAACTGCTGGAGATCTTGCCGGCCAAACAACGCGAGATCCTGATCCTGCGCGTGGTGGTGGGTCTGAGTGCCGAGGAGACCGCGGCGGCCGTCGGCAGTACCACAGGAGCGGTCCGGGTGGCGCAACACCGCGCACTCCAGCGCTTGAGAGACGAGATCGTCGCGGCAGGTGAATATGCGTAGCTCTGATTTCGGTAACGATCAGCCGGCCTTCGACCAGGTTGCTCACACGGACCTGCTGCTCGACGCGCTGGCGGCACGCACCGAGGTGGCACTCGGCGATCGGGGCGGGTTCGAAGACGAGGCGCTGACGGCGTTGTTGGGCGAGTGGCGCGACGATCTGCGCTGGCCTCCGGCGAGTGCATTGGTATCACAGGAGGAGGCCGAACACGCGCTGCTCGAAGGGATGATGGACCGCAACCGGGGCCGGCGCGGTCTGGCCGCGGTCGGATCGGTGGCTGCAACTCTGCTGGTGCTCAGCGGATTCGGTGCGGTCGTGGGCGACGCCCGGCCGGGCGACCTGTTGTACGGCCTGCACGCCATGATGTTCAACGAGCCGCGGGTCAGCGACGATCAGATCGTGTTGTCCGCCAAGGCCGATCTGGCCAAGGTAGAGCAGATGATCGCTCAGGGCCAGTGGGACCAGGCGCAGACCCAGCTGGCCGAGGTCAGCAGCACCTTGCAGGCCGTCAACGACGGCGGTCGCCGGCAGGGTCTGCTCGACGAGGTGAACCAGCTCAACACCAAAGTGGAACAGCGCGATCCCAACGCGACGGTGCGGCCCGCCGCGCCGCCCACCACGGAGTTGGCGGTGCCCAGCGTGCCGGCGAGTTCCCCGGGGCCGCAGCCGCTGGCACCTGCCACCGAGCCGCCACCTTCTGTCGGGGTCGAAGAGTCGACTACTCCGCAGACACCGGAACCGGTCGATTCGACCCCTTCCAGCCCGACGCTGACCCCCACCACCACGCCACCCGGCACCTCGCCGCCGCCGTCGACCAGTACCACCAAACCACCGACGTCGGCCACCACACCGTCGTCCTCACCGACGACCACCACGCCGACGACCAAGGGCAAGCCCAGATCGAGTACGACGGCAGCGCCCACGTCACCGGCGGCCCGACCCGGCTCACCGGTGCCGTCGACACCGTCGGGGGAATTGTGGGACAGGACGTCCGGACCGGCCGGGCCACCGGCGCCGAGAACACCGTTCCCGACCAGCACGCAGCCTTAATCGCCGCGCTTAACTTAGAGGTGGCGGCGGAACCCGTCGGCGTCTGACGTCGCTTCGTTGAGCGAGGCGTCGGCGTACCCGCGGCAGTAGTCCCACGTCACATACGCGTCCGGCTCGGGGTCGTAGGCCGGCTCGTGCGGCCGCACCGTGCCGTCGATGAGCAACTGCAGCAGATTCGCGCGCAGCATGTCCCAGTCGTGGTAGTGGTCCTGCTGGCACTCGTCGCAGCAGACCACCAGGCCGCGAATCCCGCGGTGCGCCAACAGCGCCTCGTATACCGCCAGGTCAGCGAGATCTGCCTCGACGGCCATCCGTTCCTGTTGATCCAGCGGCTGCCCCGGTTCGACGGCCTCCAAAGCCGCCGACGGGTCACAGGGGTCGTCGGCGAAGGGATCGGGCGGCAAACCCGGCGGGAGGTGGTCACGCACCCCCATAGCCTACGCAGGCCGGTAGTGATAACGCCAGAAATTGCCGAGGTGCGCCTCGCGCCAGCCCGATGACACGCGAAGTCGCGGGTCGGGCTGTCCGCCAATGCCGATAGGATGATCTTTCTTACCCCAGCCTGCATTTGGAGGGCCCCGCCGATGTCCCGTGGCATGTCCGGCCTCGAAGACAGCTCCGACCTGGTCGGCAGCCCGTACGTGCACGTGGGTGGCCTGACCGAGGACCCGGTGCCCACCGGAGGTGACGACCCCCACAAGATCGCCATGTTGGGCCTGACCTTCGATGACGTCCTGTTGCTGCCCGCCGCATCCGACGTGGTGCCGGCCACCGCAAACACCTCCAGTCAGCTCACCAAGCGGGTGCGTCTCAAGGTGCCGCTGGTCAGTTCGGCAATGGACACCGTCACCGAATCCCGGATGGCGATCGCGATGGCCCGCGCCGGCGGCATGGGCGTGCTGCACCGCAACCTGCCCGTCGCCGAGCAGGCCGGCCAGGTGGAGATGGTGAAGCGTTCGGAGGCCGGCATGGTCACCGACCCGGTCACCTGCCGCCCGGACAACACGCTGGCTCAGGTCGACGCGTTGTGCGCGCGGTTCCGGATCTCCGGCCTTCCGGTGGTCGACGACGACGGCGCGCTGGTCGGCATCATCACCAACCGCGACATGCGGTTCGAAGTCGACCAGAACCGGCAGGTCGCCGAGGTGATGACCAAGTCGCCGCTGATCACCGCGCAGGAGGGCGTCAGCGCGTCAGCAGCGCTGGGTCTGTTGCGGCGCAACAAGATTGAAAAACTGCCTATCGTGGACGGCCACGGCCGGCTGACCGGGCTTATCACCGTCAAGGACTTCGTCAAGACCGAACAGCACCCGCTGGCCACCAAGGACAGCGACGGCCGGTTGCTGGTGGGTGCGGCCGTCGGCGTCGGCGGCGACGCCTGGGTGCGGGCGATGATGCTGGTCGACGCCGGGGTGGATGTGGTGGTGGTCGACACCGCGCACGCGCACAACCGCCTGGTGCTGGACATGGTGAACAAGCTCAAGCTGGAAGTCGGCGACCGCGTCGACGTGGTGGGCGGCAACGTCGCGACCCGCTCGGCCGCGGCGGCTCTGGTCGACGCCGGCGCCGACGCGGTGAAGGTGGGCGTCGGCCCCGGTTCGATCTGCACCACCCGGGTGGTCGCCGGTGTCGGCGCACCGCAGATCACGGCGATCTTGGAAGCGGTGGCGGCCTGTCGTCCCCATGGCGTGCCGGTGATCGCCGACGGTGGGCTGCAGTACTCCGGCGACATCGCCAAAGCGCTGGCCGCGGGCGCCTCGGCGGCCATGCTCGGTTCGTTGCTGGCCGGTACCGCTGAGGCGCCCGGCGAGCTGATCTTCGTCAACGGCAAGCAGTACAAGAGCTACCGGGGCATGGGTTCGGTGGGCGCCATGGCGGGACGGGTTGGTTCTGGAGGCGGAGGGAAGTCCTACTCCAAGGACCGCTACTTCGCCGACGATGCGCTCTCCGAGGACAAGCTGGTACCCGAGGGCATCGAGGGGCGGGTGCCCTTCCGTGGCCCGCTCGGTTCGGTGATCCACCAGTTGACCGGCGGTCTGCGAGCCGCGATGGGATACACCGGCTCGCCCACCATCGAGGTGCTGCAGCAGGCTCAGTTCGTCCGGATCACACCCGCGGGACTCAAGGAAAGCCATCCTCACGACGTCGCCATGACCGTCGAAGCGCCGAATTACTACGCACGTTGACGGCGACCATGGTGGAGATCGGCATGGGCCGCAGCGCCCGTCGTACCTATGAACTCAGCGAGATCAACATCGTGCCGTCGCGGCGCACCCGGTCCTCACAGGATGTCTCGACGGCGTGGCAGCTGGACGCCTACCGGTTCGAGATCCCGCTGCTGGCCCATCCGACCGACGCCCTGGTGTCCCCGGAGTTCGCGATCGAGTTCGGCCGGCTCGGCGGGCTGGCGGTGCTCAACGGCGAGGGGCTGATCGGCCGGCACGCCGACGTACAGGCCAAGATTGCCCAACTGATCGAGGCCGCAACCAAGGAGCCCGAACCGTCGGCGGCTATCCGGCTGCTGCAGGAGTTGCACGCGGCCCCGCTCAACCCCGACCTGCTCGGCGCGGCGGTGGCCCGCATCCGCGAGGCCGGGGTCACCACCGCGGTGCGACTCAGCCCGCAGAACGCTCAGGCGCTCACCCCCGTGCTGGTGCAGGCCGGCGTGGATCTGCTGGTCATCCAGGGCACCATCGTCTCGGCCGAACGGGTCGCCAGCGACGGCGAGCCGCTGAATCTGAAGACGTTCATCTCGGAGCTGGACATCCCGGTCGTCGCCGGCGGGGTGCAGGATCACCGCACCGCCCTGCACCTGATGCGCACCGGCGCGGCCGGCGTCATCGTCGGCTATGGCTCCACCCGTGGCGTGACCACGACCGACGAGGTACTGGGCATCAGCGTGGCGATGGCCACCGCGATCGCCGATGCCGCCGCGGCGCGGCGCGAGTACCTGGACGAGACCGGCGGTCGCTACGTGCACGTGCTGGCCGACGGTGACATCCACACCTCTGGCGAGTTGGCCAAGGCCATCGCCTGCGGCGCCGACGCGGTGATGCTGGGCACGCCGCTGGCCGAGTCGGCCGAGGCGCTAGGCGAAGGCTGGTTTTGGCCGTCGGCCGCCGCGCACCCGTCGTTGCCGCGGGGCGCGCTGCTGCAGATCGCCGTCGGGGAGCGCCCGCCGTTGCAGCGCGTTCTCAACGGTCCCTCCGACGACCCGTTCGGCACTTTGAACCTGGTTGGCGGTCTGCGCCGGTCGATGGCCAAAGCCGGTTACTGCGACCTCAAGGAATTCCAGAAGGTGGGTCTGACGGTCGCCAGCTGAGGGCCCGGGACACCCCTTGACGCGTCCAATGTAAAGCGGGTCATACTGCTCCGATGAAACCGGACTTTGACGTCTTGATTATCGGTTCAGGCTTCGGGGGCAGCGTCAGCGCGCTGCGTCTGACGGAAAAGGGTTATCGGGTCGGAGTGCTCGAGGCCGGCCGCCGGTTCTCCGACGCGGACTTCGCCAAGACCTCGTGGAACCTGCGCAAGTTCCTCTGGGCGCCCAAACTGGGCTGCTACGGGATCCAGCGCATCCATCCGCTCAAGAACGTCATGATCCTGGCCGGGGCAGGCGTGGGCGGTGGCTCGCTGAACTACGCGAACACGCTGTACATCCCGCCGGACCCGTTCTTCAACGATCAGCAGTGGAAGCACATCACCGACTGGCGTGACGAGTTGATGCCGCACTACCAGCAGGCGCAGCGGATGTTGGGGGTGGTCTACAACCCGACCTTCACCGATGCCGACCGCATCTTCAAAGAGGTCGCCGACGAGATGGGCTGCGGCGACACCTGGGTGCCCACCCCGGTCGGAGTGTTCTTCGGCCCCGACGGCACCCAAACGCCGGGCGAGACGGTGCCCGACCCCTATTTCGGCGGCGCGGGTCCCGCGCGCACCGGCTGCATGGAATGCGGCTGCTGCATGACCGGCTGCCGGCACGGCGCCAAGAATACGCTGTTGAAGAACTATCTTGCGCTTGCGGAATCCGCTGGCGCACAAGTGATTCCGATGACCACGGCGAAGGGGTTCGAGCAGCGGCCGGACGGCCTGTGGGAGGTCAAGACCGTCCGCACCGGCAGTTGGGTGCGCCGCGACCGGCGCACCTACACCGCATCGCACCTGCTGCTGGCCGCCGGCACTTGGGGAACCCAGCATCTGCTGTTCAACATGCGGGACAAAGGTAAGCTGCCGCGGTTGTCCGACAGGCTAGGCGTGTTGACCCGCACCAACTCCGAATCCATCGTCGGCGCAGCGACGTTGAAGGTGGATCCCAATCTGGACCTCACCCACGGCGTGGCGATCACGTCGTCGATCCACCCCACCAGCGACACCCACGTCGAGCCGGTCCGCTACGGCAAGGGTTCCAACGCGATGGGTCTGCTGCAGACCCTGATGACCGACGGGGCCGGACCGCAGGGCACCGACGTGCCGCGCTGGCGACAGCTGCTGGACCAGACCCGGGCGAACCCCAGGCTGATGCTGCGCATGCTCTACCCCAGGCAGTGGAGTGAGCGCACCACGATCGCGCTCGTGATGCAGCACCTGGACAACTCGATCACCACCTTCACCAAGCGCGGCAAGCTCGGGATCCGCTGGTTCTCCAGCAAGCAGGGCCACGGCGAGCCGAACCCGAGCTGGATCCCGGTCGGCAACGAGGTGACCCGGCGCATTGCGGAGAAGATCGACGGCGTGGCGGGCGGCACCTGGGGCGAGCTGTTCAACATCCCGCTGACCGCACACTTCCTCGGCGGCGCGGCGATCGGTGACAGCCCGTCCAACGGGGTTATCGACCCCTACCAACGCGTCTACGGCTACCCGACACTGTTCGTCGTCGACGGGGCCGCTATCTCGGCCAACCTCGGCGTTAACCCCTCGTTGTCTATCGCCGCGCAGGCCGAGCGGGCGGCGTCGCTCTGGCCCAACAAGGGCCAGAACGACGAACGCCCGCTGCAGGGGGATGCCTACCGGAGGCTGGACCCGATCGCGCCGGAGAATCCGGTGGTGCCCGCGGACGCGCCGGGTGCGCTGCGGTGGCTGCCCATCGATCCGGTCAGCAAGACCGGCTGACTCAACTGACGAGCGCCAGTGGCGCCCCGCTGATGACGCGGCTGCGCTGCCCGTACACATCGACGGGCAAGTCGCCCATCAGGGTGATCCGGTTCATCAGCCGGTACTGGTCGTCGTAGTCGTCGACGGCACGGTGCTGGGTGGCCCGGTTATCCCAGATGGCCACGTCGCCAGACTCCCAGTTCCAACGAATAGTGTTCTCCGGCACGGTGATCCGGTTCTGCAGCAGTTCGAACAGGGCGCTGGATTCACGGCTGTCCAGGCCGACGAAGCTGCGCACGAAGTCGCCGGCCACCAGGGTCCGTTCCCCGGTTTCGGGGTGTACCCGCACCACGGGGTGTTCGGTCTGGAAGTCGGTCATCTCGAACGCCTGCCGGAACGCGCGCTGCAGGTCGGTCATCTGCTCGGTCTTGACGTAGTCGTAGCGGTTGGTGTGCACCGCCCACAGGTTGTCGACCAGACACTTCAGCGGCTCAGGCAGTTCTTCGTACGCGGTCGCGGTGTTGGCCCATAGGGTCGAACCGCCGTAGGTGGGCAGGGTGACCGCGCGCAGGATCGATGCCGCGGGGTAGTTGGCCGCGAACGTGACGTCGGTGTGCCAGCGGTTGGCCTTGCCGAGCTCGGAATTGATCGGGGTGATGACCGGGGCGTCCGGGGCCAACGCGGTGGCCGCCGGATGGCCGATCGGAGTGCCGAGCAGCGCCGCGAATGCGAGTTGCTGCTGGTCGTCGAGGTGATGCTGGTTGCGGAAGAAGATCACCTTGTGGGCCAGCAGCGCCGCGCGGATCTCATCCACCGCTTCGGGGGCGAGGTCGCCGCCCAGCCGAACGCCACTGATCTCCGCGCCGATGCGGCTGCCCAGCTTGCGCACTGATGTCAGGTTTGTCATCGCTGTTCCTTTACGGAAGAGGGGTGTAGTCAGTTGACTACTTGTCGCTGAGTGTAGTCAACTGACTACGCAACGGCAAGGGGAGTGCCGCTGATCACCCGACTGCGCTCCCCGCGGGCATTGACCGGCACATCGCCGAGCAGGGTGACCCGGTGCATCAGGCGATGCTGGTCGTCGTAGTCGTCGACGGCGCGGTGCTGGGTGGCGCGGTTGTCCCAGATGGCCACGTCGCCGGGCTCCCAACTCCAGCGAATCGTGTTCTCCGGTTGGGTAATTCGACGCTGCAGCAACTCGAATAGCACGTCGGAGTCGTGCGGGTCCAGCCCGACGAAGCTGCGGACGAAGTTGCCGGCCAGCAGGGTGCGTTCACCGGTTTCCGGGTGCACCCGCAGCACCGGATGCTCGGTGCGGAAGTCGGGCTGCTGGAACCCGGTCACCATCGCCCGTTGGGCGTTGCTCAACGATTGCAAGTCGGATTCGCTGATCGTGTAGTCGAACTTGTTGGTGTGCAGCCCCCACAGGTTTTCGACCAGGTGGGCCAGCGGTTCGGGCAGGGCCGCATAGGCCGTGGCGGTGTTGGCCCACAACGTCGTCCCGCCGTAGTCGGGCAGGGTGATCGCGCGCAGGATCGAGGCCGCCGGCGGGTTGGCGGCGAACGTCATGTCGGTGTGCCAGGCCGTCGCCTTGCCCCATTCGGAATTGATCGGCGTGATGATTGGGCCCTTCGCGCCGAAAGCTGAGGCGGCCGGGTGGCCGACCGGGGTACCGAGCAGTTCGGCGAAAGCGAGTTGCCCGTCGTCATCGAGGTGCTGCTGACCGCGGAAGAAGATCACCTTGTGGGCCAGCAGCGCCTGGTGAATCTCGTCGACCGTGCCCTGGTTTAGATCACCGCCCAGGTGCACTCCGTCGACGCGGGCGCCGATCCGGCTGCTCAGCTTGGTGACGGTAACCGCATGTGTCATGTTCGATGTTCCCTTTTCGACGCAGCCTGGTGTAGTCAGTTGACTACCACGTTAACGTAGACACGTGACTACACGGGCGACAAGCGTTTCGCGCGGCGCGATTCCCACCGGCCGGGAAGAGGTGGCGGCCGCGGTGCTGGAGGCCGCCGCCGATCTGTTCGCCGAGCGGGGACCCGCCGCGACCTCGATCCGCGACATCGCCTCTCGGTCAAAGGTGAACCACGGCTTGGTGTTTCGTCACTTCGGCGCCAAGGAGCAACTGGTCGGTGCGGTGCTCGACCACCTGAGTGCGGCCACCATCGCGGCGCGGCAGCGCGGCGCTCCGGAGGCAGAACTGGAGCAGGCGGTAGAGCGGCACATGCGGGTGATCGCCCGCACGCTGCTGGACGGCTACCCGGTCGGGCAGCTGCAGACGCAGTTTCCCGGCATGGCCCAGCTGCTCGAGGTGGTTCGCCCGCAGTTTCCCGATGATCGCAGCGCGCGGCTGGCGGTAGCCAATGCCGCTGCGCTGCAATTCGGCTGGCGGTTGTTCGAGCCGTTTCTGCGGGCGTCGACCGGGCTGGACGACCTGCCCGACGCCGAGCTACGGGACTCCGTGATTGCCGAGTTGGCCCGCATGGTCAAACCGCACTGAGCCGGCGGCCCACCGAGAACCGCGCTGCCTGCGGCGCAAGAATTCCGCAGGGATTTCCCAAAGATCCGGCGAGCGCTGCACCCGATCCTGTGCACATGACAACGAAGGCATCAAAGCAGTTGGGGCTCGCCGGCGCGCTGTTCGCGCTGGCCACCGCATCAGTAATTGCATTTCCCGCCGCGGCGCAAGCGAATCCGGGCAGCGGCGCCGGCCGGATGTACGGCGACCCCGCGGCGGCAGCACCGTTCTGGCGCCGCCAGCACGACAACATGGCCTGCGCAGAGGTCGCGGTGGCCGACGTGGTCGGTGAGATCACCGGCAACCAGCCCACCGAGGACGAGGTCAAGGCGGTGGCTGCGAACACCCCGAACTCGGCGGGGACCGGACCGATCTTCAACGGCAACGGCACCGATCCGTGGGACGTAGCGGTTCTGCTGGGGCACTACGGTATTCCGGCCGTCAGGGGCCAGTTCACCATCGGGACGCTGGCCCCGGAGTTGGGTGCGGGCCGCAAAGTGCTGGCCGCGGTCAACGGCCCGATTCTGTGGAATCAGGGTGGCGACCGTACCCACGAAAACCACTTCGTCGTCGTCACCGGCATCGACACCGGCGCAAATGTGGTCCACCTCAACGACCCCGGCGTCGACAACGGCCGCGACGAGGTGGTTCCTTTCGCGGTCTTCGAAGCGTCGTGGGCCACCGGCGCCCACTTTGCCGTCATAGCCAAGTGACGGGTAGGCGTCAGCCCTGGCTCATCCGTATCAACGATCGCCGGTGAATCGGCTCGCGACCCGGCGGCTGCACCGGCGGGGGGAGTAGCGCCTCTCGGGTGCGCACCGCGATGGTCGACGGCTCCTCCGTGCTCAAGGTGACCTCCTCGCCGGCGTGCTGGATGGTCAGCTCGCCTTCGGGGCCGTCGCGCAACGTGTAGATCACGTTCTCGTGGTCGGCGTCCACCGTCAGGCGAAAACCACGCCAGCGCAACCGGAATCGCAGCCGGGAGATGCCGTCGGGCAGCTGCGGGTCGATCGACAGGACGCCCTCGTCGTCGCGGAGTCCACCGAAACCGGCGACCAGCGCGGTCCACGCCCCGGCCAGCGAGGCCATGTGCAGGCCGTCGCGGGTGTTGCGGTGCAGGTCCCGGAGGTCGATGAGTGCGGCCTCGTAGGCGTAGTCGTGGGCCAGCTCGAGGTGGCCGACCTCGGCGCACATCACCGCCTGGGTGCAGGCCGACAACGACGAGTCGCGAACCGTTCGCCGCTCGTAATAGTCGACGTTGCGGGCCTTCTGTTCGGGTGTGAACTCGTGGCTCTGCCACTGCATGGCCAGTACCAGGTCGGCCTGCTTGATGACCTGGGCGGGGTAGAGCCGAACGTAGGCCTCATGCATCAGCAGCGGGTAGGTGGCGTTGGTCTGGAAATCCCACTCGGCGAAGGTGGTGAACCCTTCGCACTGTTGGTGGACGCCCAGTTCCTCGTCGTAGGGGATGTGGGCCGCGTTGGCCGCGTCCCGCCAGGCGGCCATCTCCTCGGTGGTGACCCCGAGGGCACCGGCCTTGTCGGGATGACGCTTGGCGGCCTCGGCGGCGATGCGCAGGTTGTTGGCCGCCATCAAGTTAGTGAAGACGTTGTCCCGGACGATCGCGGTGTATTCGTCCGGGCCGGTGACCCCGTCCAGATGCCAGACGCCGTGCCGGTCATGGTGTCCCAGCGACATCCACAGCCGGGCGGTCTCGATCAGCACCGGCAGCCCGCATTCCTCTTCCAGGGAATCGTCGCCGGTGACGACCCGGTAGCGCTCGAAGGCCATCGCGATATCGGCGTTGATGTGCCAGCCGGCCGTGCCGGCTGGCCAGTATGCCGAGCACTCCTGACCACGGATGGTGCGCCACGGGAAAGCCGCGCCGTCCAGGCCCAGCTCAGCCGCCCGCTCCTTGGCCAGATCCAGCGTCGAAGCGCGCCAGCGCAGGGCGTCGGCGACCGCGTGCGGCACCGTGTAGGTGAGCACCGGCAGCACGAATCCCTCGGTGTCCCAGAAGGCGTGGCCGTCGTAGCCGGTCCCGGTGAGGCCCTTGCTGGGAATGGCCCGGCGCTCGGCGCGGGCACTGGCCTGCAGCAGGTGGAACATCCCGAACCGCACCGCCTGCTGGCTTTCGGGATCTCCCTCCACTTCCACGTCGGCCGCGTCCCAGAACAGGTCGAGGTAAGCGCGCTGCCCGTCGAGCAGGCCCTGCCAGCCGCTGTAGCGGGCGCTGGACAGCGCCGCGGCGGCCTGGTCCCGCAGCCCCGGACGCGACCGCAGGCTGGACCAGCCGTAGGCCAGGTACTTGACGATGCGCAATTTCTGCCCGGGTCGCAGACCGCAGATCACCGTGGTGCGGGCCAGGTCGGCGCGGACGTCGGTGCTGATCTCGCAGCGGCCCGGTACCTCGACCTCATGATCCATCGCGGCGGCCATCATTAGCGCGCTGCTCCGTGTCCGGTGCATGAGAAGTGCTCTGCCCTCGGTGATTTCGTGATCGACGGCCTCCAGCGGATTCTCCAGGATGGCCGAGACCCGGGGGTCGTCGGAGGTCTGCGGCTGGTCCTCGTTGGTGACCAGTTCGGACTGCACAGTGACGCGGGAGAAGTCGTCGATGGCTTCGACCACGTACTCGATGGCCGCGACGCTGCGGTGCAACAACGACACCAGCCGGGTGGAGGTGACCTTGACCTGCTTGCCGGTGGGGGAGCGCCAGTGCGCGCAGCGGGTCAACGTTCCGGCACGCAGATCGAGAATGCGTTCGTGGTCCAGCAATTCGCCGTAGCGGACGTCGAACGGCTCGTCGTCGACCATTAACCGGATGATCTTCCCGTTGGTTACGTCGACGACGGTCTGACCGGCTTCGGGGTAGCCGTAGCCGGCTTCGGCGTAGGGCAGCGGGCGGATCTCGTAGAACGAGTTCAGATAGGTCCCGGGTAGTCCGTAGGGTTCGCCCTCGTCGAGGTTGCCGCGTAATCCGATGTGCCCGTTGGACAATGCAAACAACGACTCCGACTGGGCCAGCAGGTTCAGATTGAGTCGGGTCTCGCGGATCTGCCACGGCTCAACCGGAAACGCTTCCTCAGAAATCATGTCGTTGTTTCTCCGCCATCGTCGTTGAGCAGTTCGGCTAGATCGGTCACCACCACGTCGGCACCGTTGTCGCGCAGTTCACCGGCTTGACCGACCCGGTCGACACCCACCACGAGTCCGAAGTTACCGGCCCGGCCGGCCTGCACCCCGGAGATTGCGTCCTCGAACACCGCGGCGGCCCCCGGCTCGACGTCCAGCAGCTGTGCCCCGCGCAGGTACGAGTCCGGGGCCGGCTTGCCGGCGATGTTCTCCTCGCGCAACGTCACCCCGTCCACCCGCTGCTGGACGAATTGGTCCAACCCGGTGATCTCCAGCACGTCGCGGGTATTGGCGCTCGACGACACGACCGCGATCTTGAGCCCCGCCGCCTCGACCGCCTCCAGATAGCGACGCGACCCGTCGAACACCTCAATGCCTTCTTTGTGCAGAACCGCTTGGAAGGCATCGTTTTTCCGGGTGCCCAGGCCGTACACGGTGTCCGTGTCGGGTGGATCGTCGGGGCCGCCGTCGGGCAGGTCGATGCCTCGGCTCTGCAGGAATGACCGGACGCCGTCTTCGCGCTTCTTGCCGTCGACGTACCGGCGGTAGTCGGTGGCCGGATCGAACGGGACGAATTCTTCGCCCGTCCGCTCGGCGCGCTGCTTGAGGAACGAGTCGAACATCTCCTTCCATGCCTTGGTGTGGACGCTCGCGGTGTCGGTGAGCACACCGTCGAGGTCGAACAGGCAGGCGTGCACTTCCTCTGGCAGGCCGAGCGCGGATACCACTGGCAAAACCCGCTTCCATGTAGTTGGCGATGTAGTGGGCAACACCCCTGAACATGCCCGGTGCGGTGCCGGCGGCAAACTATGAATCTACCAAGCCGTGTTTGCGGGCCACTTCCTCAAAACTGCTCCGCACCGCGAGGATCTGCTGGGCATTCAGTGCTGGAGTTATGTGCAATAGCTTCTCGGTAATTGTCTGGCGGAATTCTTCGGGCGAAAGCACGTCGAAATATTCGTCGCCGGCCACTGACGGATCGTCGTCAACGGGCGTGGAGACGTTCGACAAACGTACTTCCCGGGCGAATTTCCCTCGATTTCCCTCGTCAATCTCAAAAGACACCTGGGCCCCGCGGACCGCGCGGTTCTTCTCGATCTCTAGGTCGTTGACGTGCAGGAACACATCTTCACCACCGATATCGGGTGTGATGAACCCATAACCTCGCACACCGTCGAACCGCACAATTCTGCCCGTGACCCGCACCCGTTTAGCCCCTGCTCGCTCCGTCGTCTACTCCGGCGATCATACCGCCGGACACCGATCGGACGAGGCTGGGTCGATTCGAAGCAAGCGGGCCGAAATTGGCGTCAACTGAGCTGCTGCGGCGTCAGGTTCCGGCCACGGTCAGCGACTGCAACGGCGAGCGGTCAAAGTGGACATCGTTTCGCCGGAGGCCGTCGGCGCGGCTGTGCCTGCGCGCCGAACCCTCTACAGGAGGCCGGTGAAATCGGCCACGATCGACTTGGCCGCACTGTAGTAGGCGTAGGCGAGGAAGAAGCTCAGGAAGGTGAGCAATCCGGTGTCCGCGGCGATCGGATATCCGATCGCGTTGATGATGCCCGCCGGATCCCCCTCGACGGCTTGCCCGATGCCGTCCAGGAACAGGTTCACGTCGTAGGACGGCAGTGAAACGGCGATAGCGGTCAGGGTGTCCAAGGTCGGCAGCAGCGTCGAGTAGGCCGAGGCCGCGGCACTCGTGGCGGCGGTGGTGATGTCGGTGTTGGCAGTCTGCAGGCCATGGATGACGCTGTCGACCGTTGGCGGCGCGAACCCCGGCAAACTCACCTGCGGGAATCCTGTGGCGGGCATGCCCGGTAGCGACGGTGGGTGCCAGAGGCGGAGATCGGCGGAGGCATCGTTAGTGCCTTGCTGGGTTCCGCTGACCAGGGCGTTGACGACTCGCGCCGGGCTGACATCCGGAAACAGCCCGAACGGGGTGGGGACGTTGGCCGGGCTGGTCGAATAGCCGTAGTCGGGGTCGCCGTAGCCGAGGTTGACGATCACCTTCAAGTCGGGCTGGATCAGATCGGCGATCGTGTTGCCCAGAAACGACGTTCGTAACGGCTCGAGCAGCGGCAGGTTCTGGGTCGGAATCACGTAGTAGGTCGTCATCGTCGGTCCCTCGGTGGGCAACTCGACGGCGGTAGCCAGCTGCGCCGGAGTGAGGGTCGGATACAGCGGGTGCACGTAGAGCGCGCCAAGCATGGCGTTGGCGTCGGCGACGATGTTGAGAGGGTATCGGGGAAAGTCGGCGAAGCCGTCGTATTCGATGGTGTACACGACGGTCGGATAGTCATTGGCCGGCGTGGACCCCGGAAATGACTTGCCCATGCTCGGCAGGGTCAGCCCGTCGAAGCGGGAATACAAACCTCCGTTGGGATTCATCGGGTTTCCGACCAGCGAGAAGCTCACCGCATCGCTCGGCACGCCGGCGGCTTTGAGCTTCGCCATCTCCAATGACGCAATCCCGGCTCCCTGTGAAAACCCCTGAACGACAACATGATTCCCGGATGTCAACTGGGAGTGGATCGCGTTGTCCAGAATCGTCAGGCCTTGCGCCCAGGACGCGTCCTCGGTCAGGGTCTTGATGCCGGTGATCCAGTACGACTGTGCCGGTGTCAGCAGCGCCTGGGCATTGGCAACGGTGAAGGCTGGGAAATTGGGCGTGACGTAGTTGGCCAGCGCGTTGTTCACGTAACTCTGTGACGGCAGCGGGAATCCGCTGCCGCCGATCACCAGGGTGACGTCGGACGCCGCCGCCGATGCGGCCGGGGCCGCCGCGGCCGTCACACTGGTCGCCGGGGCGGCGCCTGGCGACCGGGTGAGCAGCGTCTGCCACGGTGTGAGCTGGGCGATCACGGCCGAAGCGCTGGCGTAGTAGTCCGCCATGGCGGCCACGTCCTGAGCCCACATCTGCTCGTACGCGGCCTCGGTGGCAGCGATCGCCGGTGCGTTGAATCCCAGGATGTTCGACTTCACCAGCGAAACCAACTGACTCCGGTTGCCCACGAGTGTCTGCAGTGGCACCGTGGCGGCCAGTGTCGCGTCGAAGGCCGCCGCCGCGGCTGACGCTTGACGGGCGGCTTGCGCGGCGGCCGTCGCCGCGTCCCTCAACCAGCACGAGTACGAGAACGCCAATTCGGCCATGGCTGTCGCCGAAGGTCCCTGCCATGCCGCTTCCGTCAGATTCGACACCACCGAGGAGAACTCATTCGCCGTGGCCAACAGGTCTTCGCCCAAACCGTCCCATGCCGTTGCCGCAGCCCGCAGGGACCCGGCTCCCGGCCCGTGCGCGATGCGCGCAGAAGTGACCTCCGGCGGCGACACCCAAAAATCCATCACAACGCACCTACCCATCGAAAACTGTCAACTAGAGTGGACGAATGAACGGACTATAGAAGCGGTTGTGAATTTCGTCAACTATGGTTGACAAACGCTTGACCGGCCAGATGGCTAAACTCGGTGCCCGTGGAATCAGCCTCGCCGCGGCCCGTGTTGGTGGTCGATTTCGGTGCTCAGTACGCCCAGTTGATCGCCCGCCGGATCCGCGAGGCGCGGGTGTTCTCGGAGGTGATCCCGCACACCACGTCGGTCGAGGAGATCCGGGCCCGTGAGCCGCGGGCACTGGTGCTGTCGGGAGGCCCGGCCAGCGTCTACACCGACGGCGCGCCGCAACTTGATCCGGCCCTGTTCGACCTGGGGTTGCCGGTGTTCGGCATCTGCTACGGATTCCAGGCGATGGCCCAGGCGCTCGGCGGCACCGTCGCGCACACCGGCACCAGCGAGTACGGCCGGACCGAATTGAAAGTCATTGGTGGCGAACTTCATTCGGGGCTGCCGGGAGTGCAGCCGGTGTGGATGAGCCACGGCGACGCGGTCACCGCGGCACCGGAGGGCTTCGAGGTGGTGGCCAGCAGTGCGGGGGCGGCGGTGGCCGCATTCGAAGCCCGCGAACGTGGTCTGGCCGGCGTGCAGTACCACCCGGAGGTCATGCACACCCCGCACGGACAGCAGGTGCTCAGCCGGTTTCTGCACGAATTCGCCGGGATCGGCGCGGAGTGGACGCCGGCCAACATCGCCAACGCGCTGATCGAGCAGGTGCGCGAGCAGATCGGCGACGGGCAGGCTATTTGCGGCTTGTCCGGCGGGGTGGATTCGGCGGTAGCCGCAGCGCTGGTGCAGCGCGCCATCGGCGATAGGTTGACCTGCGTCTTCGTCGACCATGGTCTGTTGCGTGCCGGTGAGCGCGCGCAGGTGGAGCGCGATTTCGTCGCCGCAACCGGAGCCAATCTGGTCACCGTCGACGCCGCGCAGACGTTCCTCGAGGCGCTCTCGGGCGTCAGCAATCCCGAGGGCAAGCGCAAGATCATCGGCCGGCAGTTCATCCGGGCGTTCGAGGGCGCGGTGCGAGATGTGTTGCACGGCAGCGAAGTTGACTTCCTGGTTCAGGGGACGTTGTATCCGGATGTGGTGGAGTCCGGCGGCGGCAGTGGCACCGCCAACATCAAGAGCCACCACAACGTCGGCGGCCTTCCCGACGACCTGAAGTTCAAACTCGTCGAGCCGCTGCGACTGTTGTTCAAAGACGAGGTGCGCGCGGTCGGCCGGGAGTTGGGCCTGCCGGAGGAAATCGTTGCGCGCCAGCCCTTTCCGGGGCCCGGGCTGGGCATCAGAATCGTCGGAGAGGTCACCGCCGCTCGGTTGGACACGCTACGGCGCGCGGACTTGATCGCACGCGAAGAGCTGACCTCGGCGGGCCTGGACAACCAGATCTGGCAATGCCCGGTGGTGTTACTGGCCGACGTCCGTTCGGTGGGCGTGCAGGGGGATGGACGTACCTACGGGCACCCGATCGTATTGCGGCCGGTGTCCAGCGAGGACGCCATGACCGCCGACTGGACCCGGGTGCCCTACGAGGTGCTAGAGCGCATCTCGACCCGCATCACCAACGAGGTCCGCGAGGTCAACCGGGTGGTGCTGGACGTCACCAGCAAACCCCCCGGAACCATCGAGTGGGAGTGACTCTGATCGGCCCCGAACGCCGCTGACCCGGGATACTATGTCGCGATGATCGGTAGCCTTTCCGCTGCTCACGCGGAGCGTCGCGAATTCTGGGGGGAGCTGTGCCCGGGGATGTCGATCGAAGCCGGCGGCTACGCCCGGCCGGCCGCGGTGGGCGACATCGACCCGCTGCTGGCCAATTTGAAGCGCGAGGGTTACGTCCAGGTGCCCGGCGCGCTGTCGGAAGCGATCGTCGCCCCGATCCGTTACGCCGTGTCGACGCTGTTTCAGCGCGGCATCCCGTTGGCGTTCGCGTTTGTCTACGACGAATTGTGGCTTGCGTTTCAAGGCCTTTCGCGGTTTCTGACCTCTGTGCTGGGTGAGGATTATCGGGCACTACCCGACTTCTGGGTCTGGCACGTCAACCCCAACGAGAACGCACTGGGCTGGGGTCCACACCGCGACCGGGTGATGCCGACCCTGGATGCCGACAACTCGCCCCACACGCTGACGGTCTGGCTGCCGTTCACCGACGCCACCCCGCTCAACGGATGCATGTACATGCTGCCCGCACACCTCGACGACCGGTTCCGGCAACGCCGGTGGGACGGTGAGGGCAACACCGTCGTCTACAACCTGCAGGACATCCGGGCGCTGCCGGCGACGGCCGGTTCGTTGCTGGCTTGGAATCAGGCGGTGCTGCACTGGGGCGGTCGCGGCAGCCGGCTGGGGGCGGCACCGCGGATCAGCGCGGCCTTCGAGTTTCAGCGTGCCGACCGTCCGCCGTTCAACAATCCTCTGCTGGATCCGGCTCGGGTGCCGACCTTCCAGGAGCGACTCGGGCTGATCGGCAAGCAGGTGCTGCAATACCGCCACATGTATCCGCTCAGCGATGAGATCGCGGCGATCGCCACCTCGCTTTTCCAGCGGTTCATGCCGGGAGTTCCGATCCCGGCCGCGTACCCGGTGCCGACGGGCGTCGCGGCCAACTAGCGCTGACGGACCAGCTCGCGGTCGCCGTACGCGATGGTTGCGGTGGCCCAGTCGCCGCCGGACGCCTCGACGAGCCGGCGGGCGATGCCCAGATCGCCTTTGCTTGCGACCAGGATCAGCATGCGCTCGGCTGTGGTGACTGATCCGCCGAGCAATTGATGGTGTGCAGTTTCATCAGCGATGAACGCGTCGCGGAAGCGGGCGACGTCGATGCCGGGCACGGTGACGATCACTGCTTCTGGCGCGGTCGCCTCTTGGGGTAGGTAAGCGAAGGTCAGCACGGCTTGTTGGTCGAACTGACGGCGCAGCGCCTCGGCGGCGGCGTGCAAGGTCGATTGGTCGACCACGCACAGATGGAACTGGCGTGCCCGTTCGATGGTGACCTGCTGCATCTCCTCGGACCAGAACATCCCCTCCAGCAGGGTCGAACCGGTGACCGGTGCGCCGTTGAGTGCGAGCGTGGTATCGGCCTGGAGTTCGAACTGCCGTAGCTCGTCGCTGCCGCTCGGGTCGCTGTTGTCGGAGGCGAACAGTTCCGCGGAATGACACACGTCTGATTCGGCGTTTGCTGAACCAGAAGCCCCAGCAGTGCCACCGGCTATCAGGAACCACACCAGCACCAGGGTGTTGCGGCGGATGTGAACCGGGCGCTGCCGACCGCGCCTTGACGCTGTCGGGGGGTGGGTGTTTACTCGAAAAGAATCGAACATACTTTCGAAAAATCTGATTAGGAGGCGGTCATGACTGCGGCTTTCGCCTCCCAGCACCACCAGGAAAACCGTGTTGAACAGCTCAAACAGCTGCGCCAGAAGATTGCCGCGTTGTCCGGGAAGGATACCGCCTCCGCCACAGGCCTGGTGTCGGGGGATCCGGCGCTGCTGCCGCGCGGGACGGTGGCGGTGCTGTCAGGGGCGCGGTCGCTGGCGCTGCGCATGGTGGCCACGGTGACGGCCGGTGGGGGCAACGCGGTGATCGTCGGCCAGCCGGATATCGGGTTGCTGGCCGCGGTGGAAATGGGGGCGGACCTGAGCAGGATCGCGGTGGTGCCGGATCCCGGAAACGATCCGGTGGAGGTGGCCGCGGTGCTCATCGACGGCATGGATCTGGTGGTCCTCGGCCTAGGGGGGCGTCGGGTGACGCGGACCCGGGCGCGGGCCGTGGTGGCCCGCGCCCGGCAGAAGGGGTGCACGGTGCTGGTCACCGACGGCGACTGGGAAGGGGCCTCGACACGACTGCAGGCCCGGGTCTGTGGCTATGAGCTGACTCCATCTTTCGGGGGTGGGACGCCCCCCGGGGTCGGACGCATCAGCGGGGTCCGGCTGCAGATCAGCCGGTGTGGGCGGTCGATCGACCGAGTGCGAACCGGTTGACCCTGATGGCTTCTCGGGTGTTGGCGATCTGGTGCATGGACTGGCCCGCGGTCGCGGCGGCAGCCGCCGCGGGTCAGCCCGCGACGGATCCGGTCGCGGTCACCGTGGCGAATCGGGTGATCGCCTGCTCGGCGACGGCCCGGGCAGCCGGGGTGCGGCGGGGGTTGCGGCGACGGGAGGCGGCGGCACGGTGTCCGGAACTGCACATCGTGGCCGCCGACGTGGACCGCGACGCCCGCTTCTTCGAAGGGGTGATCGCCGCGGTAGAGGATTTGGTGCCCCGTCCCGAGGTGCTGCGCCCCGGCCTGCTGGTGCTGCCGGTGCGTGGGGCGGCCCGGTTCTTCGGATCCGAACAGCAGGCGGCGGAGCGGCTGATCGACGCGGTGGCCGCGGCGGGCGCCGAGTGTCAGATCGGTATCGCCGACGGTTTGTCCACCGCGGTCTTCGCCGCGCGTGCGGGCCGCGTGGTGGAGCCGGGAGGGGACGCGCGGTTCTTGTCGGCGCTGTCGATCCGCCAGCTGGCCACCGAGCCGAGTCTGTCCGGCCCGGGTCGGCACGAGCTGGCAGATCTGTTGTGGCGGATGGGAATTCGTACCATCGGACAGTTCGCCGCGCTGTCTCGCGCCGACGTCGCTTCCCGGTTCGGGGCCGACGCGGTGACGGCGCACCGGTTCGCCCGTGGTGAATCGGAACGGGGGCCCTCCGGGCGTGAACCGTCATCGGAACTCGCCGCCGAGCTGGACTGCGATCCGCCGATCGACCGGGTCGACGCTGCGGCCTTCGCCGGGCGTTCGTTGGCCGCCACGCTGCACCAGTCGCTGCTGGCCGCCGGAGTGGGGTGCACCCGACTGGCCATTCACGCGGTCACCGCCACCGGTGACGAGCTGAGCCGGGTGTGGCGGTGCGCCGAACCGTTGACCGAGGACGCCACCGCCGACCGGGTGCGCTGGCAACTCGACGGGTGGCTGAGTCACCGCATCTCACGAGGTCGCCCGTTGGACGCGCCGGTGACGCTGTTGCGTCTGCAGGCCGTCGAGGTCGTCTCGGCCGGTGCGCTGCAGCTGCCGCTGTGGGGTGGTCTTGGCGAGGAGGACAGGCTCCGGGCCCGGCGGGCGCTGGTGCGGGTTCAGGGATTGCTGGGTCCGGAGGCGGTGCAGGTGCCGATGCTGTCCGGCGGTCGTGGGCCGGCCGAGCGGATCACCTTGACACCGCTGGGTGACGAACCGGTGCCGCGGGCCGATCCCGCTCAACCGTGGCCGGGTCAACTGCCCGACCCCTCACCGGCGGTTCTGGTCGACGACCCGGTGGAATTGCTTGATGCTCAAGGAAATCCGATTCGGGTGACCAGCAGGGGAGTGTTCTCCGCCGAGCCTGCCCGCCTGGCCGTGCGGGGGTCAGACGACTTGCTGCGCTGGTGGGCCGGGCCCTGGCCCGTCGACGAGCGGTGGTGGGATGACCGGCCCGAGGCGGGTCAAAAGGGCGGCCGCGTCGCTCGGGCGCAGGTGCTGTTGGAGAGCGAACGGGCGCTCTTGCTGTGCTACCGGCAGAGGAGGTGGTTCCTGGAAGGCATCTACGAATGACTCCAGGCTCTGATCAGCGAAAACGCCGCAGATTTACCGCCGAGAAGAAAATCTGGCGGTCCGGCTTGCCGGCTGATGCGGCGAATCCGTTGTGGTGGTGGGCGATTCGGTGATCAGGGCTACCTTGGCGACCGGTCTCGTAACAGAAAAGTAATGAGGACCGCGGCCGCAGTCTAGACGACCGAGCGGGACTTGCGCTTGTTCAGGAAGGTCGACCACGAAACCACGTCGGGGTGCTCCTTGAGCAGGGCCCTGCGCTGCCGTTCGGTCATGCCACCCCACACGCCGAATTCGACCTTGTTGTCGAGCGCGTCCGCGCCGCACTCCCGCAGCACTGGGCAGTGCCGGCAGATGGCTGCTGCCTGACGTTGCGCTGCGCCCGACACGAACAGCTCGTCCGGGTCTTTGCTCCTGCACAGTCCCTGCGATACCCAGCCTCGTTCCCCACCATCTTCGGCATGCTGGGCGTTGCTGACGGCGACAAGGTTCAGCCGCCGAGCGGCCGGACGTGTTCCTGACACGAAGTGCTCCCCTTAAATGTCCGGCCGCGATGTGCGGCCGCCTCCCCGCGGTGCAGACCAAGTTGTGACCAATGCTTCGTTGCTTTGTCGCGCCACACGTGATCTGAATCTCACCGTGCTTATAAATTAGGGGGTCAGGGGTCAATTGCGCAACCGTTCAACGGTATTTTTTGGGACGCATGTGCCATACGCTCGGTATGATTCCGCCCGTTCGACCGTGACTTTGGGTCTTGTACTCGTCGGCACTGCGCTCCATCACGGGCACCATGGCGGGATCGGGCAGAAATTGAGTCCTATCGGCCAGGGTGGCGGCGGCGGAGGATTCTCGCCGTCCCAGATGTTCTGTGCCACGTTGCCCTGGCCGGAATAGACGTAGTAGTAGGTGTGGCAGACGCTCCAGTCCCAAATTACGGGGTTGACCCGCAGATTGCCCGTTTGGGGCTGAGGGTCTCCCGGGCACCAGTGGCAGGGCCCCTCGGGATGGTCCTCCGGACACCCCGGCCAGGAACCCAACGGCACCGGGACGGCGGGCTTGGCCCGCGCGACACCCGGCTCCGCCACTGCCGCCATGTCGGCCGACAGCAATACCACAAGCGCCAGATAGGTCATCGGTTTTTTCATGTGATGACGTTACGGCGCAACGCTTGCGCAAATCTTGCGCCGATCCGGTCAGGTGCCGATCAGCTCAGCCGGCCGGCGAAGCGCTGCACGCGCTGGGTGAACCGGTCCAGAAACGTCACGGCATTCACGTCAATTCCTATCTGCGCGTTAGGCTTTCGCGTGCCGGGCCAATCGGCGGTAGTCGTCCCGGGTTGGCCCGACACGTCGACGTCGACCGTGGCCGGTCGGGTCTGGACCAACTGTGGGTCGAGCGCCACGGCTGCGGCTAGCGGGTCATGTAGATGGGCGAGGTAGCCCAGGCCGCGCTCGCGGTGCACCTCGAAATAGAACCGCATCGCGTCCACGATGAACCGGGTCACCGGCGACGGCCCCGCCAGGCCGTCGAGCAATGCCGGCGTCATGACGACCCGGCGCGTCACGTCCAGGCCGCACACGGTCGGCGGTCGCGGCAGGCCCGCCCAGGCCGCGAACACCTCGGCCGCTGCCTGCGGGTCCACCCTGACGTTCCATTCGGGTGGTCCCTGGCTGTCGAACACGCCGCCCATGATCACCAGTCGCCGCAATAGTCTCGGGAGGGCCGGTTCGATGCGCAGCGCCAGTGCCAGGTTCGTCAACGGCGCCGTCGCCAAACCGACCAGCTCGCCGGGATGGGCATGGGCCGCGCGCACCCAGGCCGTCGCCGCATCGTGTTCGGTGAGGCGCCGGTCGCCGGGCGGCAGTTCGGCATACCCTAAACCGTTGGGGCCATGGATATCTCCGCGCCGGGGAAGCTGCCCGTTCAACGGCCGATCGGCTCCGCGGGAGACGCCGATGGGGCCGGCCCGGCACAGATCGAGCAGGCCGAGGTTGTTCGCACACACCTGGTCCACCGCGATATTGCCCCCCGTCGCGGCGATACCCACCAGGTTGACATCGCTGGCCAGCAAATAGATGAGGGCGAGCGCGTCGTCGATGCCGGTGTCCACATCGGCGAACACGGCGCTCATCGGGGTCACGATACGCTGTGCGGATGTCCGATGATCTGACCCCGCACTTTGACGACGTGCAGGCGCATTACGACCTGTCCAACGACTTTTTCCGGCTGTTCCTGGACCCCACCCAGACCTACAGCTGCGCGTACTTCGAGCGCGACGACATGACGCTCGAAGAGGCGCAGATCGCCAAGATCGATCTGGCGTTGGGCAAACTCGGATTGCAGCCAGGCATGACCCTGCTCGACGTCGGCTGCGGCTGGGGCGCCACCATGATGCGCGCGGTGGAGCGCTACGACGTCGACGTCGTCGGCCTCACCCTGAGCAAGAACCAGGCCAATCACGTCGAGCAACTGTTCGCGAAATCCGGCAGCCCCCGTACGAAACGCGTTCTGCTGCAAGGCTGGGAGCAGTTCGACGAACCGGTGGACCGCATCGTCAGCATCGGCGCGTTCGAGCACTTCGGGCACGAGCGTTACGACGCGTTCTTCACCCTCGCCCACCGCCTGCTGCCGGACGACGGAATCATGCTGTTGCACACCATCACCGGGCTGCACCCGCTGGAGATGAAGGAGCGCGGTCTGCCGCTGACGTTCGAGTTCGCTCGATTCGTCAAATTTATTGTCACCGAGATCTTTCCGGGCGGACGGTTGCCGTCGATCCCCATGGTGCAGGAGCGGGCCACCGCGAACGGGTTCGATGTCACGCGGGTGCAGTCGCTGCAGCCGCACTACGCCAAGACTCTCGACATCTGGTCGGCCGCGCTGGCAGCACACAAAGACCAGGCCATCGCGCTGCAGTCCGAGGAAGTCTACGAGCGCTACATCAAGTACCTCACCGGATGCGCCGAGATGTTCCGGATGGGCTACATCGACGTCAACCAGTTCACGTGTGAGAAGCGAACGTAATCACCAGCACATCGCGCTGGGCCGGACCGGAGTCGTCGATCGGACGAATCGGTGACACGCCGTGCACGGTGCGGCGGTCGTCGCCCACCAGCAACGTGCCGGGCTCGTCCAACGTGGTCGCCAGCAACTGCCGGCCAGCCGTGTCGCGCACGGTGCTCTCACCGCCGAGAGCGTTGCGCGGCGTGAATAGCAGCGAACTGACCATCGTTACCCCGTCGCGGTGGATGCCTTCCGGTGTCGGATAACCATCGTCTCCGGTGGACTGGGTACGGAACGGGTGCACCTTGACGTCCCACTCGATGTCGTCGTCGAGGGCGGCCGCGAGCCGACCGAGCACGCGCAGCAGTTCACGCAGCAACGGATCCTCGGCGAACGTCTCGGTCAGGGGCTCGAAAACGCGGTCCCGGCCGACGTAAAGGGGATTGCTGCGCTCGGGTTGCCTGAACTCCTGGCTTGCCAGCGGCCGCACCTGCCTACCCACCCCCGTACCTGCGAGCCGCTCGATGCCCAGCTCTGCGGCGTACGGGTCCGGCGCCAACTCGTCCCAGTGCCGGCCGAAGCGGACCCAATCCTCTCGATGCACGCCCAGCGTGCGGGTCAGGTCGAGCGAATGCAGCACCGCCGCGCCCGTGGCGGTGAGGTGGTGTGCTGCGACGGCTACCGGGTCTGGGCGTCGCCCGGGGTCGTTGGAAGTCGTGCCCACGCCGCAGGGGATACCGCGGTGGTACGGCGCTAAACGTTCTGCGGTCTGGACCTACCAGTGCACGCCGGGTACCAGTCGCACCATCTGCTTGACCGGCTTGGGCACCCCCACCCGCGGGACGGCGCGGACGGGGCGCTTGGGCCGACGGGGTTGTGGGTCAACGGTTTCGATGGGGTCGGCAACCCCGCGCGCGGCCGCGGAATCGGGATAGCCGAGGTAGAGCTGGTGCAGAATCCGGCGGGACAGCCTGGGCGCGAACTGGTGACCGGCCTCGGCGAGGGTGCCCATCGGGGTGTCGATCCGCACCGGCTTGTCCACCAGGGCGCGCACCACCATCGCCGCCGCGCGCTCGGCGCTGATGGCCGGCACCGGGTTCAGCCGCTTCGACGGCGCGATCATCGGCGTTGCGACCAACGGCATGTGGATGTTGGTGAACGTGATGTGGTCGGACAGCGTCTCGGTGGAAACGACGTCGGCGAACGCGTCCAGGGCCGCCTTGGTCGGCAGATAGGAGCTGTACTTCGGGTTGCGGGCCTGCACACCGGCGCTGGAGACGTTGACGACATGACCGAACCGGCGCTCGCGCCAGTGCGGCAGCAGGGCCAGCACCATCCGCACCGCGCCGAAGTAGTTGACCGCCATGACGCGTTCGTAGTCGTGCAGGCGGTCGGTGGAGTTGACCACCGAGCGGCGGATCGACCGGCCGGCGTTGTTCACCAGATAGTCGACGTGGTCGAAGCGGCCCAGGATGTCTTTGACGGTGTGCTCCACCGACGCCGAATCGGTGATGTCGCACGGGAACGGGTACGCCTGCCCGCCGTCCGCGCGGATCTCGGCGACCAGCTCCTCGAGGGCCTCACCGTTGCGGGCCAGGGCGAACACCGTGGCACCGCGCCTCGCGACGGCCAGCGCCGACGCGCGTCCGATACCGCTGGACGCGCCGGTGATGATGACGTGACGACCCACCAGCGGGCCGTCCGGATGGTCGCGCCGGGCCCGGTCGGGATCGAGGTGCTCGGCCCAGTACCGCCATAGTTTCGGTGCGTAGGTCGCGAACTCCGGCACACCAATGCCTGTGCCGTGCAACGCCTGCTGCGTCTTGTCGCTGACGAATGTCGGCGCCAGGTCGATCACGTCGAGCACCTCGGCGGGCACGCCCAGCTGGGTGGCGGCCATGTTGCGCAGCACTCTGGCGCGCCCGCTCACCTTCAGCACCGAGGTCGCCATCGAACGGGGCAGGGTGCCGCGCAGCGGGGGGAGCCCGGCGGCTCTTGCGATCCCGCGGTAGATGCCGCGCAAGCCGACGGTGGTGGGTGCGGTCAGGTGGAACGTCCGCCCGTCGAGAGAAGCCGAGCCGTCGGCGTGCAAGAGCGCCACCAGCGCGTCGGCCACGAAGTCGACCGGCACGATGTTGGTGCGCCCGGTGTCGGGCAGCATCATCGGCGTGAACGACGGCAGGACGGCGAGCTTGGCCAGCACACCGAAGAAGTAATAGGGCCCGTCGATCTTGTCCATCTCGCCGGTGCGCGAATCGCCCACCACCACTGCCGGACGGTAGATACGGTAGGCCAGCCCCGGGGTGTCCCGTACCAGGGCCTCGGCCTCGAACTTCGTCCGGTGGTACGGCGTCGGGAGTCCCTGGCCAACGTCGAAGTCGTCCTCGGTGTACTCGCCCCGGAAGTCACCGGCCACCGCGATCGACGAGACGTGGTGCAGCGTGGCGCCGAGCCGTTGTGCCAGGGCGACGACAGCGCGGGTGCCCTCGACGTTGGCCGCGCGCTGCTCCGCCTCGCCGGCGGTGATGTCGTAGATCGCCGCACAGTGCACCACGTGGTCGACGGCCCCCAGTTCGGCGATCACCTCGTCGGCCAGCGCCAGCTCAGGCAATTCACCGACCAGGGGTTTCACCCGGTCGTCCCAGTCCAGGGCGAGGCGCTCGAAGCGGCCCAGCGACTGACGGCGGACCAGGACCCAGACCTGCGCATCGGCGTGGTGGTCCAGTAGACGGGCAACGATTCGGCGACCAATAAACCCGGTACCGCCGGTAACGACATACCGCATGCAGCCCATCGTGGCGGCATGCGGGGGCTCGCGTCAACCGTGACGCGCCAAGGGCCGCTACAGCCGATTGACCTACCCCGGCGGGGCCCCTGCCCGGTAGCAGCAACGCCGACCGGAACTGGGCCACCCACGACGACCGACGCTCGGGCGATGGTGACCTGCCACGGCCGACGTCTCAGCGTGCAGGCCGGCACGCCACCCCCATCAGGGCGTCCACGCTCGCGGCCGGTCCACGGCCGGCGGCGGAT
The DNA here is from genome assembly GCF_017086405.1 of Mycobacterium gordonae. NCBI lineage: Bacteria > Bacillati > Actinomycetota > Actinomycetes > Mycobacteriales > Mycobacteriaceae > Mycobacterium > Mycobacterium camsae. Next base: position 1,441,087 of record NZ_CP070973.1, read on the forward strand.
TACCCGTGAATCACCGACACCGTGTCGCTGAAGCCGTTGGCGACGTACACCGCGCCGGTGCCGGGATCGATCGCCAGTCCGTGCGGGGCGTCACCCACAGAGATGGTGGCGGTCACGAGGTGGGTGGTGGGGTCGATGACCGACACCGTGCGGGCGTCGAAGTTGGTGACGAACACGTAGCCGCTGGTGGGGCTGACCGCCACCCCGAGCGGTAAGTCGCCCACGCCGATGGTGTCGGTCACGGTGTTGCCGGAGGGATTGATCACCGACACCGTATCGGAGCCACCGTTGGCGACGTACGTCGCGCCGGTGCCGGGGTCCACCGCCACCCCTAACGGTATGCTCCCCACACGGATGGTGGCGGTCACGGTGTTGCTGGCAGGGTCGATCACCGACACCGTCCCGTCGTTGCTGTTGGTGACGTAGATGTTGCCGCCGGGGTGGACCGCCACCCCGGCCGGTGAGCTGCCCACTTTGAGGGTGTTCGTCACCGTATTGGTGGAGGGGTTGATCACCGACACCGTATTGTCGCCGTCGTTAATGACGTAGACGTTGCCGCCGGGGTTGGCCGCTAGCCCGTCCGGGTTGTTTCCCACGTGGATGGTGCCGGTCACGGTGTTGGTGGCGGGGTTGATCACCGACACCGTGTCGGCGCCGAAGTTGGCGACATAGACGTTTCCGCCCGGGTCGACCGCCACACCGAATGGGTAGTTTCCCACTGCGATGGTGCCCGTCACGGTGTTGGTGGCGGGGTTGATCACCGACACCGTGGTGCCGAGGGCGTTGGTGACATAGACGTTGCCGCCGGGGTTGACTGCCACCCCGTATGGGCTGTTGAACCCGGTGATCGTTCTCACGCCGCCACCGGAGCCGCCGACCCCGCCGGTGCCCCCGACCCCGCCGGCCTGCCCGATCGACCCCCCGCCGAGGCCACCGGCCCCTCCGGCAGCGGTGAACCCGGCAAAACTGGCCCCACCCAGACCGCCACCGCCCCCGGCCCCGCCGCTACCGCCCACCCCGGTCACCCCAGCCGGCCCTGACCATCCCAGCAGCCCCGACCCGAACAGCCCACCGGCGCCACCACCGCCGCCGAGCCCGCCAGCACCGCCGGCCCCGCCGGTCCCACCGACCCCGCCGGCCACCCCCCACGCCGTACCGCCCGTACCAGTGCCTCCCACACCGCCGAGCCCGCCGACACCACCAGAACCACCACTGCCACCCACCGACAACAACCCCCACCCAGCACCGCCGGACCCACCCTGACCCCCCGCACCCCCAGCAAAACCGACACCCCCACCAGCCGCACCGACCGCCAACGTCGTCCCACCGGTCCCGCCGGGCCCCCCAGCCCCGCCCAGCCCGAATACCAGCGCCCGCCCCACACCCCCAGCGCCCCCGACACCGCCAGCACCGCCGCCCCCCGTGATACCCGCCCCACCGGTCCCCCCAAAGCCACCGGCCCCACCGACACCGGCCAGCCAGCCCCCCGCGCCGCCCGCACCGCCGGCACCGCCGGCACCGCCGGCCACACCCACCCCGCCAGCGCCGCCCGCCCCGCCGGCGCCGAACAACCCCGCATCCCCACCCCGACCACCCGCCTGCCCCGCCGCCCCCGACCCCCCGGCACCCCCGTTACCCCACAACAGCCCGCCATCCCCGCCGGCCTGACCCGTCCCCGCCGCCCCATTAGCCCCATCCCCGATCAGCGGACGCCCCCACAGCAGCGCGCTCTGGGCATTGATCGCCCCCACAACCTCACCCGCCAGAGCCCGCAACGGATCAACCGCCGCCGCTTCCGCCGCGCCATACGATGCCCCCGCCGCGCCGACCGCCTCGACGAACCGGGCATGAAACGCCGACACCTGAGCGCTGATCACCTGATACTGCCCGCCGTGGCCAGAAAACAACGCCGCGATCGCGACCGACACCTCATCGGTACCGGCGCTGCACAGCGCCGTCGTCGAAGCCCCAGCCGTAGCGCTCGCCTCGTTGACCACCGACGCGAGATCAACCAGATCGCCAACCGCTGCATCGAGATACTCCCGTGCCACCAGCACATACGACATCGTCAGACCCTCCCTATCCGCTCACCATGATTTGCGGTGGCCGCCCCACCAGAGTCCGTGCAGCAATGCACCACGCCACCCTAACTGAGTTTATCCGCAGTTATGAGTATTTGTTCAATCGCTAATTGTGTGACCCCTAGTCCCACGGGCTTGAGCACTCACCCCTGACAATCGGGACCTGGGGGTGGCGATGGAACGACTCATCAAGATGACGCGCGGTGGCGACGACATCGGTGAGAGCGGCCGGGGTGGAACATCCTGGTCGGGAGGCCGACGCCGGGACGCAACGTCTCGATCTCGAGGTGCCCGAACCCGCCCGGCGACGGACGTTAACGACGAAGCGCACGCGGGGGTCCTCGCTGCTCAACGCGCGGCGCCTGACGCGGCGGGGGGTGCGGTGCTGTGTCGCAAGGAACCGGCCAAGACCTCGTGTCGCGTGGGGTCAACGTCAACGCGTCCGGCTGACACCCGTCGGGCACAAGCCTCGGCCGGCGCCCTATGCACCAGCGTGTTCGCCGTCACCGGTATCGCCACCAAGGGCCTGTGCGCGGCCTGCTCGTTCGCATCTCGGCCGTAACCGCCGACTCGCCAAAGGCGGGCTCTATTTCGCGATCTTCTGCACGCAATCCGTGATCGACTGCTATGCCTGTGCTCGTCGGCGACCAGCGATCTGCACGACTGGTAGTCGCCGCAGACGTTCCCGATCTTGACGGCCGCTGGGCCGCACAACACCACGAATGGGCCGAATCCCGCGGCCGCCTCCGCTTCGACGTGCTGAGCTCGGCAGATCGGGGGTCGCCCGGCGGTGCCGACTGCTGGACCCCATCACGACGAAGAATCACACGACGACGTCGTACGTCGCACCCTGGCTTTGCCCCCTGGCCAATCTCTCTGGGCATCACGGCCAGGTATCCGTGTTGGGCAGTCCCGCCAGCTGTGCGGGGACAGTCGGAAACTACCCGTTGGCTGAACAAATACTCATAACTGCGGATAAACTCAGTTAGGGTGGCGTGGTGCATTGCTGCACGGACTCTGGTGGGGCGGCCACCGCAAATCATGGTGAGCGGATAGGGAGGGTCTGACGATGTCGTATGTGCTGGTGGCACGGGAGTATCTCGATGCAGCGGTTGGCGATCTGGTTGATCTCGCGTCGGTGGTCAACGAGGCGAGCGCTACGGCTGGGGCTTCGACGACGGCGCTGTGCAGCGCCGGTACCGATGAGGTGTCGGTCGCGATCGCGGCGTTGTTTTCTGGCCACGGCGGGCAGTATCAGGTGATCAGCGCTCAGGTGTCGGCGTTTCATGCCCGGTTCGTCGAGGCGGTCGGCGCGGCGGGGGCATCGTATGGCGCGGCGGAAGCGGCGGCGGTTGATCCGTTGCGGGCTCTGGCGGGTGAGGTTGTGGGGGCGATCAATGCCCAGAGCGCGCTGCTGTGGGGGCGTCCGCTGATCGGGGATGGGGCTAATGGGGCGGCGGGGACGGGTCAGGCCGGCGGGGATGGCGGGCTGTTGTGGGGTAACGGGGGTGCCGGGGGGTCGGGGGCGGCGGGGCAGGCGGGTGGTCGGGGTGGGGATGCGGGGTTGTTCGGCGCCGGCGGGGCGGGCGGCGCTGGCGGGGTGGGTGTGGCCGGCGGTGCCGGCGGTGCCGGCGGTGCGGGCGGCGCGGGGGGCTGGCTGGCCGGTGTCGGTGGGGCCGGTGGCTTTGGGGGGACCGGTGGGGCGGGTATCACGGGGGGCGGCGGTGCTGGCGGTGTCGGGGGCGCTGGGGTGTGGGGCGGGCGCTGGTATTCGGGCTGGGCGGGGCTGGGGGGCCCGGCGGGACCGGTGGGACGACGTTGGCGGTCGGTGCGGCTGGTGGGGGTGTCGGTTTTGCTGGGGGTGCGGGGGGTCAGGGTGGGTCCGGCGGTGCTGGGTGGGGGTTGTTGTCGGTGGGTGGCAGTGGTGGTTCTGGTGGTGTCGGCGGGCTCGGCGGTGTGGGAGGCACTGGTACGGGCGGTACGGCGTGGGGGGTGGCCGGCGGGGTCGGTGGGACCGGCGGGGCCGGCGGTGCTGGCGGGCTCGGCGGCGGTGGTGGCGCCGGTGGGCTGTTCGGGTCGGGGCTGCTGGGATGGTCAGGGCCGGCTGGGGTGACCGGGGTGGGCGGTAGCGGCGGGGCCGGGGGCGGTGGCGGTCTGGGTGGGGCCAGTTTTGCCGGGTTCACCGCTGCCGGAGGGGCCGGTGGCCTCGGCGGGGGGTCGATCGGGCAGGCCGGCGGGGTCGGGGGCACCGGCGGGGTCGGCGGCTCCGGTGGCGGCGTGAGAACGATCACCGGGTTCAACAGCCCATACGGGGTGGCAGTCAACCCCGGCGGCAACGTCTATGTCACCAACCTCGGCGCCGACACGGTGTCGGTGATCAACCCCGCCACCAACACCGTGATCCGCACCATCGGGGTAGGCAGTAGACCGTCCGGTGTGGCGGTCGACCCGGGCGGAAACGTCTATGTCGCCAACTTCGGCGCCGACACGGTGTCGGTGATCAACCCCGCCACCGACACGGTGACCGGAACCGCCGCGGTGGGCAGTGGACCGTCCGGGGTGGCGGTCAACCCCGGCGGGAACGTCTACGTCACCAACTTCGCCAGCACCACGGTGTCGGTGATCGACCCTGCCACCAACACCGTGACCGCCATCGATGTGGGCAGCTCGCCGTTCGGGGTGGCGGTCAATCCCGGCGGCAACATCTACGTCACCAACGCCGGCGCCGACACGGTGTCGGCGATCGACCCTGCCACCAACACCGTGACCACCACCGATGTGGGCAGCTTCCCGCGGGGGTGGCGGTCAACCCGGGGCACAAGGTCTATGTCGCCAACTATGACGACGGAACGGTGTCGGTGATCAACCCCGACAACAACACCGTGACCGGCACTGTTCGCGTGGGCGGCAATCCGTTTGGCGTAGCGGTCAGCCCGACCAGCGGCTACGCATTCGTCGCCAACAACGCCAGCGGCACGGTGTCGGTGATCAACCCCTCCACCAACGTCGTGACCGCCACCATCGCTGTGGGCACCGGTCCGTTCGGGGTTGCGGTCGATCCCGGCACCGGCGCGGTGTACGTCACCAACGGCGGCGAGAGCACGGTATCGGTGATCCACGGCTAATCCGCCGCCGGCCGTGGACCGGGGTGCGAGGTGATCGAGGCCCTACAACGGTCCTGGACCCACCCACCCCGCAACAACCTGTCCTGCCGGCGAGTGGTTAGAGGGTCTTGGTGGCTGGTGGGCTGTATCCGATGGTGTTGCGCCACAATGTGAGCCAATGCTGTGCCTAGGGCGGTGTGCCGGTAGGTGCAGGAAATCGGTCGTCATGTGGGTCGGGCGAGTCGCGCCGGGCTCGGTGCCGATGCCGGCGCCTGGCAGCGGCAATCCGTGAAGCGCCGGATGCGATGAGAGTCGCCCGGTCCGCCGCCAACATCGTCGGGCCAGAAACCAGCGCAATTTGACCGTCGCCGAACGAGCTACCCCGATGCTGAGCTGTTAAGGCCGTGGGCGCCGCGATTATCAAGGCGCTGTACCGGGGGCCGTCGCAGCGCGTTCGCCCAATGGCGCAAAATTCAACGTCGAGCTGGGGCTCTGCGCGAAGCCGGGGCCCTCGACCCGACTCTGACAGTCGGACAAGCTTCGGCGCGTGGTCAGTTCAGTTGAAGCTGCGTACCCCATCCCAATCCACCAGCGTCCAGCCGGTGGTCGGATTGCCGGTGATGACCACCCGCCCGACGTTGGGCAGTGGGTGACTGTTGAGCAGGCTGAGCTTGGGGTTCTTGACGTTCATCAGCGTCCACACCATGATCGCGGTGCCCTGGGAGAACACCGCGGGCTTGTTGTGGCCGCTGTCGTAGATCTTGCGGATGGCGCCGCTGAACTGCGAGTTGAAATCGCTGCCGCTCACCGACCCCGGGATGCTGGTGTCCACGTCACCGTCCACCCAGCGGACAGGGGCCAGCAGGTAGGTCGAGTTGGCCATCGATTCGGGCTTGCCGTTGTACCAGCCGGCATTGAGGGATTGCAGGCCCTGCAGGATCTCGACCTGCCGGCCGACCTCGGTGGCCAGCGGCCCGGCGGTCTGCTGGTCTGCGGACATGGGGGAGGAGTACAGCGCGTCGAAGTCGGAATGTCCGACCTGATGGGCCAGCTGCTGAGCCTGGCCCTTGCCATCCACGGTGAGGCTGGGACCAGGTACTGCAGTGTCGATGACGCCGTCGGCGTTGGCTTGGGATTGTGCGTTGCGGATGAAGGTCAAGGTGATGCTGCGTGCCTGCGGGCTACTGCTGCAGGCCCCGACGATCACCGCCACGGCGGCCACAGCGACGAATTGGGAGGCCCTCCGGATCAATGTGCGCTTCGGCATGGCGATAGCCTGCCCTGCCGACACCGTCGGAGGGAAGGGTTTGCGATGGTTACTTCACCGAAATTGCGGAATTGAAATCTCAGAGGAGACTCGCATGGCGATTGATCCGAGTGCCGTCGGCGCGGTGACCAAGCCCCAGTTGTTCGAGTGGACCGACCGGGACACGCTGCTGTACGCGCTCGGAGTCGGCGCCGGGCTTGAGGATCTGTCCTTCACCACCGAGAACAGCCATGACATTCCGCAGCAGGTGCTGCCCACCTACGCGGTGATCTGCTGCCCCGCTTTCGGGGCGGCCGGCAAAGTCGGAACGTTCAATTGGGCCATGCTGCTGCACGGATCGCAGACCGTCCGGCTGCACGCGCCGCTGCCGCCGGCCGGCAAGCTGTCCGTGGTGTCGGAGGTGGTGGACATCCAGGACAAAGGAGAAGGGAAAAACGCGATCCTGATGCTGCGCGGCAAAGGCACCGATCCCGACAGCGGGACGCTGATCGCCGAGACGTTGACGACGCTAGTCATCCGCGGTGAGGGCGGCTTCGGTGGTGCGAAGGGGGAGCGGCCGGTGGCCCCGGAGTTTCCCGACCGCGAGCCCGACGTTCGGATCGAGCTGCCCACCCGGGAGGACCAGGCGTTGATCTACCGGCTGTCCGGTGACCGCAACCCGCTGCACAGCGATCCCTGGTTCGCCACCAACCTCGCCGGGTTCCCGCGCCCAATCCTGCACGGCCTGTGCACTTATGGCGTCACCGGCCGCGCGCTGGTGGCCGAGCTGGGTCAGGGTGTGGCGGCCAACATCACCTCGATCGCGGCGCGGTTCACCAAGCCGGTGTTTCCGGGCGAGACGCTGACGACGTTGATCTGGAAGACCGAACCGGGCAGGGCGGTGTTCCGCACCGAGGCGTCCGGCGCCGAGGGTCAGGGACCCCGGCTGGTGCTCGACGACGGTGAGGTGGAGTACGTCGCCTAGCGGCGATCGCACGCGCGGCGGAGCCGGGGGTTGCGGGTCGCCGCCGTGTGTCTAGCGGCGATCGCACGCGCGGCGGAGCCGGGCGCTGCGGGTCTGATCACCGGCCGTTGATCGGGTCTTCGGGCTATCCCGACGCGCCCTGGGGCCCTACCTGGCCCTGGCTGCCGGTTGCGCCGTGCGCGCCGGTTCCGCCGGCGGCGCCGTTTGCGCCGCGTCGCGTGCCCGCGACCTCCGCCACCCCCGCCTCGCCGCCCGCGCCGCCAGAGCCCCCCGTTCCGCCGTCACCGCCGAGACCCGCGGCGCCGCCGATGCCGCCGGCACCGAATGTGGGTCCCGCTCCGCCGGCCCCGCCGGCGCCGCCATTGCCGCCCGCACCGCCTGACCCCCCGGTGCCGCCGGTGCCGCCATTGCCGCCGTTGCCGCTCTGCGGAGTCACAAGTGCGTGAGGATTGGTAACTGCGCCGCCGTTGCCGCCGTTGCCACCCGGGCCGCCGGCCGCGCCCGCCCCGCCGGCCGCTCCTGCCCCGCCAGCGCCGCCGCTGCCGCCCATGACGCCGGTCAGGTTGCCGATCTTTCCGGCGGCGCCGCCGCTGCCGCCTGCCCCCCCGTTGCCGCCGGTTCCGCCGGTCGCGCCGGTGCCGCCTTGTCCGCCGTGTCCCGCATTGCCGCCGAAGCCGCCGTCGCCGTAGCCGCCGTAGCCGCCGTTGCCGCCCTTGCCGCCCGTGCCGCCGGCGCCCCCGTCGCCGCCTGCCCCAGCGGTAGTTAGACCCTTTGCTGTCGTAGCAAGGTCTCCGCCATTGCCCCCGTTGCCGCCGTTACCCCCGGCGCCACCGCCACCGCCGTGTCCGCCGTTACCGGCTTGGCCGAGAACGACATCACCAAGGATCCCGCCGCCGTTGCCACCGTTGCCGCCGTTAGCACCGACGCCGCCGAGGCCGCCATCGCCGCCTCTTCCTCCTATCGCTTGGTTTCTTACACCTGCTGGTAAGGCGGTGCCGCCTTCGCCGCCGTTTCCGCCGTTTTCGGCAATCATGGTTCCGTCGGCACCCCGCAGGCCATCGGATGCCCGGCCAGAGCCGGAGGAGCCGTTTGAACCGCTGGCGGCTGTCGGCCCGCCGGGAATAGGAGCGGGATTGACCGCGGGGGCGCCGACGGCGCCGGTGCCACCCGCACCGCCTCGGCCACCGTTGCCGGCCGTGCCCATACCGCCCTCGACCCCGCCGTTACCTGCTGAACCACCCGCGCCGCCGTTGCCGCCGGCCCCGCCCGCCCCGCCGATGCCACCGTTGCCGCCCGCATGACCCATCGAGATCGCGGCTCCGCCGTTTCCGCCGTGGCCACCGGTGCCTCCGACACCGCCGTCACCGCCGAGACCGCCCGTCGCGCCGGATCCGCCCGCCGCACCGCCCCGGCCACCGTTGCCGGCGTCGCCGCCCGCGGTGCCATGACCACCGGTACCTGCTGAAACGCCGGCTACGCCCGCTGCGCCCGACCCACCGTCGCCGCCGCGGCCGCCGACCCCGCCATCGCCGGCGGTGCCGGCCTTGCCGGCGGTACCGCCCGCACCCGCTGAACCCGCGTCGCCGCCCGCTCCGCCGGCCCCGCCGGCCGCGCCGTCGCCGCCGTGACCGCCAGTGAGGTTGGTACCGGCCGGGCCAGCTGCTCCGCCGTTTCCGCCGTCACCGCCGGTGCCACCCGTACCGCCTTCCCCACCGCGTCCGCCGGTGCCGCCGGCGCCGCCGGCCGTGCCGCCTAGACCCCCGGCCCCGCCGTCGCCTCCCGCGGTGCCGTTGCCGCCGTTGCCGCCGCCGATGCCACCGGTCGCGCCGTGGAACCCGGCTCCGCCAGTTCCCCCTTGCCCGCCGGCACCGCCGTTGCCGCCAAGGCCTGCCGCACCCGCACTACCTCCTGCTCCACCGGCGGCGCCGCCGACGCCGGCCGCGCCGCCGTCGCCGCCGAAGCCGCCGCCGCCGCCCTTGCCGCCGCCTTTCGTGGCGGTTCCCGCGGAGCCCGTGCCGCCGATGCCGCCGGTGCCGCCGGTGCCGCCGGTGCCGCCCTGGCCGCCGCTGCCTGCGTCGGCCCCGGCCCCGCCGGCCGCACCGCCTTTACCCCCCGTCCCGCCTTGTCCGCCGGCGGTACCGCTGCTGCCCTTGCCGCCCACGCTGACGGTAACGCCGTCGCCGCCGATACCCCCATTGCCGCCGATGCCGCCGCTCCCGCCGGCGCCGGCATGGCCTTGCGCACCCGCGTTGCCGCCGGCGCCGCCAGCCAGGCCACCAGAGCCTGCCGCGCCACCGTCGCCGCCGACCCCACCGGTACCACCTTGACCACCGGCGGTGAAGGCGTCACCCGAGGTGCCGACGCCTCCGGTGCCGCCGGTGCCTCCGCGGCCGCCAGTGCCCCCCTGGCCGCCGTCGCCAGCCTTGGCGCTGCCGCCGAGACCGGCCGCGCCGCCCTTGCCACCAGCGCCACCGGCGCCACCGGCGGTGCCGGTGCCGCCAGTGCCGCCGTTCGACGCGCCCGTACCGCCGACACCACCGTCGCCACCGTCGCCGCCGGTGCCGCCGACACCGCCGGTACCTCCGTTGCCGGCCGCGCCGGCGTTGCCGCCCGGACCGCCCGACGCGCCGCCGGCTCCGGCGGCACCGCCTTGGCCGGCGGTCCCGCCGTCACCGCCGCGGCCCCCGGCCAGCAAGGTGTTGCCGGCTGTTCCCGCGCCGCCGTTGCCGCCGTTGCCGCCGGTGCCGCCGTTACCGCCGCGGCCACCGTCGCCGGCGTCACCGCCGGCTCCGCCGGCCGCACCGCCCTGCCCGCCGGTACCGCCCTGGCCACCGGCGGTGCCAAGTCCTCCGGTTCCACTCGTCAGGCCGCTGTTGCCAGTACCGCCCCGGCCACCGTCGCCGCCCTGTCCACCGACCCCACCCGCGCCGGCGTGACCCGAGGCTCCGATGTTGCCGTCGGGGCCGCCGGAGGCGCCGCCGGCTCCCGCGCCGCCGCCCTGTCCGCCGACCCCGCCGGTACCGCCCCGGCCGCCGGCTTCGGTGCTGGTGCCCGCCGTTCCGATACCCCCGCCACCGCCGGCGCCGCCGATCCCGCCATCGCCGCCCCGGCCCCCGTCGCCGGCTTTGCCGCTCATACCTCCGCCAGCCGCAGCGCCGGCCGCGCCGCCTTGACCACCCTTGCCGCCGGCGCCCCCGGCGGTGCCGCCGCCACCAGTGCCGCCGCCGGCCTCGCCCGCGATGCCGCCGCCACCGCTGCCTCCTGAGCCGCCGGTGCCGCCCATGCCGCCGGAGCCCGCCGTGCCGGCTGCACCCGCACTTCCGCCGGTGCCACCGGCGGCCCCGCCAACACCGGTCGCGCCGCCCTGGCCACCGGCTCCGCCTTCTCCGCCCCGGCCGCCGGCCTGCAGGGCGCTGCCGGCGCTGCCGCTGCCGCCCGTGCCGCCCGCCCCACCTAGGCCACCGATGCCCCCACTGCCACCGTCGCCGGCGTGGCTTCCGCCAGTTCCACCGCCGCCGGCGCCGCCGGTGCCACCCGCCCCGCCGGCGAATCCGGCACCGCCCGCGGCGCCACTGCCGGAGACGCCGTCGAAGCCTGCGCTACCGGTCCCGCCGTTGCCGCCCACTCCGCCGGTGCCACCACGGCCCACATCACCGCTAGATCCGCCGGTGCCGCCGATTCCGGCATTGCCACCCGCACCGGCGGCGCCGCCGATTCCGCCGGTGCCGCCGGAACCACCGGCCGAACCGGCCACCGTGCCGGAGCCGCCGTCACCGCCGATGCCGCCCCGGCCGCCGTCACCGCCGGTGCCCCCGCCGCCGTTGATTCCGCCCGGCCGGACCCGCCTTGACCGCCGACCCCTCCGCGGCGCCGGCATACCCGGTGCTTCCTGCTGTGCCGGAGTGGGCGGCGGCGTGCGTGCCGGTGCTACCGGTACCGCCAAGGCCGCCGGTGCCGCCGAGGCCGCCGGTGCCCGCGGCGCCGGTTGTTCCGCCGGTGGCGCCGGTGCCGGCCGCGCCGCCGATACCGGCAGCACCCCCGGATCCTCCGGTTCCGCCGACTCCGCCGGACGAGCCGGCCAGGGTGCCTGATCCGCCTTGTCCGCCGGTGCCGCCCTGGCCGCCGATGCCGCCGGTGCCGCCGGTGCCGTTGATGCCGCCGGGACCGGCGTGACCGCCTTGGCCGCCGACTCCGCCGGCTCCTCCGGCAAAGCCGGTGCCGCCGACCGCCCCTGAATTGCTGGCCGCATCTGGCCCGACGCTGCCGGCCCCGCCTGCCCCGCCGGTGCCGCCGGTGCCGCCGGTGCCTGCGCTGCCCGCGGTACCGCCGATGCCACCGGTGCCGGCCGCGCCTCCGCCGCCGGCGGCACCTCCGGTCCCGCCGATGCCGCCGGCCGCGCCGGCCGAGCCGGCCAGGGTGCCTGATCCACCTGCCCCACCGGTGCCGCCCTGTCCGCCGCGTCCGCCGGTGCCGCCGCTGCCGTTGATCCCGCCGGCGCCGGTGTTACCGCCCTGACCGCCGGTGCCGCCGGCGCCGCCGGTTTCGCCGGTGCCGCCCTGAGCGGCGGAGTGGGCGGTGGCATCCAGACCGGTGCTTCCCGTCCCGCCAGTCCCACCTGTCCCGCCGGTGCCGCCCGTGCCGGCATCGCCGGTGGTGCCGCCGGTGCCACCGACGCCTGCCGCGCCGCCAGCACCGGCGTCGCCGCCACTTCCGCCGGTCCCGCCGGGTCCGCCCTGGCCGGCGGTGTTCGAGCCGCCAGTGCCGCCGGTACCGCCCTGTCCGCCGTGACCGCCCAGGCCGCCGGAGCCATTGATGCCACCCGGGCTCGCGTCGCCGCCGGTGCCGCCCGCCCCGCCGGCGCCACCGGCAAAGCCGACGCCACCCGCGGCTCCCGAACCGGCGCCGGCGCCGGCGCCGCCGGACCCGCCGGCGCCGCCCGTGCCGCCTTTGCCGCCGATCCCGGGCTGGCCGGCGGCTCCACCGCTGCCGCCAGTCCCGGCCGCACCGCCTGCGCCTGCCGCGCCGCCGGTACCGCCGGCCCCGCCGGTGCCCCCGACGCCGTCGGTGCTGGAACCTGCGGCGCCGCCGGTCCCGCCCAGCCCGCCGGCCCCGCCGGCTCCGCCGTTTCCGTTAATTCCGCCAGAGCCGGCCAGCCCGCCGTGGCCCCCGGCGCCGCCGGCGCCGCCGGCGAACCCCACGCCACCGACGGCGCCCGATCCTGCGGCCGCGTCAGCACCGGCAGCGCCAGACCCGCCGGCACCGCCAGTTCCGCCCACACCGCCGGCGCCGGCGACGCCGGCCGCCCCGCCAGCGCCAAGGAAGTGTCCGGCACCGCCCGCGCCGCCGTGACCTGCGGCGCCGCCATCGCCGCCCGTGCCGCCGGCGCCCCCGATGCCGCCGAGTCCGGCAGCGTTGCCGTCGGCGCCGATGCCGCCGGGACCGCCGGCCCCGCCCTGCCCGCCGAGCCCGCCCCGCCCGCCCGCGCCGAACAGCAGCGCGCTCTGACCGCCGGCGCCCCCCGCGCCGCCGGCGCCGCCGCTGCCACCGGTGCCGCCGAACGCGCCACCAGCGCTACCGGCGCCCCCGGTGCCCCCATTGCCGCCCGCGCCGCCGGGGGCGAACCAGCCGCCGGCCCCGCCATCACCGCCGCGCCCACCGGGCGCCGCGTCGCTCCCGGGGCCGCCGGCTCCGCCGGCGCCGCCGGCCCCGAACAGCAAGTCGGCGCGACCACCCGTGCCGCCGGTGCCGCCACCTGGGCCGCCGGCCCCGCCGACGCCGCCGCCGCCCCACAGCCACCCACCGTCGCCCCCGAATCCGCCGGTGCCGCCGCCGGCGCCGCCGGTCCCGCCGGCGCCGCCGGTTCCGAACAGCAGCCCGCCGGTCCCGCCGGCGCCGCCGCTGCCCCCGCCCGCGCCGCCGGCGCCGCCGGCCCCGCCTTTGCCCCAGAGTCCGGCGCTGCCGCCGGCGCCGCCGGTCTGTCCCGGGGCACCCGGGGCGCCGTTGCCGCCGTTGCCGAACAGCAGACCGCCGGCGCCGCCGGCGCCGCCGGGTGCGGTGGCATTGGCGCCATCGCCGATCAAGGGCCGTCCGAGCAGGGCCTGGGCGGGGGAGTTGAGCAGATCCAGCAGCACCTGTTCGGCGTTGGTTGCCTCGGCCGACGCGTAGAACCCCGCGCCGGCCCGCAGCGCCATCACCACCTGCCGATGGAACGCCGCCGTCTGTTCGCCGATGAGCTGATATTGCTGACCGTGCTGTCCGAAGAGCGCCGCGATCCCCGCCGACACCTCATCCGCGGCGGCGGGTAGGACCGTGGTGGTGAACCGTGCCGCCGCCGCATTGGCCGCACCGACCGCCGCCTCGACAGCAGCCAAGTCTTGTGCTGCGGAACTCACCAAGTCCGGCGCGATTACTACGAAAGACACCAGCCGCTCCTAACCTGCTGTTCCACGGTTGCCGTCAGCACCTCGGCCGCCCGCTGTGCCAGCAGCGCCGTCGTGCCCGAAGGCGCCTGTGATGCCACCGCCGGTCTTGACGCCGGGTAGTCCGCCAGCACCGCCGGCGCCCCCGGTTCCGCCGGAGGCGCCGACACCTGCGGCACCACCGGCACCACCCGTTCCCTCTGTTGGCCCGGCACCCCCATGACCGCCGGCACCGCCGTTGCCTCCGCTGCCACCGGCGGCGCCGTGTCCGCCGTTGCCGCCGTCGCCGCCGTTGCCGCTCATGGTGACCGAACCGGACGTTGTCGTGATGTTTCCGCCGAACCCTCCGGCGCCTCCGTTGCCACCGTTGGCGCCGATACCGCCGTTGCCGCCCTGCCCTCCCGCTCCTCCGGCGCCCCCTACTACGCCGGTCAGGTCGCCGACGGTTCCGGCCGCGCCGCCCGCGCCGCCCTTGCCGCCGGCACCGCCCTGGCCGCCGGCGCTGTTGGGTCCCGTGGCGTTGCCGCCGTTGCCCCCGTGACCTCCTGATCCGCCGTTGGCCAGAATCGCGCCGTGCCCACCGGTGCCGCCGTTGCCGCCGTTGCCGCCGACACCGCCGTCGCCGCCGTCGCCGCCGTCGCCGGCCGTGCCGACGACAAGGTTCGAGAGAACGCTGCCGCCGAGGCCCCCGTTGCCCCCGTTGGCGCCGGCGCCACCTCTGCCGCCGGTGCCGCCGAAGCCCGCCGCACCATTCGGTCCCGAAGGCGGACCGGCTGTATTGACGTCACCGCCGTTGCCGCCCCTGCCGCCGACCGCGCCGGTGCCGCCTTCGCCGCCGGCTCCGCCGCTGCCGCCGGTCGGGTTCTGCAGCACGGAAGTAACCGTTCCGGTGCCGCCATTGCCGCCGCGGCCGCCGACCATTCCGGGGCTGGTGCCGTTGGTGCCGCGATTGCCGTCGCTGCCGGTGGGGCTGCCACTCCCGCCGTTGGAGCCAGGATCAGCCGCTTGCCCCGCAATGGCAGCAGGATTGGCGCCGGCGGCGCCATTGGTGCCGGCGCCACCGGCGCCGCCGTGGCCGCCGTTGCCGGCGGTGCCCATACCGCCGGTGAGGCCGCCGGCCCCGGCCGAGCCACCCGCGCCCCCGTTGCCCCCTTTGCCGCCGCCGCCGCCGTCTCCGCCGACGCCGCCGTTCTGGCCGGCGCTGACCGTGGCGCCACCGCTGCCGCCGTCGCCGCCCGTGCCACCGATTCCGCCGTGGCCGCCGCGGCCGCCGTTTGCGCCGGGCCCACCCGCCGTGCCACCCGCCCCGCCATTGCCGCCGGATCCGCCCCCGGTGCCGTGTCCGCCGTTACCGCCTCCGGGGTTTCCGGCCGCGCCGTGAGCCCCTGCACCGCCGATACCACCGTCGCCGCCAATCCCGCCGCTGCCGGCGGCACCGGCCAGCCCCACGATGCCGCCCTTGCCCGCGGCGCCACCGGCACCGGCCGCGCCGCCTGCGCCACCGCTGCCGCCATTGCCGCCGGTGCCGCCTTCCACGGTGGCGCCGACCGTGCCAGCGGCTCCACCGGTGCCTCCGGTGCCGCCGTGGCCCCCCGTTCCACCAGTTCCGCCTCGGCCGCCGCTCGAGCCGGCCCCGCCGGCGGCGCCGCCGTCGCCACCCACACCGCCGATGCCACCGCTGGAGCCGGTGCCGCCGGTTCCTCCGCCGACGCTGCCGGTCGTGCCTTGCCCGCCGGCTCCGCCCTCGCCACCGCTACCGCCGTCGCCGCCGTTGCCGGCGATGCCCGCAGCGCCGTCAGAGCCGCCCGTGCCGCCGGCGGCGCCTCCCTTACCGGCCGACCCGCCGTCTCCGCCGGTTCCGCCTTTGCCGCCGGCGCCGCCCGCCTGGGTGGCGGTGCCCGGGGTCCCGGTTCCGCCTATGCCGCCCGTTCCGCCGGTACCGCCCTGGCCGCCGGTGCCGCCGTCGCCGGCGTCAGCGCCAAGGCCGCCGGCTGCACCCCCTTGGCCGCCATCGCCCCCTTGGCCGCCGGCGAGTCCTTGCCCGCCGGTCCCGCCGCCCGCAGCGCCGGCGTCTCCGGTCCGACCGGTGCCGCCGATTCCGCCGGCCCCGCCGCTGCCGCCGGCGCCGGCATCGCCGGCGGCGCCGCTGCGGCCACCGTCACCACCCGATGCGCCGCCCGCGCCGGCCGCGCCGCCGATGCCGCCCTGGCCCCCCGTTCCGCCTGTGCCGGCCGCCTCGGTGGCGGTGGCCGCGGTGCCGGCGCCGCCGGTGCCGCCAGTGCCCCCTGTGCCGCCATCACCGCCCAGCCCTCCGCTACCCGCTCTGACGCCCGCCCCTCCGGCAGCCCCACCCTGCCCGCCTTCTCCGCCGGTGCCGCCTGCGGTGCCTTCTCCGCCGGTGCCGCCGCCGGCGGTGCCGGTTTGACCTGTGCCACCGTCCCCGCCCCTGCCACCGGCGCCACCTTGGCCGCCCATCCCGCCCTGACCCGTCAGTCCGGCGTGACCGCCAACTCCGCCGGAGGCGCCGCCGACTCCGGCGGCACCGCCCTTGCCGCCGGTGCCGCCGCCGCCACCGTGTCCACCGGGCAACGCGTGGGTGCCGGCGGTGCCGGTGCCGCCGGTCCCGCCGGTGCCACCGCCGCCGCCGTTGCCGCCGGTGCCGCCGTCGCCGGCCTTGCCGCCGAATCCGGCACCCGCCGCGCCACCCTGGCCACCGGTGCCCCCGGCGCCGCCTGCCGTGCCGTCTGAGCCGTTGCTACCGAACAAGCCGGTAAGGCCCTGGCCGCCTTTTCCGCCATCGCCGCCGGCACCGCCTTGGCCACCGGCCCCGGCCGCGCCGGCGGCGCCGATGTTGCCGCCCGCCCCGCCGGAGGCGCCACCGGCCCCGGCCGCGCCGCCGTGTCCGCCAACGCCGCCGTGTCCACCGGTCTCGCCCGCTGTCAAGAACGTGCCCGGTGTCCCGACCCCGCCGGTACCGCCGGTGCCACCGATACCTCCGTCGCCGCCCTGGCCGCCGTCTCCGGCGGCGCCGCTGACGCCACCTGCGCCGACGAGGCCGGCAGCGCCGCCTCGACCACCGCTGCCACCCGCGCCGCCCGCCGTTCCAGTACCACCGGTGCCGCCGCCGGGGTGCCCGCCGCGCCAGTGCTGCCGGTGCCCCCGTTGCCACCGAACCCGCCGACCCCGCCACGGCCGGACGTACCCGCCGCGCCGTCGCTGCCGCCCAGGCCACCCGATGCGCCACCGGCTCCGGCAGCGCCGCCCTGACCGCCAGTGCCGCCGGTGCCGCCCTGCCCGCCATCCAGTAGGGCGGTGCCAGCGGTGCCGCTTCCGCCGCTGCCGCCCGTGCCGCCGACGCCGCCGCTACCGCCGGTGCCGCCGTCGCCGGCATGGTTCCCGCCCGCGGCGCTGCCACCGGCACCACCTGCGCCGCCGGCCCCACCGGTGAAGCCAATGCCACCGGTGGCACCCGACTCCGCGTCGGCGTCGGTGCCGGTGCTGCCCGCACCGCCGGCGCCGCCGTTGCCACCGTGGCCGCCGCCACCCACGCTGCCGGTGACGCCGCCCGTGCCGCCGGTGCCGGCCGCACCGCCGATGCCGGCGGCGCCGCCGGATCCTCCGGTGCCGCCGGAACCGCCGGCCGAACCGCTGACCGTCCCGGATCCGCCCGCGCCGCCGTGTCCGCCGCGACCTCCTTGGCCACCATCGCCACCGGTCCCGTTGACGCCATCGGCGACGGCGTCGCCGCCGGCCCCACCTGCCCCGCCAACACCGCCGGCAAAACCGGTGCCGCCCGCTGCGCCGGTATCGGCGGCGGCATTGAGACCCGCGCTGCCGTCACCGCCGGCGCCCCCGGCTCCACCGGCGCCGCCGCTGCCCGCGGTGCCCTGCGTTCCGCCGCTTCCTCCACTACCGGCCGACCCACCGGCACCCGCCGCTCCACCCGTCCCGCCGGTCCCGCCGGCTCCGCCGGCCGAACCGCCGACCGTCCCGGACCCACCGGCGCCGCCCTGTCCGCCGTGGCCGCCCCGCCCACCCCGGCCGCCGACCCCGTTGATGCCACCGGCGGAGTCTCCACCTCGACCGCCCTGGCCGCCGGCGCCGCCGCTGTTGCCGGTGCCGCCGGTCGCGGCTGAGTTCGCGGCGGCATCCATGCCTGCGCTGCCGTTCCCGCCGGTTCCGCCGGTTCCACCGGTGCCGCCGGTGCCCGCGCTGCCCGAATGTCCGCCGGAGCCACCCGTCCCGGCGGCGCCACCCATACCGGCGGCACCGCCCGTGCCGCCCGCTCCACCCGCGCCTCCGACACCATTGGCGTTGAAGCCCCCGTTGCCGCCCGCTCCGCCGTGGCCGCCGAGGCCGCCCCGACCACCGGCGCCGTTGGTGCCACCGCTGGTACTGCCGCCCTGGCCGCCCGCCCCGCCGGCGCCGCCGGCAGACCCCGTGCCGCCGGTCGCGCCGGAGTTCTCGGGGCCGTCGGCGCCGGCACTGCCGTCCCCGCCGGTGCCACCGGTGCCGCCAGTGCCACCGGTGCCCGCACCGCCCGCGGTCCCTCCGGTGCCGCCGGTTCCGGCCGCTCCGCCCAGGCCCGCCGCCCCGCCGGTACCGCCTACCCCGCCAGCGCCGCCGACGCCGTTGTCGTTGGATCCGCCCGTCCCGCCGCCGCCGCCGGTGCCGCCATGGCCGCCCGCCCCGCCGGCGCCGTTGACACCGCCGGCCGCCGCGTTGCCGCCCCGGCCGCCAGCGCCGCCGGCCCCACCGGCGGACCCGGCATGGCCTACCGCGCCGGAGCCTGCCGCGGCATCGCTGCCGGCGCTGCCCGCCCCGCCGGTGCCGCCAACTCCGCCGATACCGCCAGTGCCCACGTGACCCACGGTCGCTCCTGACCCGCCGGCACCCGCCGCGCCGCCGACGCCACCGACGCCGCCGACACCGCCGGTGCCGCTGTTGTTCGAACCACCCGCGCCACCGGCCCCACCCTGGCCACCGGTGCCGCCCGCGCCACCGGCGCCGTTGAGCCCGCTGACGCTGAAACCTCCGGCGCCGCCGGTGCCCCCGGCGCCCCCGGCGAACCCTGCGCCGCCGACCGCACCCGAACCCGCCGCGGCGTCAGCACCCGCAGCGCCGGCCCCGCCGGTACCACCTGTCCCGCCGGTGCCCCCGGCGCCCGCACCGCCGTCGGCCCCGCGTGAGTTCAGCAACTGACCGGCACCGCCTGCCCCGCCGTGACCAGCGGAGCCACCCGCACCGCCGGTTCCCCCGGCGGCACCCACCCCGCCCAGACCTGCAGCGCCGCCGTCCGCGCCGGCCCCGCCGCTTCCGCCGATTCCACCGGTGCCCCCCAGACCACCCTGCCCACCTGCCCCGAACAGCAGGCCGCTGCCCCCGCCGGACCCTCCGGCGCCCCCGACGCCGCCGGTGCCACCGGTCGCTCCGCTGGTGGCACCGGCTCCACCAACTCCACCCGGGCCGCCCGTACCTCCGGCCCCGCCGCCGCTGAACATTCCACCCGAGCCGCCGGTGCCGCCCGTACCTCCGGTCCCTCCGCCCAGTCCTGGGCCCCCGGGCGCGCCGATTCCACCGGCCCCGCCAGCACCGCCCTGGCCGAAGAACACGCCGCCGGCTCCGCCCGCCCCGCCGCTGGCACCGCCGGAGCCGCCCGCTCCACCGGCCCCGCCGGTACCCCACATGCCTGCCGCCCCGCCCGCGCCGCCGGCCTGACCGGGCGCGCCCGATGCCCCGGCGCCCCCGTTGCCGAACAGCAGCCCACCATCACCACCGCGACCGCCGGGCGTGGTCGCGTCGGCACCGTCCCCGATCAGCGGCCGTCCCAACAGCAACTCGGTGGGGGAGTTGACCACACCCAACAGAGCCTGCTCGGCATTGATCGCCTCCGCAGAAACGTACGAGCCGGCCCCCGCCTGCAGCGTCGCCACAAACTGTTCGTGAAATGCCGCGGCTCGGGCGCTGATCGACTGGTACTGCACAGCGTGCTGGCCGAAGAGTGCCGCGATACCCGCCGACACCTCATCATCGGCTGCGGGTAACACCCTCGTGATGAACCGGGCCGCCGCTGCATTAGCCGCCGTGACCGCCGACCCGACGTCGGCGAAGTCCTGCGCCGCCGCAGCCACCAGGTCGGGTGAGATCTGCACGAATGACATCAGTGGCTCCTAACCCGACGCGCCCTGCGTACCGGGGCCGCCCTGGACGCCGTCGACGCCTCTGGTGCCCGCTGTCCCAGACGAACCCGCGCGAGCGTCACCGGAAGCCGCCCCGGCCACGCCGGCCGCGCCGCCGGCGCCGCCGGTCCCGGCCGCTCCGCCCGCACCGCCGACTCCGCCGGCCCCCGCGGCCCCGGCGGTGGGCCCGGCCCCTCCGATCCCGCCTTTGCCGCCGTTGCCGCCGCTACCCCCGTTGGCGCCATTGCCGCCGTTGCCGCCGTTGCCGCCGTTGCCGCTGCTCGCCAGGAACTGCGTTGTAGCGGCGCCGCCGTTACCCCCGGCGCCCCCGGCGCCGCCGTTGGCGCCGGCGCCTCCCGCGCCTCCCGCTCCGCCGATACCGCCGGCCCCGCCGACGACGCCGGTCAGATCGCCGATCGTTCCGGCGGCTCCGCCGGCGCCTGCGGCGCCGCCGCTGCCGCCCTTGCCGCCGAAGCTTTCGGGCCCATTGGCGTTGCCGCCGTGGCCGCCGTTGCCCCCGGCGCCGCCATTGGCGCCGACGCCGTTGGTGAGGTTGCTGCCGCCGACACCGCCGTTGCCGCCGTTGCCGCCTGCACCCCCGTGGCCGCCGTTGCCGCCGTGCCCCGCCGTGCCGGCGGTGGTCGCGTTCAGAATGTTTCCGCCGGCGCCGCCGGTGCCGCCATTGCCGCCGACGCCGCCGGTGCCTCCGGTACCGCCGTCCCCACCGGTGCCGGGGTTGATACCGGGGCCTTGATACTGGACCGAACCGCCTTTACCGCCGTCGCCGCCGTTACCTCCGGTGGCCCCGGTGCCGCCGTCCCCGCCCCTGCCGCCGACCGGCCGGCCGCCGTTGGAGGCGGTCCCGTCACCGCCCGAACCTCCCGGGCCGCCCGATGTTCCGGCGGGATCTGCGACAGCGCTCTTGCCGTTCTGGCCCGCCGCGCCACTGGGATTGCCGTCTTGTCCGGGGAGGCCTTGCCCGGCCGATCCGCCGCCGATGAACGGATTCACCCCCTCGCCGCCGGCACCTCCGACGCCGCCGAACCCTCCCTGACCGCCATTTCCTGCGCTTCCCATGCCGCCGGTCACCCCGCCGTCGCCGCCTCCTGCGCCGCCGAGACCGCCGTTGCCGCCCTTGCCGCCCACGCCCCCGACACCGCCGGTGCCGGCTTGTGCGGTGGGAAGTGCCGCAGCCTCCCCGGTGCCGCCGGTGCCGCCGATACCGCCGACGCCGCCGTTGCCGCCTCGTCCGCCGTTGACGCCGGACCCGCCGGCTGCCCCGCCCTGGCCGCCCTTTCCGCCGGCGCCGCCTGTGGTGCCGGTCCCGCCGACGCCGCCGGTTTGCGATGAACCGGTGAGACCCGTTCCGCCGGTACCCCCGGTACCGCCGGTGCCGCCGGTACCGCCGATTCCCGCTTTGCCTGCCGCGCCGGCAACACCGCCGGCCCCGCCCGACGCTCCGCCGGCGCCCGCAGCACCACCTTGACCGCCGGTGCCCCCGGTGGCGCCCGTCCCGCCGGCCGCCAGGTAAGTGCCCGCGGTGCCGGTGCCGCCCGTGCCGCCAGTGCCGCCGACCCCGCCAGTGCCGCCGGTGCCGCCGTCTCCGGCGTTGGCGTCGACCGCGCCGGCCGCCCCGCCGGCGCCCGCCCGACCGCCCTGGCCGCCCTTGCCGCCCTGGCCGCCGGCGATGCCGATGTCGCCCTGACCTCCCTTGCCGCCGTCGCCACCGACTCCGCCGCTGCCGCCTTTGCCGCCGTCGCCCGCGTGGGCGCCGAGTCCGCCGGCGGCCCCGCCTTTTCCGCCGTTGCCACCCAGTCCGCCCGCGGTGCCATTGCCGCCCTGGCCACCGCCCTCGGTGCCGGGGTGCCCTGGCCGCCGGCCCCGCCAGTGCCTCCGGTGCCACCCGTGCCGCCGTTGCCGCCGGAGCCCGCCGCGCCGGTGTTGCCGCCCGCGCCGCCGGCCGCACCGCCAATGCCTGCCGCTCCGCCGTCGCCTGCGGTCCCGCCGTTGCCGCCGGTGCCGCCCGACTGGGTGGCGGTGCCGGCCGTGCCGGTCCCGCCGGTGCCGCCAGTTCCGCCGGTACCCCCGTTGCCGCCTTGGCCGCCGTTCCCGGCGTTGGCGCCGGTTCCGCCGGCGGCGCCGCCTTTACCGCCGGTGCCGCCTTGGCCGCCGGTGGTACCGGAACCGCCTTCGCCGCCGCCCGGGTTGCCGGTCGCACCCTGGCCGCCGGTGCCGCCGCCGCCCCCTTGTCCGCCGGTGCCGCCGGTGCCGGCGGTTCCGACCGCGCCGGCGTTACCGCCACTTCCGCCGGCCGCGCCGCCACTGCCGGCGGCTCCGCCCTTCCCGCCGACGCCGCCGGTGCCGCCAAGGCCGGCGGCGTCAATGGCGGTGCCGGCGGTGCCGGTGCCGCCGCGGCCGCCGGTGCCGCCGGTCCCGCCGCTACCTCCGCGACCACCGTCGCCGGCGTCAGCGCCGACACCGCCGGCCGCTCCTCCTTGTCCGCCGGTGCCGCCGGCTCCGCCGATGGTGCCGGTGCCGCCGGTGCCGCCGCCGGACGCGCCGGTGCTTCCGGTGCCACCGTCGCCGCCCGTTCCGCCCTGACCTCCTACACCGCCGGCTCCGGCGCGTCCGGTCGCTCCGACACTGCCGCCCGAGCCGCCCGAGGGGCCGCCGGAACCAGCCGAGCCGCCTTGACCGCCGCTCCCACCCTTTCCACCGGCACCGCCACCCAGCACCGAGGTGCCCGTGGTGCCGGTGCCGCCCTGCCCGCCCGTGCCGCCGACGCCGCCGTCGCCGCCTTGCCCGCCGTCGGCACCGACACCACCGGCCGCACCGCCCCGGCCACCGCTACCGCCGCCGCCGCCGGCCGTGCCGTCGCGGCCGATGCCGCCGCCGGGCTGGCCTTCGGCCCCTTGGCCGCCATTCCCGCCGGTGCCTCCCGTGCCCCCACGGCCACCGGCTCCGGAGTGGCCCGCCACGCCGGCGCTGGCCCCGGAGCCACCGGCCGCCCCGCCCGCTCCGGCCACGCCGCCCTGGCCACCCATTCCGCCGTCGCCACCTGTGCCGCCGGGATCGGTGACGGTGCCCGCGGTGCCGGTCCCGCCGGTTCCGCCGGTGCCCCCGATCCCACCGGTGCCGCCTTGGCCGCCCTGACCGAACTTGCCGCCGGCGCCGGCGCCGGCGGCGCCGCCCCGGCCCCCGTCACCGCCCGCGCCGCCATTGGTTCCGGTGTCCCCGTTAGCACCACCGGCGCTGCCGGCGGCGCCCGTGCCGCCGTTGCCGCCGGTCCCACCGGTGCCGCCCGCACCGCCCGAACCGGCAGTACCAGCGGCGCCGACGGTGCCGCCGGTGCCGCCGGACGCTCCGCCGGTACCTGCCGCGCCGCCGGATCCGCCACTCCCGCCATTGCCGCCGTCGCCACCCGCCTGCGAGGAGGTTCCCGCGGCGCCGGTGCCACCCGTTCCGCCGGTGCCCCCGGTGCCGCCGGTGCCGCCCTGGCCGCCGTCCCCGGCGCGGGTCCCGCCTGCTGGGCTGCCGCCGGCGCCGCCGGCGCCGCCCGCGCCTCCGCTGAAGCCGGCGCCGGCCGTGGCGCCGCTGCCCGGGGCGCCGTCAGCGCCGTTGCTGCCCGTTCCACCAGTGCCACCGACGCCACCCGTGCCGCCGCTACCTATCGCGCCTCGGGATCCTCCGATTCCGCCGCTTCCCGCCGACCCGCCGGCCCCGGCCGCACCGCCATTTCCACCGGTTCCCCCGGTGCCGCCGGCCGAGCCGCTGATTGTCCCGGATCCGCCGGCGCCGCCGGTTCCCCCGGTGCCGCCGGTGCCGCCTTGGCCGCCATCCCCGTTGAGCCCGCCCGTACCCGCATTGCCGCCCCGGCCGCCGGTGCCGCCGGCGCCGCCGGCGAAGCCGGTTCGGCCCGTCGCCGCGGAGTTGGCGGCGGCATCCCGGCCCGCACTACCGGCTCCGCCGGTTCCGCCGGCGCCTCCGGTACCGCCGCTGCCGCCGCTGCCCGTGGCGCCGCCCGACCCGCCAGTGCCCGCCCCACCGCCGACGCCGGCGCTTCCGCCGTTGCCTCCCGTCCCGCCGCTCCCGCCGGCCGAACCGCTGATGGTTCCGGATCCGCCGGCGCCGCCGCCGCCTCCTTGACCGCCGCGGCCGCCGGCCCCACCGTCGCCGTTGATCCCGCCGGTAGCGGCGTGGCCGCCCTGGCCGCCGGCACCACCGGCGCCGCCGGTGAAGCCGGCACCGCCCACGGCTGCGGAGTTCGCGGTTGCGTCAGCGCCGGTGCTGCCGGCCCCGCCAAGCCCACCGGTTCCGCCAGTGCCGCCGATGCCCCCGCTGCCTACCGCCCCGCCGGACCCACCGGTGCCGCTGGCACCGCCGGTGCCCGCAGTACCACCGGCGCCGCCGACGCCGCCGGCCCCGCCGGCCGAGCCCGCCAAGGTACCGGACCCGCCTTCGCCGCCCGCGCCGCCTTGACCACCGCGTCCGCCCGTGCCGCCGACGCCGTTACCGCCGCCCGCTGAGGTGCTGCCGCCCTGGCCGCCGGTACCTCCGGAACCACCGGTGAAGCCGGTCCCGCCGACCGCGCCCGACTGAGCGGCCGCGTCGGCGCCGGATCCGCTGGCTCCGCCGTCACCGCCGGTGCCGCCGGTGCCGCCGGTGCCAGCACTCCCGGCTGCGCCGCCGGTGCCGCCGGTGCCGGCCGCGCCACCGAGACCAGCGGATCCGCCGATGCCCCCAGTGCCTCCCGTGCCACCGATTCCGTTGCTACTGGAGCCACCCGCTCCGCCGTGTCCGCCTTGGCCGCCTTGACCGCCCTGGCCGCCGGTGCCGTTGATGCCGCCGGTGGCGGTGGCTCCGCCCTGGCCGCCGTGGCCGCCGCGTCCGCCGGCGAATCCGGAGCCGCCGGTGGCGGCCGAATTCGCGGCGGCATCTGTTCCCTGGCTGCCCATGCCGCCGGTGCCGCCGGTGCCGCCGGTGCCCCCGGTGCCCGCCCTACCGGTGTTTGCGCCGGTGCCGCCGATGCCTGCCGACCCGCCGGCCCCCGCAGTTCCGCCGGCCCCGCCGTCGCCGCCGGTGCCGCCGGCTCCGCTGCTGTTGTAGCCGCCCGTGCCGCCGGCTCCGCCGCGGCCGCCGTGGCCGCCGGCGCCGCCGGGGCCGTTGGTGGCGCCGGCGGTGCTGCCGCCCTGGCCGCCGGCTCCGCCGTCGCCTCCCGCGTAGCCGGTGCCCCCTGCGGCGCCTGAGTCCCCGGTGGCGTCGGTGCCGGCGCTGCCATCGCCGCCGTTGCCACCTGCTCCGCCGGTGCCACCGGTGCCCGCTCGGCCCGTGGTCGCACCGGAGCCACCTGTCCCGGGCGCGCCTCCCGCGCCGCCAGCCCCTCCGGCGCCGCCGGCCCCGCCGTGCCCGCCGGCGCCGTCGGTGTTGGAACCCCCGGACCCACCGTTCCCGCCCTGGCCGCCAGCCCCGCCGGCGCCGCCGCTGCCGTTGGTCCCGCCGGCAGCGGCGGTTCCGCCCTGGCCGCCGGTCCCGCCGGTGCCGCCCGCAGCCCCGGCGCCGCCCGCGGCACCCGAACCTACGGCGGCGTCGGCGCCCGCGGAGCCGGTTCCGCCCTGGCCGCCGGTCCCGCCGGCGCCACCGGTTCCCGCATGGCCCACGGTCGAGCCGGCGCCACCGGCGCCCGCCGCCCCACCGGTCCCGCCGGTTCCACCAGCGCCGCCGACGCCTTGGTTGTTGGAGCCACCGACTCCGCCGGCCCCACCCTGGCCACCCGCGCCTCCCAGACCTCCGGTGCCGGTGGCCCCGCTCGGGCCTACTCCGCCCGCGCCACCGGCCCCACCAGCTCCACCGGCGAACCCGCTGCCGCCGTCCATGCCCGAACCCGGCGCGGCGTCAGCACCCGCAAGGCCCACCCCGCCGGTGCCGCCCGTCCCCCCGACGCCCTCAGCGCCGGCCGCACCGTCAGCGCCACTGAGGCTGAGCAATTGTCCCGAACCGCCCGCCCCGCCGTGCCCGGCGGCGCCGCCGGTACCACCGACGCCTCCCGTGCCGCCGACACCTCCCAGACCTGCGACGGCACCGTCGGCGCCCGTTCCGCCGCTTCCTCCGGGCCCGCCGCCGCCGCCCAGACCGCCTTGCCCACCGGCTCCAAACAACAGCGCCGCTCGACCTCCTGCGCCACCGGCCCCGCCGCTGCCACCGGCCGCGCCGCTTCCGCCGCTGCCGGTGCCGAACCCGCCGGCCCCGCCGAGCCCGCCCATTCCACCGGCGCCGCCGCCGCTGAACAATCCGCCGGCGCCGCCGGTCCCGCCGGTGCCGCCGGTCCCGCCAGCGATACCGATGCCGCCCGCCGCGCCGGCCCCGCCCGCACCGCCGGCGCCGCCGGTTCCGAACAGCAGCCCGCCGGCTCCGCCGGCCCCCCCGGTAGCTCCCCCGACGCCTCCGTCACCACCGGCGCCGCCGGTACCCCACAGTCCGGCCGCTCCGCCGGTGCCGCCGCTCTGACCGGGTGCGCCCGCTGCCCCGGCGCCTCCGTTGCCGAACAGCAGGCCCCCGTCGCCACCGCGGCCTCCTGACGTGGTGGCGCTCGCGCCATCCCCGATCAGTGGCCGCCCGAGCAGCAGCTGGGTGGGGTAGTTGATCAGGCCCAGCAGCACCTGCTCGACGTTGACCGCTTCGGCCGACTCATACGATCCCGCCGCGTCGTACAACGCGGCCACAAACTCGTGCTGGGCCGCGCCTATTCGTGCACTGATTTCCTGGTACTGCAGACCATGCCCGGCGAACAATGCCGCAATACTCGCGGACACCTCGTCCTCAGCGGCCGCCACGACCTGCGTCGTAGCGTTCGCAGCCGCCGCGTTGGCCGCGCTGAGCGCCGACCCGACACCAGCCAGCTCCTGGGTGGCTGCGAGCATCAGTTCCGCTGAAACCAATAGCTGCGGCATAGCGACACTCCCGGTTACCAAAAAGGCGATTGCCAACCGCCACTGCATTCGTGATCGACCGCTGTTACTGCCCTGGTCGGTCCGAATGTTATCGCCGAATTTTTATCGCGTCAGTGAATTTGCGTATTTTCGCGGACAACTTTCCTGCGCAAACTCCGCCCTAATTGGGCTGACCAGTATTCCCGACTGCGCCCCCATCGATAGTGTAATAGCTTGCAGCACAGCACTTTTAAAAGTTTACGATGAGTTGACGCTAAGAGAGCGCATCAAATGAAAGCGTGTAAATGCTATTTAAATTGTTGTGTCGACAAGCACTTACATAGCGCGCACACGCTATGTAAATGCGGCCCGGTGTGCGGACGCAGGGCTGCATTGATTCGTGGTTGCGAAACAGACTCTGTGTACGCCCTTAGCAGTGACTGCGGACATCGAAGATGCGCGGAGAATGATTGCTATTTGAATTCAAAGCGGCCCGAAAAGGGCTTATCGAGCTGCTCCCGGTAGGCGCTCTTTCCCGGGTTCGGCCGTCTGGTAGTAGTGCACGTACGCCACCGCCGGCACCACCACGAAGGTGACGACGATCAACGCTATGGAGAAGTAGTTGGCGCCGCCGTGCGGGGTGAGGATCAGCGTCCGGTAGTCGAAAGACACCGCCAGCGCCACCGAGATCACCACCGCTGCCACCGGTAACACCTTGTCGGTGAACGCATTTCGCTTGACGGCCGCATGCGGGCCGGTTCGGTCTCGAGCCAGTGCGATCAGGGCTATCGGGACGATGATGAACTGGATGAACCGGGCGATCACTGCCAGGCCGGTCAGGGTGTCGCTGTCGAAACGCAACGCCAGCGGGAAGGCCAGCGCCAGCGCCGCGGTGATGATGAACGCCGCCATGGGGACGCCGAAGCGGTTCTTGCGGGACAGGCGGGCCGGCAGGGTGCCGGTGTCCGAAAGCGCGGTCCACAACCGCGGCGCTCCGAACGAGGCGGCCACGTTGATGCCGAACATCGAGATCAGCGCGCCCAGGATGACGATGCTGCGGAAGGCGTCGTTGCTGATGGCCGCGGCCAGTTTGACCGTGTCGGGGGATTGGACGACCTTGTCGGATCCCAACAACATCGCCACGCTGACGGCGAGGACGTAGACGGTGCCCACCGCCAGGATCGACAGCGGGATGGCTCGCGGCAGGTTGCGGTCGGGTTCTTCCATCTCCTCGGCAGCGTTGGCGATCGACTCGAAGCCGGTGAAGGCGTAGAGCGCCGCCACGGTGGCCAGGACCACGCCCGTCAGCGTGCTCTGCCCCGTCTCGAAAAACCCGAACAACGCGTACGGCGCCGGTTGGTGGATCCCGGGTGAGCTTGCCGTGGCGTAGTTATTCACGTGTTGGGTCGCGATGACCCACAGGCCGCCGCCGATGAAGACGGTCAACGCGAAGATCTTGCCGACGGTGGAGATCCCGTTGGCCCACTTGATCACCCGGTTGCCGAACAGATTGATCACCAGCAGCACCACGATGAACAGCAGAAAGGTCAAGGTCTTCACACTGAACAGCTTGCTGTCTTGATACCAATGATGTTGCGGGAAAACAACTCTCAGCAGAGTCGAGACGAACAGTGACGCCAGCACCCCCCACGCGATGGAGGCGACGATCGCGTGGGTGACGCCGACGTAGATGCCGATCCGCTGGCCGAACGCCGCCGTCGTGTAGGCGTAGGAGGCGCCGTTGGTTCGGACGTACCGGGCGGCGGTGGCGAAAACGAGCGCCATGATGCCGGCGAAGAGCCCGGCCAGGACGTAGGCGGCAGGTGCCAATGGTCCGGCGAGCCTGATCACCGCGCCGGGAGTCAAAAAGATGCCGGCTCCGATGACCGCGTTGATTCCGAGCATGACAATGCTCCAGAAGCCGAGCTTGCTGATCGAAATCTCCTCGCCGCCGTACCTCACCCAAAGCGCGGGGTGTCTTCCCTAAGCATCCGGGTTGGCCGATTCTTTCGACACCGCGGGTGTGTCACGCGCCGACTGCGGCCGCCCCCTGTGCCGCGGCCACCTGACGTCGTGCCGCCGATCGCGCGGTTACCACCGACGCGCCGGCACCATCGCCGCCTGCCCGGGAGCAGCCCCGCGGTGCCTCTGTCGGCAAACAACGCGGTACTGGCCCGCCGAGTCCGACAACTGACTACTGCGCGTCAAGACGCGCCGTCGAATCCGGTGCCTCCGAGCGCGCCGAACAGAAGTCCGCCCTTGCCGCCGGCGGCGCCGGTTCCGCCGCTGCCGTGGGCTTTACCACCGGTTCCGCCGTTGCCGCCGCCTCCGCCGTCGCCGCCGTTGCCGATCAGCTGGGCATTGCCGCCGCCGCCGCCGCTGCCACCGGTGCCGCCGGTCCCGGTGGTGAGGTTGTCACCGCCCGCGCCGCCGAACGCCCCCTTGCCCCCGCCGCCGTACAGCGCGCCGCCGTTGCCGCCGACCCCTCCGGCACCGCCCTTGCCGCCGACGCTGGTGTCGATGTTGCTGTTGGTTGTTCCGCCGGCTCCCCCGACGCCGCCCGCACCGCCGTTGCCGATCATCCGGGCGCTGCCGCCGGCACCACCTGCCCCGCCCTGTCCGCCGTCACCGGGACTCGCGGCAGTTTGGTTTCCGCCGACACCGCCGGCCCCGCCGTCACCGCCATTGCCATAGACATACCCACCGGTCCCGCCGGTTCCCCCGGCGCCGCCGTTGCCGCCTCTGCCGGAGCTATCGGGTTGGTTGCCGGCGCCTCCACCAGCGCCCCCGTGACCGCCGGCGCCGAACAACCCGGCGGCCCCGCCATTGCCGCCCAGACCGCCGTCCCCGCCGGCCCCGTTGATGGCGTTCTTGCCGCCGATCCCGCCGGCGCCGCCGTCGCCGCCCTGGCCCGACAGATAGCCGCCGCGGCCCCCAGCGCCACCGGCGCCGCCGGTGCCGCCGGGTATGCCGCCCTTACCCGCGTTGACCCCGCCGGCACCGCCGCCCCCGCCGGCGCCGCCGTTGCCGATCAGCCAGCCGCCGGCCCCGCCTGCCCCGCCGGCTCCGCCGTCGCCCGGCGTGGTCGCGTTGTCGCCGATCGGACCGGATCCGCCGCTGCCGCCCAGTCCGCCGTTACCCCACAGCCCCGCAGCCCCACCGCTGCCGCCGGCGCCGCCAGTGCCGCCCGTGCCCTGGGTGACGTTGACACTGCCGCCATTGCCGCCGGCGCCGCCGTCGCCGTAGAACCACCCGCCGCGGCCGCCGTTACCGCCTGCCCCGCCGCCCCCGATGTCTGCGCCGACGCCACCGGCCCCGCCCGCCGCCCCGTTGCCCCATAACCCGGCGTTGCCGCCACCCCCACCGGCGCCGGCGGCGCCGCTCGTGCCGAGCGCACCGGCATTGAAACCCTGCACGAGTCCGGGAGCACCGCCGTTCCCGCCGGCGCCGCCGGCACCGGCTGTACCGAGCAATCCGGCGCTGCCGCCGGCGCCGCCATTGCCGGCGGCGCCGCCATCACCGCTGATCTGTCCGCCGCCTCCCGCGCCGTTGCCGCCAGTGCCTCCGTCGCCGCCGTTCCCACCGGAGCCGGCGGCGCCGAACATCCCGCTCGTCCCGCCGGACCCACCGGACCCGCCGGAGCCGGCGTTGCCGCCCACACCGGCGCCGCTACCAACGATCCCACCCTTGCCGCCGTTGGCGCCGTCGCCGCCGGCGCCGCCGGCGCCGCCGTTACCGCCGAGTAGCCCTGCCACACCGCCCGATCCGCCGGCGCCGCCGTTACCGCCGCTACCCCCTTGGCCGTTCGCCGCGTTAACGCTCGTGCCGGCGATACCGTTGGCACCGGCTCCGCCGGCCCCGCCGTTGCCCCACAGCCAGCCTCCGTTGCCCCCGGCGCCACCGCTGCCGCCGGCAGTGCCGGCCGCGACGCCACTACCGCCCGCCCCGCCTGCGCCACCGTTGCCGATCAGTCCCGCGGCTCCGCCGTTGCCGCCGGCCGCACCCGAGCCGGCGGCCTGGGAGTAACCGTTGCCGCCGTTGCCGTACAGCAGTCCGCCCGCGCCGCCGTTGGGGCTGGCGGCCGTTCCGTTGGCGCCATCACCGATCAGGGGCCGCCCCAGCAGGACCTGGGTGGGCGCGTTGATCGCGTCCCATAATGTCTGCTGGACGTTGGCGGCCTCGGCGAGTCCATAGGCGTTGCCGCCGGAACTGAGGGCCTGGGCGAACTGCTGGTGGAATGCCGTCGCCTGCTCGCTGACGGCCTGGAACGACAGGGCGTGGCGGCCGAATACCGCGGTGATCGCTTGCGAGATCTCGTCGGCGGCCGCCGCCTGCAGTTGCGTGGTCGGACCCAATGCCGCCGTGCGGGCCGCGTCGATAGCCGATCTCAGAGAAGCCAGGTCGTTTGCCGCGGCGGTCAACAATTCCGGATTCGCGAACACGAACGACATGGCAGTCCTCCCGATAGACTGCCGGGAGCCTAGCGCGTCCGACGGATTTGTACCGCTTTTCGTCCAGAATTGCGAAGAGCCGCAAGTTAATTCACGCGAGCGTCAGATAATTGCCTGGCCAGCCGGCGGGTGAAGTCGGCGGCCTGGGAAGGGCTGTCCACGGCGAACAGCGCCGCGGTGGCCCGATCGCCATCGTCGTTGTGCCGCACCAGAATGGGGATGCCGTCGGCACGGACCGCGTCGAACGCGTCCTCGTCGGTGATGTCATCGCCGAGATAGATCGGCAACCGGGGGCCCGCCTGCGATCCCAGGTGCTCCATCACCCAGCGCAAGGTCTTGCCCTTGTCCCAGTCCAGATTCGGACGCAGCTCGATGACTTCGCGTCCCGTCGTCACCCGCAACGATTCGCGCTGTCCGGCGGTGCGCACGGCCGCCGCCACCTCACCCACCCGGTCGCGCGCGGCGTTGCGGTAGTGCACCGCTACGCCGAATCTCTTGTGTTCCACCACAACACCGGGAATCGCTCCGAGTTGCGCTCGAAGTTGCGCCGCCGCCTGCTCCAGCACCGGGATGGCCGCCGCGGCTTCTTCGTTCTGGTGATGGGCGCCGTCGGGTGCGGTGAGCTCGAATCCGTGGCTGCCGGCATACCAGATGCCGGGTAAACCCACGCGTTTCGACACGTCGGCCAGGTCGCGGCCGCTGAGTATGGCGACCGGACACTGCGCGGCCAGCTCCTGCAGCGCTTCGGATGCACCCGCGACGGGCCGGGCGGCGTCGGGATCGTTCACGATGTCCGACAGGGTGCCGTCGAAGTCGAAGAACACCGCCGGGGCCTTACCGGCGAGGTCCACGGCCTGCACGGCGTCTGGGAGCTCGGACATGCGCTTGTCGCCAGTGCGCACGGTGATCTCGCCGGGGTCGGCGACGACGGCGTCGGCGCCCTGGATCAGGTCGGGGCCGACCCCGATGACCAGCGCGAAACCGGCGTCGCGGGCGGCGCTTACACCGGGTGCGTCCGCCGTGACGACGGCACACCGGCCCGGCCGGGTGGACAGCCGCCGCGCCGCATCGATCGCGCCGTCCGGCGTACAGACGGCGGTGACGACGCGAACGTCGCGAAGCCGGTCGAGCAGCGGTTGGCAAGGCGGCAAAGCTGGGTCGAACAACACCGCATCATGATGGCGTGGGTCGATGATGACGGACCCCGACTTAGGCATGCCCCACCTTCTCACGAAGGTCGGCACGGTTGTTCGTCAGTGGCGCACCCGGGCGGGTGGCGAGGAGGGCCGCCACCGTGCCGCGCCGTTGGGCAGTGCCCGCGTGGGACGCTTGCGTCGGCGGTCGAATGGCACGACCGAGTCACCGCTGGCCGCCACCAGGCGCGCCAGGCCCGATTCGATGCCGCCGGCAAGGACATCAGGCGCAGTGTCGTAGTCGGTGGTGATGCCGAAGACCAGGTCGTCGCCGTAGCTGAGAAAAGCGACCCCGGTGCCCGACTCCGGGGCCGTCGGCGGGATCGGCAGCAGTCGCTCGAGCCGCCGGCCCATCAGGCGCAACCGGTGCCGCGGTCCGGGCGGAGTGGTGGCCAGTGCCACCACACTCTGGCGCGGCGTCCGGCTGAAGACGTCAATCACTTTGCTGCACAAGGCTAGAGGAGATCTTACCCCGGGTTGCGGGCGGGCCTGGTTGGGTACTGCGCGCAGCTGCTGAAGGGGGTCTCGGTGCTCGACGGGAAGCTGGGTCAGCGCCGACCCCAGGATGCGCAACGAATCTGCCTGTGGCCGCTGCCCCCGCTGCAGGAGAACGGTGCGGAATCCCTCGGTGATCGCCGCCAACGCGACGTCGTCGGCGGTCACGCCGAACTTACGCGCGATGTGGTCGACGGCGCCACGCGGCACGACAACGGTCCGGTAGTGGCGCGCGGTCGGTGCGGGGCCGCCGGCCAGCAGGGGTTGCAAGGCACTTGCCGCGGCGGTGAGGCCGTTGACGGCGAATGCCGCGGCCTGCCATAAGACGTCGGTCCACCCGGACCGGCTCGTGGGTGAAACCGGATCTGTCGCAACGGAATCAATGAACCCAGTGTGGTCGGCGGGGGTGCACAGCCGGGCGAGCAGATGGGCCGGGGAAAGATGCTCGGCAACCTCGCGGCCGATTTTGATCAGGATGGCCCACTGGTCGTCCCGCAGGCCTTCGATGATCCAGCATTCCCACCGGGGACGGCCGGGGTCCAGTGGTCGTTCCAGGGCGTGGGCGATGGCACGGAACAGTTCGTCGTCGTCACCGGGAGTCGGGAGTGCCACCCGTTGCACATGCGCAGTGATGTCGACGTCCGGCGTCGAGGTGCGCCCGAACCGTTCCGCCAGTAATTCCTTGATCTCGCCCGATCCGGGAGCGGGGCCGGCGACGACGGCGACGGCTCCTGTCACCATGCCCGTGCGTGGGTCCGAGCCCCGAGCACGTGCCGGCCCAATGCCCGGTGTGATCACTTCCGCCATGCCCAACCCCCGCCATTGTCTTGTCAATCTGTACCAGTATCCGGTCGGTGCCGCACATCGGTAGGTCCGCCAGGTTAATTCCGTGTGATCCAGATAAAGGTGCGTTTAAGTGCGGCGATGCACCGGCGTGTGACGCGGTTCGCAAATCGTTTCTGCGTCGTTTTAAAGTTGTTCGCACGGTTGTTCCCATGGTAAGCCATCATATCGAACATATGTTCGGTATGATGGCTTACCATGGGCTGGTACCACGGGCCACCGAGTTGGGCCGAAATGGAACGGGTGCTTGACGGCAAGCCGCGCCATGCCGGTGCGGCGGCCCCCGTTGTGCCGGCCGGTGACGCTCCGTTATCGCACAAGCGGGGGTCGTATACGGCAAAGCCGGATGGGCGGCGGGCTCGTTCATCGGTCGCCTACGCCGAGCTCCATGCCCATTCGGCATACAGCTTCCTCGACGGGGCCAGCACGCCGGAGGAGATGGTCGAGGAGGCGGCGCGGTTGGGTCTGCGTGCCCTCGCGCTGACCGACCATGACGGCCTCTATGGAGCGGTGCGGTTCGCCGAAGCGGCCACCGAGCTCGGCGTGCGCACGGTGTTCGGTGCCGAGCTGTCGCTGTCGTCGGTGGCGCGCACCGAGCAGCCCGATCCGCCCGGTCCCCATCTGCTGGTGCTGGCCCGTGGTCCGGAAGGCTACCGACGGTTGTCCCGGCAGCTGGCCGCCGCGCACCTGGCCGGTGGTGAGAAAGGCAAGCTGCGCTACGACATCAACGCGTTGACCGAGGCGGCCGGCGGGCACTGGCACATTCTCACCGGCTGTCGCAAAGGTGCTGTGCGGCAAGCGCTTTCAGTGGGTGGTCCGGAAGCCGCAACACGGGCGCTGGCTGATTTGGTGGACCGGTTCACCGCTGGCCGGGTCAGCGTCGAACTGACTCATCACGGTCAGCCGCTCGACGACGAACGTAACGCGGCGCTGGCCGACCTGGCGCCACATTTCGGGGTCGGCGTCGTCGCCACCACCGGCGCCCATTTCGCGGGGCCGTCGCGACGCCGGCTGGCCATGGCGATGGGCGCGATTCGGGCCCGGCAGTCCCTGGATGCCGCGGCGGGGTGGCTGGCCCCACTGGGCGGCTCTCATCTGCGCTCCGGTGAAGAGATGGCGCGGTTGTTCGCGCAGCGCCCCCAAGTGGTGACCGCCGCGGCCGAACTCGGCGAGCAGTGCGCGTTCGGCCTGGCGTTGATCGCGCCGCAGTTGCCGCCGTTCGACGTGCCCGACGGGCACACCGAGGACAGCTGGCTGCGTATGTTGACCATGGCGGGTGCCGCCGATCGCTACGGTCCGGCCGAGCGGTCGCCGAAAGCGTATGCCCAGATCGAGCATGAACTGAAAGTCATTGCCCAGTTGCAGTTTCCGGGCTACTTCCTGGTCGTGCACGACATCACGCAGTTCTGCCGGCGCAATGACATTCTGTGCCAGGGCAGGGGATCGGCGGCCAATTCCGCTGTTTGTTACGCCCTGGGGGTGACGGCGGTCGACCCGGTGGCCAACGATCTGCTGTTCGAGCGATTCCTGTCGCCCGCCCGAGACGGGCCGCCCGACATCGACATCGACATCGAGTCCGATCAGCGGGAAAGGGTCATCCAGTACGTCTACGACAAATACGGCCGCGACTATGCCGCCCAGGTGGCCAACGTCATCACCTACCGGGCACGCAGTGCGGTGCGCGACATGGCGCGCGCGCTGGGATTCTCGCAAGGGCAGCAGGACGCGTGGAGCAAACAGATCAGTCACTGGAGCGGGCAGCCCGCCGATATCGAGGGCATCCCGGAGCAGGTCGTCGATCTGGCCGAGCAGATCCGCAACCTGCCGCGGCACATGGGCATTCATTCCGGCGGCATGGTGATCTGCGACCGTCCGATCGCCGACGTGTGCCCGGTGGAATGGGCGCGCATGGACAACCGCAGCGTGCTGCAGTGGGACAAGGACGACTGTGCGGCAATCGGTCTGGTGAAGTTCGATCTGCTGGGGCTGGGCATGCTCTCGGCGCTGCACTACGCCCGGGACCTGGTTGCCGAGCACAAGGACATCGAAGTGGATTTCGCCAGGCTCGACCTCTCCGAGCCCGCGGTGTACCAGATGCTGGCCCGGGCCGATTCGGTGGGTGTGTTCCAGGTGGAGTCGCGCGCCCAGATGGCCACCCTGCCGCGGCTGCGGCCCCGGATCTTCTACGACCTAGTGGTGGAGGTCGCGCTGATCCGCCCCGGGCCCATCCAGGGCGGTTCGGTGCACCCCTACATCCGGCGGCGCAATGGCCTGGACCCGGTTGTCTACGACCATCCCTCCATGGAGCCGGCCCTGCGCAAAACGCTGGGTGTGCCGCTGTTTCAGGAACAGTTGATGCAGCTGGCGGTGGACTGTGCCGGCTTCTCCGCCGCCGAGGCCGACCAGCTACGGCGCGCCATGGGCTCCAAACGGTCGACCGAACGTATGCAGCGGCTACGCGGCCGGTTCTACGAGGGCATGCGCTCCCTGCACGGTGCCTCCGATGACGTGATCGACCGGATCTACGAAAAACTGCACGCGTTCGCCAACTTCGGGTTCCCGGAAAGCCACGCGCTGTCCTTCGCGTCGCTGGTGTTCTATTCGTCGTGGTTCAAGCTGCATCATCCGGCGGCGTTCTGTGCCGCGCTGCTGCGCGCCCAGCCGATGGGCTTCTATTCACCGCAGTCGTTGGTGGCCGACGCGCGTCGGCACGGGGTGCTGGTGCATGGCCCCGACGTCAACGCCAGCCTGGCGCACGCGACTTTAGAAAATGCCGGGATGGAGGTCCGCCTCGGGCTGGGCGCCGTCCGTCACATCGGTGACGACCTGGCCGAGAAGCTGGCCGAAGAGCGAAAAGCCAACGGCTCGTTCACCTCTCTGCTGGACCTGACGTCGCGGCTGCAACTGTCCGTGCCGCAGACCGAGGCGCTGGCGACGGCCGGGGCCCTGGGCTGTTTCGGCATGTCCCGGCGGGAGGCGTTGTGGGCGGCCGGTGCCGCGGCCACTCAACGGCCGGACCGATTGCCCGGGGTGGGTTCGTCGTCACACGTCCCGGAGCTGCCGGGGATGAGTGAGCTGGAGCTGGCCGCGGCCGACGTGTGGGCCACCGGCGTCTCACCGGACAGTTATCCGACTCAGTTCCTGCGGGCCGATTTGGATGCGATGGGGGTGGTGCCGGCTGCCGCGCTGGGCACCGTGCCCGACGGGGACCGGGTGCTAGTGGCCGGAGCGGTGACCCATCGGCAGCGGCCCGCGACCGCCCAGGGGGTGACGTTCGTCAACCTCGAAGACGAGACCGGGATGGTCAACGTGCTCTGCACGCCGGGGGTGTGGGCGCGGCACCGCAAGCTCGCGCACACCGCGCCGGCGTTGCTGATCCGCGGTCAGGTGCAGAACGCCAGCGGCGCGATCACCGTCGTCGCCGAACGCTTGGGCCGCATCAGCCTGGCCGTCGGCTCGAAGTCCCGCGATTTTCGCTGACCTGTTGCGCCGAACGTGTTCCCACGGCGGAATTTCCGCGATTTTCCCGCCATCAGGTCACACTCGGCGCGGTGGACTCACGCTGTCGGCGTGGTCCACACCTTGATCGGGGTGATCCGCAGCCGGGTGCTGTAGGTGCCCATCGAGTCGGTGAGACCGAACTGGTCGGATTCCTCCCGGTACTTCGCCCAATACGGCTCGTCGGTGCGGCAGTCGACATCGGTGGCATCGACGACCGCCGTCCCGCCGACGACGATGATGCCACCGCCGTTGCCGTCGGAGTCCAGGTTCATGCTGACCTGCGGCCGAGCCTTGATGTGGGCGACCTTGGCGGCGCTGGGCATCGTGTAGACCATCAGGTCAGTGCCGTCGAAGTAGAACCAGATCAGCCGCGGGACCGGCTGTCCGGATTTGGCGACCGTGGTCAGCCAACCATAGTGATCGGATTCGAGCCGGCTGGAAACCTCTTGCGACAGTTCGATACTCATAGGCTCAACGGTAGCCTCCACACATGACCCTCAACTTGACCGTCGATGAAGTCCTGCGCACCACCCGCTCGGTCCGCAAACGCCTCGACTTCGCCAAGCCGGTGCCGCGCGACGTGCTGATGGAGTGCCTCGAGCTGGCGCTGCAGGCGCCCACCGGCTCCAACTCCCAAGGGTGGCAATGGGTTTTCGTCGAAGACGCGGACAAGAAGAAGGCGATCGGCGACGTCTACCTGGCCAACGCCAGCGGCTACCTCAGCTCACCGGCGCCGGGATACGACGACACCCGCGGCGAGCGGATGGCGAAAGTCCGCGATTCGGCGACCTACCTCGCCGAGCACATGCACGAGGCGCCGGTGCTGCTGATCCCGTGCATCAGTGGCCGGGAGGAGAGCTCGCCGATCGGCGGAGTGTCGTTCTGGGCGTCGCTGTTCCCGGCGGTGTGGAGCTTCTGCCTGGCGTTGCGCTCGCGCGGTCTGGGCTCCTGCTGGACCACGCTGCATCTGCTCGACGACGGCGAACGCCAAGTGGCCGACATTCTGGGCATCCCGTACGACCAGTACAGCCAGGGCGGGCTGTTCCCGATCGCCTACACCAAGGGCACCGACTTCCGGCCGGCCAAGCGACTGCCCGCCGAGGGCCTGACGCACTGGAACGGCTGGTAGCGGGCCAGTCTCAGCCGGCCTTGCCGTCCGTTCCGTTGGCGCCGCTGAAGGCGGGGCCGCTGAGACCGTTGGCACCGTCGCTGCCGGATTTTCCTCCCGGTATGGTGCCACCCTTTGCGCCGAGGCCGGCGGTGCCGCCCGCGCCGCCGGTGCCGCCGGTGCCCCCACTTCCACCCACGTCACTGGCGCCTTGCTGACCGCTCAGCAACCCACCACGCCCACCGGCGCCGCCACGGCCACCGTTGCCTCCATCGCCGCCGACCCCACCGTGACCGGCGTTGCCGCCCGCACCTCCCATACCGCCGACACCAAGGAGGGGGACAGGGCATTGCCACCCACGGTGCCGTCGGTACCGGCGCCACCGCTGCCGCCGATGCCGCCCACGCCACCCGTGCCACCATGGCCGCCGGCTCCACCGTTGCCGACCAGCCATCCGGCGGCACCGCCCACACCGCCTTTGCCCCCGAGGCCGCCGGTGCCGCCGGTGCCGCCGGTGCCGCCGCTCCCGCCGTTGCCGCCCGCGCCTCCCGCGGCCGGGCTGAAGAAGCTAGCGGCGCCGGTGCCGCCGCCCGCAACGCCGTTCAAACCACCCACACCACCCGTGCCGCCGACGTCGCCTTGACCGCCGGCAGCACCCGAACCGCCGTTACCGCCGGCACCGCCATCGCCGAATAGCAGCCCGCCGCGACCCCCGGCACCACCCTCGCCGCCAGCACCACCGGCGCTGCCGTTCGTGCCGGCGCCACCGTCGCCGCCGTGGCCGCCATTCCCGCCGATGACGGTTCCCTTTTGCGAGGCGGCGAGACCGCCGGCGCCGCCGGCACCACCGGTGCCCCCGCCCGCGCCGCCGGTGCCGCCGTCGCCGCCTTTACCGCCCCGTCCGAATAGGGTCTGATCGGCGCTGGCGGTGGCGTCGCCGCCGGCGCCGCCGGCGCCGCCGTTGAAACCGGGACCTCCCGGCGTGCCGGCCTGGCCGTCGGTGCCGTTGTTATTGAGGGCCGCATCGATGACGTTGCTGGTCCCGGCGGTGCCGTCGAGTCCGGGATCGGTGACAGGCACCGGGTTGACGCCGTTGCCGCCGGCGCCGCCGGCGCCGCCGTGGCCACCGTGACCGCCGCTGCCCCACAGCCCGGCGGCACCACCGGCCCCCCCGGTACCGCCGACCGCGCCCGCGACCGTCGCGGCACCGCCGGCGCCGCCGTTACCGCCGTTGCCGTACAACCAGCCGCCGGCCCCGCCGACCCCACCGACCGCGGCCGCGCCACCCGTGCCGCCCGCGCCGCCATTACCGAACAGCCCCGCGTTACCTCCGTTGCCGCCGCCGACGCCGGCGACGGTGCTGCTGTAGCCGGCGCCGCCGTTGCCGTACAGCAGACCGCCGTCGTAACCGTTGGGGTGGGCGGCGGTGCCGACCGCACCGTCCCCGATCAACGGACGTCCCAGCAGAGTCTGAGTCGGCGCGTTGATGACCTGCAGCACGCCCTGCTGCAGCGTCTCTAGCGGCGAAGCGGCGGCCGCCTCCGCAAGGGCGTATGCAACGCCGTTGGCGCGCAAAGTCTGCGCGAACTGGTCATGCAGCGCTGTCATTTCGGCGGCGGCGGTCTGGTACGCCTGACCGTGGGTGGAGAACAGCGCGGCGATAGCCGCGGAGACGTCGTCGCGGCCGGCGGCGAGAACGTCGGTCACCGCCGCGCTTGCCGTCGAATTCGCTCTCTGCAGAGCAGAATTAAATGTGGCGACCTGTCCGGATGCGGTCGAGAATGCGTCGGGGAGTGTCACCAGGAAGGACATCGTGTGGCCTTTCTCGTCACCCCCTTCCGCGGAGACTAGACCCGCGAGTCAGGGCTGTCGATAGCGTTTTTCCCGTTTTCCCGAGTAATTTCTGCGCTGTGGTCGACGTCGTGATCGCCGGAGCCGGGCCCAACGGCCTCATGCTGGCCTGTGAACTGGCGATGGCCGGCGTCGATCCCGTGGTACTGGATCCGATGCCCGGCCCCAATCCGCATCGGCGCGCGAATGGCATTGTCGGACAGGGGGTTCGGATCCTCGATCATCGCGGCCTGTACAGCGCGCTGGCCGGGACCGACGAGCCGCCCCAGCCGGTCCCCGGCTCGAGCTTCGGGGCCTTCAGCCTGGACTTCGCCGACGTGGCCGACCCGCAGCTGTTCATCCTGCACGTCGAACAGCCGCGGCTCGTCGAGGTGCTGGTACAGCGCGCCCGTGAGCTCGACGTCGAATTCCGTTGGGGACACGGGCTTGACGGGTTCGATGACCACGACAACGGTGTCACCGTGCAGGTGGCCGGTCCCGACGGCCGCTACGAGCTGGCAACCCGATACCTGATCGGAGCTGACGGTGGCACCAGTCTGACGCGCAAACTGGCCGGCATCGAGTTCGCCGGAACGTCTTCCTACGACGTCGTCGAGCGGATGGCGTTCGGGGTGGTGCCCCCGGACGACTGGGTCGACCCGGTCAGCGGGGCGCTGCACGTTCCCGGCGTCGGGCCTGTCCCGTCCCGGCAGTTCGTGCGCACCGATCGGGGCATCTTCGCGTGGGGCATGCTGGCCGGCCAGGCGGTGGTGTTCACTATCGAACTCCAAAGCACACCGCGCGAGGAGCCCGACCCCGCTGCCGCGGACGCCTCGCCGATGACGCTGACCGAACACGAGGGCAGCGTCGAACGGCTGCTCGGCGCGGCGGTGCCGCTGCGGTCCGCATCCCCGGAAGTGCCGCCGGATCTGCGCCGGTTCAGTGGGATGAATTCCCGGATCGCCTCGCGCTACCGCTGCGGGCGGGTGATCCTGGTCGGCGACTCGGCGCACGTGCATTTCGCACTGGGGGGTCCGGGACTGAACCTGGGGCTGCAGGATGCGGTGAACCTGGGCTGGAAGCTGGCCGCGGTGCTCGACGGCCGCGTCGGCCCAGAACTACTCGACACTTACGAGGCCGAGCGCAGGCCGGTGGC
The DNA here is from genome assembly GCF_017086405.1 of Mycobacterium gordonae. Taxonomy (NCBI): domain Bacteria; kingdom Bacillati; phylum Actinomycetota; class Actinomycetes; order Mycobacteriales; family Mycobacteriaceae; genus Mycobacterium; species Mycobacterium camsae. Next base: position 1,482,604 of record NZ_CP070973.1, read on the forward strand.
CGAGCGGCTGATCATGCACAGCCGCGCGCAGCTCGCCCTGATCCGGCCCGGTCCCGAAATCACCGCGCTGCGAGAGCTTTTCGGTGAACTGCTGACCATACCCGGGGTCATCGGACACCTGGGCGACCTGGTTTCCGGCGCCGACACCCGCTACGGGACCGAGGCTGATCACCCCTGGGTGGGGCGCTGGGTGCCGGATTTCGCGGTGAGCGGCCCGGTCGGCGTGCGGCGGGTCGCCGAACTCGCCCGCGACGGAAAGCCGATGCTCATCGACCTCACCGAGGGCGCCGTCGTGGCCGCCGCGGCGGCGGGGGCCCGGCCGCTCACCGTCGCGGCCGGTCAACCGGTCGGGGAGGTCGCCGCGCGGGCGGTACTGGTCCGTCCCGACGGCTACGTGGCCTGGGCGTCGTCGTCGGCCACACCGGACGTCGACGGCCTCCGCAGCGCCTTGACCAGGTGGTTCGGCATCAAGATGGACTGATTGTCCCCCTCTTGTCCCCCGATCGGCGGACACGGATTTCGTCCCCGGTTGTCCCCTATTGGGGGACACCGCGGGTGCCCGGCGTGGGGCAATCTAAGTGACATCAACGACATCACCGAAAAGCTTGGACCGAGAGGAATTACCCGATGAGCCACGAGATTCTGTTCCAGGAGATCGAAGCCGTTTACACGCTGCCGTCCTTCGGCGCTGACGACTGCGCCTGATATCCGCGCCGCGATAGCGGCCCCAGGCTGTGGCACGTTTCCCCCCTGCCCCCCCCCAACGTGCCCTGTGGAAAGCAGGCTCGTGCGTATGCACGAGCCTGCTTCTGCATGTGGGGGTATATATGTGATTCGTGCCGACCTCGCCCGATGGAAGCGCCGTCGAGATCTTCTGTCGGCTGCCCGCCGGTTCCGACCTGGACGTCATCGACAGCCTCATCGCACCATGCAGCTCGGTGCTGGACCTCGGCGCCGGCGCCGGACGGCTGGCCGACCCGCTGGCCGAACTCGGACACCAGGTCACCGCTGTCGACGAATCCGCCGACATGCTTTCGCATGTTCGGTCCGCCCGTACGGTGCAGGCCACGTTCGCAGAGCTGCGCTTGCCGGAGCGGTTCGACGCCGTGGTGATGGCCGGCTGCCTGCTCAACTACCTGGGCCGCGACGTCCGACACGCCGCACTCACCGCCGCGGCCCGGCACCTCAAACCCTCCGGAGTCGCCCTGATCCAGTGGCGATTCCCGCAGTGGTTCGCGATGCGCACCGAAGGCCGGCACAGCATGGTCGGCAGTACGGGGGTGCAGACGATGACGATCCACACCAGCCGCGACGGGGTGGTTGCCGGTGATTTCGGCCTGGAAGTCGACGGCCGGGTATTCAGCCAGCCCTTCGCATTCCATCTGCTGCCTACGGCGCAACTGCTCGACGAACTCCGCGACGCCGATCTGGGACTCGACACCCCTGAACCCGGGACAACCGAGTGGCTACAGGCCAGGCCGCGTCACACCGAGCCGTCGTAGCCCTGCTGCCGCCAGGCCTCGTAGACCGCGACGGCGGCGGCGTTGGACAGATTCAGTGAGCGCCGCCCGGCCCGCATCGGAATCCGTACCCGTGCGGTGATGTGCGGGTCGGCCAGCGTGGTGGCGTCCAGACCGGTGGGTTCGGGACCGAACATCAGCACATCCCCGGGTAGGTAGGCGACGTCGGCGAACCGTGAGCTGGCCTGCGCGGTGAACGCGAACACCCGGGCCGACCCCAGCGCCTGCCACGCGCGCTCCAGCGAATCGTGCACGGTCACCGACGCCAGGTCGTGATAGTCGAGCCCGGCCCGTCGCAGCTTCGGCTCGGACAGGTCGAAGCCCAGCGGCTCCACCAGGTGCAGTTCGCAGCCGGTGGCCGCGGCCGTGCGGATGGCGTTGCCGGTGTTCGGCGCTATGCGCGGGGAATAGAACAGCAGCCGGAACATCGGTCGATCATGGCAAAGCCGCCGCGTTGCGAAATTCTTGCGCCCTTCTTGATGTCGTCGCCAAGGCGCCTTCAAGAACTTGCCAAGGGCTCTGCAGAAATCTTGGGTCAGACCCACCGGGGAGGAGCCGAGATGTCAGTCGAGTCAGTTCAGGTGCGCAACGTCTATCCACACGCCGACAACCGCTATGAGAACGTGGAGGCCACGGTCACCTTCGCCGTCGACCCCGAATACCGGGCCAACGAGCGCATCGTCGACCTGAAGCTGGCGCCCCGCGACGCCGACGGCCTGGTTCGTTTCGAGGCCGACCTGCGCGTGGCGCGCCCGGTCGATGGTGGCAACGGCAAGCTGCTCTTCGTGGTGCCCAACCGGGGCGTCCCCACCAACGCGCCCTGGTTGAAGAACGGATTCCTGCTCGAGCGCGGTTGGACCATCGTCTCGTGCGGCTGGCAGTGGGACGTGCAGCGCGGGCCCGCCATCCTCGGGCTGAGCGCACCGCAGGCCGAGGTGGCACCTGGCTTCCTGCGCCTTCAGTGGCGTTCGGACACTGTCCGCGACGACCACCCGCTCAGCTTCTCGGCCCCCGAAATCGAATCGATTCCCGGCGCCGAGGCGCTGTTCACCTTCACCGCCTACCCCACGGACGACGTCGAGGACCCCGAAGCGGTCCTGACTGTGCGCACCGCACCCGACGCCGAGCCCACGACCGTCCCGCGGGACGCGTGGCGCTTCACCGACGACACCCACGTCGCCCTGGACGGCGGATTCCAGCCTTTCCACTTCTACGAGCTGGTGTACCGGAGTTCGCTGGCCCCGGTCGCCGGCTGCGGTCTGCTGGCGATCCGCGATATTGTTTCGCACCTCCGCGCGGATGGCATCACCCACACCTTCGCCTACGGCGTGTCCCAGGCGGGCCGGCTGCTGCGCCAGTTCCTCTCCGACGGTCTGAACATCGACGAGTCCGGGATGCCCGTGTTCGACGGTGTCTTCAGCGACTTCGCCAGCGCGAACCGCGGCGAATTCAACCAGCGCTACGCCCAGCCCTCGACCCCCGGCCGAAGCGGCGTCGAGGGACCGTTCGGTACCGCTGACCTGCTCGCGCGGCAGCGCGAACTCGGTGGCGTCCCGAAGATCATCTTCACCAACAGCGCTACCGAGTACTGGCAGGGCGACGGCGCGCTGGTGCACGTCGACCCGGACACCGGCGCCGACCTGCCGGAGGACCCCGAGGTGCGCACCTACCTGCTCGCCGGCACCGACCACTTCGGCAGCAGCAAGATCAAGGACGCGCTTCCCGCCGCCAACCCGGTGCACCACCTCGACGTCACACCGGTCACCCGGGCGCTGCTGATCGCCCTGGCGGACTGGGTCGCCGACGGGGTCGAGCCCCCGGCCAGCCGGGTGCCCCGGACCAACGACGGCACCGCGGTGGCCCGCAAGGAGGTGTTGTCGGCTTTCGGTTACGCCCACACGCCGGCACCCGCCTGGCTGCCCTCGATGGGACACGTCGACCTGGTGTCCGCTGTCGACGAGGACGGCAACGAGGTGGCCGGTGTCCGGCTGCCAGCGGTCGCGGCGCCGCTGGCGACTTACACGGGCTGGAACGCCCGCCGGTTCGTGCCGGACCTGCCGGACGTGATGTACGAACGGATCGGCAGCAAGCTGCCATTTCGGCCGGGCCGTCCGTCGCCGGGCGAGCGCTACGCCAGCCGTGACGACTACGCCGCCGCCGTACGGTCGGCCGCGCAGGCACTGGTCGAGCAGCGCTTTCTGCTCGGCGCGGAGGTCGATGCGGTGGTGAAGAAGACGGTGGCCGACTATCCCGCTTGAGTTTGCCGATCCGGTACACGGCCGCACGGGCCAGTTGCGGCGAACCTTATCTACTCAGTAACAATTATGGAGACCTCGGCTGGGGGCTGTCATACTCGTCGGATTGCCAGGCATTCACGCCCGCGGCCATCTGCCGGCGCATAAAGCAGCAGGAAGTCTGATGAGTCTCTCGTTTTACGCGACGCAACCGACAGGTGCGGCCCGCCCGGCCGCCCGCACGTGACCATGTTCACCCGCCCGACCAATTCGGTCGCGGCGGTTCCGCCCGGTGCTCCCGCTGTTCCGCCGCCCGCGGCGCCCTCCCAGCCGGCCAAGCCGGCCAAGCGCCCGCCGAGATGGTCGCTGCGCAACTGGCCGGTGCGCTGGAAAGTCTTCGCGATCGCGGTGGTGCCGCTGCTGCTGGCGACGACGTTCGGCGCGCTGCGGGTGGAGAGCGCGATGGCCTCCTCCGGAAGCCTGCGGCTGGCCGCGGCGCGTGCCGACGTGATTCCCGCCATCACCAAGTACATGTCGGCCCTCGACGTCGCGCTGCTGGCCGGCTCTACCGGCCGCGACGTGGAAGGGGCCAAGAAGAACTTCTCGGCCCGAAAGTACGAGTTGCAGACGCGGCTGGCCGAGACCGACGTGATCCCCGACGTCCGCTCGGGAGTCAACTCGCTGCTCAACGGTGGGCAGTCGTTGCTGGACAAGGTGCTCGACAACAGCATCGGCCTGCGCGACCGGATCACCACCTACGCGCCGCTGCTGCTGACCGCCGAAGACGCGATCAACGCCTCCGCACAGGTCGACAGCGATCAGATCCGATCCCAGGTGGAGGGCTTGAGCCGGGCCGTCGGTGCGCGTGGGCAGATGACCATGCAGGAGATCCTGGTGACCCGCGGCGCCGATCTGCCCGAGCCGCAGTTGCGCACCGCGATGATCACCCTGGCCGGCACCGAACCGTCGACCCTGTTCGGGATGAGCGAAGTGCTGGGCAGCGGCTCCCCGGACGCCAAGAACCTGCAGCAGCAGTTGGTGGCCCGGATGGCAATCATGTCCGATCCGGACAGTGTGCTGGTGGACAACGCCGACCTGTTGCGCTCGATCCACACCACCCAGGGCATCGCCGAGCAGATCGTCAGCGGCGCAACGGATTCGGTGACCAGGTCGGTGCAGAGCAAGGCGACAGAGCGGCGCAACGCGGCCGTGCGCGACGCCGTGCTGGTGATCGTCGCCATCGGTGTCGGGCTGGTGATCGTGTTGCTGGTGGCGCGTGCGCTGATCAAGCCGCTGCGGGTGCTGCGCGACGGCGCTCTGAAGGTGGCGCACACCGACCTCGAGGGGGAGATCGACCGGGTGCGGGGCGGGGCCGAGCCCATCCCGCAGCCGCTGGAGGTGTACACCACCGAGGAGATCGGGCAGGTCGCGCACGCCGTCGACGAACTGCATACCCAGGCCCTGTTGCTGGCCGGCGACGAAGCGCGGCTGCGATTGCTGGTCAACGACATGTTCGAGACCATGTCGCGGCGTAGCCGTTCGCTGGTCGACCAGCAGCTGTCGCTGATCGACCGCCTCGAGCGCGACGAAGAGGATCCCGAACGGCTGGACAACCTGTTCCGGCTGGACCACCTGGCGGCCCGGCTGCGCCGCAACAGCGCCAACCTGCTCGTCCTGGCCGGCGCGCCGATCGGTCGCGACCAGCGCGAACCGGTGCCACTGGCCACAGTGATCAACGCCGCCGTGTCCGAGGTCGAGGATTACCGCCGCGTCGAGATCGTCTCGGTCGCCGACTGCACGGTGCTCGGCGGGGCAGCCGGTGGCATCATCCACCTGCTCGCGGAGCTGATCGACAACGCGCTGCGCTACTCGCCGCCGACCACCAGAGTGAAGGTGTCGGCCGTGCGGGGCAGCGAGGGCGGGGTACTGCTGCGCATCGCCGACGCCGGGCTGGGCATGACCGAGTCCGACCGGCGGATGGCCAACATGCGACTGCAGGCCGGCGGGGAGGTCACCCCGGAGAACGCCCGGCACATGGGCCTGTTCGTAGTAGGCAGGCTGGCCGCGCGGCACGGATTGCGGGTCGGGTTGCGGGGGCCCGCGGCCGGGGAAGCGGGCACCGGTACGACGGCGGAGGTTTACCTGCCGCTGGCGGTGCTGGTCGAAGGCCAGACCCAGCAGCAAGCCCCGCAGCGCCAGTTCTTCGCCGTGCGGCCGCCCGAGCCCGAGCCCGCCGCGGTGCCGCTGCACACCGGCCAGACCGGCACGTCGGTGACCTCCCTGCCACGCCGCAGTCCCGGGTCCAGCGGTATCACGGAGTCCCCGGCGGATACCGCCGGCACCTCCGGGGCGGCGCCGGCCAAGCGTCCACTGCCGACGCCCTGGTGGGAGAAGGGATCTACGCAGCCGCCGGTACCCGCATCGCAGCCGGCGGCGTCGGCAACGGGCGCAGCGTCGGACACCTCGGCGTTCTTCGCCCGCCGCCCGGCCCCCGCGCAGCCCCCGACTCCCAAACCCGAGCCGCCCGATCTGACCCCCTCCGGTCCGCAGGACGACGATGTGATCTACCAGCGCATGCTGTCGGAGATCCTGGGCGACCCCAAGGAACTGGTCGAAAGCCCCGACCTGGACTGGCAGACGGTGTGGGACCGCGGCTGGTCGGCGGCCGCGGAGGCCGAGAACAGGCCGGTGGAATCCCGCACCGAGCACGGCCTGCCGATGCGCACTCCCGGAGCGCGGCTGGTGCCCGGCGCCGCCGAGCCCGATGAGCCGGCCGTCTCCAACGGGGGCTTCCATCCGCGCGACCCCAATGCGGTCCGCACCTCCATCGGCAGCCATTTCAGCGGCGTGCGCTCCGCGCGGTCGCATGCCCGCGATACCCGGGAAGGCGAGCAATGACGGTCCAATCGTCGTACAGCCCACTGGACTGGCTGGTGTCGAAATTCGTGCGCGAGGTGCCAGGCGTGGCACACGCGTTGCTGGTGTCGGTGGACGGCTTGCCGGTCGCCGCCAGCGAGCATCTGCCGCGCGAACGCGCCGACCAGTTGGCTGCGGTGGCCTCCGGACTGGCCAGCCTGGCCACCGGCGCGGCCCAGCTGTTCGAGGGTGGACAGGTGCTGCAGTCGGTGGTCGAGATGCAGAACGGGTTTCTGCTGCTCATGCGCGTCGGCGACGGCTCCCATCTGGCCACGCTGGCGATGCCGTCGTGCGACATCGGTCAGATCGGGTACGAGATGGCCATCCTTGTCGAACAGGTGGGCAACGTGGTGCAGTCCGCCCGCCGCGCTGAATCCGGACCGCAATGGACGAACGCGAGCCGGCGGTAACCGCCGGCCAGCCCAGCCTGGTCCGGCCGTACACTTTGACGGCCGGGCGGACCGGCACCGACGTCGACCTGCCGTTGGAGGCGCCGGTGCAGACCCTGCAGGCGGGGCTGGCCCACCAGTGGCAGGCCGGGGACGCCCGCGGCAGGATCCTGCAGTTGTGCACCGAGAGCCCGTCGGTCGCCGAGATTTCGGCCCGGCTGGATTTACCGGTCGGTGTTGCGCGCGTCTTGGTCGGCGATCTGGTCACGGCCGGTTACCTTCGGGTGCACAGGACCTTGACCGACCGTTCGACCCGCGATGAGCGGCACGAGCTCATAGGAAGGACCCTGCGTGGCCTACGAGCACTCTGAGGGCGCTCCTGTGCAGCACGACACCGCCTCGACCAAGATCGTCATCGCGGGCGGGTTCGGTGCGGGCAAGACCACCTTCGTGGGTGCGGTGTCGGAGATCATGCCGCTGCGGACCGAAGCGATGGTCACCGACGCCTCGGCCGGGGTCGACATGATCGAGGCCACACCGGACAAGCGCACCACCACCGTCGCGATGGACTTCGGCCGCATCACCCTGGCCGAGGATCTGGTGCTCTACCTGTTCGGCACGCCGGGGCAGCGCCGGTTCTGGTTCATGTGGGACGACCTGGTGCGTGGCGCGATCGGCGCGATCGTGCTGGTCGATGTCCGGCGCCTGCAGGACAGCTTCGCGGCGGTGGACTTCTTCGAACACCGCCGGCTGCCATTTGTGGTGGCGGTCAACGAGTTCGACGGGGCGCCGCGCTATCCGGTCGGCGAGGTGCGCCGGGCGCTGACGCTGTCCGAGCACATCCCGGTGATCAGCGTCGACGCCCGCAACCGCCGCTCGGCCCGGGACGCGCTGATCGCGGTGAGTGAGTACGCGCTGGCCAGCCTGGCCAGCAGCTGACCGCCTTGGAGTGGACCGATCGCGAGTTCACCGGCGAGGACTTCCGCGATTTCCAGGACGGGGACCTCAGCCGGCTGCACACGCAGCGCGTCGTCTTCACCGAATGCGATTTCAGCGGGGTGAACCTGGCCGAATCTACGCACCGCGGCTCGGCCTTTCGCAATTGCGTGTTCACCCGAACTACGTTGTGGCACAGCACCTTCGCCCAGTGCAGCATGCTCGGATCGGTGTTCGCGCAGTGCCGGCTGCGGCCGGCGACGTTCGACGAGGTGGACTTCACGCTGGCGGTGTTGGGTGGTAACGACTTGCGGGGTGTGGACCTGAGCGGTTGCCGGTTGCGCGAGACCAGCCTGGTGGAGACCGATCTGCGCCGCAGCGTGCTGCGCGGCGCCGATCTGCGGGGGGCTCGCACCACCGGGGCCCGGTTGGACGACGCCGACCTGCGCGGTGCCAGCGTCGACCCGGCGTTGTGGACCACCGCGTCGCTGACCGGTGCCCGCATCGACGTGCCGCAGGCGTTGGCATTCGCGCTGGCACACGGGCTGCGGCTGGACGCGTCCTAGGCTTCTGCCCGCGCCGGGAAAGGTCACCTGCGCAGGCGAATGCGCCGCCACACAATGCCGGAGTACACGATCGCCAACACTGCCAGCATGCCCATGTCGAGCAGCCATGCCCCGGTGGTGTGATTCCAGTGGCTGTCCTTCGGGCTGAACGGGCTGGGTTGCACCTGGTTCAGGTCGACCGTCGACGCGCAGGCCGCGAAACCCCACCGCGCCGGGGTCAACCAGGACAGCTGGTCGAGCACCGCCCGGTCGGTCACCGGGATCACCCCGCTGGAGAACACCAGTTGCGCCATGATCGCCACCACCATCAACGGCAGGATCTGGTCGGCGGTGCGCGCTACCGACGACAACACCATGCCGATGATCGCCGCGACGATGCAGGTCGCCGCCGTCGCCACGTACAACTCGAGGGTGGGGCTACCCAGCAGCACGGCCCCATGCTTGGGGGTGCCTTTGCCGACGATCACCATGGTCGTCGCGATGCTCGACTGGGCGATCGCGAAGGCGGCGAAGACCGCCAGTTTGGACAGCAGGTAGGCAGGCGTCGACAGGCCGAACGCCTGTTCCCGGTGGAAGATGGGACGCTCGCCGACCAGGTCGCGGATCGTGAGGGCGGTGCCCATGAAGACCGCGCCGACACACAGCAGCACCAGGATCTGAGCGGGTTCGGCGGGTGTCTTTCCATTCGGGTCGGCCAGCCCGAATCCGGCGGGGCCGGGCACCGTCATCGCGAGCAACCCGAGCAGGAACGGTAGGACCGCCAGGAACACCGTGTACCAGCGGTCGGAGACGACCAGCCGCACCTGACGGCGGACCAGGGTGAAGAGTTGGCGCCGCACGTCGACGTGCACCGGTTCACCCAGGTCCCGCGGCTGGGCCGGCGCCGATGTCGGCTCCGGGCGCTGCTGATCCAAGAATCGCCGCTTGGCTTCCTCGGGGTCGGCGCCGACCTTGATGAAGATCTCGGCCCAGTTGCTGGTCCCCATCACCGGCGCGATTCCGTCGGGCGGCCCGAAGTAGGCCGTCTTACCGCCGGGCGCCAGCAGCAGTAGCTGATCGCACAGGTCGAGATGGGCGACCGAGTGTGTCACCACGAGGACGGTGCGGCCGGCGTCGGCGAGTTGGCGCAGCATCATCATGACCTGGGAATCCAGCGCCGGGTCCAGGCCGGTGGTCGGCTCGTCCAGAATCAGCAGCGACGGCCCGGTGAGTAGTTCCAGCGCGACCGAGGCACGTTTGCGCTGCCCACCGGAGAGCTTGTCCACCCGGGTGTCGGCATGGTCGGTGAGGTTCAGTTCGTCGAGTACCCGCGCGACCGCCGCCGCACGGTCGGCCTGGCCGGTGTCCGGCGGCAGGCGCAGTTCGGCCGCGTAGCCCAGGGCCTGGTTGACGGTGAGCTGCCGGTGCACGACATCGTCCTGCGGCACCATCCCGATCCGGGTGCGCAGCGTGCCGTACTGGGCGTGGATGTCATGTCCCTCGAAGGTTACCGAGCCGGAGCTGGGCCGCGTGTATCCGGCGAGCAGCCGCGCCAGGGTGGTCTTGCCCGCCCCGGAGCCGCCGATGATGGCGGTCAACGTGCCCGGCCGTGCGGTCATCGAGATGTTGTCGAGCAGCTCCTTGCCGTCGACGTTGAAGCGGACACCGTTGACTTCCAGACCGCCCGTGCCGGGCGCCGTCTGGGGGACCAGGGTGTTGCCGGTGAAGTGCAGGTCGACGTTGCCGATGGTGACGGTGTCGCCCTGCCGCAGGGTCGCCGACCCCACCCGGACGCCGTTGACGAACGTCCCGTTGACGCTGCGCGAGTCCCGTATCTCGGTGCCTAGGTGCGTAGGCACCAGGAAGGCGTGGTGGCGCGAGGCAAGCACATCGGGGACGACGACATCGTTGTCGCTGGCGCGGCCGATGGTGGGGCACCGGTCACCGGTCGGGGCCGGAGCCGGCCGCGGTGGAATGGGTGCTTGCCTCGGTGGCGCGCTGAGCGCCGAGCCCGGAACGGTTGGCGGGTCCGTCACCGCCGGCAGTCGCCGTTGCGGTGGCTGCAGCGGCGTGGTCGTCGGCGCCGCGCCGTCGGCCTGCCGCCCGATCCCGAAGGTCAGGCACGGCCCGTCGGGATTGCCGACGGTGATGCGTTGTCCGTCGCAGATGTCGATGACCCGAGCCCGTCGCCGGCCGACGAAGGTCGTCTTGCGGGGGGAATTGTCGATCGCCCGCCAGCGGCCGTTGTCGAAGCGCAGCAGCAGGTGCGTGCGCGCGATCAGGGGGTGGGTGACGCACACGTCGGCGCGCAGATCACTTCCGACGATGACGTCGTGACCTGCGGTGAAAGTATGTTCCGCCCCGTTGGCCCGCACTGTGAGCACCGGCGGCGCCGCCGCGTTCATCCCTATGGGAGTTAGCCGCTGGCGGTCGGGCGAAACATATGAAAACGCTCAGCGCCGCAGCCGGATGCGCCACCACACCACCGCCGAGTAGACCACGGACAGCGCTGCCAGCATCGCCATGTCGAACAGCCACGCGGGGCGCGAGTGGGTCCAATGGCTGTCTTCGGGGCTGATCGATCCGGGCACCAGGTCGCGCAGGTTGACCGTGGCCGCCGACGCGCCGTAGCCCCACCGGCGGGCACCAGCCAGGACAGTTGGTCGAGGAATATCCGGTCGGTCACCGGGACCACGCCGCCGGCCAGCACCAGCTGCAGCATCAGCGACACCACCAGGAGCGGCATGATCTGCTCGTTGGACCGGGCGATGGACGACAGCAGCAAACCCAGAATCGCCGAGGCGACACACGTTGCGGCGATGCTGACGAACAGCTCGAAGCTAGGATTACCCAGCAGCACCGCCTGCTGTGTCGGCACGCCCTTGCCCAGCAGCACGATCCCGGTGGTGACCGCGGCCTGCACGATCGCAAAGGCACAGAACACGCTGACCTTGGCGCCCAGGTAGGCCCACGTGGACAGGCCCACGGCTTGTTCTCGCCGGAAGATCGCGCGCTCGCCGATCAGGTCGCGGATGGTGAGTGCGGTTCCCATGAAGACGGCGGCGATGCTGAGCAGGTTGAGTATCTGCGCGGCTTCGTCCGGGGTGTTGCTGGTCGGTTCGGCAAACCCGAAGCCGCGGTCGCCCGGGACCGTCAGCGAGAGCGCACCCAGGATGAAGGGCAGCAGCGCCAGGAAGACGAAATATGCGCGGTCGGCGACGACGAGTCGAACCTGGCGGCGGGCGATCGTCGAGAACTGGCGCCTGGCACTGGTGTGGGCCGGGGCGCCCAGCTCGGACGGGTTCGGCGCCTCGATCGGGATGAACGGCTGGCTGTGAGCCAGAAAACGCCGGTTGGCTTCGTCGGGGTCGGCGCCCACTTTGGCGAAGATGTGGGCCCAGTTGGTGGTTCCCATAGCGGCGCCGATCTGATCGGGCGGGCCGAGGAACGCCGTTTTGCCGCCGGGTGCCATCAGCAGCACCTGGTCGCACACGTCGAGGTAGGTCAGGGAATGGGTGACCACCAGCACCACCCGCCCGGCGTCGGCGAGTTGGCGCAACATCGTCATCACCTGCAGGTCCAGCGCGGGGTCCAGGCCTGACGTCGGCTCGTCCAGGATCAGCAGCGACGGGCCGGTCAGCAGTTCCAGGGCCACCGACGCGCGTTTGCGCTGGCCGCCGGACAGCCGGTCCACCCTGGTGTCGGCGTGCTGGGCGAGCCCGAGTTCGTCGAGTACCTGGGTGATGACCCGCGACCGGTCGGTCTTGGTGGTGTCGGGCGGCAACCGCAGCTCGGCGGCGTAGCCCAGGGCCTGGTTGACGGTCAGCTGGCGGTGCACCACGTCGTCCTGCGGAACCATGCCGATCCGGCTGCGCAGCGAGGCGTACTCGGTGTGGATGTTGTGCCCGGCGAAGGTCACCGCGCCTGAGCTCGGGGTGGTGTACCCCGCGATCAACCGGGCCAGGGTGGTCTTGCCGGCGCCCGAACCGCCGATGATGGCGGTCAGCGTGCCCGGCCGCGCGGTCATCGACACCTTCTGCAGCAGCGCCTTGCCGTCGACGCTGAAGCTGATCTCGTTGACCTCCAGGCCGCCGGCGCGCGAAGCGGCCTCGGTGCGCGGAACCAGGGTGCCACCGGTGAAGGTCAGATCGACGTTGCCGATGGTGACGACGTCGCCGTCGCTGAGCACTGCCGAACCCACCCGGATGCCGTTGACGAAAGTCCCGTTGATGCTGTGGTTGTCCCGGATCTCGGTGCCTAGGGCGGTCGGAGCCAGGTAGGCGTGTCGGCGCGACGCGAGCACGTCGGAGACGACGATGTCGCAGTCGCCGGCGCGCCCGATCCAGGCGGTGCGGCCGACGGGGGCCGCCAGGTTGTCCGGCGCGCCGAGCACGTTGATACCGCGGGTCGGGAGCTGCGACACCGTGCTCACCGGGCCCAGCCGGTTGGTGTACGGCTCGGGTGGGGAGTCCGGCTGGCCGGGGGGCGGCGGGCGCCGGAACACTCGCGGCGGCGATCCCGGCGATCCCGGCGGTCGGACCGTGCCGGGCGGCGCGGGCGGACCCGGGGGCACCGGAGGTCCCGAGGGACGCGGCGGGCGGTCGGCGGCCGGCAGCCGGTCCGTCGCCGAGGTCAGAGCCACGCCGCCCGGATGGTGTTCCACCTCGAAGGCGACCCGCGGCCCGTCAGGCCGGGCGAGATTGACCGTCAGGCCGTCGTGGATGTCGGCCAGCGGCACCCGTTTGCCGTCCACGAAGATCCCACTGGGCGAGTTGTTGTCGATCCCGATCCAACTGCCCCGTTCGAAGCGCAGCAGCAGATGCGCCCGGGCCACCACGGGATGCGCGATCCGCAGGTCGGCGGCCATGTCACTGCCCACGATCACGTCGCGGCCGGGGGAGAAGGTGCGCTGAGTCGGGCCCGCCCGAACGGTCAGCACGGGTTGCTGCGCTCGGGTCATCGTTTCACCCTAAAGGCCCGACGTCCCAGGCCAAGGCTCAGCGTCGCTTGAGCCGGATCCTCCACCACACGACACCGCTGTACGCCACCGACAGCACGGCCAGCATCGCCATGTCGAACAGCCACGCCGGACGTGAGTGCGTCCAGTGGCTGTCTTCCGGGCTCAGCGAACCGGGTACCAGTTCGCGCAGATTGACCGTGGCCGCCGATGCCGCGTACCCCCAGCGTGCGGGTATCGCCCACGAGAGCTGGTCCAGTCCGACCCGGTCGGTCACCGGGATCATGCCGCCGGCCAGCACCAGTTGCAGCATCAGCGACACCACCAGCAGCGGCATGATCTGCTCGTTCGACCGGGCGATCGACGACAGCACCAGCCCGACAACCGCCGAGGCCACGCAGGTGGCCGCGACCGTGGTGAACAGCTCCAGACTGGGGTTGCCCAGCACCAGCGCCTTCTGGGTGGGAGCACCCTTGCCCACGATCACGATGGCGGTGGCGACGGCGGCCTGCAGCACCGCGAACGCGAAGAACACCGTCAGCTTGGCGCCTAGGTAGGCCCAGGTGGACAGCCCCACCGCCTGCTCGCGCTGGAAGATCGCGCGCTCGCCGATCAGGTCGCGGATGGTCAGCGCGGTCCCCATGAAGACGGCGGCGATGGACAGCAGTGTCAGGATCTGGGCGGCTTCGTCGGGAGTGTTGCTGGTCGGCGAGGCCATTCCGAACCCGGTGTTGCCGGGCACGGTCAGGGCCAGCCCGCCCAGGATGAATGGCAGCACCGCCAGAAAGACGAAGTAGGCGCGGTCATTGACCACCAGCCGGATCTGGCGCCGGGTGATCGTGGAGAACTGACGCCGCACGGAGGTGTGCGCGGGCGCGCCCAGATCCGCCGGGGCGGGTTCCGCCGAGGTCGGTGGCGGCTGCTTCTGGGCCAGGAAGCGGCGGTTCGCCTCGTCCGGGTCCGCGCCGACCTTGGCGAAGATGTGCGCCCAGTTGGTCGTTCCCATCACGTCGCCGATGCGGTCCGGCGCTCCCAGATACGCGGTCTTGCCGCCGGGTGCCATCAGCAGCACCTGGTCGCAGACGTCGAGGTAGGTCAGGGAATGGGTGACCACCAGCACTACCCGGCCCGCGTCGGCGAGTTGCCGCAACATCGTCATGACCTGCAGATCCAGCGCGGGGTCCAGGCCCGAGGTGGGTTCGTCGAGGATCAGCAGGGACGGTCCGGTGAGCAGTTCGAGGGCCACCGAGGCGCGCTTGCGCTGTCCGCCGGACAGGTTGTCGACGCGGGTGTCGGCGTGCTTGGTGAGTCCGAGTTCGTCGAGGACCTGCGCCACGACCTGGTCGCGATCCTCTTTGCTGGTGTCGGGCGGCAGCCGGAGTTCCGCGGCGTAGCTGAGGGCCTGGTTGACCGTCAGCTGCCGGTGCACGACGTCGTCCTGCGGGACCATGCCGATCCGGCTGCGCAGCGACGCGTACTGCTTGTGAATGTCGTGACCTTCGAAGGTCACCGCGCCGGAACTCGGGGTGGTGTTGCCTGCGATGAGTCGCGAAAGGGTGCTTTTCCCGGCGCCCGAACCGCCGATGATCGCGGTCAGCGTGCCAGGCCGGGCCGTCATCGACACGTTGTCCAGCAGCCGGTTGTTGTTGATCGTGAAGACGATGTCGCGGACCTCGAGGCCGCCGGTGCGGGTCGCGGCCTCGGTGCGCCGCACCAAGATGCCGCCGACGAACGCCAGGTCGACGTTGCCGATGGTGACGACGTCGCCCTCGGACAGGATCGCCGATCCGACCCGGATGCCGTTGACGAAGGTTCCGTTGATGCTGTTCAGGTCGCGGATCTGGGCACCGGCCGGGCTGGGGGACAGCTGAGCGTGGTGGCGCGATGCCAGCACGTCGGCGATGACGATGTCATTGTCAGCGGCTCGGCCGATGCGGGCGGCCGCTGCGGGGGCCGGCGTCGCGACGTGCGGGACGCGCACCGTGCCCGTCTGGGCCTGGGACACCGTGTCGTCCCCGGTCGCCGGCGCGGGCGGCCGCAGGTGGGGCTGCGCCGGCCGGGTCGGTGGTTGCACGTTGGGGTGGGCGGCCTGGGTGGGTGGTTGCTGCGGGTTGGGCCGGTGGGGCGCGTCGGGTGCGATGGTGGGGATAACGCTGGTGCGCGTGACGTCCTGCGGGGTGAGCACCGGCACCCGTTCGGTCGGTGGCAACGCGCCCACGTCGCCGCGATAGTGCCCGACCTCGAAGGTGATGCGCGGCCCGTCCGCCTGGCCCAGGTTGATGGTCTGGCCGTCGCGGATGTCCAGTGCCGGCACCCGCTTGCCGTTGACGAAAATTCCGCTCGGCGAATTGTTGTCGATCGCCAGCCAGCGGCCCTGATCGAACCGCAGCAGCAGGTGGGCGCGCGATACCAGGGGATGCGCCACCCGCAGGTCGGCGCGCAGGTCGCTGCCGACGACCACGTCGGGCCCGACAGCAAACTCGCGGTGCGAACGGTCTGAGCGGACTGTCAGCACCGGTGAGGTTGTATTCATCCGGACAGATTATGTGGCGAACGTCGGGATTAGCGGCGCTTCAGGCGGATCTTCCACCAGACGATGCTGCTGTAGACGATGCACAGCACTCCCAGCATGGCCATGTCGAACAGCCACGCGCTCGGGGTGTGGTTCCAGTGCTGATCCTTGGGGTCGGTCGGCCCCGGCGTGAGGCGGTGGGTGTCGATGGTCGACGACGCCGCCGCGTAGCCCCACCGGGCCGGCGTGGCCCACGACAGCTGGTCCAGGCCGGTGCGATTGGTCACCCAGATCATGCCGCCGGAGAACACCAGCTGAGACATGATCGCGGTGACCAGCAGCGGCATGATCTGGTCCTGCGATTTGGCGATCGCCGACAACGCCATACCCAGGACCGCGGACGCGACGCAGGTAGCGGCGACGGTGACGAACAGCTCGAACCGTACATCACCGAGTAACACCGCATTCGAGAGCGGCTTGCCCCAGCCGACCACGGCGATGGTGGTCGCGATCAACGCCTGCATGATCGCGAACGCGCAGAACACCACGATCTTTGCGGCCAGATAGGCCCCGGTGGACAGGCCGACGGCCTGCTCCCGCTTGAAGATAGGCCGTTCCCCGACCAGGTCGCGAATGGTGAGCGCGGTCCCCATGAACACCGCGCCGACGTTGAGCATCACCAGGATCTGGCCGGGCTGGTTGGGTGCGCTGCTGAGCGGATCGGCCATGCCGAACCCGGTCTTACCGCGGACCGTCAGCGTCAGCACTCCGATCAGGAACGGCAGCAACGCCAGGAACACCGTGTAGCCCCGGTCGGAGACCACCAGCCGAACCTGGCGCCGGGCGATGGTGGAGAACTGGCGGAACCCGTTGTTGTGCACGGGTTCGCCGAGGTCGGCCGCGGGACTGGTTTGCGACGGGCGCTCCGGTTCCCGGTTTCCTTCCCGGAAGCGGCGGTTCGCCTCGTCGGGGTCGGCGCCCACCTTGGTGAAGATGTCGGCCCAGTTGGTGGTGCCCATCGCCGCGCCGATCTGATCGGGCGTGCCCAGAAACGCGGTCTTGCCGCCGGGCGCCAGCAGCAGGATCTGGTCGCACACGTCCAGGTATGACACCGAGTGGGTCACCACCAGCACCACGCGGCCGGCATCGGCCAGCTGGCGCAGCATCATCATCACCTGCCGGTCCAGTGCCGGGTCCAGCCCAGAGGTCGGTTCGTCGAGGATCAGCAGCGACGGCCCGGTCAGCAGCTCAAGGGCCACCGACGCCCGCTTGCGCTGGCCGCCGGAGAGCTTGTCCACCCTGGTTTCGGCGTGCTTGGTCAGCTCGAGTTCCTCAAGGACCTGGGCCACCACCTGGGCGCGGTCGGCTTTGCTGGTGTCGGGGGGCAGTCGCAGTTCAGCGGCGTAGCCGAGTGCCTGGCTGACGGTCAGTTGGCGGTGCACCACATCGTCCTGCGGAACCATGCCGACGCGGCTGCGCAGCGACGCATATTCGGCGTGGATGTCGTGGCCCTCGAACGTCACGTTGCCGGTGGTGGGACTGGTGTAGCCGGCGATCAGGCGCGACAGCGTGGACTTGCCGGCGCCGGAGCCGCCGATGATCGCCGTCAGCGTGCCCGGCCGGGCGGTCAGCGAGATGTGGTCGAGCAGTTGCTTGCCACCCTCGACGGTGAACGTCACCGAGTTCACTTCCAGGCCGCCGGTACGTGAGGCGACCGCGGTCCGGCGCACCAGCGTGCCGCCGGTGAACGTCAGGTCGACGTTGCCGATGGTGACCAGGTCGCCTTCGGTGAGGATCGCCGATCCGACCCGAACCCCGTTGACGAAGGTGCCGTTGACGCTGTTGTTGTCTCGGATCTCCGCACCCAGCGGCGTGAGGGTGAGGAACGCGTGGTGGCGCGACGCGAGCACGTCCTGGATGACGATGTCGTTGTCGGTGGAGCGGCCGATGGTGACCGAACCGGCCGGCTTCTCATGGGTGCCCGTACCCAGTAGAGCCTGGAACATCTTGGTGGCGATGTTGCTCTGCTCGGGCGGCTTCGCACCGACCGGCGGGCCCGGTAGGCGGCCCGGTGGCCGAAACGGTGCCTGCGGAGTCGGCGGCGGATGCGGGATGTGCGACGACGACGCCGGGTGCGGTGGCGGTCCGCTGGACGGATAGCCGGGCGGGGCCCAGCCCGCCCCACTGCTCGGGTACACCGGCTGGCCCGGCGGTGGCGGCGGGGGACCGCCGGCGCCCTGCCGCCCCGGTAGCGGTCCCACCCAGGTGGCTTGTCGTCCGCTCTGCTGCGGCGGGCCGGGTGGCACGGGACCGGACGGCCCGGCCGGCCCCGACGGCTGCAGCACCGGCAGCGACTCTGTTTGCGGAGGACGCCCGGCAGGCCCGCGGTGTCGTCCGACTTCGAAGATGAGCAGCGGCCCATCCGGGTTGCCGATGTTGACCGTCTGGCCGTCGTTGATGTCGACCACCGGCACGCGACGACCGTTGGCGTAGGTGCCGTTGAGCGAGTTGTTGTCGATGGCCAGCCAGCGGCCTTGATCGAAGCGCAGCAACAGGTGGGCGCGCGAGATCAGCGGATGAGTTATGCGCATGTCGGCGCGCAGGTCGCGGCCGACGACCACGTCGTGGCCCGCCGCGAACGTGCGTTCCGACCCGTCGTATCGAACGGTCAGCGCCGGCGGGGCGGGTGGAGGCATCGAACCAACTTTAGCTCCTACACATCCCGCGTAGATGCCCGCGGCAAGCGTGCCGGCGAGACGGCGCGGCCGACCCTATCTGGCCGCTCATGGCCGGACGGCGCCCGACGGTGCCGTGCGCTGTGCACTTTGCACATTTATTGCGCAATTCACCGGGCAATCCGCCCTTGTGCGGGCACAACGCTCCGTTTCATATGGCGTTATTTGCCGGTACTGAATATGAGTCGGCTAAAGCTCGGTCAAAATGTCTGCGCGGGTGGGCCGGCGGTGAGACCATGAACTTCGCCAAAGTTGAGGGAGGGTTCGCCAGTTGAATTTCGAGCTATTACCTCCCGAGATCAATTCATCATTGATGCGGGCGGGCGCGGGCGCGGAGCCGTTGCTGGCGGCGGCTACGGCCTGGGAAGGTTTGGCGGCGGAGCTGAGTTCGGCCGCGGCCTCCTTCGGCTCGGTGACCTCGGGCCTGGCGGCCGCTTCCTGGCAGGGTCAGGCGTCGGCGGCGATGGCGGCCGCGGGCGCACCCTATGCGGGGTGGTTGAACGACGTTGCGGAGCAGGCGTCGATGGTGGCCGGGCAGGCGCGGGCGGCCGTGGGGGTGTACGAGGCGGCGCTGGCGGCGCTGGTGGACCCGGTGATAATCGCCGCCAACAGGTTTCAGCGCACGTCGCTGGTCATCACAAACATCTTCGGGCAGAACACTCCGGCGATCGCGGCGGCTGAGGCCGCCTACGAACTCATGTGGGCCCAGGATGTCACGGCGATGGCGGGGTATCACGCGGGTGCGGCGGCGGTGGCCTCGGGATTGCCGGCATTTGCCGATCTATTCGCCGGCGCCGGAGCGCTTGTCAATGCCGTGCTGACCGACCCGTCGAAGCTGCTCAGCCTCAACGCGGGATTGGCTCATGTCGGCAACTACAACGTCGGTCTGGGCAACCTCGGCGCGTTCAATCTTGGTGCCGCCAATGCCGGGCTGCAGAATCTGGGATTCGCGAACGTTGGTGCTGGCAATTTCGGCCTGGGCAATGTCGGAACCTCGAATTGGGGATTCGGCAATTCCGGGCTGACGGCAGGTGCGTCCGGCTTGGGCAATGTCGGGTTCGGCAATGCCGGCGGTGGCAATGTCGGCCTCGCGAACATGGGCCTGGGCAATATCGGCTTCGGCAACACCGGCAACAACAACATCGGTTTCGGGTTGACCGGCGACAACCTGACCGGCATCGGGAGCCTGAACTCTGGAAGCGGCAACGTCGGCTTGTTCAACTCCGGCACCGGCAATGTCGGCTTCTTCAACAGCGGCACCGGCAATTTCGGGTTGTTCAACTCCGGTAGCCACAGCACCGGTGTGGGAAACGCGGGGCTGGGCTCTACCGGGCTTTTCAATCCCGGCAACTTCAACACGGGTTTGGCAAATGTCGGGCACTACAACACGGGCAGCTTCAACATCGGCAGCGCCAACACCGGCGACTTCAACCCCGGAAACGTCAACACCGGCTGGTTCAACACCGGCAACGTCAATACCGGCATCGCGAATTCGGGCAACGTCAACACCGGCGGGTTCATCTCGGGCAACTACAGCAACGGGATGTTGTGGCGGGGAGATTTCCAGGGCCTGTTCGGCTTCGGCGCCGGATCATCGATTCCGGCGATTCCGATCGGCATCGGCGTCAACGGCGGCATCGGCCCGATCACGCTGTTGCCCATCCCGATCATCCCGACCATCCCGCTCAACATTCACTACACCTTCAACATCCCGCCCCTGGTGATTCCGGACATCACGATTCCCGCATTCTCGGTGGGCACCGGCATACCCATCAGCATCGGCCCGCTCACCGTCTCGTCGATCACCCTGATCGCCAGACAGCAATTCCCGTCCATCGACTTCTCGGCCGGGCCCTTCAACGCACTGGGCATCGTCACGATACCGGCGACCACCGCCAGCGACGGCACGGTGACCGGGCCCATCCACATCGACACCAGAATTCCCGTGCTGAATTTCAACGTCAACTGGAACACCCCGGAGATCAAGCTTTTCCCGAATGCGATAAGCATTCCGGATAATCCGTTGGCGCTGCTCACCAATCTCTCGCTGGGCACACCGGGCTTTACCATTCCGGGCTTCAGTATTCCGGGAGAGCCGATTCCGTTGACGATCGATATCGATGGTCAGATCGACGGGTTCAGCACTCCGGCGATCACGATCGACCGTATCCCGTTGGACGTGGGGGCCGGCATCAGCATCGGTCCCATTCCGATCCAGGGCGTGAACATTCCCGCGTCCCCGGGCTTCGGGAACACCACCACCGTGCCGTCGTCGGGCTTGTTCAACACCGGCGCCGGCGGGGTGTCTGGCTTCGGCAATTCCGGGGCGGGCGTGTCGGGTTGGTGGAACCAGGCCCACGACGCGCTGCTGGGAACCGGCTCGGGCTACTTCAATGTCGGCACGCTGAATTCCGGTCTCCTCAATGTCGGGTCGGGGGTGTCGGGGTTGTACAACACCGCGGCGTTCGGGGCGCCGGCGGTGGTCTCGGGGATCGGCAATGTGGGTCGGCAGGTGGCCGGGTTGCTGAGCGCCGGTGACGGGGTCGGGCGGACGTTGTTGGTCAATGTCGGGTTGGCCGATGTGGGCAACGTCAACGTCGGGTTCGGCAATGTCGGGGAACTGAACGTGGGGTTGGGCAATGTCGGGTGGCAGAACCTGGGTCTGGGCAATGTCGGTGATGTCAATGTCGGGTTCGCCAATCTCGGTGACGGCAATGTCGGGTTCGCCAACTCCGGGGTGTCGGCGGGTCTGGCCGGGTTCGGCAATGTCGGGTTCGGCAACTCCGGCAGCGGCAATATCGGGTTGGCCAACACCGGCAACAACAACGTGGGTATCGGGTTGGTCGGGGACAACCTGACCGGGATCGGGCCGTGGAACTCGGGTCGGGCAATGTGGGGTTGTTCAACTCCGGGACCGGCAATGTCGGGTTCTTCAATTCCGGGACCGGTAATTTCGGGGTGTTCAACTCCGGCAGCTACAACACCGGGATCGGCAACAGCGGCATCGCGAGCACCGGGGTGTTCAACGCCGGGAATTTCAACACCGGGTTGGGCAACGCCGGGCACTACAACTCGGGCAGCTTCAATGCCGGGGACGTCAACACCGGTGATTTCAATCCGGGCAGCGTCAACAGCGGCTGGTTCAACACCGGGCACGCCAACACCGGCATCGCCAACGCCGGCACCACCGGCACCGGGGCATTCATGTCCGGCAACTACAGCAACGGCATCCTGTGGCGCGGCAACTACGAAGGCCTCGTCGGCGCCTACCTCGCCCCCACCATCTCCCGCTTCCCGGTCACCCTGCACGTGGCCGGGCTGGTCGGCCCCATCCACGTCGCCCCCATCCCGGTGCCCGCGGTCCACTTCGCCATCACCAACGCCGCGGTCGGTCTGGGACCCATCAACGTCGCGCCCATCATGGTGCCGGCCATACCGATCGACGCGCTGGGTTCGGTTGACCTCGCCGCCAATTCCATCGCCCCGATCAGGCTCATCGACCAACTCGGCGGCGCCGTTTCGGCACGCATCGGATCGTTCTTCTTCAACAACCCGTTCGTCGCGATCGACAAGTACGGCAACCCGAACGGGTTCTTTCTGACAAACCTTTCGCTCGGCGGCGTGCGAATCAGCGGACCCACACCGGGCAGCGACATTCCCCTGCAGATCAGCTTCGCCAGCGACGCGCTCACCCTGTTCCCCAACGGCTTCACCATTCCCGGCCAGACCGTGGCGACCGTCAACATCTCCGGCGGCAACGACGCATTCACCTTCTTCCCGGGCGGCCTGACCATCCCGAAGGCCTCGGCGGGGGTGGCCAACCTGGCGGGCGGTATCGACGCGTTCACGCTGTTGCCCAACGGCTTCACACTGAGCATTCCGGCGGCCGTGGACGGCGTCGCCTATGTCGGTGACATTCCCATCCCGGTCATCAACCTTCCGGCGGTTCCCGGCTTCGGCAATGCGACCACCACCCCCTCGTCGGGCTTCTTCAACACCGGTCCGGGTGGGGGATCGGGGTGGGCAACTCCGGCGTCGGCATCTCGGGCTGGTGGAACCAGGCTCAGAACCCGCTGGCGGGCTCGGGTTCGGGGCTGGCCAACTTCGGCGGGCCGGGATCGGGTCTGCTCAATGCGGGCTCGGGGGTGTCGGTTTCCTCAACACCGCCGGATTGGCGTCGCCCGCGCTGGTCTCGGGTCTCGGCAACGTCGGTGACCACCTGTCCGGGCTCTTCCTCGCCGGCACCACCCTCAGCGCGGGCAGCAGCATCACCAACATCGGGTGGGCCGATCTGGGCGTCGGCAATATCGGTTTCGGCAATGTCGGCGACGTCAACCTGGGCGCGGCCAACATCGGTGCACAAAACCTTGGCCTGGGCAACATCGGCAGCGGCAACTTCGGCCTGGCCAACATCGGCGCCGGCAACTTCGGGTTCGCCAACTCCGGCCTGGCGGCCGGGCTGCCCGGTGTCGGCAACGTCGGGTTCGGCAATGCCGGCAGCGGCAACTTCGGGTTGGCCAACCTCGGCGTGGGCAATATCGGGTTGGCCAACACCGGTTCCAACAACATCGGGATCGGTCTGGTCGGAGACAACCTGACCGGCATCGGCGGGCTGAACTCCGGGTCCGGCAACATCGGGTTGTTCAACTCCGGCACCAACAACGTCGGGTTCTTCAACACCGGCACCGGCAACTTCGGGCTGTTCAACTCCGGCAGTTACAACACCGGCATCGGCAACGCGGGGACGGCCAGCACCGGATTGTTCAACGCCGGCAATGTCAACACCGGCCTGGCCAACACCGGTGACCACAACTCCGGCAGCTTCAACGCCGGCGACACCAACACCGGCGACTTCAACCCGGGCAACATCAACACCGGCTGGTTGAACACCGGTCACTCCAACACCGGGCTGCTGAACTCGGGCACCCTCAACACCGGCGCCTTCGCCAGCGGCTACGGCAACAACGGCCTGTTCTGGCGGGGCAACAACGCCGGGCAGGCCAGCTTCTACTACGGCATCACCATCCCCGAATTCCCCATCCACATCGTCACCACCGGCGGTGTGGGCCCCATCGTGATCCCCGACATCGACATCCTGCCCCCGCTGCACATCGACCTCACGGGGGCTGCGAACTACGGCTTCACGCTGCCCGACATCCCCATCCCGGCCATCCACATCGGCTTCGGTGGCGACGCCAACGTCAACTTCGTCGCGCCGGCTACCACGCTGCTCTCCGCGGTGAACATCACCGGCAACGTCACCGGGGGACCACTCACCGCCTCGAACATCGCCCTCAACCCCTTCAACGTCAACCTGGCCATTCCCGAGGCATTGCAGAAAGATCCCTTCAATCTGCCGCCGTCGATCGGCTTCGAACTCGTCGCACCGCTGATCCTCGACTTCGTCACCCTCGGCGGCTTGTCGATACCCATCCAGCAGGCAATGGATCCCATTGCTCTGCAGGCGATTTCATTCACCCAGGCCATCCCGGTCGATATCCCGCCGATCGACATCCCGGCGCAGACGGTCAAGGGAATGTCGATGGGTGAACTGCTGCCGCTCAACTACTCGCTGGACACCCCCGCCATTTCTGTGACGGGGATGACGATTCCGGCGATCCCGCTGAATTTCGACATCCCGCTGACGGCCGGGCCGCTGCACATCTCCATCATCGACCTCAAACCCGTGCCGGGCTTGTTCAATTCGAGCACGGCGCCGTCCTCGGGATTGTTCAACTCGGGGGCCGGCGGGGGATCGGGCTTCTTCAACGCCGGACCGGCCCTGTCGGGTCTGCTGAACCAGGCGGCCAAGGAATCGATGCTGGGTACCGTGTCGGGCCTGGGCAATACCGGCGGGCTGTCCTCGGGACTGCTGAATTCCGGCACCGCCATCTCGGGCTTCTTCAACGTCACCGGGCTGGACTTCAACGCCCCCGCATTCATCTCCGGTTTCAGCAACCTCGGCGACCACCTATCCGGCCTGTCCTACAAGGGCCTGTATGCGATGATCACCTACCCCACCGGGCCCAGCGCCTTGTCCCAGCTCCTGGACGGCGTCGTCGCCGAACTGGAACACCTGGACCTGCGCAACGTGCTCAACCTGGGCAACGTCGGCGGCATCAACGTCGGCTTCGGTAACCTGGGCGACTTCAACCTGGGCGCCGGCAACGCCGGCAACGCCAACTTCGGCGGTGGCAACCTCGGCGCCCAGAACTTCGGTTTCGGCAACATCGGCGACGGCAACCTGGGTTTCGGCAACATCGGCGACGGCAACCTGGGATTCGGCAACTCGGGCCTGGCGGCCGGATTGGCCGGCCTGGGCAATGTCGGGTTCGGCAACGCCGGCACCGGCAACGCCGGTCTGGCCAACGTCGGCCTGGGCAATATCGGGTTGGCCAACACCGGTTCCAACAACATCGGCATCGGTCTGTCCGGGGACAACCTGACCGGTATCGGCAGCTTCAATTCGGGGCAGGGCAACCTCGGATTGTTCAACTCCGGCACCGGCAACGTCGGGTTCTTCAACACCGGCACCGGCAACTTCGGACTGTTCAACTCCGGCAGCTACAACACCGGTATCGGCAACGCCGGTACCGGCTCTACCGGAGTCTTCAACGCGGGCAATTTCAATACCGGCCTGGCCAATGCCGGTCGGTACAACTCCGGCAGCTTCAACGTCGGCGACGCCAACACCGGCGACTTCAACCCGGGCAACGTCAACACCGGCTGGTTCAATGTCGGTGACACCAACACCGGCCTGTTCAACACCGGAAACGTCAACACCGGTGCCTTCAACTCCGGCAACTTCAACAACGGGGCGTTGTGGACCGGCGACTGGCACGGCACCTTCGGCTTCCGCTACGACCTCGAAATCCCGGCCAGCACGATTTTCGACTTCAACCAGACCTTCGACTTCGGCCCCATCAAACTCAGCGACCCCATCCACATTCCGGGCATGTCGCTGTTCGACGTCCACCAGGTGATCCCGGTCGGGCCATACGTGATTCCGCAAATCGACGTGCCGGCCTTCGAGTTGAACATCCACCAGACGATCGAGATCCCGCCGATCGTCTTCCTGCAGGGCATGACGATCGGCGGCCAGACCTACACCACGCCCTTCAACAACCCGGCCGGTCTCGCCTCGGAGTTCACGCTGCCGGTGGTCAGGGCCCGGATCCCGCTGGTCAGCAACTTCGTCTGGACGATCGGGCAACCCAACGGACTCGGCTTCATGGGCAACGAGAATTGGGCCCGCGAGCCGGTCAAGGGCATCACCTTCTACACCGGTACGGGCTTCCCGTCCTCCGGCTACAACTCGATCAGCATCCCGGTGATCAACATCCCGACGATCGGTACCGACGCCATTCCGCTGAACATCGACATCGGCGGTGGGCTGCCGGCTTTCACCCTGTTCCCGGGCGGGTTGAACATTCCGCAGAACGCCATTCCATTCGCGATCGACGCAACCGGCGTTCTCGACCCGATCACCATCTTCCCCAACGGCCTGGCGATCGAGTCGCTGCCGTTGCATGCGGCACTGAATATCTCGATGCCGCACACCAGCGTCACGCTGATCGACATTCCGCGCACCGCCGGCTTCGGCAATACCTCACCGACTCCGTCGTCGGGATTCTTCAACAGCGGCGCGGGTGGGGTGTCGGGCTTCGGCAACTTCGGTGCGGGGCTGTCGGGGTGGTGGAACCAGGCCTCGAACGCGTTCGCGGGTTCCGGCTCGGGCGTGCTCAACGCGGGCTCGCTGCATTCGGGGTTGCTCAACCTCGGCACGCAGGTCGCGGGCCTGTTCAACACCAGCACGCTGTCACTGGGGACCCCGGCGGAGCTGTCGGGTATCGGCAACGTCGGCCAGCAGCTGGCCGGATTGTTCACCGCGGGCACGACCGGCAACCAGAGCCCGATCGTCAACCTCGGTCTGGCCGACCTGGGCAACCTCAACGCCGGGCTCGGCAACATCGGCGTGCTGAATCTGGGTGCGGCCAACGTCGGTCTGCAGAACCTGGGCTTCGGCAATGTTGGTGACGGCAACCTCGGCCTGGGCAACGTCGGCGCCGGCAACTTCGGGTTCGCCAACTCCGGCCTGGCGGCCGGGCTGCCGGGTGTCGGCAACGTCGGGTTCGCCAATGCCGGCAGCGGCAACTTCGGGTTGGCCAACCTCGGCGTGGGCAACATCGGGTTCGCCAACGCCGGTTCCAACAACATCGGGATCGGTCTGGTCGGGGACAACCTGACCGGCATCGGTGGGCTGAACGCCGGGTCCGGCAATATCGGCTTGTTCAACTCCGGCACCAACAACGTCGGGTTCTTCAACACCGGCACCGGCAACTTCGGGTTGTTCAACTCCGGCAGTTACAACACCGGCATCGGCAACGCGGGGACGGCCAGCACCGGATTGTTCAATGCCGGGAATTTCAACACGGGGTTGGGCAATGCCGGGCACTACAACACCGGCAGCTTCAACGCGGGCAACACCAACAGCGGCGATTTCAACCCGGGCGACATCAACACCGGCTGGTTCAACACCGGTGACTCCAACACCGGCTTCATCAACACCGGCAACGTCGGCACGGGCGCGTTCATGTCGGGCAGCTACAGCAACGGCCTGTTCTGGCGTGGTGAATACCAGGGGCTGCTCGGCTTGCACTACGAATACCCCCTGCCCAAGATCCCGCTGCTGGACATCCACGGAGCCGGCTCCTTCGGCCCCGTCGTCATTCCGCCCATCCCGGTCCCGGCCACCCACCTGCAACTGGGCGGCAACGTCGCGATGGGCTCGTTCACCATTCCGCAGATCGACATCCCGGCCCTCAACCCCGACATCATCGGCAGCATCGGGTTCGGTCCCGTCCGGGTCCCATCCGTCTACATCCCCGGCATCAATGCCATCGACGCCGTCATGCACACCGACCCGGTTCGGGGCCCGAACACGGCGATAAGTCCGTTCCTCATCTGGACCGAGGGCGACACCTCGGGCATCTACCTGGGCCCCACCTATTACTCGTTCGGCGCCTCCTACACGGTGGGCGACATCTTGAACCCCAACCCGTTCGCGGTCGGCAACATCACCGCCAATGGTGGCTTCGCCGGAGCCTCGAACACCTTCATCAAGATCGTCAGCGAAGGCTTCTACACCCCCGAGATCAACATCGGCCGCATCCCGGCGGGTTTCCAGGTGCCCGGGTTCGTCGATCCGATCACCGTGTTCCCGGGTGGGGTGACGTTCCCGGCGGCCAACCTGATCAATCTGGGTGTCAGCGCGGGCAGCCTGGGCGTGGACATCCCGGCGATCACTTTCCCGCAGATCCTGGGCAACGTCGACGGCACCGTGTACGTGATCTCCGGCAACATCCCGTTCGTCAACGTCCCGCCGACCCCCGGCTTCGGCAACACCACCACCGTGCCGTCGTCGGGCTTGTTCAACACCGGCGCCGGCGGGGTGTCTGGCTTCGGCAATTCCGGGGCGGGCGTGTCGGGTTGGTGGAACCAGGCCCACGACGCGCTGCTGGGAACCGGCTCGGGCTACTTCAATGTCGGCACGCTGAATTCCGGTCTCCTCAATGTCGGGTCGGGGGTGTCGGGGTTGTACAACACCGCGGCGTTCGGGGCGCCGGCGGTGGTCTCGGGGATCGGCAATGTGGGTCGGCAGGTGGCCGGGTTGCTGAGCGCCGGTGACGGGGTCGGGCGGACGTTGTTGGTCAATGTCGGGTTGGCCGATGTGGGTAACGTCAACGTCGGGTTCGGCAATGTCGGGGAACTGAACGTGGGGTTGGGCAATGTCGGGTGGCAGAACCTGGGTCTGGGCAATGTCGGTGATGTCAATGTCGGGTTCGCCAATCTCGGTGACGGCAATGTCGGGTTCGCCAACTCCGGGGTGTCGGCGGGTCTGGCCGGGTTCGGCAATGTCGGGTTCGGCAACTCCGGCAGCGGCAATATCGGGTTGGCCAACACCGGCAACAACAACGTGGGTATCGGGTTGGTCGGGGACAACCTGACCGGGATCGGGCCGTGGAACTCGGGGTCGGGCAATGTGGGGTTGTTCAACTCCGGGACCGGCAATGTCGGGTTCTTCAATTCCGGGACCGGTAATTTCGGGGTGTTCAACTCCGGCAGCTACAACACCGGGATCGGCAACAGCGGCATCGCGAGCACCGGGGTGTTCAACGCCGGGAATTTCAACACCGGGTTGGGCAACGCCGGGCACTACAACTCGGGCAGCTTCAATGCCGGGGACGTCAACACCGGTGATTTCAATCCGGGCAGCGTCAACAGCGGCTGGTTCAACACCGGGCACGCCAACACCGGCATCGCCAACGCCGGCACCACCGGCACCGGCGCATTCATGTCCGGCAACTACAGCAACGGCATCCTGTGGCGCGGCAACTACCAGGGCCTGGCCGGCTTCTCTCTCGGCTACACCGTTCCGCAGTTCCCGGCCGTCGGGGGCGATCTGGTCGGCGGCGTAGGCCCGATCACGGTGTTGCCACCGATTCACATTCCGTCAGTTCCGTTGTATATCAACACCTCTGGCGGCATCGGCCCGATCAGCATCCCGTCGATCCCGGTGCCCTCGATCCACCTGGGCGTCAACCCGACGCTGGATCTCGGCCCGGTCAGCGTCGGCCCGTTCACCATCAGCACACCGAATTTCACCGTCAACTACAGCACCGCGCCCAGCACCGCTGTGTCCGGTGGCAGCTCGGACTTCGTCGTGGTCGCCAGCTACGCGCTGGTGATTCCGGGCGCAATCACCATCTCAGGCAGTCCCGCCGGGGTCAGCGTCACCTCGCCGGGATTCACCGTCAACCCGATATCGATCCTGGCCGGAACGGCGACCTTCCCCGGGTTCACCATTCCGCTGGAACCCATTCACGTGGGCCTGCCGCTGTCGCTGACCATCCCGGGTTCGGGCATTCCGGGTGGCGGCATCCCGCAGATCCCGCTGAACTTCGCCTTGAATTTCGCGACGCCGGCCTTCGGGCTGCCGACCGCGGTCATCGACCGGATCCCGCTGGAGTTACACCTCGCGTCCACCGTGGGCCCGATCAACATCCCGATCGCCGCCTTCGGCGGGACCCCGGGCTTCGCGAACATGACGCTGCTGCCGTCGTCGGGCTTCTTCAACCTCGGCGGCGGCGGTGGTTCGGGCTTCTGGAACTCCGGGAGCGGACTGTCGGGATTCCTGAACGCGATTGCAGATCCCCTGCTCGGATCAGCCTCCGGAGCCCTGAACTTCGGCACCCAGCTCTCCGGCCTGCTCAACCGTGGCGCCGGAATGTCGGGTGTCTTCAACACCAGCACGCTCGACCTGATCGCCCAGGCCTTCAACTCCGGCTGGATGAACGTCGGCCAGCGGCTCTCGGGCCTGATCTATACCGGGACGGGACCCTAGTCCGGCGCTCCGGTGACCACGCAGTGCGTGCGGCTGTAGATCGTCGGCATGCATTGATTGCAGTGCGTGCAGGCCGAGCGGACGCCCGCACCGTCGCGGGCGATCCGGTTGATCAGGTCCGGCTCGGCCAGCAGCGCCCGGCCCATCGCGACGAAGTCGAACCCCTCGGCCATCGCCAGATCCATCGTGTCCCGGTTGGTGATGCCACCCAGCAGAATCAGCGGCAGCTTCAGCTCGGCGCGGAACAGCTTGGCCTCGCGCAGCAGATAGGCCTCCTGGTAGGGGTATTCGCGCAGGAACTTCTTGCCCGTCATCCGCATGCCCCAGCGCAGCGGGGGCTTGAACGCGCCGGCGAACTCCTTCAACGGCGCGTCGCCGCGGAACAGGTACATCGGGTTGACCAGTGAGCTGCCCGCGGTCAGTTCGATCGCGTCCAGCCCGCCGTCCTCCTCCAGCCACCGGGCCGTGATCAGCGACTCTTCGTTGGAGATGCCGCCGCGCACCCCGTCGGACATGTTGAGCTTGGCGGTCACCGCGATCTGCCGAGGCCCCTGGTCCACGGCCCGACGCACGGCCATCACCAGCCCGCGGGCGACCTTGGCCCGGTTGGCCAATGACCCGCCGAACTCGTCGGTGCGACGGTTGATCAACGGAGATAGGAACGCGCTGGCCAGATAGTTGTGCCCCAAATGGATTTCGACGGCGTCGAAGCCGGCTTCCACGGCAAATCGGGCCGCCTTGGCGTGATCGGCCAGCACCTCGTCGATGTCGTCCGCGCTGGCCTTCTTGGCGAAACGCATGCCGATCGGGTTGAAGAAACGCACCGGGGCCAGCGCGGTCGCTCCGTTGGTCCGGGCGTTGGCGACGGGGCCGGCGTGGCCGATCTGGGCGCTGACGGCTGCGTCTTCGGCGTGGATCGCATCGGTGAGGCGCTGAAAGCCGGGTACCGCCTCGGGGCGCATCCAGATTCCGTTGCCCTCGGTGCGCCCGCCCTGGGAGACTGCGCAGTAGGCGACGGTGGTCATGCCCACGCCACCGGCGGCGGGCTTGCGGTGGTACTCGATCAGGTCGTCGGTCACCAGCGCGTTCGGGGTGCGCGCTTCGAATGTTGCGGACTTGATGGTCCGGTTCCGAAGGGTCAGCGGACCGAGTTTGGCGGGGCTCAAGACGTCTGGGGCTGCAGACATATAGGCAGCCTAACTGTGATCGCAACGCCTGCGACGCGGGGTGCAGCGGGGCGCCGCGCGTCGCGCGCCGAGACTGCGCGTCGTGCGCCGAGACTGCGCGTCGTGCGGCGAGACTGCGCTGGGAGCGCGAATTTCGGCTAAATGCCGCCCTGGATGCAGGTTCGGTGCCGCTAGCGCAGCCTCGACCAGCGGTCGCAGTCAATGAGTGGCGCCCGGCCATGTCAGACTGTCTAGCGTGGGCGCAATCACGCTGGACGGCAAGGCCACCCGCGACGAGATCTTCGTCGACCTGACGCAGCGGGTCGCACAGTTGACGGCCGCGGGCCGCACACCCGGGTTGGGCACCATTCTGGTCGGCGACGACCCGGGTTCCCAAGCCTACGTCCGCGGCAAGCACGCCGACTGCGCCAAGGTCGGCATCACCTCGCTCCGCCGCGACCTGCCCGCCGACATCTCGACCGAAACGCTCAACGAGACCATCGACGAACTCAACGCCAACCCCGAGTGCACCGGGTACATCGTCCAGTTGCCGCTGCCCAAGCACCTCGACGAGAACGCGGCGTTAGAGCGCGTCGACCCCGACAAGGACGCCGACGGCCTGCATCCGACGAACCTGGGCCGGCTGGTGCTCAACATGCCGGCACCCCTGCCGTGCACCCCGCGCGGCATCGTGCACCTGCTTAGCCGCTACGACGTGCCGATCGCCGGCGCGCATGTCGTGGTGATCGGGCGCGGTGTGACGGTGGGCCGGCCGCTGGGGCTGCTGCTCACCCGCCGCTCGGAGAACGCCACAGTCACTTTGTGCCACACCGCAACCCGCGATCTGCCCGCGCTGACCCGGCAGGCCGACATCATCGTGGCCGGCGTCGGGGTGCCGCACATGCTCACCGCGGACATGGTGCGTCCCGGCGCGGCCGTCGTCGACGTCGGGGTCAGCCGGGTGGACGGCAAACTCACCGGGGACGTGCACCCTGACGTGTGGGAGGTCGCCGGGCACATCTCGCCCAACCCCGGTGGCGTGGGTCCGCTGACCCGGGCTTTCCTATTGACCAACGTCGTCGAGCGGGCTGAACGACGGTGACCTTGCGATGACGGTTCGGGCCATCCTGGGGCGTGCGATGCGCGCCCAATGGCCGATCCTGCTCGTCGGGCTGATCTTCCTGGTGGCGTTCGTGCTGGCGGGCGCCAACTTCTGGCGCCGCGGCGCGCTGTTGATCGGCATCGGGGTCGGGGTGGCCGCCGTACTGCGGCTGGCCCTGCCCGACGAGCGGGCGGGTCTGTTGGTGGTGCGGAGCCGGGGGACCGACTTCCTCACCACTGCATCGGTGGGAGCGGCGATGGTCTACGTCGCGTGGACCATTGACCCGCTGGGTACCGGTTAGGCGTTTCTAGGACCCCGGCATCCCCGGAATGCCGGCCAGGCCCGGAATGCTGCCGACGCCCGGGATCTGCTGCAGCGCGCCCGGTACCTTGCCGGCCGCGACGTCGGCCATCACCGACGGGCAGTACATCTGAATCGCGATGGTGGTGAACATGCCGGCCATCTCGGGTGACATGCCGCTCTGGCTGGCGAAGACCCGGGAAGCGGCCGTATTGAACGACCCACCCGGCTGGGAAAGGATCGGGCAGACCGACCTGCCCAGGTTCTCGGCATTGAGCGGGTCGCCGTAGTTGATGCCGGCATTGCTCAACGCGGTGATGAATGCGTCGTCGACGGGGCTGGCCTCGGCCGGGGCGGCGAACGCCGCGCCTGCGGTCAAGAAACAGGCGGTTGCGGCCAATAACCGCACGGTCAGGGGTTGGTGACGCAATGGCTGCACGATGGGCTCCCTCAGTATTGTTGGAGAGCACCCTCTGGCGGCACTCAAGCGACCTCTCGAACCTTCGTCCTTCACCGTCTCATTCGGGACACGATGGCGTAAAGGTTTGGCAGGACCGGCGTTTTGCGCCCGTCACCGGACGGCCCTACCGCCTGGGGGACACAATCGCGTCACGCTGCGCGCGACACGTTGTCGGAGGCGCCCAACCTCGGCTGCGGCGAAGAACAATGCGGCTCATGATTTCTCGCCAGGCATTTCTTCGGGGGGCCGCAGGAGCGTTGGCGGGCTCGGCACTGTTCGGCATATCGCGGCCGCGGGCATGGGCCGAACCGACCGGCGCATGGAGCAGCCTGGCCTCTTCGATCGGTGGCAAGGTGTTGCTCCCGGCCGACGGCGCCTCCTTCACCACGGCCAAGCAGGTCTTCAACTCGAACTACAACGCCGCCGCCCCCGCGGCGGTCGTGTTGGTCACCTCACCCGCCGACGTCGCGAAGGCCGTCGCGTTCGCGGCCGCCAACAAGCTCAAGATTGCCCCGCGCGGCGGCGGGCATTCCTACACCGGTGCGTCGAGCGCCACCGGCGCCATGGTCCTGGACCTGCGCGGGCTGACCGGCGGGGTGAACTTCGACGCCGCCAGCGGCACCGTCACGGTTCCCGCCGCGACGGATCTGTACGCGGTGCATCAGGCGCTGGCGTCTGCGGGCCGGGCGATTCCCACCGGCAGCTGCCCGACCGTCGGAGTGGCCGGGCTGACGCTGGGCGGCGGGATGGGCGCAGACTCCCGCCATGCCGGGTTGACGTGCGATGCGCTGCGGTCGGCCACTGTGGTGTTGCCTAGCGGCGAAACGGTCACCGCGTCGGCAGAGGACCACCCCGATCTGTTTTGGGCGTTGCGCGGCGGGGGCGGCGGCAACTTCGGGGTGACCACGTCTCTGACATTCGCGACCTTCTCCACCTCGGACTCCGACGTGGTGCGAGTCGATTTCGCCCCCGCGGCTGGCGTGCAAGTGCTGGCCGGCTGGCAGACCTGGCTTTCAGGCGCCGACCGAAACACCTGGGGGCTGGTCGATCTATCGGTCAGCGGCAGCGAGGGCAACTGCCATGTGCTGGCAACCTGCCCGGCCGGCTCGGGGCAGGCGGTGGCCCAGGCGATCACCTCCGCGGTCGGGGTGCAACCGACCGCGACCGAGCGCAAGACGATGCCGCACATGGACCTGGTGATGTACCTGGCCGGCGGCAGCGCGACCAGCTCACCGCGTGGCTTCGTGGCTGGGTCCGACGTTATCGGCACCATGAATTCCGCTGCGGCGCAAGCGATTGTCGCCGCTCTGGGGAAGTGGCCGCCGGCCGGCGGGCGGGCCTCGGTGATCGTCGACACGTTGAGCGGCGCGGTCGGCGACGTCGACCCGGCCGGTTCGGCGTTCCCGTGGCGCCAGCACGCCGCCGTCGCGCAGTGGTACGTCGAGAACGGCAGTGGGCAGACGTCGACGGCCAGCACTTGGGTGGCCACCGCGCACACGACGGTGAAGCAGTTCTCCGTCGGGGGTTACGTCAACTACTTGGAGGCCAACACGCCGGCGTCGCGGTATTTCGGGTCCAACCTCGCGCGGCTGGCTACGGTTCGCCAGCAGTACGACCCGAATGGGCTGATGTATTCGGGGCTTTCCTTCTGAGTCGCATCTTGCGGCGACGCGGCCATCGACGACGACTCATCGGCCCGCCAGCGTCACGATCTGGGACAGTGCATCGCGAGCGGCGATCCGGCCAGCTTCACGGGCGCGGTCAATCTGGTGATACTCCATCAACCCGACGTCGTACGGGTTGGGTTTAATCACCACGTCGGCCTGTTCTAAAGCGGCCGCCGACGCCATCGCCCCGCTGATGGTCATGGTGCGCATAAGCGTGTCGACCATGCCGGGAACCCGTGGCCCGCGTCCGTGCTTGGCGCCAGAGGTGGAGTTGCCGCCCCCGGAGGAGATGTTCACCGCGACCAGTGGGCCGTCACCACCAGCCAGCGCAGCGACCGGCACATTGTCCAGCACCCCACCGTCGACATGCAGTGAGCCGTTGTAGACCATCGGTGCATACAGCACCGGCAGCCGCAGCGAGCAGGCGAGTACGTCGGCCAGCCGGCCGCTGCGATGCACGACGGGTTGCCGGGCCAGCAGGTCGACACTGACGCAACGGAACTCCTTGGGCAATTCCTCCACCAGCTGATCGCCGAAGGCTCCGCGCAATGCGGCCATGGTGCGTCGCCCGCGGATCAGGCTCTTGCTCGGCAGGGTGTAGTCGCCGTGGCTTCGTCGCACGAAGTACTCGTAGATGTGCGCGTCCACTCCCGCGGCGTCCAGTCCGGTGGCGGCCAGCGCGGCGATGATCGCGCCCATGCTGGTGCCGGCGAACCGGTCGACGGTGATCCCGGCCGCTTCCAGCTCTTCCAGCACGCCCAAGTGGGCCAGGGCCCGCGCACTGCCGCCGCTGAGGACCAGCCCGACGGACTGACCGGCGATCCGCGCCGCCAGCGGGCGCAGGTCCTCCCGGCAGCTCGTGGGGCGAACGACGTGCGTCGACCGCGGTGCGATCAATTCCTCCCACGTCCGCCGCTGTTCGCGATCGGACGGCCCGGCCAACACCAGATCAGCGTTGTGGGCGCGTGCCGGCAGCGCATGCGGCGACGGGGGTGAACCACCAGCAACCAGCACCACGCGATCGGCGACGCGCAAGCAGAACTCGCGCCATTGCGGCTCGTCGGCCTTCGCCTGCAGCACGACTCGGTCGGCGTGCTCCTCGGCCCGGGCCAACCCGTCGCGGTCGACCCGACCGGGAGCGACCGCGCATAGTCGATTCGACAGGTTCTCGCACAGGTTCACCGCAACCGTCGCGACTGGTGCGGTGGAGTCGGCGCCGATCACGGCGACTACGGCCTCCGGTGTGGTGCGGTAAGTCGCCCGCGGAGTCTGGTGTTGCCGCTGGGCCAGCACCCGCACGAGCGACCCGAGTACCCGGATGTCGGCGATCTGGTCGAATTGAGCCTGGGTCAACCGCGTCAGGACCGAATCGCGGGTCGCTCGAACCGACGCGAAGCGGGGCGTTCCGATCAGCAGGCCACGCTCGCCGACCACCTCGCCGCGGCCCAATTCGGCAACGACGCCGTCGTCGTCGAGCACCTGCAGGCGGCCGTCCTGTACCACGAAGAAGGAATCGGCCACATCGCCCGCGTGGAACAGGTACGAGCCGGCCGGCAGTTCGACCGGCGTGCCGCGGTTTCGCAGGTAAGCCAGGGTGCCCCCGTCGAGACTGGCCGCCGGTGCACCGGCACGGGGTTGGTTGCGGGATGCCCGCACCGGCACGGCGGGCAGTGGTGGCGGCGACGGCGCCGGCTCCACTGTCTCGTCTTCTGACGATGCTCGGGCGCGACCCAGGAATACCGCGCCGAAAGCGACCACGAGGAAGCAGATGCCCGCCATCACCCAGCCGCGACGCAGCACCTCCTCGGCCGCGCCACGCGCCGGTGTCCCGATCAGGATCACCAGCATCGCGACACCGAGCACAGCGCCTACCTGGCGGATGGTGCCGGTCACCGCCGACGCGGTGGCGTAACTGCCGCCGGCGACCAAGCCGGACAACGCGGCGCTACCGAGCAGCGGGAAGGTGGCGCCGACCCCGATTCCTTGGAGTAGTTGGCCGGGCAGCCAGGCGCCGAGGAAGTCAGGTGTCGAACCGACGCACTCGAGATACCACACCAGGCTGCCGGCCCAGATCAGCGCACCGATGCCGACGATGAGGCGATAGCCGTGCCGGTCGGCAACACGGCCGAGCGCCGCCGCGACGATCGCGGCCACGAACGCTGCGGGCGCGACCGCAAGCCCGGCCTGCAGCAGGGTGTAGCCCCAGACGTAATTGAGGAACAGCACGTGCGTCAACAGGTAGGCGTAGAACCCGGCTGCGCAGATAGCGGTCAGTCCGGTGCCGACCACGAAAGACCGGATGCGCAGCAGGGCGGGTTCGATCAGCGGGGCCTTGTGGTAGCGCGAGCTGAGCACGAACCCGCCCAGCGCGACGGCGGCTGCCGCCAACGACCCCAGAGTCGGTGCACTGGTCCACCCCCAGTTCGGCCCCTTGATCAGGCCGAGCGTCAACAGGCCCAGCGCCGAAGCGAGCAGTACGGCGCCGCGGATGTCGGGCATCCGCCGCCGCCCGGCCGCCCGGCTCTCCACCAGCAATCGGCGAGCCGCCACAAGAGCCAGGATTCCCATCGGAACGTTGACCAGGAACACCCAGCGCCAACTGGCCGCCTCGACGAGCGCACCACCGACCGGTGGGCCTAGGCCCGCCGCGATCGCCCCCGCCGCGCCCCACAGCGTTACCCCGTGCGCGCGGCGGTCGAGTTCGAAGCCCTCGACGACCAGCCCCAGCGACGCGGGCACCAGGACCGCCGCCCCGAAGCCCTGTAACACCCGAAAAGCGATGAGCTGGTCGACGCTGTCCGCGCCCGCACACAGCGCCGACGCGACGGTGAACAGCACCACGCCGTGCAGGAACATGCGTTTGCGCCCGAGCAGGTCGGCGAGCCGGCCGGCGGCTACCAGGAATGCGGCGAAGACGATGTTGTAGCCGTTCAGCACCCACGACAGGCTGCCGATGTTGCTGTGGAAATGCCGCTGGATATCGGGGAACGCGACGTTGACGATCGTCGAGTCCAAGAAAGCCAGGAAGGCGCCGAATGCTGCTACCAGCAAGATGATCGACGACGAGGGCTGGCGGCGCTGAGTCAGTGAGCGGCCCGCATCCGCGCGGGCAGTGACAGCGGGTGGGGGCGAGGCGGTGTGGACTGTGATGACTAACTCCGAATCATATTCTTGTATTACTGTTTCTTTAGTGTATAATCTAGCGGAATCCCGGCTAGAATCGCTCGCTGGGACCGAGTGACGATCGTCACCGAGCGCGCTGCTGCGCCTATGCGGCCTCTGTCCAGCCCTTATCGGCGCCTGATGCGCGAAAGAGAGATCAGATGAATCCTGAGAGACCCCACGTCGTCATTGCCGGTGCCGGGATCGCCGGCATGGCCGCGGCAATGACGTTGGCTGACGCCGGAGTGCGGGTCACACTGTGCGACGCCGCCCCGGAGGCCGGGGGTAAGGCCAAGAGCCTTCGCGACTCGGACGGTCAGCCAACCGAGCACAGCCTGCGCATTTATCTGGACTACTACCAGACGCTGCTGACGTTGTTCTCCCGCATTCCCACCGATAACGGCGCCACCGTCCTCGACAATCTGGTTGGCGTGAACGCACTTCGGGTGACCGGAAGCGGTGTGATCGGCCGGGCGGCCGCACCTGTCCCGCTGCAACGTCGGCGCCGCGTGCCCGGGCGGCTGCTCGGTGCGGCAGTTCAACCGATCCGGCAGCTCTTCCGGATCGCGTTCCGCAGTGTTCTGGTCGTCCTCGGGCTGGGGAGAATGGGAGTTCCGCCTCGGGACTCCATCCACTACCTACGTGCTCACCTGCGGCTGCTGTGGATGTGCCGGGATCGACTCCTCTCGGAGTTGGGTGACATCTCTTACGGCGAGTTTCTGCAGCTGCACCGCAAGTCAATCCGGGCGCAGGAGTTCTTTGCCGCGTTGCCGCGGATTTTCGTCGCGGCGCGCCCGACCGCCGAGGCGGCGGCGATCGCGCCCATCATCCTCAAAGCGTTGTTCCACCTGACGAACTGCCCGGCAGCCCTGAGCGATATCAATCTGCCTTCGGTGATGATGATGGACGGACCGACCAGCGAACGGATGGTAGAGCCCTGGATCCGGCACCTGCAGAACTTGGGCGTCGACGTACATTTCGACCTGCGTGTTGCCGATGTTGAGTTCGAGCACGGTCGGGTCTCGGCCGTGGTCTGCGCTGCTGGGCGCCGAATCCCTTGCGATCACGCGATTCTCGCGCTGCCCTATCTGGCCTTGCGCGATATGGCAAGCAAGGGTGCTGCCGCGCAACGTATCCCGCACCTGGTCGAGTCGCACGCCATCGCACTCGAGTCGTCCAACGGAATCCAGTGTTTCCTGCGTGAGCTGCCACCGAGCTGGCCGGCTTTCATGCGGCCCGGAGTTCCGGCGAGTCATATCGACAGTGAGTGGTCACTGGTCTCGGTCGTCCAGGGTGAGGGCTTCTGGCGGAATGTGGGGCTGCCGGAGGGGACTAGGTATGTGCTCTCGATGACGTGGAGCGATGTGGACAAGCCTGGTCGCCTCTTCCGCCGGCCGGTGCGCGAGTGCAGTCCCGAGGAGATATTGGACGAATGCCTGGCGCAATGCGGCCTGGATCGGCCGGACATCTTTGGGTGGCGCATCGACTACGAGTTGAACTTCCTCAGTGAATCCGAATACCTGGTGGCCGCATTGCCGCCGCACCTCGCCTACCCACCCGCGGCCGGCCGGCGCATGGTGAATCTTTCGCCACTCACCATCCTCATGCCTGGCGCCAGGACGCGCTCGCCGCGTGTGTGCACCGAGGTACCCAACCTCTACCTGGCCGGAGAGGCCACGTACTCGCCTGACCTGACCTTCTTCGTTCCCACCATGGAGAAGGCGGCGAGCTCCGGTTACCTTGCGGCGCAGGCGATCCTGGAGGATACGAAGGCGAGCGCCCGAGCGCAGATTGAAATTCGCGATCCGTTGCCTTTCGCGTTTCTTCGCCGGGTGGACCAATGGCTCTGGAACCGCCGGGCCGCCGAGGCGGAGATCAGGACAGCGCTGCCCGCACACGCACCGTGACGTACGACCGGACAAGCGCGGTCGGCCCATCGGGCGATTTCCCCACCTCGACGCACCTCGGCCCGGTTCAATGTCGGTAGCCCGCGGCGGGCAAGGGAAGCAGAAGGGGAGCGCGTCGGTTGGAAGCGAGCGAATTCGGACGATATCGGTTGTTCGAGCTGATCGGCCAGGGCGCTATGGGCGAGGTGTACAAGGCCCACGACACCGTCATGGGACGCGACGTGGCGATCAAGATCCTGCCCGGGGAGCGTAGCCGCGTCCCGGGATTCCGGGAGCGCTTCAGCCGGGAGGCCCTCATCTCGGCGCGGTTGACCGAACCTCATATCATCCCCATTCACGACACCGGCGAAATTGACGGACGTCTCTATCTGGTGATGCCGATCATCAACGGAGTCGATGTGGATGCCGCGCTGCGGCGCGACGGTCCGATGACTCCGGCGCGAGCCGTGCGGGTCGTCGAACAGATCGCCGCGGCTCTGGACGCGGCTCACGCCAACGGCCTGGTGCACCGCGACGTCAAACCCTCGAACGCCTTGATGACCGATCACGACTTCGTCTACCTGATCGATTTCGGTATCGCCCAAGACAATTCGGCGTCCAAATTGACTACCGCGAGCCGCACCGTCGGCACCTGGGCCTACATGGCCCCCGAACGCCTGATGAGCGACGTCGCCGACGCCCGCACCGATGTGTACGCGTTGGCCTGCGTGCTCTACGAATGTCTCACCGGAGACCGCCCGTTCGCCGGTGACCTTGTGGCACAACAGATGACGGCGCATCTGACCACACCGCCGCCCCGGCCGAGCGAGCGACAACCCGCCGTTCCGGTCGGATTCGACGACGTCATTGCCCGCGGCATGGCGAAGGATCCCGCCGACCGTTACCCGAGCGCCGGTGATCTGGCGGTGGCCGCGGCGGCCGCACTGGCGACACCGCGGCGCGAGGAAACCGGCGGCGAGCACGTCGAGGTGGGCGCGCTCGTCGAATCACCGCGGACCGGGGCTGCCGCATTGCGTGGACTGGCGAACACAATGCAGTCCGGCATCGGTGCGGCATCGTTCCCCTGGCCGCCGCCGTCGGAGCCGGACCGGCCCCCCTACCGGGGGTGGGAAACCTTTCAGCCGGTCGATGCGGGAGTGTTCTTCGGTCGCGACGCCGAGCTGGTGCGAGCGCTGGACGCGCTGCACGGGATGCGGGAGAGCGACGAGACGCTGTTCGTCGTGCTGGGCGCGTCGGGGGCGGGCAAGTCGTGCTTCTTGCGCGCAGGCATCGTGCCCCGGCTGCAGAGAGACAAGCGCAGCTATCTCGTGCTGGACATCGTCCGGCCCGAGCTGCGGGCGCTGACCGGGGCGTGTGGTCTGGCGCAGGCAATTTGCGCCACGCGGCAACGCGTCGACCTGAACGAGCCGCCCCTGGGTGAGATCAAGAATGCCTGCCTCCGTGGTGACGTCGCGGCGCTGCGGGGCTGGCTGGTGGAATGCCGCACCTCCGGGGGTTTAGTCGACGTGGCCGAGCGCGAGCCGCCGACCATCGTGCTGCCGCTGGATCAGGCCGAAGAGCTGTTCACCGCCGATGCCGGCGGAGAGGCCGCCGGGTTGCTGGAGCTGATCCGAGAGCTGGCTGCCGGCACCGACGGTCCCGACCCGCTGCCGTTCATCGTCGCGGCCACCATCCGCACCGATCGCTACGGGCTGATGCAGACCGCGCCTGCGCTCGCTGGGCTGCAAAGCAGGCAGTTCGACCTGCGGCCGATGGACGCGACCCAGTTCCACAGTGTGATCACCGGGCCGGCGCAGCGCTCGACCGACGGTGGGCGGCCGCTGTACCTCGATGAGGACCTAGTGCGCCAGCTGCTGGCCGACGCGACCGCCGGCGCAG
This sequence comes from Mycobacterium gordonae, assembly GCF_017086405.1. Classification (NCBI taxonomy): domain Bacteria; kingdom Bacillati; phylum Actinomycetota; class Actinomycetes; order Mycobacteriales; family Mycobacteriaceae; genus Mycobacterium; species Mycobacterium camsae. The sequence goes on from NZ_CP070973.1 coordinate 1,524,394, forward strand.
ACACCCTACCGCTGCTGTCGCTGACGTTGGCCTGGCTTTATCGCGACTATGGGTCCACGGGCCGGCTCACCGCCACGCCCTATGACGAGCGGGGCGGTATCGACGGCGTCGTACAGGCGGAGATCCACGAGCTGCTGTCGTCGGAACCCGGGGAGCGAGCAGAGCAACTTCGACGCCTTCGGGCGGCATTCATTCCCTGGCTGGCCACCATCAATCCCGACAACGACCAGCCGATGCGGCGGCTGGCGCGCTGGGACGACCTGCCGGCTGACAGTCATCCGCTGCTGGAGCGTTTCATCGCCCGGCGGTTGCTGATGAAAGACCTGCGCGACGGCGTGGTCGTCGTCGAGGTTGCTCTGGAAAGCCTGCTGCGCCAATGGGAGGAGCTGGCCGGCTGGCTGACGGAGGAAAGCGAAGACCTCAAGGCCGCCGACGCGTTGGAACGCGGTGCGGCCGAGTGGCACAAGAAGCATCGCGAGGACGCCTGGCTGCTGCCCGGCCCTCGGCTGACCGCGGCCGAAAACCTTTCCGCCAAACCGGGATTCCGCGACCGTCTTAACCATGTCCGCGACTACCTGCTCGCCTCGCGGCAGCGTGAAAACGAACAGGTCGCGCTCGAAAAGCAGCGCCAGCAAGCCGAACTCGACGCCGCGAAGAAACTTGCCGCCGCGGAAACCCAAGCGCGCGAACAGGCTCAGGACAGTGCCGCGGCACTGCGACAGCGGAGCCGGATCCTGCGCGCCGTCCTCGCCGGAACGTCCGTCATCGCCGTCATCGCCGTCATCGGTGCGGCGGTGGCGGTGGCCATGTACAGGCAGGCGACCCGTGAAGCGCGCAACGAACTGGCCGCCGAACTCGACGCCCAAGCCGCCGCGGTGTTCTCCGGAACCATCACCGACAGCAACATTCGCGCGCTCACCGCCACGCTGGCGGCCCAACGGCTGCGTTCGGACCCGGCCGCTGGGCGCGGCGCCCTCTACACCGCCGCCAGCGTCCTGAACGACACGCGCATCATCATCTCCACGCCGGCACCGGTCGGCACCGTGGCGATGAGTCCCGACGGGCACATCCTGGCCTCCGGTGGCGGCGACGGCACTGTGCGGTTGTGGGACGTCACCGACCCGGCGCACCCACGCGCACTGGTCTCACTGGGTGAAGGCGCCGCTGTGGCCAGTGTGGCGTTCAGTCCCGATGGGCGTGTGCTGGCGTCCGGTGGTGGTGATGGCACGGTGCGGTTGTGGGATGTCGCCGATCCGGGGCATGCGGGTCCGCTGGGTGGGCCGCTGCAGGGCCAGGGCGCGGGTGTGGCCAGCGTGGCGTTCAGTCCCGGCGGGCGTGTGCTGGCCTGCGGTGGTGGTGATGGCACGGTGCGGTTGTGGGATGTCGCCGATCCGGGGCATGCGGGTCCGCTGGGTGGGCCGCTGCAGGGCCAGGGCGCCGGTATCGCCAGTGTGGCGTTCAGTCCGGGCGGCCGGATCCTGGCGTCCGGCGGCGGCGACGGCAAGGTCCGAATGTGGAATCTCACCGACCCGGCGCACCCGGTCCCGCTGGGCGAACCCCTCTCGGGTCAAACCCGTTTCGTGCAGGATCTGGCCTTCAGCCCGGACGGGCGCACCCTCGCCTCCGGTAGCGGCGACGGCGACATCGAGTTGTGGGATCTCGCCGACCCCGCACATCCGAGGAAACTCGGTGAACCCCTGCTCGGGCACACCGGCGTCGTGCAAAGTCTGGCCTTTAGTCCCGATGGGCACGTATTGGCCTCCGGCAGCGACGACGACACCGTCAGATTGTGGGACGTCACCGACCCGGCACACACCCGTCCGTTGGGCGGACCACTGGCGGGGCACAGCGGAAACGTGCCCAGCATCGTGTTCAGCGCGGACGGGCGCACGTTGGCCTCGGGAAGTCAGGACGGCCACATCCAGCTGTGGAACCTCGACACCGCGTTGCCGATCCAGGCGGATGCCGGCGTTGTGCACAGCGTGGTGTTCAGTCCCGACGGGCACACCCTGGCCTCCGGAAACGACGACGCCACCATCCGGTTGTGGGATCTCGCGGACGCGGTGCACCCACGAGCGCTGGGTCAGCCGTTGCGTGGCCATACCGGCGCCGTGGAGAGTGTGGCGTTCAGTCCCGACGGGCGCACCCTGGCCTCCGGCGGAGACGATGCCACCGTCCGGTTGTGGGATGTCGCGGACAGGGCGCGTCCGGTTGCGTTGGGCGGGCCGCTGACGGGTCATAGCGCGCCGGTGCGCAGTGTGGCGTTCAGTCGTGACGGGCGCACCCTGGCCTCGGGTGGCGACGATGCCACCGTCCGGTTGTGGGATGTCGCGGACAGGGCGCGTCCGGTTGCGTTGGGCGGGCCGCTGACGGGTCATAGCGCGCCGGTGCGCAGTGTCGCCTTCAGTCCCGACGGGCACACCCTGGCCTCCGGTGGCGACGACGCCACCATCCGGTTATGGACACTGACCGAACGAAATCATGTAGTCCCGCTGAGTCAGCCCTCTCGCCGCTATATGAGCGCCGTTTTCAGCGTGGCCTTCAGCCCCGACGGCCGCACACTCGCTTCCGGCAGTGCCGATGACACGGTGTTGTTGTGGAACCTCACCGATCCGGCGCGCCCGAGTTCGCTGGGCCGTCCGCTGCACGGGCATACCGGCTATGTGTATCAGGTGGTGTTCAGTCCTGACGGCCACACGTTGGCGTCCGGCAGCGCGGATCACGCGGTGCAGCTGTGGAACTTGGACGACCTGACCCACGCGCATCCGCTGGGCCAAGCCCTCTGGAGCGACACCGACGCCGTACTCAGCGTCGCGTACAGCCCCGACGGGCGGAGCTTGGCTTCCGGCAGCGCCGACACCACGGTGCGGCTGTGGCCGACTCCGCTCGATGCGACCGTCAAGTTGCTCTGTTCGAAGCTGACGTCGAATGTGAGTCACGAAGACTGGCAGCAGTGGATATCGCCCAAGGTCGGGTACATCACCCTGTGTCCGGAACTGCCGGTTGCGCAATAGTGGTCGTCTGTGCAGCGCGCAGTCATCCAGAGGTACTGCGCTTGGGTGAGGTCAGGCAGCGAACCTAGGGTCGGCGTACCTGGCTGCCATCGGTTGAATTCGTTGCCGGGGCCGCTTGACGTCGGGCCGGTCGGGGCGTCCTCAAGTCTCATCCGTCACTTGCGTACCCGGAGACGGTTGGCACCCGTCTCTGGAATACGATATCGCCGGTGATATCACCTCCCGTCGGATCGGCTCTATTCGCAGATTTGGCCGTCAACAGCATCTCCGTGAAGAATTGCCACGACGGTTGCTCGGGGAGTTTCTGGCGCGCGTCTGTAGAAATTGACCGGTATCTTCGAGCGACGCAGATACAGACTCGACAAATCTGTCGATGGTAATGTTTTCCCGCGTCTCTTTGTTTCCATGGATGGGGTTAAGGTCAATATTCTGGTTGGTATTCTCCCAACCTCCGGATGGCTTCTGTATGCCCGCGTCGGCGGCGGTCAGTCCCACATCTCGAGGTTGGCGCTGACGGCCTCGCGGTAGTTGGCGTGCGCGATCGCGGCGCCGTCGCGGATTTTCCGCAGGCCCTCTTGCAGTTCGTCGACGCCCGAGCGCCAGAGTTCGTGCCATTGCTTGTGTGCCTGCTCGGTGGCGCCTTCCCAGGGCATGCTGGCGACAAAGGCGTCGACGTGCGCGACTGCTGTATCGGTGGCGCTGGTGAAGCGGGCCATGTGCTCGATCAGCGCATCGAGCGCCGCAAGGTCGACGGTGAAGGCGTCGTCGTTGCCGCTCATCGGTTCATCCCGCCTGATCGGCCTGGTGGAATTGATGCGCGGCTTGCCCGACGATCCCGTTGACCTGCTCAAGGGCGCGGGCGATCTTGTCGAAACCGTCTTGCCACTCGTGCCAGCCGGCATGCACTTTGTCGGCGGCGGCGCCGGTCCAGGAGCCCTTGATGACGGTTTCCGCCTCGGACTTGAGTTGCGAAAAGTCCTTCTTGAGTTGGGCGGTCACGTCATCGATGCCTTTGACGGATGTGATGACCCCTTGAGGGTCGACGCTCAGAGGTGGGCCGCCGCTCGATTCAGCCATCTGTTGGTCTTCGCTCTCGATCCGTCCTGTTTGGTGAGGACAGCGTAGTGTCCGGGCGGCGGAGATGGGACAGCTTATCCCCAGGCAGCTGCTGCGTGGCTGCTCAGATCCCGCGGCGCAAGGGATCGGCCGCGGGGTCCCATTCGGTGGGGTCTTCCCATCCGGTGTCTGGGTCGGCGTTGCGCTGACGTCGCTTGAGAATGGCTTTGAGGCCGCGGAGATCGGTGTAGTCGGTGCGGATCCTTTTGATCCGGGCTGTTAGCGCGCGGTTGCCTTCGACGTCCTGGCTGATCCGGTCGAGGATTTGGTCGACTTGCAGCAGTGCCGCCTGATAAGCGTGCACATACGCGCGCTCGATCGCTTCGCCGAGCTGGTCCGGCCGGAGTTCCATCGCTGCGGCTGTGAGTTGTACCCGGTCAAGTTCGCCTTGCACCGTCACGGTGATCTGGCCGACGTCGGCGGGAGCTTCGATGGGGGCGATCGCGGATGCGTCGCCGATCCAGCTGCGAAGCCACCGCAATAATTCCTCGTCGGTGAGTTCCTCGAAGCCCATGGGCGGTGATGCTACGGGAGGATGCGAGATCGGGAATGCAGACAGCCTTCCGCCGGAAAGGTTTGCCAGACCTGCTATTTGTGCGGCGATTGTTGCGGTGGTGGGGTCGATGAGGTGGGTGGGGGTGCCGAGGTGGTCGGTGACTAGGGCGTAGGGAGGGAATGTGCAACCCGGCAACCGGTGAGCGGCCTTCGCGCACAATCAGATTGGGGTATCGAGGGCTGGCATAGCCGAACCGCGTGACCGCGCCTAGCGCATCGGTGACCGCGGCGAAGTCTCCGTGCTCGGTGTACTCATACCGGGTGACCGCGCCGCCCGGGGCGGTCACCACGACGGGATCGCGGAAGCTGTTGAATTCGGTTGCGGTGATCCGGCCTTCGGGATCCATCACCCGCCGGGGCCGAAGATCGGCATCGAACTCATACGCCGTCTGCGCCCCGAACGCATCGGTGAAGGTCGACACCAGCCCGTCGGAGGTAGACACGAAATCGAACGTGCCGGCCCACACCCCCTCGGTGCCCTGCTGGCTGGTGATCCGCCCATCGGCGTCATAGACGTTGTCGTAGCGTGCGCCCACCGAGTCCGTCCATGCCACCATCCGGTGGTCGCCGTCATACGCGAAAGACGTTGTGGCGCCGCACCCGTCGGTCACCGAGACAAGATCTCCGCCGTCATGGCCGAAACGACGCAACGCGATACCCTGGCCGCCCAGCTCGTAACCGGTGATGCGCGCACCGTCAGACAGCACATCCACCCGATACCCGCCTGAATGGGTCACCGCGACCGGGATCCCATTGTCGCTGTAATGGAACAGGATTCGGTTGTCATGCCGGTCGGTGATCGCCGAGATCGACAGCACCCCGACGGCCAGGTCGGTTCCGTTGAGTCCGCTCTTAGGCTCGAATTGGTAACTGCGCTCGGTGTCCTGGCTGAACAGCCGGTATCCGCCGCCGCTTGTGCGGAACAGCAACCAGTTCCGGCCGTGCCGCGGTTGCTGCGGCGAATCCAGGCCGGGGTGATCGAAGCGCAGCATGGTGCCGTCGGCGTCGACCGTGGTGACGGCGTCCTCGCTCACCACCACCCGGGCGTCGAATGTCGACGTCCACGACGGCCCGAACCACACGCCGCGGCGAAACTGCGAACGATGCTGCCGGGTCAGCACCAACGGTATGACACTGGCGGGCGTCACACGCCTGACGCGTTCCTATTCCTTCACGACCTTCTCGGGCGGAATTCCGGTCGAGGTGATGAATCGTTCAATGGTCGTGTCCGGATCGCCGCTAATATCAGCCAGCAAAGCGACTTTCTTACCTAGGGCAGATGAACCTAGGAGTGCGATTATTTCACCGGAGCACAACCTGATCATGGATACATACTGTCCCGGCACTGCACTTCCTGCTGGGCTGAATCGGAGGTTCAATAGATTGGTCAAGTCTAGAATTGGGGCATCGATGAGAGCGATGGGTGTGGTGCATCCAGACTTGGCCCACGCGGCCGCGTCGAGTTGGTGGAATGGACGCAAGGGCGATGGACGCAATGCGTCCAGCCGGTCGGCGACTGCAGTCAAAAATTCTGTTATCGCTGCGTGGTCATACTGAGGCAGTTGCGTGCTTTTTAGATCGTCGCCCGAGGCAAGTGCCTCGTTGATTGCTTTGTAGAAGACATCAGGACCAAGAGTCAGCGTTGAGTTATGTATCGTGCTGTCAGCGTTAAATTGGATAATATCATCGGTAATCTCTCGCGTGAAGGTCAAACTATACAGTAGCTGGTTTACAGGTCCGTGCCAGTCGATTGTCATCGCTTCCACCCCTACGGTGCCCAGTATTCGACATTTTTCGGATCCACCACGATGCCTTGGCTTGCGAGCTGATCGAGCACCTGCTGTGTACGCAATTGGACTGGCGCGTAGTGGCCGCTGTGGTCCGGCACAAGTTCAATCTTTCCATCCCTCACTACAAGTTCACCTGCCGCTGCGACATCCTCACCGCCGAAGAAGCTTGAGTGGTGAAACAGGCCCCGGAGGCAAAAGTCAATTGCCATGGCGGTTGTAGTGCCAGCCGGTTTCGGGGTCGAGGTATTGGCCGGGGAAGCACAGGGGAGTGGACGCCTGTCCGGTCCAGGTGGTGTGTCCCCACAGGCTGGTGGTGGCGTGCGCGGCGACTGTTGCGGTGGCGGGGTCGATGAGGTGGGTGGGGGTGCCGAGGTGGTCGGTGACCAGGGCGTAGAACGCGCGGTCGATCTCGGGCTGCGCGGAGGCGCGCGTGGGTGCCGACGAAGTAGCGCCGACCCGGCGCGGAACGTCGACGCAGCGGGTGGTCTGGACCTGAGCCAGCGGGGTCAGCGCGCCCTGCGCATACGACCAGGTGAGAGTCTCACCATCGGCGGCGGTCTGCTCGATCAGCTGATCACCCAGCCAGGAGAAGGTGAGCGTGTCACCGATGGTGGTGTTGGTTTTGTGGGTGCGCCGGTTCGCTGGGTCATAGCCGTAAGCCCACGACTGCCCGTCGGGGGTGCTGACGGCACGCAGCCGGTCGTAGGCATCCCACCGGTAGTGCCAGACCTCAGGTTTACGTCCCCGGCGCCGGGTCACGGTACGCACGAGGCGTCCGACACGGTCGTAGGTGTAGTGCGAACGCCCGTCATCAACCAGCAACGTGCCGCGGTACTGCCAGCGCCGGGGCCCACCGTCGCCCGACCACGCAGCCGCGGTGATGTTGTGGGTGGCGTCGTAGCCGAACTGCTCGGTGAGCACATCACCGACCGCGGCGGCGTTGATACGGCCCAAGCTGTCCAGACGGTAGCGGCTCGACAGATGGTGTGCGCCCCAAGCGCAGGCGGCCAAACTCAGAAATTGGGACCCTCACGGTAGTTCAAGAATTCTTCCTCGAATGTCTGAATTGCTTCGGCATCGCCGTCGAAGAAGTGTTCCCAGAAGCCAGGTACTAAAAATGGCTCTGGACCGAGCCTGACCGCGCCAGAGGAATCGTTCTGAATCTGCCATTTGAAGCTAATCTCAGGAACAGCAGTAACGAACATGCGAGAGGACCATATGCTGGGCATCCCACTCTCATCATAAATCCGGATCGAAGGATCCATCCCGGGCACGCACAAGATCGAGATGACATCGTATTCCGCGCCGACTCGTATTGCCGGATGCTCCGTCAGCTCGCCGTGGGGGAGCAAAAATATTCTAGTGCAACGTACTCGCATTATTCCAAAGCCTCCATGAAACTTTAGCTTAATAATCGAAGTCGTAGGTTATCAAGCCGGTGCGCGAATTCTGGTAAAAATGGACCTCAAAAGTGCCGTCTGGGAATCTGTATCTCGGTGTTTTAAATTTGCTCTATTCGCCGATAGAACTGCCGTCCGCCGTCAATCCATCGATTACCCGCCTATTCGCGAGGTCTGCTCCTCCGATAATCGGCCTTGATGCGGCGATCACATGGGGGTGGGGTGTGCCGTTCGGGTTGAATACAGATGTTGCTAGCTGGCGTGCTAGTTGCCGTTCTAGGCCAACCCTGGCTGCGAAGCTGTCTGCTCGACCTGCCGGCTCTTCTGGACACGGAATCAGTCCCAACGGGTCGATCGCATTCGTCGGATTGCTCGGGTTGGTGTGCGGGTTGGGCGCGGGTGCGAGCCCGAGTGGGTCTGGTGTGGTGTAGCGGCCGGTGTGGGGTTGGTAGTAGCGGTGGCGGTTGTAGTGCCAGCCGGTTTCGGGGTCGAGGTATTGGCCGGGGAAGCGTAGGGGAGTGGACACTTCGCCGGTCCAGGTGGTCACGCCCCGATCAGCGCGTCCAATTCGTCGGGAGCCAGTCGTTGCAGGCAGCGGCGGATCGTCGACTCACGCGGCGCCGTGCTGGTGACGCCGAGCAGCGCCAGCACGCCCGGTGCGGCGTCGGCGGCCCATTCGGCGATCGCGACAAACGAACGCGCACCCGCCAGTGTGGCCGCCAGCGCGATCGCCAGCACGCCCGCCAACCCGTGGCGTTTCCCGCGTGGTTTGCGCGGGTCGGGCACCTTGGCGATCAGCTCCAGCAAACCGTCGGGTGCGGCGGGGACGTCGGCCAACTCGCCCAGCAGCGGGTCGGAGTCATCGACAACGGATAAAGTGAGCGATGATGACACAGCGGGCACGGTGGAGCTTCCTGGGATGTGACTGGTGTGAGAGCTGTGATCATCCCGTGCTCTGCCGTAGCCGCCTGGTAACCACACCACTCCCGCGTGTCACACCCACAACATTGCAGGTCAAACGCTCTCTTCGCGACTTTGCCGAGGCCGTGACCCCGCGATGGGTGCCGGGTCGCTTGTTAACCGCTGCGCTCGACGGAGTATGGCGACGCTGCAGCCTTCCCCGCCTGCGACACCTCGTCGCGACAGCCGGATCGCACAAAGTCGATATGGGCTAGCCGAGCGTGATTTGACCCGCTCCGCGGATGTCAAAACAGACACCAACGTTCATGAATATCGCAATATTCTGTTCAAAACCTTCGACTAGACGCCTGCAACTCGTGGGCGCACGCTACAACGACGCCCGGTCGGCGGCGTGCAATGCTCGCGTGTTGGAGGAAACCAGACCATGTCTTTTGTCCATGTGGCGCCCGATCTTGTAGCGGCCGTAGCTTCGGATCTGGCCGGAATAGGCACCACGATCAGCGAGGCCAACTCAGCGGCGGCAGCGTCAACATCGGCTGTTGCGGCCGCAGGCGCCGATGAGGTCTCGGCGGCCATTGCGGCGCTGTTCGGCCAACACGCCCAGCAGTATCAAGTCTTCAGCGCCCAAGCGACGGCCTTCCATGAGCGATTCGTGCAGGCAATGACTGTCGCCGGAAGTAGCTACGGAGCTGCCGAAGTGCTGAACGCTTCGCCGTTGCAGACCCTCGAGCGCGATGTGCTGGGCCTGATCAACGCCCCCACCCAGGCGCTGCTGGGGCGCCCACTCATCGGAAACGGCACCGACGGTACCGCACCCGGCCAGGCTGGCGGTGCCGGCGGATTGCTGATCGGCAACGGCGGCACCGGCGCAGCCGGCACCAATCCCGGCATTGCCGGCGGTGCCGGCGGCGCCGCCGGGCTGCTGGGCACCGGGGGCACCGGCGGCGCCGGCGGCGCGGGTGCCGCCGGCGGCGCCGGTGGCGCCGGCGGCTGGTTGTGGGGCAACGGCGGACACGGCGGCACCGGCGGAATCAACGGCGGCACCGGCGGCGGCGGCGGCCGTGCCCTGTGGCTGGGCGATGGCGGGGCCGGCGGTATCGGTGGTTTGGGCAGCGGCACCGGCGGCGCCGGAGGCAACAGCGGCGCGCTCATCGGCAACGGCGGAACCGGCGGAATCGGCGGGAAGGCCACCACCCTAGGCGTCATGGGCGGCCTGGGCGGCAACGGCGGGCACGCCGGATTACTCGGTGGCGGCGGGGTCGGCGGCACCGGCGGACTCGGCGCGCAGGGTGCAGCCGGTGGCGCTGGTGTCAACGGCGGTACCGGCGGGGTCGGCGGCGCCGGAGGTGCCGGCGGTGCCGGCGGCCTGCTATGGGGTGATGGAGGCACCGGCGGGGCCGGCGGCGGCGGCGGCGACGGCGGTCAAGGAGGCACCGGCGCAACGGCGGCTACGGCAGGTGGTACCGGCGGCAACGGCGGCAACGGCGGCAACGCAGGCACTGGCGGAAACGGCGGGGCGGGCGGACACGGTGGTTCGCTGCGATTCGGCCCGGTCGGCAGCAACACCGGGGCCGGCGGGGCTGGCGGGGCCGGCGGGACCGGCGGCGCCGCCGGCGACGGTGGGGCCGGCGGCACCGGCGACTGGACCGTCAACAGCGGCGTCGGCGGGACCGGCGGCAATGGCGGCAACCCAGGCGCCGGCGCAGCCGGCGGACACGGCGGTACCGGTTCCATCACCGGCGCTACCGGGGCCACCGGCACCACCCCCACCAGCGGCGGCAACGGCGGCAAAGGCGGCACCGGCGCCGACGCCAGCACCCTGGCCGCTGCCGGCGCAACCGGCGGCACCGGCGGCAACGGCGGCAACGGCGGACTAGTCGGCAACGGCGGCGAAGGCGGCACCGGGGGCCAGGGCGGCACCGGCATCGCCGGCACCGACGGCACCGGCGTCTCCCCCGACAACGGTACGGGCGCCAGCGGCGGCAACGGTGACACCGGCGGACTCGGCGGCACCGGCGGCGCCGGCGGTAAGGGCGGAGCCCAGGCCGGCAACGGCGGTATGGGCGGGGCTGGCGGCACCGGCGGGGTCGGCGGCACCGGCGGCAACGGTGTCGACGGCGCTGGGGCGCCGCATCACGGCTACGCCGGCGGACTAGGCGGCGATGGCGGACAAGGCGGAACCGGTGGCACAGGGGGGACCGGCGGAGCCGGCGGCACCGCAACCGCGGGCCAAGTAGGCAGCCAGGGCGTCGGCGGTGACGGCGGAACCGGTGGCCTAGGCGGGACCCCAGGACAAGGTGGCGACGGCGGGCTGGGCAGCACGGACGGTGGCAACGGCGGCCCGGGTGGCAACGGCGGCAACGCCGGCGACAGCGGCGCTGGCGGCGCCGGCGGTAGCGGCTCAACAATGGGTGCCAACGGATCACTCACTCCAACCGGCGCCGTCGGCGGTATGGGCGGCAAAGGCGGCGCCGGGTACCCCCGTGACAGCGGCGGCGGCAGCGGCGGCGGTGCCGGCGGTGCCGGCGGCGCCGGCGGCAGCGGCGTCACTGGCGGGCAAGGCGGTACCGGCGGGGACGGCGGTGCCGGCGGGGACGGGTCTGGCGGAACCAACGGCGGAACCGGTGCAACCGGCGGCGTCGGCGGGACCGGCGGCGCGGGCACTGACACTGGAGGGATGGGCGGCACCGGTGGGAGCGGGGGGAATGGCGGAGGAGGCTATACGTATGGCGGCCCCGCCGGCAACGGTGGCAACGGCGGCGTTGGCGGCGTTGGCGGCCAGATTGGCGGCCAAGGCGGCCAAGGCGGCGTGGGTGGCGTGGGTGGCATTGCCGACAATGGCGTAATAGGCGGCAACAACGTGGGTGGTGCTGGCGGCAGCGGAGGTAACGGCGGTACTGGCGGAGTAGGTCCCGTCTCCGGCGGTTATGGCGGTTTCGGCGGCAACGGCAACCTTGGCGGCTTGGGCGGCAGCGGGCAGGGCGGCTCGGCTCCCGGTACGCCCGGAGTTGGTTCTCCCGGTAGCTCGGGTGTCGGCGGCGTCGGCGGCACGGGCGGGACGGGCGGCACCGGCGGCCCGGCTACGCCGGCCATCTGAGGTGTTGGCCTTCCGCGCTAAACATGGCGGCACCGGGCCAGTCCTGCAAGTCCGTGCGCAGCTGGCCCGGTCCTGGCTAACAGGATCGGTGACGCCGTTCCATGCCTTCCTCGACATTCGGCCTATCGGACCGGCGCCGCTGACGAGGTCATCGCCAGGAAGCGACCTCACCTCGCGTCGCCATCCACTAAGCGGGGTTGGTAGGCGCCACGACTTGCGGAAACGCCGATCATGCGGGTGTTCCCCGAACTCGCTGGCGCGCCTCCCTCGTACCAGCTGGCCATTCTCCGATCTCTGGGAGCCCGCTGATGTAGTACCCGCAGCGGGAGGGGGAATTGGCGGTATTGGCATGTTGGTAGCTGTGATGGGATTGGCTGGCTGATATTGGCATCACCGGGTGGCATTCCACGACAGGCCGATTGCGTGCGATAGTTGGCCTGCCAGGCAGGATCGCGTTGGCGGGCCTTGGCGTGCTGCAGAGCGGCTTGATGAGGATGAACGGTGATCACGCGTCCGCGGCGAGATTTGGTGCATTCCGCCCGTAGTCGCCACGACCCACAGAATGGGCCGAAGCGAGCGAGCTACGTGCTGGCGTTGGCCGGTGCTGATGGCCACGGTGTGCTGGGCTGGGCAGGTCACGTTGCCGGCGGCCGGGTCGATACGGAACTCGTCTTTGGAATAGCCGTTGGCGTTGCGGACCGGGGTACCTTGGCGCGCCTGTCATGACCGCATAGGGTCAGCTCATTGCGGGTGGCCCCATCGGCGTAAGCCGAATCGCCATACAATTCCCAGCCTTTCGACTCTGACTCCTGCTGCACCTGTTAGCCCCATGGCAAGCGTGGGTATCGACGGTCGAGATCATCCGGTCGTTAGCCACCCGCCGCGCAATGCGAAAATCCCGTCCTGCGCGCCGGCGGCGCTTCCCCGGGCCAAGAGGCCGTGATCCGCCTCGTTGGAGCTGAGGCTATTTCGGCCTGGACATCCCGGTTCGCGCCGCTGCCGACAGCAACGTCGAACCCGCGTCACCGGCCACCACGGTGCCCGAACTGGGGCCCGCAACACGAAAAACCGAAGCACGGCAAACGAATTCACGCCGGCATCAACCCGCCATAACTAGCCTCGAGCAGCTCGCCGACACCGGTCACACCGGCTGGAGGTGACACCCACCAACACCGACCGCAAACTACCCTTCTAATCCCACCACATCGAAGGATTGCCCGCTACACCACTCCCAGGGACTGGACCAAGAGCAGTAAATTCTGATCGGTCGAAACCTCGACCCGCCACCCCGCGCTATCCAACCCACTGCGGGGAATCACACTCGGCCGCTCCTGCACCACGTACGGACTAGGCTAGACGCCGGGTCGCCAGGGGCATGCTCGATCGGGTGCGCGGCTGCCGGCGATTCGTCAAGCGGCGCTTCGAGGGGGTGGGTGGGAATGTGTGTTTCCAGCCGTGGCTCGGTGTGTGGCGCCGAACTGGGTTCGCGGGGTGCGCGCGCGGCCGGCGCAGGCTCCGGTGGCGGCTCGTGCACCGCAGGCCGCTCGACCGGGGCTTCCACCGCGGTCGGCTTGACCTCCGCGGCCGGCATGCCCGGCCGTGACGGGGGACCGAGGCCGTCGGGATGTTCGGTCGGCATCGCCCCACGTTGCGGCGGCTCCGGGCCTGACGGGGGCCGCGGCGGTTCGACCGTCGTCGCGGGAATGCGATCCAGATCAGCAGCGGCCTTGCCTGCCTGCGAACCGATCTCACCGCCGACTTCGCCGACTCGCCCGAGCAGCCCGCTGCCGTCGCGCACCGTCGCACCAAGCGCGGACTCCAGTCCGGCGCCCGCCTCACTCGCCCGCGCCGAGGTCTCGGCGGCGGTCACCGCAGGCTTGGTCTCTCCCGCGCCCGGAATGAAGAATTGCGCGACATCCCCGATGTTGCGGCCCAGCCCCCGCAGCGGGTGATCGGAATTCCAGTCGTCGTAGGCGATGAGCCGATTGCCCAGCGTGACTGCCTCAGACGGATATGTCGCCGCCAGCAGGGCCGCCGCCGGCGGGGCCAGCATGCCAGCCGCCAGCGCCGCTCCCGTCCACGCCTTGCCCGCCCCTTTCGGGTCGTAGAGGAACCGCGACGGCGACAGCTCTTCAGCGCCTTGGACGGCAGGCGCAGCACTGTGAAAGACTCCGACCTCGATATCGATGAAGCCATTGGCGACCGGGGCCACCACCGGAAATTCCCTGCTGATCCAGCGCTGCAGTCCGTCAGCGGCCGAATCGATCACCCCCAGGCCCCGCTCGAACTGCCGGCCAGCGGCATCGGCTTCATCGCGCACATGACCGAGCAGCACGTCGATGTCATGAGCCACAGCCTTGATCGCACCCAAGGGATCGCCGTCTCTGAAAGCCGAGAAGGCCAGTCCGGCCAAGCCCATGGGGCTCAAGTGATTCAGCAGATCCCGGACGGTGTTCTGGGTGCTTTCCACCTTCCCCGCAAACGAATTCAGCGCGTCGGCCACCTGATGACACTGGCCCCCAATATCAACCATGCCCAGACCCAGCTGATTGATCGCGGCCACCATCTTGTCCGACTCCGGCAGGCCCGTGACCGCACTGCGGGTCCCGGCCAACTCACCGGCCGTCTGCTTCAACGCGTCACCATAGGTCCGCCATGCCTGCGGCCCGGCCCGCATCGACGCCGGATCCCAGTCCGGCCATCCATAGCCCACGAACGCCGCCACGAACGCCCACAACGCAGGTGCGGCCTTCGACTTCGACGTCGCCGGACGGGACGCGATAAACGCCGGAGCCAGACACCTGCTCAAGCGCGGCTACCGGTGAAGAAATAGCCGAGAGCTGCCGGCCGATATCGCTCAGACCCGAGTTGAAGATCCGGGAAAGGTGTTATCCAGGTTCAGTTCCGGCCGTTGCCGCTGTCAGGATCGGCTCCGAACTGCGCCGGCCTCGAGGGCAACGCACGAGAGCTGTCAGGAAAGGGTGGCCCGCACGCACACCGTGACGTACGGCAGCGCCAACCCGGCGGAGTTCGCCAGCGCCGGGTGGGTGGCCAGCAGTTCGCGGACCTTGCCGAGGGTCCGGGTGCGCACCTCGGCCGGCGAGTTGATGCAGTAGGTGCGCGAGGCGACCAGATCGATAAGTGCCTGTGGCGTCAGGTAATTGGTCCACTCGACCTGGTGGCGCTGCACGTCGGTGAACGGCTCGCGCAGCGTCGCGCGGTCGCGCAGCGGGTCCTCGTCGCGGCCGATGATCTCGCCCAACTCGCGCACCCAGCCCAGCCGCTCGTCGCGGGTGTTCCACACCAGGCCCAGCCGTCCGCCCGGCCGCAACACCCGCGCCACCTCCGGAATCGCGCGCGCCGGGTCCACCCAGTGCCATGCCTGGGCGACGAGCACCGCGTCAACGCTGTTGTCCGGCAACGGAATCTCTTCGGCCGTCCCCAGCAGTGCGCGGGTGTCAGGCAGCGAAGCGCTCAGGACTTCCAGCATCTCGGGAACCGGATCGACGGCCACCACGTCCAGCCCGCGTTCGACCAGCCGGGTGGTCAGCTTGCCGGTGCCCGCGCCCAGGTCGAGTACCTGGCGCGCGCCTGCGGGCAGCAGCCAATCGATGGCGTCGGGCGGATAGGTCGGGCGGCCCCGCTCGTAGGCGGCCGCCGCCGAGCCGAACGACAGCGATCGGTCACGCCTGGAGCGGGTCACCGCGAACACGCGCCTTGGGCGAGCGCCAGGTCCAGGGTCTCGCGAATCAACACACCGACGGCGTCGGACTCGACCAGGAAACCGTCGTGCCCACTGATCGACTTCACGACTCGCGCACCGGCGCAGCCCGGCAGCAGCTCGGCCAACTCGTCCTGCAACCGCAGCGGGTAGAGCCGGTCCGAAGTGACCCCACCGACCACCGCCGGCACCGGGCACCCGGTGAGTGCTGCGTGCAGGCCGCCGCGTCCGCGTCCGACGTCGTGGCTGTTAAGCGCCTCGGTCAGGGCCACGTAACTGCCCGCGTCGAACCTTGCCAGCAGCTTGTCACCCTGATGCTCCAGGTAGCTCTGCACGGCATAGCGCCCGCCGTCCGTCGGGTCCTCACCGTCTTGCGCGTCGTTGCCGAACCGCCGGTCGAGTTCCACTTCGCCGCGGTAGGTCAGGTGCGCGATACGCCGCGCAATCCGCAGCCCGTCATCGGGCGCGCGACCGGATTCGTAGTAGTCGCCGCCCTGCCAGTTCGGGTCGGCCTTGATCGCGGCGATCTGGGTGGTCTGCGTGCCGAGCTGATCACCGGTGGCTCGCGCGCCGACCGCCAGCAGCAGCCCGGCCCGCACCCGTTCCGGGTAACCGACCATCCATTCCAGCGCACGGGCACCGCCCATGGATCCGCCAACCACCGCGGCCACCCGAGTTATTCCCAGCGCGGCCATCGCGGCCACATCCGCCTCCACCTGGTCGCGCACGGTGATCTGCGGAAACCGTGAGCCGTAAGGCTTTCCGTCGCGGGCCAGCGAACTCGGACCGGTAGAGCCGCGGCACCCGCCGAGCACATTGGTGGCCACCGCGCACCAGCGGTCGGTGTCGATGGGTGCGCCCGGCCCCGCCACGCCGTCCCACCAGCCGGGGGTCGGATGTCCCGGGCCGGCGGGCCCGGTGATGTGCGAATCGCCGGTGAGCGCGTGCAGCACCATGACGACGTTGTCCCGCGCCGGTGACAGCTCACCCCAGCGCTGCACGGCTATGTGCACATCGTCGATCACCGCGCCGCTTTCCAGCCTCAGCGGGCCGATGTCGACGACGCCGATCTCGCCTTCAGCGGGCAGCGTCTGGGTAGGCACGTCGGAGATCGTCATGTCAGGTCTCCTCAGAAGGCCGCCACGGTCTGCGGGTCGCTGCCGGACTTAGAGGCGCCGTATACCCCGGCGGCAGCAAAACCACGCTGCAAGTCGGCCAGGATGTCGTCGATGCCCTCGATGCCCACCGCCAGGCGCACCAGGCCCGGAGTCACTCCGGTGGCCAGCTGCTCGGCGGCGCTGAGCTGGGCGTGGGTGGTCGACGCCGGGTGGATCACCAGCGAACGGACGTCGCCGATGTTGGCGACGTGGCTGTGCAACTGCAGCGCGTCGACGAACGCCTTGCCGGCCTCCGTTCCGCCGGCCAGCTCGAACGCCAGCACGGCTCCAGTGCCCTTGGGCGCCAGCTTCTGCGCCCGCTCGTGCCACGGCGAACTCGGCAGCCCGGCGTAGTTGACCGACAGCACGTCGTCGCGGGCTTCCAGGAACTCGGCGACCCGCTGCGCGTTGGCCACATGCCGCTCGATGCGCAGGCTCAGCGTTTCCAGGCCCTGGGCCACCAGGAATGCGTTGAACGGCGACGCGGCCGAGCCGAGGTCGCGCAGCAGCTGCACCCTGGCCTTGAGTGCGTAGGCCGGCGGTCCGAGTTCGGCGTACACCACGCCGTGGTAGCTGGGGTCAGGAGTGGTGAAGCCGGGGAAGCGGCCCTGGGCCCAGTCGAAGGTACCGCCGTCGACGATCACCCCGGCGATCGCCGAGCCGTGCCCACCCAGGTACTTGGTGGCCGAGTGGATCACCACGTCGGCGCCGTGCGCCAGCGGCTGGATCAGGTAGGGCGTGGCGATCGTGTTGTCGACGATCAGCGGCACCCCGTTGCGGTGTGCGATCTCGGCCACGCCGGGGATGTCCAGAATGTCGATCTGCGGGTTGGAAATGGTCTCGCCGAAGAACGCTTTCGTGTTCGGCCGGACCTCGGCCTGCCAGGAATCGGGATCGTCTGGGTTGTCCACGAAGCTGACCTCGATACCGAGTTTGGCCAGGGAGTAGTGGAAGAGGTTGTAGGTCCCGCCGTAGAGCCTGGGGCTGGACACGATGTGGTCGCCCGCACCGGCGACATTGAGGATGGCGAAGGTCTCCGCCGCCTGACCGGAGGCCAGGAACAGCGCGGCCACGCCGCCTTCGAGGGCGGCGATGCGCTGCTCGACCACATCGGTGGTCGGGTTGCCGATGCGGGTGTAGATGTTGCCCGGCTCGGCAAGGGAGAAGAGCGCGGCGGCGTGCGCGACGTTGTCGAAGGTGTACGACGTGGTCTGGTAGATCGGCAGCGCGCGCGCATTCGTCGTCGGGTCGGGCCGCTGACCGGCGTGGATCTGCTTGGTCTCGAAGGACCACTGCGCGGTCGGGTCGGTGTCTTGATGAGTGTCGTTGTCGGAGCTCACTCTGGTCGCTTTCTGCTCTGGAAATGGCGGTTAGCAAAGAAAGGCACAGCGGACAGAGCTGTAGCAGTGAGGAGAGTGCGCATCTCGTTTCCCTGTCAGCTCAGGGGCCCGATCACGGCGGACCCGCGCTTGCCGCGTAGCCGTTGCGGCTACTCAACCTGGTCATCACCCGGGGCACCCCACCGCGGTTGGAGGGTTGCCGGCCAGCAAGCCGGGGCTTGACGCTGGCGCTCATGACCGATTTCGGAGCTTATCGTATGGCGGCTGGTCCCTGCCAATTCAGCAGCGCAGCCGCCGTGTCAGGCGGGTTCAGCCGGCAGGCGGCTCCAGGACGCGGGCGGGCGGCGAGACTTCCTCGAGGAAGTCCAGGATCACCTCGGTAACCCGCCCCGGCGCCTCGAACATCGGCACATGTCCGACGTTCTCGAGCACGGTGAACTGGTGGTCGTCGGGCAGATGGTGGCGGAAGTGCTTGCTGAATCTGGGGGAGGGGACGATCCGGTCCTTGGTGCAGATCACCAGGTGCGCCGGGACGGCGTTCTCGGCGAGTTCCTGCAAACCGGGCATCAGCAACGCCTTGAGCAGCAGCTGGAAGTAGGCCGGGCAGTGCGCGACGTCGTCGATGATCACGCTGAGTTCGCGCTCGCTGACCCCCTCGGGCTTGGCGCTGATCGCGTAGGTGGCCAGCTGCCGGCTGAACGGAACGCGCATCACCCGCGGCCCGAACAGATAGGCGAACACCAGCAGCGGAATGCCCAGGATGAATTTACCGATCACTTCGAACTTGGCCAGGCTCCAGCGCGTCCAGCCGCCGGCCGGGGCGATGCCGGTGACGCTGCGAGCGCGCCCGCGTCGTTCCAGCTCGAACGCGACCCAGCCGCCCAGCGAGTTGCCGACGATGTGTGCGGTTTCCCAGCCGAGTTCGTCCATCTGACGCTCAACGTGGTCGGCCAGCACCTGCGACGACAGAAACCAGGTGCCGGCGCGCGGACCCCCGTTGTGGCTGGCCATGGTGGGTGCGAACACCTCGTAGCGGCCGGTGTCGGCCAGTTGCTGGGCGACGACCTCCCATACCGTCTGGGACATCAGGAACGGGTGTAGCAGCAGGACCGGCTCCGCGGAGCCGTCCGTGGGTCCGAGGTGGATGGGCTCCCGAGTGGCGCCCGCCGGTGACGGTCTACGCAGACGTCGCATATTTCCGACAGTAAATGCGGTACCGCCGGTACCGCAACCGGCCCTCGGGCGGGCCGCGGCGCGGTCGGGCGTCAGGCCGGAGCGACGTCGCGCCCGGCGAACGGCCCGTGAAAAGATCGGGGCATCATGAGCACCCCTACCGGAACCCGCCGGATCTTCTCCGGCGTGCAGCCCACCTCCGACTCGCTTCACCTCGGCAATGCCCTGGGCGCGGTGGCCCAATGGGTGGGCCTGCAGGACGGGTACGAGGCGTTCTTCTGCGTCGTCGACCTGCACGCCATCACCATTCCGCAGGATCCCGAAGCATTGCGGCGCCGCACCCTGATCACCGCGGCCCAGTACCTGGCGCTGGGCATCGACCCGAACAGCGCCACCATCTTCGTGCAGAGCCACGTGCCCGCCCACAGCCAACTCGCGTGGGTGTTGGGCTGCTTCACCGGTTTCGGCCAGGCCTCCCGGATGACGCAGTTCAAGGACAAGTCGACCAAGCAGGGTGCCGACTCCACCACCGTCGGCCTGTTCACCTACCCGGTGCTGCAGGCCGCCGACGTGTTGGCCTACGACACCGATCTGGTGCCGGTGGGGGAGGACCAGCGCCAGCACCTGGAGCTGGCGCGCGACATCGCGCAGCGGTTCAACAGTCGCTTCCCGGACACCTTCGTGGTCCCCGACGTGCTGATCCCCAAGGTCACCGCCAAGATCTATGACCTGCAGGACCCGACGTCGAAGATGAGCAAGTCGGCGTCCACCGACGCCGGGCTGATCAGTCTCCTCGACGATCCGGCCAAGTCCGCCAAGAAGATTCGCTCGGCGGTCACCGACAGCGAGCGCGAGATCCGCTATGACCCGGTGGCCAAGGCCGGGGTGTCGAACCTGCTCAGCATTCAGTCGGCGGTCACCGGAGTAACGATCGACACCCTGGTCGAGGGCTATGCCGGCCGTGGCTACGGCGACCTGAAAAAAGACACCGCCGAGGCCGTCGTCGAATACATCGGCCCGATCAGGGCCCGGGTGCAGGAACTGACGGCCGATCCCGCCGAGCTGGAGGCCGTGCTCGCGGCCGGCGCGCAGCGCGCCAACGATGTAGCCAGCAAAACGCTGCAGCGAGTCTACGATCGGTTGGGTTTCCTTCCGCAAAGGCAATAGGTTGGCTCAAGGCGAGCAGGATGAGCAGGTCAACAACCCGTCGGTGCGGTGCATTCGGCAGCTGGCACCCTCGCTGCGCCGGCGCCCGCCGAGCCGATCAAAACGGCACTGAATCTGCTTGGAATACCCGAGCTTTCAGTGTTCCCCTGGGTCTTGCGAACCGTCACGGTGCTGATATCTTTCCTGGTGTCGTGGCTGGTCGTCAGCTGGGTCATCGTTCGATTACCGCGGGAGTCGGTTGATGTGTCCACCTCGATGCGGGCCGGCCTGATGGCGGCCGTCGGGTTCGAGTTGTTCGAACCGGTGGGCTCGGTGTACCCGAGGATGGTGCTGCGCAGCGCGGCGGCGGCGACGTTCGGGCCGTTGCTGGGGCGACTCGTCTTCGCTTACCTCACCTGGGTGCTGGTGCTCTGCAGCACCCCTTGGGCGGCGCCCACGACGGGTGCGGCATGACCGAGTTGACGGACAAGCCGGGCCGCCTGGAGAGGCTGCGCCGCCGCCATCCCTGGCTCGACCACATGCTGCGCGCTTACCAGCGTTTCGCGGCACAGAAGGGCACGTTCTTCGCAGCCGGCCTGACGTACTACACGATATTCGCGTTGTTCCCCTTGCTGATGGTGAGTTTCGCGGCCGCCGGATACGTTCTGGCCAGTCGTCCGGAGTTACTGAAGACGATCGACGGCCGTATCCGGTCCGCGGTCGCGGGCGAGCTCGGACAGCAGCTGGTTGACCTGATCAATTCGGCGATCGATGCGCGCGCATCGGTCGGCGTGATCGGGCTGGCCACGGCGGCCTGGGCCGGCCTGGGCTGGATGTGGCACCTGCGCGAAGCGCTGAGCGAAATGTGGGAACAGCACGTCGAACCGGACGGCTACGTGCGTACCAAGCTCTCCGATCTGGGTGCCATGGTGGGGACCTTCTTGGTCATCATGGCCACCGTCCTGCTGAGCGCGCTGGGACAGAAGCGACCGATGGCGGCGGTCCTGCGATGGCTTCACATACCGGATTATTCGGTGTTCGACGAGATCTTCCGGGGTGTCTCAGTCCTGGTCTCGGTGCTGGTGACCTGGCTGTTGTTCACCTGGATGATCGCCCGGCTACCGCGGGAGTCGGTGCGTTTCACGACTTCGGTACGGGCTGGGCTGATGGCGGCGCTGGGTTTCGAGGTCTTCAAGCAGGTGGGTTCGATCTACCTGCAGACGGTGGTCCGCAGCCCGGCAGGCGCGGCGTTCGGGCCGGTGCTGGGATTGATGGTCTTCGCTTTCGTGACCTGGTCGCTGGTGCTGTTCGCCACCGCGTGGGCGGCAACGTCGGCGCCGGAGGATCCGAAGGACAAGCATGTCGACCCGCCGCCGCCGGCGGTCATCAGTCCGCGGATCCTGGTGGAAGAAGGGCTGCGGCCACGCCAGACCGTGGCCGCTATGGCGGCGGGAGCTGTTGGGGCGCTGACACTTTCGCGTTTGTTCAGACGCCGTCGCTAACCGGCCGGTTCGGTCTGCGGTGGTGCGGTGAACCCGCCGCCCTGTTCCCTGACGGACCTGAAGTCGTCGATCACCTCCGATGGTGACTCCAAGGAAAGACGGGTCCACACCGGTGACGGGGCAGCCCGGCCCTGATGTGACCTGCAGGACAGATCACCGGTACGGGCGCCGAAGGTGAACTTCGAGAAAAAGCCGCTGCGGATGGTGACGTCTTTGCTGACACTGTTCGCTGACGGGTATGTCGCTGACCGGCCGGCGAGAATCGGGAGGACGCTATGTCGTTTGTGGTTGCCACGCCGGGGGTGATGGCGGTATCGGCGACGAAGTTGGAGGACATCGGCGCTGCGCTGAACGACGCCGGAGCCAGGGCTGCGGACACGATTATCCGAGTGACTGCCGCTGGCGAGGACGAGGTTTCGACGGCCATTGCGTCGGTTTTCTCCGAGTACGCACTGGCCTACCGGGGTGTGAGCGCCCAGGTTGCTGCGTTTCATGCCCAGTTCGTTCGGGCCGCGGCGTTTGCTGCAGACGCATATGCGGCCGCCGATGCCGAGTTCCGTGCCTGGCTCCTCGCCCGGCAAGCGGCTCGAGTCTCGCTGGCAAGCCCCCAGCCGGACCTCAACGACACCAGCCCGGCCGGGGGCGGCGGCTAGCAGACACCCGGCGGATCGACAAGTCCGGCGGGCTGGTCATCGTCGAGATCCGGTTGCCAAGCCCCCTTGACCATCACGGCCTGCACCCGGAAGTCCGCTTGCAGCACAACAAGATCCGCGTCGAAGCCGGAGCGGATGGCGCCCACCCGGGCAAGTCCGAGCGCCCGGGCCGGGGTGGTCGCGGTGACCCGCACCGCGGAGCCCAGTCCCGCGCTGCCGGCAACCGATCGGAAGAGCTGATCCATGGTCGCCAGGCTGCCCGCGATGGTCGAGGTGCCGCGCACGGTGGCCACTCCGCCGGCGGCCACGACGGGCACCGCCCCCAGGAGATACTCACCGTCCCCGCACCCGGCCGCCGCGGTCGCATCGGTGATCACGGCCACGCGGTTCGGGCCGGCCCACTGCAGCGCCGCCTGCACCACGTCGGGGTGGAGGTGCACGCCGTCGGCGATCAGTTCGATCGTCACCTCCGGGTGCCGCAGCAGCGCCAGCGCCGGTCCGGGTTCGCGGTGACCCATCGGCGGCATGGCGTTGAACAGATGGGTGCCGACGGTGGCGCCCAGGGCTAGTGCGCGCTGGGTCTGTTCATACGTTGCGTCGGTGTGACCGATGGCGACAACGACACCCGCGTCCAGGAAGCGCCGGATCGCGTCGGCGCTGCCCGGTAGTTCCGGCGCCAGGGTGACCATCCGGATGGTGCCGTCGGCCGCGGCGAGTACGGCATCGATCTCGCCGGGATCCGGCGGGCGGATCTGGGTGTGGTCGTGGGCGCCGCAGCGCGCCACACTCAGCCACGGTCCCTCCAGATGGATGCCGGCGACCACGCCCTGCCTGGTCGCCTCGGCCAGCAGGCGGACGGCGGCCAACAAGTCGGCGGGAGCGCTGGTAACCAGGCTGGCCAGGGTGGTGGTGGTGCCGCGTCGCCGGTGAAACCGTGCGGCCGCAACCGGAGCGTCGCCGAACGACGCGCCACCGCCGCCGTGCACGTGCATGTCGATAAATCCAGGCGCCACAATAGAATTCGGCAATGTGACGTCGACTGGCGCGGGTGGCGCACCGGTGCCGCAAGCAACGATTTGCCGTCCGTCGATCCGCACCCAGCCCGGGCGGCAGACCTCGTCGTCGACGACGACGGTGCCGGCCTGGATCAGTGTCACGAGGCTTCGGTGGGCCAGCGGCCACCGTTCTCCCAGAACTGCCGGATGTCCTCGAGTTGGCGGCCTTTGGTTTCCGGTGCGAAGCGATACACCACCCAGAACGCGAGTACCGAGAAGGCGCCGAACATCGCGAAAACCCCTGCACCACCGAGAAGATGCAACGCGGTGAGGAAGAAGCCGGCGACGATCGCATTCGCTGTGAGGTTCGAGGTGAGCATCACGCTGGAGCCCTTTGAGCGCAGGTGCGAGGGGAAGCTCTCACCGGCGAACACCCACACCAGAGAGCCGAACCCGAAGCTGAATCCGATGATGAACAGCAGTATGCCGCCGAACCCGAGTACCAGCGCACCTGAAGCGTTGGGATCTCGGGCAAAGACGGCGATCAGTACCACGTCGGCGGCGATCATCATCGCTATGCCGGACAACAGGATCGGGCGGCGGCCCACCCGGTCCACCAAAAACAGCGACGTGCACACCGCCGCCAACCCAGCCACCTGAACCAGCGCCGGCAACGCCAGCAACGCGAAGTAGCCCTGAAACCCCATGGCCGCGAACAGACGTGGACTGTAATACACGATGGCGTTGATCCCGGTGATCTGCACGAGAAAGCCGAGCGTCACCACGAACAGCGTGGCCCGAAGATAGGGCGGCCGCACCATCTCCCGAAAGCCGCCGGTGCCGCCGCGGTCCTCGGCGAGCGCAGTGGCGATGTCGGCCAGCGCGGCGTCCACGGTGGACTCGGGTTCCAAGCGAAGCAGGGCGCGGCGTGCGTCGTCGGTGCGGCCTCGCAGCAGGTACCAGCGTGCGGTGTCAGGCATTCGCGCCAGCAGTGGCAGGAGCAGTGTGGCGGGTACGGCGGCCAACCCCAGCATGGCGCGCCAGCTCTCGTATTCGGCCAGGAAGTAGCCGGTCAGGTAACCCAGTATCAGGCCGCTGATCGTCGCCAGCTGATAGCCGGCGAGCAGCGAACCCCGCACCGCGGCCGGCGCCGACTCGGCCACATACACCGGGACAACCACGACCGAGATTCCGATGGTCACCCCGAGCAGCAGACGCGCGCCCAGCAGCATGGGCAGCGAGACGGCACCGGCTCCCAGCACGGCGAACAGGGCGTAGCCGATGAGGATCAGCACCATCGTCTTCTTGCGCCCGATCGTATCGGCGAGCACCCCGGCGCCCAGCGCGCCGCCGATCTGGCCGATGACGACGGTGGTGGTGACCAGCTCCTGCTGGCGCGTGGTGAGGTCGAACTCCTTCGTGATGAACAGCAGTGCGCCCGCGATGCTGGACAGGTCGTAACCGTAGATGACTCCGACGCTGGCCGCGGTCAGCCCGACCAGCAAACCCCGCGCGATCAGACTTTCACCTTGGTTCTGAGTATCTTGATGACCTGTTCCGGACGCTCGGGAGTGATGCACGCTCTCACCCGACGGCCCACGTCGATCACCAGCAGGGTGGATTTGCGGCCGCGGCGGGCGTCGAGCGGAAACCAGTAGCGCGGATCGCTCGCACCCCAGATCCGGCCCTTTCCGGACGCCCAGCCCATCTGTTCACTCTTGATGCCCTGAATGTCGGAGTAGGCGATCCGCTTGGCGTTGGCAAAGGGAAAGTAGTAACGCTTGATGGTGATTCCGTCCTCGTCCAGTGTGAGTCCGGCGTCGTCGTACAGGGCGGTCATCCGGCAGATTGTAATGCTTGTCGCGGCTGTCGCCGGTCGTTCATCAGGTGCGAAGTGCGCGCGAGACGCGGCCGGGCAGAGCTGCCGTCGCCGCCCGCACAAACGGAACCCGGGGCGGTCTCGCTGCCCGGTGCCCGGGGGCTGGCCCGGTCACCTTGCCGTGCAGGCTGTTTCGGTCACTTCCGGCTGCAGATCGGTCCTGCTCGCGTCGCGGCCCGGATTGGATCAGAGGATTGTTTTGCCTGGTCAACGGCAATAAACTCGTCGCCATGGCAGCGCTGGTGCCTGGGGCTCAAACCGAGCCTTTCGGGCGCCTACTTTCCCAGGGCAGCTTTTACACCGCCGGGATGCAACTCAGCAACGGCGCGGTGGTACTGCCCTACATCAGCGCGCATCTGGGGATCACCTGGGTGGCCGCTCTGCTGTTCCCGGCATACGGACTCGGGTCGATCGTGGGAAACTCATTGTCGCCGGTGGTGCTGCAGCGGGCTGGTCAGATGCGCCACCTGCTGCTGGCCGCGATTGCGGCCAGCGCTGCCGCGCTCTTCATCTGCGACGTGGTCGTTCCGTGGGATGGTGCCCTGGTAGGCGCGGTTTTTCTGGTGACGAGTGCGGGTGGGGGAGTGGTCGTTGCGATCTCGAGCGTCGCATACACCGACATGATCGCCAGCAAACTGTGCGCGGTGCGCCGGGGCGAACTGCTGCTTATTCAAGGCGCGATCGGGTCGGTGCTGGCCACCGTCGTCGCGCTGCTGGTGGTGCCGGCGCTGGCCCGCGGCGACGAGATGGCGTTGCATCGTGACCTGCTGTGGCTGGGTGCCGCGGGACTTGTCGCCTCCGCTGTCGCGGCGCTGTTCGTCGGTCCCATGCGGGCCAACTCGATCCCGGCCCGTCTGTCGTTGTGTGACGTTTACCGGCAGGGCTTTGCGATCGCGCGATCGCAGCCGTGGTTCCGCCAGTTTGCGATCACCTACCTGTTGTTCGCTCCGGTCGCCCTCGGCACCACCTTTTACACCTTGCGTGTCGCCCACCGCACCGGCAGTCTGAACCTGCTTGTGATCCTTTCCAGCGTCGCGCTCATCTTCGGTTCGGCGCTGTGGCGCAAGATCAACGCCCGCTTCGGCGTGCGCGGCATGTTGCTCGGTAGCGCAATGCTGAGCGCGGCGGCAGCACTGTGGTGCATCGCCGCCCAATCATGCGGACTGTGGAACCATCTGTGGGCCTACGGCACAGTGTTCTTTATGGCGACGATCGCCGCCCAAGCCGTCCTCGTGGCGGCCATGTCGTGGATCAGCATCGTGGCCCCAGGACAACACCGAGGCACGCTGATCGGGTTCTGCTCGACGTTGGTGGCGGTCGAGTCGGCGATGCTGGGCGGGGTTCTCGGCGGCATCGCGCAGCAACGCTCGGACACCTGGCCGGACTTCGTCGTCCTGACCCTGTCGCTGCTGGCCGCTGTGTCGGCTATCGGCGCGCCGGGGTCCGAGGCCCAGCGATAGCCGGCGTCGTAGCTTGCCGTCTCATGGCGCGGGCGGGCGCGGTGACCGGTCGGTGGGTGCCAGCAGCAGCGCCCGCACCAGGCGCCGGGGTCCGTGCGGCCGAAGCATCTGGCTGGCCGGCCGCGGGCGCACCCGTTGCGGCCACCAGAACCAGCGGCCGAGCAACGCGGCGATCGACGGCGTCATGAAAGAGCGCACGATCAGGGTGTCGAACAGCAACCCCAAGCCGATCGTGGTGCCGATCTGCCCGATGATCCGCAGATCGCTGAAGACGAACAGCGACATGGTCACGGCGAACACCATGCCGGCGGCCGTCACCACCCCGCCGGTGCCGGCCATGGCGCGGATGATGCCGGTGTTCAAACCGGCGCCGATCTCTTCTTTGAGCCGCGAGACGAGCAGCAGGTTGTAGTCCGACCCGACGGCAAGCAGCAGGATCACCGACATCGCCAGGACCAGCCAGTACAGGTCGACGCCGAGGAGGTCCTGCCAGACAAGCACGGACAGGCCGAACGAGGAACCCATGGACACCAGCACCGTTCCGACGATGACCGCGGCGGCGATGACACTGCGGGTGACGATCATCATGATGATCACGATGAGGCTGATCGCGGCCACCCCGGCGATCAACAGGTCGTAGACGGCTGCCTCCTGAATGTCCTTGAATGTGGCCGCAGTGCCGCCCAGGGCGACCAGTGCACCCTGCAGAGGTGTTCCTTTCAACGCCTCGGCCGCAGCCTGCTTGATCGGCCCGACGCGGGAAATGCCGGCGGGCGTCGCCGGGTCACCGTCCAGCGCGATGATGAATCGGGCGGCTTTTCCGTCCGGCGACAGGAACATCTTCAAGCCCCGTTTGAAATCGGGATTCTCAAATGCCGACTGCGGCAGATAAAACGAGTCGTCGATCTGGGCCGCGTCGAAGACCCGGCCCATCGCGCCGGGGTCCTTGCTGTTGATCTCGGACTGTTTGTAGAACGATTCCAAGGTCCCGTGCCAGACCACCAGCATGTCCCGCATGATGGTCATCGTGGAAATCATGGGTGGAATCTGCTCGCGCATTTGTGGCAGCAGCGTGACCAGAATATCCATGTCCTTGACCAGATATTCAAGCTTCTCACTCAGCTGGTCGACACTGTCGAACATGTCGAATATCTGTCGGATCGACCAGCAGGCGGGTATATCGAAACAGTGCCGTTCCCAATAAAAGTAATTGCGAACCGGCCGAAAGAAATCTTCAAAATTCGCCAATTTGTCGCGCAGCGTATCCGTGATACTAGACATATCGTGGGTGAGGTGATCCATATCGACGGTGTTGTCGATGACCTGGCCCATGAGGTCATACATGTGGTGCATCACTTCGATGGACAGATCCATCGCCTGTTCCTGCACCACCATATCGTTCAGCCGGTCCTTCATGAACTGCATGTTCTCGGCGTTGTTGACACCTTGCATGCTGATGATGAACGGGATCGAGGTGTGCTTCATGGACGTCCCCAAGGGCCGGGTAATGGATTTCACCTGGGCGATTCCGGGGCTGTGAAAGACGGCTTTGGCGACCTTGTCGAGCACCAGCATGTCCACCGGATTGCGCATGTCCCGGTCGGATTCGATCAACAACACCTCGGGATTCAGTCGCGCCTGTTGAAAGTGGCGTCCCGCCGCCGCGTCCCCGACATTGGACGGCATGTTGGCTGGCATGAACTTGCGGAGGTCGTAGGTGGTGCGATAGCTGGGCAGGGCCAGCAGGCCGATGAACGCGACGATGCAGGTGGCGGCGAGCACCGGGCCGGGCCAACGCACGATCGCGGTCCCCACCCGGCGCCAGCGGCGGGTCTTCATCCTGCGTTTGGGTTCGAACAGGCCCAGCAGACTGCCGATGGTCAGGACGGCGGGACCGAGGGTGACCGCGGCGAGGACCGCGACGAGCATGCCCACGGCACAGGGGGCGCCGAGCGATTGAAAGTAGGGAAGGCGGGCGAAGCTCAGGCAGTACATGGCACCGGCAATGGTCAGGCCCGAGCCCAGAATCACGTGTGTGGTTCCGTGGAACATGGTGAAATACGCCGTTTCGCGGTCCTGTCCCGCGTAGCGCGCCTCGTGGTAGCGGCCGAGCATGAATATCGCGTAATCGGTGCTGGCCGCGATTGCCAGGAGGGTCAGCAGATTGACCGCCAGGGTGGAGAGTCCGAAAATGTGGTGATAGGCCAGAAAGGCGACGACTCCCCGAATTGCGCCGAGATTGATGCCGACCATGATGAGGACCAAGATCATGGTGACGACGGACCGATAAATAAGAAGCAGCATCGCCGCGATCACCAGGCTGGTGATCAGGGTGACCCGTGCGATGCTCTGGTCGCCGGCTTCCGCTTGATCAGCATTCAACGCAGTCGGACCGGTGACGTATGCCTTGATCCCGCGCGGTGGTGGAATGCTTTCCACGCTATGCCGGACCACGTGCACCGAATCGTATGCGGCTGTTTCGCCGCTGCCAACGAGATACACGACGACGTATGCGGCCTTGTCGTCCGGACTCTGTGATCCCGCTGCCGTCAGCGGGTCTCCCCAAAAATCCTGGATGTGGGCGACGTGGCGGGTGTCGGCGGAAAGTTTGTCGATCACGGCTTTGTAAAAACGGTGAGCATCGTCGCCGAGCGGTTTGCCGGACTCCAGCACAATGGTGACGGCGTAATCGGAATCGAACTCGTGAAACAACTGACCCACGCGCTTGATCGTCTGGATCGAGTCCGAGTCGACGGGACTCATCGAGACCGAACGGGCCTTTCCAACCACTTCCAATTGCGGTATCGCAAGGTTGACGACCGCGGTCAGCCCCAGCCACAGCAGCGTGATGAGCACCGCGAACCGGCGGATCATTCGGGACAGGAGCGGGGCGGAGTCCGGTGTCTCTTCTGTTCGCGTCATGCCGAGGTCACCTGGCAGAAGGTCAACGCTTTCGGGCCCGTCTCCGATCGCTCGTCTTTGACCGTGCCGTTCACCAGGATTCGGCAGCCGATCTGGTCACTGCCGCTCTGCGCCAGCAGGTTGACGGTGACCGCCGGAAGGGGCGTCTCGACGGTCTGCGACCAGGGCAGCGGCGTGTCGGCAAGCCGTTGCACCCTGGCGTCCGGGTCCAGGTAGGCGATCTTTGCCGTCGGTGCGGGGCCGAAAACCTCGTAGGTCACGCGTTTGGGGGCGAACTGCGGGAGGTCGTCGTCGGCCGCGATCCTGATCGGGGGGAGCGACTGTACGCGGAGCATGGTGTGCAGGCGATAGATCCCGAGCGCCGCCACGACGACCACGATCAGGACGGCGAGCAGTAGCCACGTTCGTCTCAGAACGCGGGTGATCGAAAACGTCCGCTGTCGTGCGTTCATCCGCGGCGAACGTACACCTCAAAGGGCTGCTAGAGCGGAAATTTGAGGCATTCGTTACCAAGCGCCGCGAAAGTGGCGGCCATTGCGGGCAAACAACGAGCGATACAGCGGGTCTCAGTGCTGTGCGCGGCCGTTCATCGAGCGCGCCACCAGGATCAATCCGAACACGATCACGGTGCCGATGACGGCTACGCCGACGCGTATCGGCAGCGAGTCCGCCGAGGACATCAGACCTGCGGCCTGGTTGCTGTCGGGTGCCCGACTGGCCGGACTCTCCTTGGTCACCAGCGAAGGGTCGGGCTCGATCAGCGAGCCCACCTGGGTGCCCTGAGCGGTGCTGAACCCATAATCGAGCAGGTGTGCGGCCTGCTCCCACGGAGCGATCGGCTGGCGGGTGCCGTGTAACAGCACCGCCATCAGGCGCCGGCCGTTGCGATTGGCCGCGCCCACGAAGGTCTGACCGGCGTCGTCGGTGTAGCCCGTCTTGCCGCCCATCGCTCCCGGGTAGTGGTAGAGCAACTGGTTGTCGTTCTCCAGTTCGTAGCCGGGATGGTCGCCGTGGCCGGGGAAGTCGAAGGTGCGGGTCGCAACGATGTCGGCGAAGACGGGGTTGCGCCAGGCGTACCGGTAGAACAGCCCGATGTCGTAGGCCGAGGTGCTCATGCCGGGGCCGTCCAGCCCGGACGGCGTGGCGACCCGGGTGTCCCGGCCGCCCAGCTTGGTGGCCAGCACGTTGAGCTTCTCCAGTGCCTGCTGCATGCCTCCGAGTTGCATGGCCAGCGCGTGGGCGGCGTCGTTGCCGGAGTGCATCAGCAGGCCGTGCAGCAACTGGTTGATGGTGTAGGTGCCGCCGGCGTCCACGCCGACCTTGGTGCCCTCGGCGGCCGCGTCGTCGTCGGTTCCCGGGACGGCCTTGTTCTGGCTGAACGCGTTGATGGACGCCATTGCGACCAGGACCTTGATGATGCTGGCGGGGCGGTGCCGGCCGTGCGGATCACGGGCGGCGATGACGGCGCCGCTGTCGAGGTCCGCGACCAGCCACGCCTCGGCGGAGATGTCGCCGGGCACCGGGGGAGTGTCGGGCGCGGCCACGATGCCGCAACTGCTCAGCGCATTGCCGCCTACCGGAGTCGGCGGCAGGGCCAGCGGCAGTGGCGGTTCGCCGGCGCGGGGTACCTCGGAGGAGTCGACCGCCGGTGGGGTGTTGATCTTGTAGGGGCAGTTGGCGGCCTGTGGATTCACTTCGGCGCTGGGCTCGGCGTTGGCCGGCGCGCCTGACCCGCTGATCGCGAAAACCGCTGCGGCCAGGCACGACGCTGCGCGTAAAGAGGTCCGTGTGAAGGGCATCGCTGAGCAGATTAGGGGATCGGCGCGCCGATCGCCGGACGCCGCGCTGTGACTGGTGTAGCGGAAGTTGCATACCCGAGGCGTCAGTATTTGACAGTGTCGAATTAATAGATGACACTGTCAGGTGTTATGGAACTGCTCACCTTGCCCGAATTCGCCGCTGCGGCCGCCGAGGCCGTGCGGGCCTCCGGCGCAGCGCCGGACAACCGTCAGGCCAAGGCCGTCCCGGCCGAGCGCATGGTGCGCTACTACACGGCGCGCGGGTTGTTGCCCCGGCCCGGAAACCGGGGCCGGGCCCTGATCTACGGGCGCACGCACCTGGTGCGGCTGGTCGCCATCAAGCGCCTGCAGGGCCGGGGCCTGTCGCTGGACGAGATCGCCGAGCGCCTGGCCGCCATGTCTTCGGCGCAGGTCGAGGAGCTGGCCGCCATCCCCGACAGCGCGCTGCCGGCCGGACTGGGAGATCCGGAGCCGGCTGCAGAACCCGCGCGCGCGGCCGGAGCATTCTGGCGCGCAGTTCCCGACGCCGCTCCCGAAGCCGTCCCCGACGCGGCTCCCGCGCCGACCGTCACCCCCTTGCAGGCCGTCCGGCTGTCCGACACTGTCACGTTGCTCGTCGACGGGCCGTTACCTGCACTGGACTCCCTGCGCCGCGCCGCCGCGCCGCTGTTGGACCTGCTCGCCAATCCAGGAAAGGAATCCCGATGAGTGCTGAGTTGTTGCCGCTGCTTCCCGTCGAAACCGCGCAACCGATTCGGGCCGGCCGGCCCGGCTGCGCTCAACTGAGCGCCGGCGACGGCCGGCCCCTACCGCTGAAGGCGCTGCACGTCGAGACCGCGCTGGTCGGCATGACGGCCAGTTCCAGAGTGCGACAGCGATTCGTCAACGCCGGCGACACCACGATCGAGGCCACCTATGTGTTCCCACTGCCGGCGCGCGCCGGTGTGACCGAGTTTTCCGCGGAGCTGGCCGGACGCCGGGTGATCGGTGTACTCAAGGAACGCGGGCAGGCCCGGGCGGACTATGAACAGGCGCTGGTGTCCGGCCAGCGCGCCGCGATCGTGGAGGAGGACCGCTCGGACGTGTTCTCGGTGCGGGTGGGCAACCTCGGGCCCGGCGAGGAAGCCACCATCGAGATGCGGTTGACCGGCCCACTGTCGTTCGAAGACGGCGAAGCGACCTTCCGCTTTCCGCTGGTGGTCGCCCCGCGCTACACCACCGGGACGGCGGTGCCCGGTGACCAGACCGGCAGCGGCTTGGCCCCTGACACCGATGCGGTTCCCGACGCATCCCGGGTGACCCCGCCGCGTCTGCTGGACTCCGACGAGCGTCCCGAACTGCAGATCTCGCTGAGTCTGGACGGGGCCGGGTTCGCGGTCTCAGAACTGCGGTCCTCGCTGCCGACCGCTGTCGGCGAAGCCGACGGGGTTACCCGATTGCAGCTGCAGCCTGGCGCACGCGCGGACCGCGACTTCGTGCTGCGCTTCAGGGTCGACCGCAGCGAGCTCTCGTCGTCGGCCTTAATGGTCCCGGACACCGAAGGAGACGAGGGCACCTGGTCGGTGACGCTGGTGCCTCCGGTGCAGACGTCCAGTGCGCCCCGCGATGTCGTGGTGTTACTGGACCGCTCCGGCTCGATGGACGGCTGGAAGATGATCGCCGCCCGGCGGGCCGCGGGCCGGATCGTGGACATGCTCGACAGCGCCGACCGGTTCTGCGTGCTGGCTTTCGACGATCGAATCGACGTGCCCGCGGGCCTAGGTGGCGGTCTGCTGGACGCGACCGACCGCAACCGGTTTGCCGCCGCGTCGTGGCTGGGTTCGCTGGAAAGCCGCGGCGGGACCGTGATGGCCGAGCCCCTATACCAGGCGGTCGACATCCTGTCCGGAACCGGCGACGATCGCGAGGCCAGCGTTGTGCTGGTGACCGACGGGCAGATCACCGGCGAGGACCATCTGTTGCGGACGCTGGCGCACGCCGTCGGGCGGACGCGCATCTACTGTGTGGGCATCGACCGCGCCGTCAACGCCGGTTTTCTCGACCGGCTTGCGGGGCTGGGTCACGGCCGGTCGGAGCTGGTGGAGTCCGAGGAACGGCTGGACGAGGTGATGGCGCGGCTGGCCCGGACCATCGGGCGTCCGGCGCTGACCTCGCTACGGGTGCGCGCCGAGGGAGTGTCACTGCTTGACGGCACCGTCACTCCCGGCAGGTCGCCCGATGCTTTCGCGGGCATCCCGTGCGTGATCTCCGGTCGCTACCGCGGTTGCGGGGATGCGACGTTCCGCGTCGAGGCCGACGACTCGTTCGCCACCACGCTGCCTGCCCGTGTCGCCCCGGAAGCTGTTGCCGTGCAGACCAATTGGGCCCGGTCGGTGGTGCGTGACCTGGAGGACGACTACGCCTCGTACTCCGCCGACGACGAGCTGGCCGCGCGGCTGGTCGCCCATTCCGTGCGCTTCGGTGTGCTCTCGCGCTTCACCGCCTTCGTCGCGGTCGATCCCGAGCGCACCGACGCTGGGCCGCTGACCGAGGTCGTCCAGCCCGTCGAGCAGCCCTCGGGGTGGGCGACGAATGTGGGGTATGCCCCATCGGGCGGGGCCTACGCGGTTGCGGCAAGGGCCGTCGCGATGCCCGCACCGGAGGGCATCATGCCCGCACCCGCGGGCGCGATGCCGCCGCCGGCCGGCGGTGCGCCCGAACAGGCGGCCGCCACCAAGCCCGCCCCGCTGCGACCGCTGGACAAGCTGCTCAAGCAGGTGGAGAAGGGAACCCAGGTGCGGCGGTCCGGTCTGGACGCGGTGCTCGAGGAGTTGAAGCGGCATCGCGACGCCGCCACCGACCCCGAGTTGCGGGACGCGCTCGACCAGCTGTGTGCCGCGCTGGCGCGGTTCCTGAAGCAGCCGACCGGCCCGCAGGGCCGGCAGGTTCTGGTGCAGATCGACGCGGTCAAGCGGACTATGTCGGAGCGGCCGGGCAAGCGGCGCTTCTGGAGGTGACGAGGGGGCGAGCCATCTAGCGCAAATCAATTCACGAAAATATTGACATGTAATCTATTGCATATATTGTGGTCTCATCGTGTTTCGTTAGGAGGCTTGCCAGATGACGATGGTCCGATGAGGATGGTCGACGTCCCCGCCGCCGTGCATGTCGGGGCCGACGAACTGCCGTTCGTCGACGTCGGTGACGGCTCGTTACTCAAGGTGATCCAGGTCAGGGCGGCCGAGGGCCTGTGGATCGTGGAGAACAAGTTCCGGGCGGGCTATGAGGTGAAGCGGCACAAACACACCGGGCCGGTGTACGCCTACACCACCTCGGGAGCCTGGCGATACCAGGAGTACAGCTACGTCAATCGTGCGGGATCGTTCCTGTACGAACCCGCCGGTTCCATCCACACGCTGCAGGTACTCGAGGACGACACCCATGTGTGGTTCCAGATCTACGGCGCCAACCTCAATCTCGACGCGGACGGCAACATCGAGAGCGTCTATGACGCTACCAGCACCCTTGCGAACTACCTGTCATTGTGCGATGCCGCCGGTCTGCCCCGCCCCCAGGTGCTGATCGGATGAGCACTCCGACCGCATCCGATGTCGTCAACCTGGCCAGCCCGGATGCCTTCGTCAACGGCGTTCCGCACGAAGCGCTCACGGCGTTGCGGCACACGGATCCGGTGCACTGGCAACCGATGAACGGTGAGCCCGGATTCTGGGCCGTGCTGCGTCACGCCGACGTGGTCGAGGTCGCCCGCCACCCGGAGGTCTTTTCGGCCGCCGAGGGCGGCATCGTCATCGAAGACCTACCGCCCGTGACGCTGGGCAGGATGCGAAACATGTTGGCGGCCATGGACCCGCCCCGTCACCACGCCTACCGGGCGCCCTTGTCGCCGCAATTCCGCCCCCGCGCGATAGCTCGGCTCGAGCAGCAGGTCCGCGCCATCTGTCGCGCCATCATGGCGCGCGCCCGAG
Organism: Mycobacterium gordonae; assembly: GCF_017086405.1. Lineage (NCBI taxonomy): Bacteria > Bacillati > Actinomycetota > Actinomycetes > Mycobacteriales > Mycobacteriaceae > Mycobacterium > Mycobacterium camsae. The sequence goes on from NZ_CP070973.1 coordinate 1,559,999, forward strand.
AACACGGGGAGGTCGAGTTCGTCCACCAGGTCGCCGCTCCGCTGCCGACCCACGTGATCGGGGAGTTCTTCGGCCTGCCCCGGCCGGATTGGCCCTACCTGCAGCAGCTGGCTGAGCGCATCACGTCCAGTCAGGACCCGGAGTACGGCAACGGCGAGGGTGGCGCCGAGATGGCCGCCTACGCAATGGAGTTGGCCGTCGTACGTCGGACGACCGCTGCGACCGACGACCTGACCTCAGCCATCCTCCACGGCGACTTCGGCGGCCGGCCGATGACCGACCTGGAATTCGGCGGCTTCTTCGTGCAGCTGGTCACCGCGGGCAACGACACCACCAAAGGCATGCTGTCGTCGGGTCTGCTGACCCTGCTGCGGCACCCCGACCAGCTGGCCGAACTCCGAGCCGATCCGTCGCTCATTGCACGCGCGGTCGAGGAGATCGTCCGATATGACAACCCACTGCACTACTTTCGGCGCACCGCGCTCGTGGACACCGAGCTCGGAGGCACCCGGATCAAGGCCGGCGAGAAGGTGGCGATGTACTACACGTCCGCCAATCGCGACGAAACCGTCTTCGAAGACGCCCAGTCGTTCGACATCCACCGCCATCCCAACCCGCACCTGTCGTTCGGGATGGGTGCTCACTTCTGCCTGGGTGCGCACCTGGCCAGACTCGAGGCCCGCGTCTTCTTCGAAGAGCTGTTGGCCGCCTTCCCGCGCATCGAGCTCAGCGGCGAGCCGGTGCGGATCCGCTCCAACCTGAACAACTCGCTGAAGCGCCTGCCCATCACGTTGACCGGATCCCGTCGTGCGTCTGGTGTTTGAACGTCTCCGCTTCCTGATCGTCATCGCCGTCTGCGGGTTGGCAGTGACGACCCTGGTGACGTTGCTATGGGCCTCTGGACGCGTCGTGGACCTTGTTGTGGTGTTGGCCCATGGGGGATGGCGCCAGGATTCCGCGGTGATCAGCCTGCTGGAAGTCGTCGACCTGTTTCTGCTGGCGACCGTGCAACTCATCGTGGCGCTGGGTCTCTTCGAGCTCTTCGTCGCCGACCTTCACCTGCCCGAGTGGCTGACCGTGCACAATCTCGGCGATCTGAAGCGACCGATCATCCAGGTCCTGGTGGTCATCGTCGTCATCAAATTCGTCGAGCGCATGTTGCTGACCGGCGCCTTGGAGACGCTGTACGTCGGCACGGCGACAGCGGTGGTCACCGTCGCCCTTGCGGTGTTCATCCGGCTGGGTGAGCGGACTTGAGCACGTCGCGCAGGATCGACTCGATGGTGTCGAATTCGGCCTGACCGCTGATCAGTGGCGGTGCCAGCTGGATCACCGAATCGCCGCGATCGTCGGTGCGGCAGTACAAGCCGGCTTCGAACATCGCCGACGACACCTGGCCGAGCAGCGCGGAGCGTTCCTCGTCGGGGAAGGTCTGCTTGGTTGCCCGGTCCTTGACGAGTTCGATGCCGAAGAAGAACCCCTCGCCCCGTACGTCGCCGACAATGGGCAGGTCGTAGAGCTTCTCCAACGTGGACCTCAAGGCGGGGGACAGCTCCTTGACACGGTCGTTGAGGCCTTCGCGCTCGAAGATGTCGAGGTTGGCCAGCGCGACAGCGGTCGACACCGGATGCCCGCCGAAGGTGTAGCCGTGCGGGAACATCGTCTTGCCGTCGTTGAACGGCTCAAAGAGTCGGTCGCTGGCGATCATCGCGCCCAGCGGGGCGTAACCCGACGTCAGACCCTTGGCGCAGGTGATCATGTCCGGCACGTAGCCGAAGTCGTCGCACGCGAACATCGACCCGATCCGGCCGAAGGCGCAGATCACCTCGTCGGACACCAGCAGCACGTCGTAGTGGTCGCAGATCTCGCGGACCCGCTCGAAATAGCCCGGCGGTGGGGGAATGGAGCCGCCGGCGTTCTGCACCGGTTCCAGGAACACCGCCGCGACGGTGTCGGGTCCCTCGAACTCGATGGCCTCGGCGATGCGGTCGGCGGCCCACTGGCCGAAGGCTTTCGTGTCCGCCGAATACGGTTCGGGTGCGCGGTAGAAGTTCGTGTTGGGCACCCGGAAACCCCCCGGCGTCACCGGTTCGAAGGGCGCCGTGAACTTCGGCAGGCCGGTGATCGCCAGCGCGCCCTGGGTGGTGCCGTGGTAGGCGACCGAGCGTGAAATCACCTTGTGCTTACCGGGTTTGCCGGTCAGCTTGAAGTACTGTTTGGCGACTTTCCAGGCAGTTTCGACGGCTTCGGTGCCGCCGGTGGTGAAGAACACCCGGTTCAGATCGCCGGGCGCGTGGCCGGCGACGCGTTCGGAGAGTTCGATCGCTGTGGGAGTGGCGTATCCCCAGAGTGGGAAGAAGGCCAGCGTCTCCGCCTGCCGGGCGGCGACCTCGGCGAGTTCGGCGCGGCCGTGACCGACCTGCACCACGAACAACCCGGACAGCGCGTCGAGGTAGCTCTTGCCGCGGTCGTCGAAGATGGTCACCCCTTCGCCCCGGGTGATCACCGGCGGGGTGAAGTCCGGACCGTGTCGGGTGAAATGCAGCCAGAGGTTGCTCATCTCACCGATGTTAGGGATCCGGTACCACGCCACAGCCAACGGCACCGACGCGCGGCGTTACGCTCGGATCATGGTCGCGACCACGCAGGTCAACGAATTCGAGTCGCTGCGACCGCATCTCATGTCGGTCGCCTACCGGCTCACCGGAACCGTGGCCGACGCCGAAGACATCGTCCAGGAGGCCTGGCTGCGCTGGAGCACCCAGGACGGCGTCATCAACGACCTGCGGGCCTGGCTGACGACGGTGGTGAGCCGGCTGGGCCTGGACAAGTTGCGCTCGGCTGCGCACCGGCGCGAAAGCTATACCGGCAACTGGCTGCCGGAACCGGTCGTCACGGGCTTCTCGGACGCTCAAGCAGCCGACCCGTTGTCGGCCGTGGTGTCCGCCGAGGACGCCCGGTTCGCGGCCATGGTGGTGCTCGAGCGCCTGCGCCCCGATCAGCGGGTGGCCTTCGTGTTGCACGATGGTTTCGCCGTGCCGTTCGCCGAGGTCGCCGACGTACTGAGCATCAGCGAGGCATCAGCGCGGCAACTGGCGTCGCGCGCCCGCAAGGCCGTCGCCACGGCGCCGCCACCCGAACCCGATCCCGCGCATGCCGAGGTGGTCGGCCGGCTGATGGCCGCGATGGCCGCCGGCGATCTGGACACCGTGGTTTCGCTCCTGCACCCCGACGTGACCTTCACCGGCGACTCCAACGGCAAGGCCCCCACAGCGGTTCAGACCATCCGCGGTGCGGACAAGGTGGTCCGGTTCATGATGGGCCTGGCCCGCCGCTACGGCGACGCCTTCTACACCGCCAACCACCTGGCCCTGATCAACGGCGAATTAGGTTCCTACACAACGGGTTTCCCCGCCGAAGGTGGCCATCGCGAGATGGCGCCGCGGATCACCGCGATGACGGTGCGCGACGGTAAGGTGGTCGCGCTGTGGGATATCGCCAACCCCGACAAGTTCACCGGGTCGCCGCTGCGGACGGATCGGTGATTACGGCAGGACGATCCCGGTGGCCTGACCCAGGGTGATCTGCTGGCCGCCGGGCGGCACGTAAGCGTTAGTGGGCCCCGGCCCGTAGATGCCGTACATCGGATTGGTCGGGCCGAACCCGGCGTACATGTCGTTGATCCAGCCCGTGGCCAGTGTGTACACCGCCGCGGTGTTGCCCGGTGGGGAGAACCCGGTCACCAACTGAAGGACGAGGTCGATGACGGGGCCGTCGCCGAGCATGGAGTCGACATGCGAGCCGCCGACAAGTGTGACCCCGCTGAATTGGCCGGGGTACAGGCTGGCCAGCTGACTGGTGGTGGCGCCGAACGCATTCCACGGCTGCGGTGGCGCGGCCACCGTGTAGACGGGGATATTCGCCGCCTGCAGATTCGCTATCGCACCACCGAAGGCAGCGGCGTTGTTGGCCACCCCGTCGAACATCACCACCCCTTTGAGGAGGCCGGCGTTCCCCCCGAGGGTCAGGTAGTTGCTGGCCGCCATCGTGGCGAGATTGCCGCCGGCGGAGTGTCCGGTCAGAACGAAGTCCTGCGGCAGCGTGCCGACAAAACCGGCCTGGCTGGCGCTGACATTGAGCACCGGCTGGCTGCCCAGGAACAACGAGCCCACCCCCTGCTGCATCTGCGGACTGCTCAGCCAGATGCCGAATGGCAGCGGAATCGACGGAATGGTGGGAGCGACGACGACGCTGTTGGTCTGCGTCGCCAACTCCATGGCCAACGGTTGGTACAGCCATCCGATGGCGCCGAAGCCGTGCTGCAGATAGGTGGTGCCGGTGGCGTTCACCGATCCGCCCGCCTGCGTCGGGAAGTACCACAGCGCGGGGGCTGGGTAGCTGATCTGCCCGAGTGGTATCCCCAGGAAGGATGCCTCGCCGAGGGGAATCGGTACGAAGGAGAACCCGATCCTGACCCCCGTCACTCCGTCGGGTCCCGCGAAGGCCACGGTGGACGGGAACTTCAGCAGCCCACCCAGGCCCACCGCGTTGGTGCCCCAGTTCAGCAATGCTGCCACCGTCGCGACGTCGCGGGCGAGCTGAGATTGGATCGGCGCAAAGAAACTTTCGGCCTGGGCCAGAAGTGGCAAGGCATTCGCGGCCTCAGCGGCCGCGTACGCCGCCCCGGCCCCGCTCAGCGCGCGCTCGAACTCGGCTTGCAGTTGCGTCGTCTTCGCGGCCAGCGTCTGCAACTCAGCGGCGTAGCTGCCGAAGAATTTGGCGATCGCCGCCGACACCTCGTCGGCCGCCGCGGCGGCGATCCTCGTCGTCGACGGAGCCGCTGCAGCCGCGGCCTCTCTGATCGCCTGCTCGATCTCGGTCAGCTGGCCCGACGCCAAGTCGAATGCTTCCGGTGCAGCGATCACATAAGACGACATCGGTGGCTCCATTCCCCGGTGGGCCCGACAAGCTAGGACTGTGCCAAATGCTACGAGTTCGTTCCCGATTTAGTTCACATTTTGAACGATTCCGACGAATCCGCCCACGGCACCCGGCACGCGTCCCCGGAGGTGAAGCCCTGCTCGGTGATGCCCAGCGCCGCGTACATCCGCGCCCGCATGTTCTCAATACCTATCTGATAGGTCAGCTCGATCACCCCTGCCTCGCCGAAGCGGACCCGCAGGTCCTCGACCTGCTCGTCGGTCACCGAGTGCGGGTCGGTGGTCATGGCGTCGGCATAGGCGATGGCGGCGCGCTCGTCGCCGGAGAACAGCGGCGAAGTCGCATAGTCATCGATCGTCCTCAACCGGTCGGTATCCAGGCCATCCAGCCGCTGCAACATCTCCCCGAAGTCCACGCACCACGAGCATCCGATGGTCCGCGCGGTCCAGAACACCGCCAACTCGCGCACGCTAGCCGGCAAGGTCCGCGATGCTTTCTGCACCATCGTCTCGTGCACGGCGTTGGCGACCAGCAGCCGCCGATGGTGCGCGGCGACGGTGAACGGCTCGGGCACCTCGCCGAAGCGCCGCTTGGCGACGCGGTACATGGCGCGCACCAGCGCTCCGGCGCGCTTGGGTGACAGGGGTTCGATTCGTGTCTTCTGAGTCATACCTTTCAGACGAGACAGCCTCCGGAGGTGTGACAGAGCGCCCGACAAGAATTCCCCAAGAATCCTCCAAGTGCCACAGGGGACTCTGGACCGGTGGAGCACGCAACGTCGTCGTATTGGGCTTTTACCGATTTTCGGCAACTGACAGAACTCGAGGACTGGGCGCACGAGGAGGTCTTGATCGCCGATTCGCGGCTGGACCAGACCGGCATCCGCGCCGCGGTGGACGCCGTCTTCGAGGCCAATCCCGTTCTCGGTGCGGTGTTCGAGCCCAGTCGCGACCGCTGGCTGTCGCGTCCCGGCGGCAGCTGGAGCTGGGCGGTGGAGCCGCCCGGTGTCACGGTGCCCGAGGTGATCGCCCGCCAGCGCGCCAGCTACGACATGCGCACCGGTCGGCTGTTCGCGGTGTCGCTGCTGCCCGGCACACCCGATCGGTTGGTGCTGACCGCGAGCCGCCTGTGCGTGGACGAGGAGTCGTGGAACGGCGTGATCGAGGCGCTGGTGGCGGCGTACGCGGCCGCCAGGGACGGCGCGTCGCTGGCCCCGGACGTTGACTTCAACGCTAGAAGTCGAGGCGGGCACTCATGGGTGTGGCGGCGGGCACGTCGCCGGCGGCGATCACCGTCCGCGCGACCGGCGTCAGCGCGCTGAACAAGGCGTGCAGTTCGTCGTCGCCGAGACCGTCGAACACGCGCAGCGCCAGCGCGTCGGTGGTCGTCTCCAGGTGGTTTTTGAGCTCGTGTCCCTCCGGGGTCAACGAGCCGTGAGCGTCGAGTAGACCGCGGTCGGCCAGGCGCTGCCGGCAGGCTTTCCACTCGTCGTCGTCGTAGTGGCGGGAACGCTTCATGAACTCCTCGGACACCGCGCTGGCCGCGGTGTGGAAGACGTTCGACTCGCGTCCCGAGATACCCGCGGCCACCAGTGCGGCCACATGGCCGTCGCCGCGATGCTCGCGCAGCAGGGTCGTGGCGTGCCACAGCGCGGCGACCGGCTCCGACGGCACCACCAGCGCGACGTTGGCCGCGAACAGCGCCCGTCCGTCGACCGGCGCCCCCTGCGCGGCCCGGACAGCCAATTCGGCTGCGGTGACGACGTTGTCGTCATCGGTGACGCCACACCGGCGCAAGGCCGCGGCGGCGGACTCCTGGCGGGCGCGTAACGCGAGATCAGGTCCGGCGATTTCCCACGCGGCCGGCAGCGACTTGGCCACCCGTGCGTGCGCGAAGTTGTAGAACACCGCCGTGACGACCTCTGGCGGCACCGCGCCCAGGGGCGCCGAACGCGCGGCGAAGTACCCCATCCAGAACCCGCGATAACCCACGCCGTCCAAGGTCGACCGGACCTCGGGCGCGAAATAGGTCAGCGCGTGGATCGGCTCGAAGCGGTTGTAGAACTGCCGGGCGAGCTCAGGAGTTCGTTGCAGACTCACCGCGAGAACATCACCGCGCGCTTGACCTCCTGGATGGCCTTGGTCACCTGGATGCCGCGCGGGCAGCCCTCGGTGCAGTTGAACGTGGTGCGGCAGCGCCACACCCCGTCCACCTCGTTGAGGATGTCGAGGCGCTGAGCGGCCGCCTCGTCGCGGCTGTCGAAGATGAACCGGTGGGCGTTGACGATCGCCGCCGGACCGAAGTAGCTGCCCTCGTACCAGAACACCGGGCAACTGGTGGTGCAGCAGGCGCACAGGATGCACTTGGTGGTGTCGTCGTAGCGGGCGCGGTCGGTGGGGCTCTGAATGCGTTCCCGCGTAGGGGGATTGCCCGTGGTGATCAGGTACGGCTTGATCGCGCGGTAGGCATCGAAAAACGGCTCCATGTCGACCACGAGGTCCTTCTCCACGGGCAGGCCACGGATCGGTTCGACCGTGATGGTCAGCTTCTTGCCGGGCTTTTTCGGCAACAGATCGCGCATCAACACCTTGCACGCCAGCCGGTTCAACCCGTTGATCCGCATGGCGTCCGAGCCGCAGACACCGTGCGCGCAGGAGCGCCGGAACGTCAGCGTCCCGTCCAGGTAGCCCTTGATATAGAGCAGCAGGTTCAGCAGCCTGTCACTGGGCAGGCACGGCACCCGGAAGCTCTGCCAGCCACCGGTGGCCGCGAACTTGTCGGGGTCATCGGGGTTGAATCGGGCGATCTTGAGAGTCACCATCACCGCGCCTTCGGGAACCGGTGGCAATGGCGGATCCATCGTGTCAGCAACCGCGGGGGCCTCGGTCATCAGTACTTCCGCTCCTTCGGCTCGTAGCGGGTCTGCACGACGGGTTTGAAGTCCAGCCTGACGTCGCTGAGCAGGTCGGTGCCTTCCTTGTAAGCCATGGTGTGCCGCATGTAGTTGACGTCGTCGCGGTTGGGGTAGTCCTCGCGGGCGTGGCCGCCGCGGGACTCCTTGCGGTTGAGCGCGCCGACCACGGTGACCTCCGCGAGCTCCAGCAGAAAGCCCAGTTCGATGGCCTCCAGCAGGTCGCTGTTGAAGCGTTTCCCTTTGTCGTGCACGGTGATTCGGGAGTACCGCTCCTTGAGCGCGTGGATGTCGGTGAGTGCCTGTTTCAGCGTCTCCTCGGTGCGGAACACCGCGGCGTTGTTGTCCATCGACTGCTGCAGGGCGGTGCGGATGTCGGCGACCCGTTCGTTGCCGTGTTCGGAGAGGATGTCGCGCACCCACCCGACCACCATGGCCGCGGGGTCCGGCGGCATGTCGGCGAAGTCGTGGCTCTTCGCGTAATGCGCCGCCGCGATGCCGGCGCGGCGGCCGAAGACGTTGATGTCCAGCAGCGAGTTGGTGCCCAACCGGTTGGCGCCGTGCACCGACACACACGCGCACTCGCCGGCCGCGAACAACCCCGGCACCGTATTGGTGTTGTCGCGCAACACCTGTCCGGTGACCGTGGTCGGGATGCCGCCCATCACGTAGTGACAGGTCGGGTAGACCGGCACCAGTTCTTTCACCGGGTCCACCCCGAGGTAGGTGCGGGCGAATTCGGTGATGTCGGGCAGCTTGGCTTCCAGCACGTCTTCACCGAGGTGACGGACGTCGATGTAGACGTAGTCCTTGTGCGGGCCGGCGCCGCGGCCCTCCAGCACTTCGAGCACCATCGAGCGGGCGACGATGTCACGCGGGGCCAGGTCGACGATGGTCGGGGCGTAGCGCTCCATGAAGCGTTCGCCCTCGCCGTTGAGCAGCCGGCCGCCCTCGCCGCGCACCGCCTCGGAGATCAGAATGCCCAGCCCGGCCAGACCGGTTGGGTGAAACTGATGAAACTCCATGTCCTCCAACGGAAGCCCCTTGCGAAACACGATGCCGATGCCGTCGCCGGTCAGGGTGTGCGCGTTGGAGGTGGTCTTGTACATCCGGCCGGAGCCGCCGGTCGCCAGCACGATCGCCTTCGCGTGGAAGACATGGATGGTGCCGGTGGCCAGTTCGTAGGCCACCACTCCGGTGGCCACCGGGCCGGTCGGGGTCTGGGTGAGAGCCAGATCCAGTGCGTAGAACTCGTTGAAGAACTGCACGTCGTGCTTGACGCAGTTCTGGTACAGCGTCTGCAGGATCATGTGGCCGGTGCGGTCGGCCGCGTAACAGGCCCGCCGGACCGGGGCCTTGCCGTGGTCGCGGGTGTGGCCGCCGAAGCGGCGCTGGTCGATGCGGCCCTCGGGGGTGCGGTTGAACGGCATCCCCATCTTCTCGAGGTCAAGGACGGCGTCGATCGCCTCCTTGCACATGATCTCCACCGCGTCCTGGTCGGCGAGGTAGTCGCCGCCCTTGACGGTGTCGAAGGTGTGCCACTCCCAGTTGTCCTCCTCGACGTTGGCCAGCGCGGCGCACATACCGCCCTGGGCCGCGCCGGTGTGGCTGCGGGTCGGGTAGAGCTTGGTGAGCACCGCCGTGCGGACCTGCGGGCCTGCCTCGACCGCGGCACGCATGCCGGCGCCGCCGGCGCCGACGATCACCACGTCGTATCGGTGTTGCTCGATCACGGCGCGCCTTTCAGGAGATGTTGGGGTTGAACGTCATCAGCACATAGGTGCCGAGCATCAGCGTGAACACCATCGACACCGTCAGCAGTGCGTTGAGCCAGAACCGGGTGATGTTCTTGCGGCTGTAGTCGTCGATGATGGTGCGAATCCCGTTGCCGCCGTGCAACTGTGCCAGCCAGAGCAGCAGCAGGTCCCACACCTGCCAGAAGGGTGAGGCCCATCGCTGCGCCACGTAGTTGAAGTCGATGCGGTACACGCCGTTGTCCCACATCAGCATGATGAACAGGTGGCCGACGGCCAGGAACACCAGTGCGATGCCGGAGAAGCGCATGAACAGCCAGGCGAACTTCTCGAAGTTGGGGATACCGGCGCGGCGGCGCGGTGACCGCGGGTTGTCCAGGCTGGCCGGGCGGTAGTAGCTGCGTTGTTTGACCGGCGCGGTCTGGCCTGGCCCTTCTTGAAGACCCAGTTGACGGTCGGGGCTGCTCATTTGAAGTGCTCCCACATGTGGATGCCGGTCACCACGCCGGCCATCACCAACATCACCAGGAATGTCACGGCGACGATCCACAACATCCGGCGTTGGTAGCGCGGGCCTTCGGACCAGAAGTCGATCAGGATGACCCGGATCCCGTTGAGCGCGTGGAAGCCCACCGCGGCCACCAATCCGTACTCCATCAGGCCGACGATGGGCGTCTTGTAGTCCGCCAGCACCGTGTTGTACGCCTGCGGGCTGACCCGCAACACCGCCGAGTCGAGAACGTGGACGAACAGGAAGAAGAAGATCGTGGCGCCGCTGATGCGGTGTAGCACCCACGCCCACATGCCGGGGTCTCCGCGGTAGAGAGTCCTCGGTGGCTTGCGCTTGCGCGACGAGTCCGAAACGGGCGGATCCGTGGTTGTCGTATTCAACGCCACCTGAGTGCTCACCTCATTCACGCCATTGGGAAACCGGCTGATAGGCGGCTATCGCCGGGCAATCGCGAGCTTAGCCCGGCGAAGGTTGCCCGCGGTAGCGCCACGATGTGATCCACATCGTGTGTAACGGCCGGGCTAGGGTGGTCTGGTTGAGCGAGCCCAACTGCGAGCGGGGTTGCGGATGTCTGACGTCGATTGGAAGATCCTGCGGGACAAGGCAATTGAGGCTTCAGTCGGCGCCTATGCGCCGTATTCCCGGTTCCGGGTCGGTGCGGCGGCATTGGTCGACGACGGCCGGATTGTGACCGGCTGCAATGTGGAGAATGTCTCATATGGGCTTGGTCTTTGTGCCGAATGCGGCGTCGTGTGTGCGCTGCATTCCACCGGGGGTGGCCGGTTGCGGGCGCTGGCGTGCGTGGACTCCGGCGGCGCGCAGTTGATGCCCTGCGGCCGCTGCCGGCAGGTGCTGCTGGAACACGGCGGCCCGGAGATGTTGATCGACCATCCGGCCGGTGCCCGTGCCCTCGGGGACCTGCTACCCGATGCCTTCGGTCCCGACGATCTTTTTCGGGACTCCCGTTGAGCGAGTTCGCATTCGATGCGCCGACCGTGATCCGCACCAAGCGGGACGGCGGCCGGTTGTCCGACCCGGCCATCGACTGGGTGATCGCGGCCTACACCGACGGCACGGTGGCGCCCGAACAGATGTCGGCACTGCTGATGGCGATCTTTCTGCGTGGCATGGATCGTGACGAGATCGCCCGCTGGACGGCGGCCATGCTGGCGTCGGGCCCTCGGATGGATTTCACCGATCTGCGGTTGCCCACCGTCGACAAGCATTCCACTGGAGGAGTGGGCGACAAGATCACGCTGCCGGTGGTGCCCGTCGTCGCCGCCTGTGGCGCAGCGGTTCCGCAGGCGGCCGGGCGCGGCCTCGGGCACGCCGGGGGCACCCTGGACAAGCTCGAATCCATCCCCGGGTTCAGCGCGAACCTGTCCAACGAGCGGTTGCGCGAACAACTGCGCGACGTCGGTGCCGCCATCTTCGCCGCGGGCGAACTGGCGCCGGCCGACGCCAAGCTGTATGCGCTGCGCGACATCACCGGCACCGTCGAGTCGCTGCCGTTGATCGCCAGTTCGGTCATGAGCAAAAAGCTGGCCGAGGGAGCGGGTGCGCTGGTGCTCGACGTCAAAGTCGGCTCGGGTGCCTACCTCAAACCCGAAGCGCGTTCCCGGGAACTGGCTCACACCATGGTCGAGTTGGGCATCGCGCACGGCGTGCCCACCCGTGCTCTGCTGACCGACATGCATTGTCCGCTGGGCCGGACCGTCGGTAATTCCGTCGAGGTGCAGGAGTCGCTGGAGGTGCTCGCTGGCGGCGGCCCGCCGGACGTGGTGGAGCTGACCCTGCGGCTGGCCGCCGAGATGCTGGAGCTGGTCGGTGTCGACGGTGTGGATCCGGCGCAGACGTTGCGCGACGGCACCGCGATGGATCGGTTTGCCCGTCTGGTGGCCGCCCAGGGCGGTGATTTGTCGAAACCGTTGCCGATTGGTCGGTATTCGGAAACCGTGACGGCCGCCCGGGGCGGCACAATGGGCGACATCGACGCGATGGCAGTGGGGTTGGCGGCCTGGCGTCTCGGTGCGGGCAGATCCCGGCCGGGGGCGCGGGTACAGTACGGCGCCGGCATCAGAATCCACCGGCGACCGGGCGAGCCGGTCGCGGCGGGAGAGGCGTTGTTCACGCTCTACACCGAGACCCCGGAACGCCTCGCTCCCGCGCTGGCGGAATTGGACGGTGCCTTCAGCGTGGGCGACAACCCGCTCGCGCCCAGGCCGTTGATTATCGATCGGATCACGTGATGAACCTGACCCTCGAACAGATTCGGCAGGCCCCCAAGGCCCTGCTGCACGATCACCTGGATGGCGGGCTGCGCCCGGCGACGGTGCTGGAGATCGCCGGGGAGGTCGGATACGACGGGCTGCCGACCACCGACGCGCTGGAGCTGGCGACGTGGTTTCGCACCCGCTCGCACAGCGGTTCGCTGGAGCGCTACCTCGAGCCGTTCTCGCACACCGTGGCCGTCATGCAGACTCCCGAGGCGCTGTACCGGGTCGCCTACGAGTGCGTGGAGGACCTGGCCGCAGATTCGGTGGTGTACGCCGAAATCCGGTTCGCCCCCGAGTTGCACATCAATCGGGGGCTGTCGTTCGACGAGGTCGTGGACGCGGTGCTGGCTGGTTTCGCGGCGGGGGAGCAGGTGTGCGCCGCCGCCGGTACGCCGTTGAAGGTCCGCTGCCTGGTGACCGCGATGCGCCACGCCGCGATGTCGCGGGAGATCGCCGAGCTGGCGATCCGATTCCGCGACAGGGGAGTGGTCGGATTCGACATCGCCGGCGCCGAAGCCGGGCATCCCCCGACGCGACACCTGGACGCCTTCGAATATATGCGGGATCACAACGCGCGCTTCACGATTCACGCGGGCGAGGCGTTCGGGTTGCCGTCCATTCATGAGGCGATCGCGTTCTGCGGGGCCGATCGGCTGGGCCACGGGGTGCGCATCGTCGACGACATACAGGTTGACCCCGACGGCGCGGTCGCGTTGGGCCGCCTGGCCGCGATCGTGCGGGACAAGCGCGTTCCGCTGGAGTTATGCCCGAGCTCCAACGTGCAGACCGGCGCGGTGGCCAGCATCGCCGAGCATCCGTTCGATCTGTTGGCGCGCAGTCGTTTTCGGGTGACCGTCAATACCGACAACCGGCTGATGAGCGACACCACGATGAGTCAGGAGATGCACCGGCTGGTGGAGGCGTTCGGTTACGGCTGGACCGACCTGCAGCGCTTTACCATCAACGCGATGAAGTCGGCGTTCATCCACTTCGACGAGCGGCTGGCCATCATCGACGAGGTGATCAAGCCGCGGTATGCGGTGCTGATCGGCTGAGGCGTTATCAGCCCGGTGCGCCGTCGATACCACCTGAGCCGCTTGTGCCGTTGGCGCCCGTCAGCCCGTCGATCGCCGGCCCCGTGCCACCAAAGCGGAAAGCCTTGCCGCCGACGTTGCCGGTTCCGCCGGTGCCGCCGGTGCCGCCGGTACCACCGGCTGCGCCGGTGCCCGCGGTACCGCTGACGCCCGATGAGCCCATCAGCAGGCCGCCAGCGCCGCCGCTGCCGCCGACGCCTGCGCTGCCGCCGTCACCGCCATTGCCGCCGGCGCCGCCACCACCGCCGAGACCGCCGTCGCCGCCGTACAGTGCGCCACTAACACCGCTCACCGCGGAGCCGCCGTTCCCGCCGTTCCCGCCGGCGCCGCCGTTGCCGCCACCACCGCCGATGCCCCCGTTGCCGCCGAGGCCACCACTACCGCCGCTACCGAAGAGCCCCGCGGCGGCTCCGCCGGCGCCGCCGGCGCCTCCGGTGCCACCGATACCACCGGAGGCACCGTCTCCGCCGTTGCCGCCGTCACCGCCGATACTGCCGCGAGCATTTGTGCCTCCGGCGTTGAAGGTATTCGGATCGAAGGATCCACCGGCCCCGCCGGCGCCGCCAGAGCCACCCGTGCCGCCCGCCCCCCCTACGCCCCCGGATCCGCCGGCGCCGCCGTTGCCGGCGAACATGCCGCCGGCCCCGCCGTTGCCGCCAGCGCCTCCGGCGCCACCGGCGCCGCTTGCCGCGCCGTCGGCGCCGTCACCGCCGTGGCCGCAGGGCCCACCCATGGCAGCAGATGATCCCCTGGCGCCTCCGCCTGGACCGCCCGCACCGCCCGAGCCGCCCGGAACCCCGCCATCAGCGCCGTTACCGCCGGCCCCGCCGATACCCACGCCGTCTCCGGTGGTCCCGTCACCGCCCGCACCCCCGGCGCCGCCCGTGCCACCGGCGCCTCCGTTACCACCGGCACCGCCGGTAACTTCGCCACTGCCGCCGAGGAAGATGCCCGCAAAGCCGCCTTTGCCGCCCGTTCCGCCGGTGCCGCTCGGCCCGCCGTTCCCCCCAGTAGCGCCGTCACCGGCGGCGAACGTCCCAATTTGTTGAAATTGATCTTGGCCATCGGCACCGGTGGCTGCCGTCGGGCCTGGTATCGGGTTGACGCCGTTCGCGCCAGCCATTCCGGCGCCGCCCGTCCCGCCGGCGCCTCCGTCGCCGAACAGCCCGACCGCATTGCCGCCGTTACCACCCATGCCGGCATGGCCACCATTGACACCGGCCAACCCGATCCCGCCGGTGCCGCCCGTGCCGCCGTTGCCATAGAGCCACCCACCGGACCCGCCGGTGCCGCCCGCACCACCCGCGCCGCCGGTGCCGCCGCCACCACCGGCGCCCCACAACCCCGCCGCGCCGCCGGCGCCGCCCGCGCGTCCGGCGGCGGTGGAGTCGCCGCCGCGACCGCCGTTGCCCCATAGGATGCCGCCTGCCCCGCCTGCCTGGCCGACCCCGTTGACCGTCTGCCCGGCGGCGCCATCGCCGATCAGCGGGCGGCCCAGCAGAGCCTGCGTAGGCGCGTTGATCACCCCGAGCGCTTGCTGCTGGACGAGTTCCAGCGGTGAGGCGTTGGCGGCCTCCGCGGAGGTGTACGCCCCCGCGCCCGCTGTCAACGCCCGGACGAACCGATCATGAAACGCGGCGGCCTCGGCGCTGAGCGATTGATAGGCGCGCGCGTGGGCGGAGAACAATGCCGCGATCCGCTCGGACACTTCGTCCCCGCCGGCGGCGATCAAGTCTGTCGTGGGCGCCGCCACCGCGACGCTGGCGGCGTTGATCGCCGAACCGATCCCGGCGAAATCGCCGACCGCTTCCGTCAAGCATCCGGACGATACAACAAGAAACGACATGGCAGTAGCTACCTCTCATCCCCGGCAGTGAGCATTGGCAGAACGGAATGGTAATCCCTGACGGCATCACGCATTCTTGTGTTGGCCAACTATCTCCAAGTCCCAGTCATCAACAGCCGCTTGTTATTTGACGTCGGTCTTGGTGACACCAATTGGTGTGATCGATTTCCTTAAGACGCGTTCTCGGCTTCAGGAATTGCGGACCGCTTCTTGAGCGAGTTGCACCCGCGAATTGAAACCGAGTTTGGTGTAGACGTGGGTCAGATGCGTCTGTACGGTGCGCGGTGAGACGAAGAGCCGTTCGGCGATATCGCGGTTGGAAAGTCCTTCCCCCACAAGGCGCACCACGTCCAGCTCGGCCCGGGTCAGGGATGGCCAGCCGCTGCTTGCGCGTTTGCGCTCGGAGCGGCCGCGTTGCGCGTGAGTGATTGCGTCGGAGGTGGACAGGGCAGCGCCCTCTGCCCAGGCGGCCGCCATCTCGTCGTCACCCATCGCGGCGCGCAGGGCTTCGACCGACGCGTGGTAGTCGTCGTCGTAGATTTTCAGCCGCATCGAGCCGGAGCGCCGCCGCTGCGCGTCGGCCGCGCCGAAAAGCCTTGCAGCCTCGCGGTGATTGGCGTCGTCGAGGGCCATGCGTGCCAGGCATTCCAGTACGGGCGGAACACAGTTGTGGGCCCCGACCTCGGCGGCGCACGTCAGCGCGTCGTATGCGTCGCGGCGGGCCTGTTCGGGTTCACCTTGCGCCATCGCAACACGGCTGCGGGTGGTCAGTGCCAACGAAAGGTGCCAGCCCGAGGTCGTTGCCACGCCCTCATCAACACATTGGCGGGCGACCTCGACGTCTCCGTTCGCCAGGTGAACTTCGGCCCGGACGGCGAGCCAGAAATTGGCGGTCTGCGGTTGGACCCCCAGATTCTGCCAGGTCTTCTTGTCCGCCTCGGTAGCCGAGCCGACGTCCCCGCCGGCCAGAGCGGCCAATACCAGCGTCGAATAGCCAAGCCCGACAAAGTATTCGCCGATTTCGGCGGCCCCATCGATCGCGGCTTCGCTGGCCGCCCGCGCGCCGCTCACGTCGCCTTGATAAGCCAGCGCATCGCCCAGGCCTTTCAGGCCCAGCGACGTAAAGACGTCTGCATTGGGTCCCTCCTCGACAAGCTCGCCGAACTGTGCGGTCGCCCCGTCCAGGTCGCCCTGCCACAACTGCGCATAGGCCACCGCCAAGCGGCACTGACGCGAACCGATCCGGTCGCCAATCAGGTCGGCCAGGTCCCGTCCTTCGCTGCCCAGCGCGTGCGCCGCGTTACCGTCCCCGGCGACGATTGCGGCGCTGCTCTGCCAGCTGAGGATCTGGCTGAGCCGCCACCGGTCACCCAGAGCGCGGGCCACGTCCGCGGCCTCGGCGAAGTAGTCTTCGACCGGACTCGTCTGGTAGTTGAAGCCGGCGGTCAACCCGCACGCGGTGAGGGCGCGCGCCGTCAGCGCCGGATCGTCGAGTTCACGGGCGATCCGCAGGGATTGTTGGGCCTCCTCGATGCTGGCGGGCGCATCGACGAACATGTTCAGGACGGCCTTGTCGGCGAGCGCTCGCGCCCGGACCGCGGCGTCCACCTCGATCCCGTCTGTGTTAGCTTGTGCGACAAGGGATTCGAACCATTGTCGACCTTCGTTGATGTGGCCGCCGGCCAGCCACAGCGGTTGCAGGGACGACGCGAGCATGAGCGCTGATTCGATTGCGGCGCTTTCCCGGTACCAGGCAAGTGCGGCACGCACGTTGTCGATCTCGGTCTCGATCTGGCGCAGCAGGTCGAGGTAGTCGCTGCGACCCGGACTGTCGAGCACCCCCGCCATCGCCAGATAGTGCCCGGCATGACGCGTACGCGTAGCGTCGACTTCTTCCGCCTCGGCGAGCCGCTCCATCGCGAACTGACCGATTCCCACGAACCGCCGATAACGCGTGCGGCCGGGTGAACTGTCCGCCGCCACCAGCGATTTGTCGACCAGCGATGACAACGCGTCCAGCACCTGATAGCGGGACATGTCCTCCGTCCCGGCGACGGCGTGCGCCGCCTCCAGGTCGAAAGTCCCGGCGAAGATTCCCAGCCGGCGGAACAGCACCTGTTCGGCATCGCTCAACAGCCCATGCGACCAGGCAATCGACGCCCGCAACGTCTGGTGGCGACGCAGTCCGGTGCGTGCGCCGCCGGTGAGCAGGCGGATCTTGTCGTCCAGGCCGGACACGATCTCCGGAAGCGACAGTGACCGCACCCGGGCGGCCGCAAGCTCGATCCCCAGCGGCATCCCGTCCAGCCTCCGGCAGATTTCGCCCACCAACGCCGCATCGTCGTCGGTGACAACGAAATCGGGCCGCGCGGAACGGGCGCGGCCGGTGAACAGGGCGATCGCGTCGTCGTACGACAGCGGCGGCACCCGCCAGACCACTTCGCCGGCAACGGTGAGTGGCTCGCGACTCGTGGCGAGCATGGTCACCCCGGGGCAGGAGCGCAGCAGCCCGCCGATCCGCCGAGCGGCGCTGTCGAGCAGATGCTCGCAATTGTCCAGCACGATCAGCACCCGGCGCTGACCCAGGTGACGGAGCACCGCCTCGTCCACGGAGCGGCCGGACTGGTCGGGCACTCCAAGGGCTCGTGTCACCGCAGCCGGGGCGAACTCGGGACCGGCAACCGGTTCCAGGTCGACGTAGTACATGCCGTCGGGGAAAGCCGACGCCGTTTGAGCTGCCACCTGGACGGCGATCCGGCTTTTGCCGATGCCGCCCCCGCCGATCAGCGTTACCAGACGGTTCTCCCGGAGGATCTTGGTGACCTCTGCCATCTCGCGGCGGCGCCCCGCGAAGTTGGTCAGGTGCACCGGAAGAGGGGCTGCCCCGCCGCCGTGTGTCGTGCACAGCGGCGGGAAGTCGTTCCGCAGGTCGGGGTGGCACAGCTGGTGTACCGGCTCCGGGGGTGCCATGTCGCGCAGGTGGTGAGCGCCGCAGTCGCTCAGCCAAGCCTTCGCCGGAAGCTGGTCGGCGACCACGTCGGCGGTGATGGCCGACAGCAGCGTCTGCCCCCCGTGTGCCAGGTCCCGTAGTCGTCCGGCGCGGTTGATCGTGCTGCCGACGTAACTGCTGGCGTCCTCGCTCAGCTGTGCGTCCCCGGTGTGCAGGCCGACATGCAGCCGAACCGGGTCCAGGTCGGTCAACTGCAATTTCAGCGCGCAGGCCACCGCGTCCCCGGCGCGTCCGAAGGCAACCACGAACCTGTCGTCCTCGCACTGCCCCGGTGATCGGACACCGCCATAGGTGGTGATCAGGCTGGACAGGGTGCTGTCCAGCAGCGCAAACGCGCGCGTGACGTCATCAGGCTGCCCCGAGGCCAGCCGCGCCGCATCCTGGATTTCAGCCACCAGCAGCGTCACCGTACCGGTCAGCAGCAACTCGTTCACGCTCCCTTTGGCCCGTCGCAGAGAGGGTGGATCCCGCTCATGCTAGCCAGTGCTGGGCTGCTCCGAACACTGGATGTACGCGGAACTACGTATGGGAGCGCCGTGCGCTACGCAAACCTACGACCTCCGCCGACCGGAAATACGTATTACGACCGATGCCCGCGTGCGGCCCCACCAGCGACAGTTGGTCCATCGAACTTTCGAGCCACTACCGAAGGGAACTTCAATGGGCAAGATCCGCACCCGTGCCACCGCCATCCTCGGTCTCGACGGGGAAGGCCCCACCCAGAAGCGTGCGGCGAAGCGCCAGGCTCAGCCGAGGCGCTACGCGTTCCTCGAGTCCTCGAGCATGTCCCGCGCCATGGACCGTCTCTGACTACCATCGGCGGGGTGCTGCCCGAGCGCGTCCGCACCGACGAGGCGCAACTGCATCTCCTGCCCGATGGCCGTGAGCTGGCCTACCTGGAGTGGGGCGACGCAACCGGGTATCCCGCGTTCTACTTCCACGGCACGCCGAGCTCGCGGCTCGAGGGGGTGTTCGTCGACGGCGCCGCCAAGCGGACCGGCTTCCGGCTGATTGCGGTCGACCGCCCCGGGTTCGGGCGCTCGACGTTCCAGCCGGGACGCAGCTTCCGTGATTGGCCGGCCGACGTCTGCGAGTTGGCCGACGCACTCGGCCTCGCCGAATTCGGTGTGGTGGGGCATTCCGGGGCCGGACCCCACCTATTCGCCTGCGGTGCCGTCATACCGCCGGGGCGGCTTCGCTTCATCGGCGCGTACGGGGCGTGGGGTCCGCTGGCCACGCCGGAGATTGCGAATGCGCTGAGCTCGGCCGACCGTGTGTACCGTCGTCTCGCGCGGTTCGGGGCCTGGCCGTTCGACGCGGCGTTCATCCCGCTGGGCTGGTGCGCGAAATATTCGCCCGGCTTTTTCGGCCGAATGTTGACGGCGTGGGTGCCCGACCCCGAGCGCCGACAGCTGGGTGAGGAGCTTTTTCAACGGCATTTTCGCGCCACTCAGCTCGAAGCCTTCCGGCAAGGGGGTCGCGGCGGCGCCTATGAATCGTTTCTCGACTACCGGCCGTGGACATTCCGGGTGGAGGAAATCGCCGTTCCCACCCACATCTGGCAGGGCGACCGCGACTCCTTCATCCCGCAAGCCATGGGCCAGTACTTCGAGCGCGCCATCCCGAATGTGGATCTGCACTGGTCGCAGGGCCGGGACCATTTCAGCCTCGAGGACTGGGACGCGATCTTCGCCGCTTGTGCGGCCGACATCTAAATCAGTCCGAAAAGCGAACCCACAAGGGCGATCGGCAGCCACAACGCCAGCACGGCGTAAATCGGAATCAGCAGCAGAAAACCCAGATAGTAGAGATAGGCCAGCGTTTGCCAGAACAGGCCCGTCACGGTGCTGATCAAGGAGCTGAACACCTGGTCGAGGGTGGGGATGCCGGCGGCAGCGGTCGCGGGCTGCAGTAACGACGCGTTGGCGGCCTCCGCTATTGCGTAGGTATTCGCTGCCGCGCTGAGGTGCTGGACGAACTGCTGCTGATACGCCTCGGCCTGACCGGCGGCCGCCTGATAGTCCTGGCCGAACCGGGAGAACAGCTGCGCAGCGGCTGCGGACACCTCATCGGCGGCCGCGGGCAACACCTGCTGGGTCGAGGTCGCCGTCGTCTGGTTGGCCGCGCCGAGCGTGTGGCCAATGGTCGCCACTTGGGTTGCGGCCTGGACGAGCAGGTCTGGCACGGCGACTACCGCGGACATGGGGTTCATGGAAACAGGGTGGACAGCAGCGGGCAAGCCGCGCGCCAATTAGCTGCCCAGTCGTGGTGGGAACGATATCCCGTCGAGACATCAGAAGGTGTAGGGCGGGAATATCGAAACGTCCTGGTACGCCAGAAAGGCGAGATAGCCGACGACGAAGATATGAAGAGCAAATCCAACGAAGCATCACTATGGGCCCGAGCAGCGAACCGATATCTGCGAGAACGGTTCCGGCAGCGAGGCAACGCACGCTGACAACTGGTGAAACGAGGTAATGCCATTGCCGGCCAACCGGGCGATGATTTCAACGGACAGCTGCTGCAACGAATTCGCGTTGACCTCCTCGGCTCCGGCATACATGCCGGCGGCCGGGTCATGTCCTGCACGAACTGTTAGTGATACGCGGACGCCCATGCGGCCGCTTTGTGGAAGTCCTCGGCGTGCTGTGAGAACAGCTGGCTGATGCCTGCGGACACCTCGTCGGCCGCGGCCGGCAACAGGGCGCGGGCAGCGGCCGCCGTTTGCAGGCGGACCGCTCCGAGGGCCGAGTCGATTTGCGGTCAGGTCGGTAGCCGCTTGGGTGATCGACTCCGGCGTTGCGAGCATCGGACCCTAGTGCCGCGGCGTGAACCCGCCAGTTTGCGCAATCGGCTACTTGATTACCGGCTCGCGGCGCTACTCGCGCCTTAGCCGCGACGCTCACACGAATGTCGTCGCCGACTCGCGGCGCTACTCGCGCCTTAGCCGCGACGCTCACACGAATGTCGTCGCCGACTCGCGGCGCTACTCGCGCCTTAGCCGCGACGCTCACACGAATGTCGTCGCCGACTCGCGGCGCTACTCGCGCCTTAGCCGCGACTCCACGAAGCTTTCCAGCTTTTCCCACGCCCGCACCGCCGAGGCATACGGCCCCGCGGGCTTGCTCGCCGACTCCGGCTCGAGCACGTAGGCGATCAACTTGCCCAGCGGCTTGCCCTTGTCCAGGGCCTTGTCGACGGTGCCCTCTTCGGAGTAGTCGCCGATATCGCGGAGCAACTCGACGGCCAGGTCGAGTTGCTCGCGGTCCACCGCGTCCGGCCCGTCGGCGAAGTCGTCGGCCAGCCCGCTGAGCACATAGACGTTCTCGTCGGTGATGTCGATCTTGAGCGAGCCGTCGGTGGCTGCGGTGCGGATGTCGTCGTAGGTGGCCAGGTCCGACAGGTCATGGTCATGCTCGTCGGCGAGGTAGCGGGCCAAGGCACGCTCCGAGGTGAACACGCTGATGCGACCGTTACGGCCCAGGAAGATGGGGCGGTCGTCGAGGTAGCAGCGCAGCGTGTAGAACGTGCCGCTGCCGGTCATGATGCGGATCGGGTCGATCCCGACCTGCGCCCAGAAGTCTTCGTCGCTGCCGAGCACGACGGTGTCGCCCTCGGCGCGCTCCTCGTCCTCGTCTTCGTCGTCTTCGCTGTCCTCGTCGTCTTCGCTGTCCTCGTCGGTGTCCTCGGTGGACTCCTCCGCGGCCTCGTCGGTCTCCTCGTCGGCGTCCTGAGCCGTTTCCTCCTCGACTTCCTCCTCGAGTTCCTCGGCGGCCTGCTCGGACAGCTTCTCGTCCACCTCCGGCGTGCTGACCACGTCGTCGATGGCCTTGAGCACGTCGTCCCAGCTGCGCCCGATGATCTCGGCGATGGCGTCCCAGCGCTTCTGGCCCGCCCTACCGGCGAAGTGGTCGATTCCGCCGGACACCGTGCCCAGGGTGGGGTTGCCATTGAAGAACTTCGAGATTGCCGGCAACTCGCAGACCGACCCGATGGACGAGACGATCGCCAGCGTTCCGGCCAGCGCCGCCACCGACTCTTCGGTGGGCTTCTCGGCCACCAGCTCCTCGACGGCCACCAGATCGAATTGCTTGTCCTGGGCCGGGTCCAGTTTGTGCGCGTGGGCCTCGGTGATGTCGTTCCACGCCGGGTGGTCGGTCAAGTCGTTGTCGTCGTCGCTGCGGACGAACGCGACCAGGTCCGCCACGCTGTCGAAGACGAAGAGGTCTTCGTCCTTGCCCAGGAACGCCTCCCACTCGTCCCCGGAGTCGCGCCAGCGGGGTGCCCACAGCGTGTATCGGTCACCCTCGGACAGGCTCAGGCGGATGGGCACGAGGTCAGCAGCCATGCGGCACACAATAGCGACCCGGCCTGCCGGCGCTTACCCGCCCCAAATAGTTGCGATCACCGGAGCGGTTGCCGCGTAACCCGTTTTGGGCAGCCCGTACATCTCCTGCAGGGTCGATAGCACGTTGTAGTGACTGATGGTTTCGTTGTAGCTGCCCGGCTGCACGTGCGCTCCGTAGAACACCGTGGGGATCTGGTTGCGGGGGCCGCCGTCGTCCTCGTCCCAAGTGAGGATCAGCAGGCTGTTGTTGGCCCTGGCCCAGTTGGCGTAGGCCGACATGCGGCTGTTCAGCCACGCGTCCCCCTGGGCGATGGATCCGTCGTGCATGTTGTTGTCGTTGTTGGGGATGACGAACGACACCGTCGGCAGGCTCGCGTAATTGCCCGGCGCAGGGAACGCGGAGAAGGGCACCGAGACCGAGGCGGGGACGTTGCTGAAGTTCACCCAGGGCACGTGCTTGCGCGCATATTTGCCTGCGCTGCACGCCGTCGACCCGACCGCGGGTAGATCCTCGGAGTAGCCGCCGAAGGTGCGCCCGGCGGCCAGCAACTCAGAGGCGAGGTTCGGTTGGGCACCGATCTCCACCGGGCAGCTGTCCTTGGTGAGCCCGAAGGTGCTGCCGGCGAACAACGCCAGGTAATTGGGTTCGCTGGGATGCGTCTCGGCGAACGACTGCGCCATCATGGCGCCCCCGGCGGCTAGCGCGTTGATGAACGGCGCCGCCTTGTTGCCGATGATGTTGGCCTGCGAGCGATTCTCCTCGATCACGACCACCACGTGTGCGTACGCCGGTAGCGTCGCCGCGGCCAACGCCACCCGAGGCATCGGCAGCAGCGCCGAACTCAACGCCGCCAGGGCGCAGAAGGCGCTGGTCAGATGCTGTTTGAGCCGCCACATTCCGGGAGTATATGGGCGGCGGAGACCCGCCTTCGGGACAGAAACGCGTGTGTCAGCGGGCCTGAACCCGATCGTTATATAAGGTCACCCCGTGGACGTCCACGTCATGGAGCACCCGTTGGCCGCGGCCCGACTGACCGTGCTGCGCGACGAGCGCACCGACAACGCCGCTTTTCGGGCCGCGCTGCGCGAGTTGACGTTGATGCTCGTCTACGAGGCCACCCGCGACGCGCCCACCGAGCCGGTGCAGATCCGCACTCCGGTCGGCGAGACGGTCGGTGTCCGCCTGGCCAGGCCACCGCTGTTGGTGCCGGTGCTGCGCGCCGGACTGGGCATGGTCAACGAGGCGCACGGCGTGCTGCGGGAGGCGCACGTCGGGTTTGTCGGGGTGGCGCGCGACGAGAAGACCCACCAGCCGGTGCCCTACCTCGAGTCGCTGCCCGACGACCTGACCGACCTGCCGGTGATGGTCCTGGACCCGATGCTGGCCACGGGCGGCTCGATGGTCTACACCCTCGGGCTGTTGCTGGCGCGTGGGGCTACGGACGTCACGGTGCTGTGCGTGTGCGTGGCACCGGAGGGTATCGCCGCGGTCGAGCGGGTGGCGCCGAACGCGCGGCTGTACACCGCGGCCATCGACGAGGGCCTCAACGAGACGGCGTTCATCGTGCCGGGTCTGGGGGACGCGGGCGACCGTCAGTTCGGGCCGCGCTGACCCCTCACCACTTCCGCACGGCCGCGACCACCTCCTCACGCAGCGTCTCGGCCCGGTGCCGCGCGCCTACCAAGTCTCCCGTCACCGCGCAGCGTACTTCGATGTAGCACTTGAGTTTCGGCTCGGTTCCCGACGGCCGAACCACCACGCGCACCCATGTGTCGTCGTCGCCGCCGCGCAGGATCAGGGCGTCGGCGATGTCGGTGCGGGCCGCGTCGAAACCGGCCAGGCGAGCCGGCGGATTGTCCCGTAGCCGGCGCAGCACGGCCGCCGCCTGCTGCGGGTCGGCGACGCGGCGCGACACCGCGGCCACCTCGTGCACGCCGTAGCGGCGAGCGAGATCGTCCAGCAGCTCAGGGACCGAGCCGCCTGCCAGCGATGCCACCAGGTCACACATCAACACAGCGGCGCTGACGCCGTCCTTGTCCCGGACCGCCGGTGGGTCGACGCAGTGTCCGATCGCTTCCTCGTAGGCGTAGACCAGTGTGCCGGGCCGGTCGGCGTCGGCGCGCGCCAGCCATTTGAAACCGGTGAGCGTTTCGACGTGCACCGCGCCGTGGTGCGCGGCGATCGCGGCCAGCATGCGCGAGGACACCACCGTGCTGGCCACCGTCCGGGGTCCTTCGGCGGGTTGCGACAAGATGTAATCGCCGAGCAGCCAACCGGTCTCGTCACCCGAGAGCATGCGCCAACCTGCCGGGGTCGGTATACCCACCGCGCACCGGTCGGCGTCGGGATCCAGCGCGATGGCGACATCGGCGCCGACCTCGGCAGCCAGCGCCAGCAGTGCGTCGGCGGCGCCGGGCTCCTCTGGATTGGGGAACGTCACGGTCGGAAAGTCGGGGTCCGGCGAGAACTGCGCCTCGACCACGTGTACGTCGTGAAAGCCGGCCCGGCGCAGGGTCTCGACGGCGACCGCGCCGCCCACCCCGTGCATGGCGGTCAAAGCAACCCGGATCGCGCCGCCGGCGCGCCGTACCCCTGCCGCGCGGCGGATGTAGCGATCAACCAGATCCGTATCGGCGGGTGTCACCGGTGTGCGGAGGATCTGATCAGCCGGCGGGGCGTCCGTCATGGCGGCTTCGATCGCGCGGTCGGTGGGGGAGATGATCTGGACGCCGCCGTCGAGGTACACCTTGTAGCCGTTGTCGGTGGCGGGATTGTGCGAGGCGGTGATCTGGATGCCGGCCGCCGCGCCGGTGGCGCGCACCGCGAAGGCGACCACCGGCGTGGGCACCGGCTCGGGAAACTGTAGTACCGAAAATCCTTGTGCTGCAAGAACTTCAGCGGTGCCTTCGGCGAACGCGGCCGAACCGTGCCGGGCGTCGCGCCCCACGATCACCGTCGCGGGCCGCTCGATCACCTGCGCCACCGCCCACGTGGCCCGCAGCACCACCGCCAGGTTCATCGCGTCCGGTCCGCCGCGGACCGGCCCGCGCAGGCCCGCGGTGCCGAAGGTCAGCGGGCGCGCGAACCGGGCGGCGAGTTCGTCGGGATCGAGTGCCGCAAGCTCGGCGGCCGTCGTCGGGTCAGGGTCGTGAGCGATCCAGTCCTCCGGCGTCACGGCTCAGAACCGCGCGATCACGTCGGCCAGTAGCTGCCCCATCCGGGCGGCCGACGCGGCCCCGGCGGCCAGTACCTCGGCATGGCTCAGCGGCTCACCGGTGATCCCGGCCGCCAGGTTCGTCACCAGCGACACCCCCAGCACTTCTGCGCCCGCCGCCCGCGCGGCAATGGTCTCGTGCACGGTCGACATGCCCACCAGGTCCGCGCCCAGCGTCCGCAGCATCCGGATCTCGGCCGGCGTCTCGTAGTGCGGACCGGGTAGGCCCGCGTACACACCTTCGGCCAGCTCCGGGTCACACTCGCGGGCCAGCCCCCGCAAGCGCGGCCCGTACGCGTCGGTCAGGTCGACGAATTGCGCCCCCACCAACGGCGAACGCGCGGTCAGGTTCAGGTGGTCGCTGATCAGGACCGGCTGGCCCACCCGCATGTCGGTGCGCAATCCGCCTGCGGCGTTGGTCAGTACGACGATCTGCGCGCCGGCCGCACAGGCCGTTCGGACTGGGTGCACCACGTGCTGCAGGTCGTGTCCCTCGTAGGCGTGGATACGCCCGGCCAGCACCAGCACCCGGCGCCCGGCGATGGGCACCGACAAGATCTCGCCGGCATGCCCCGCCGCTCGGGGCGGTGTGAATCCGGGAATCTCGGCCTGCGCCAGCACGGCGGTCGGAGAGCCCAGCGCGGCGACAGCCGGCGACCATCCCGAGCCCAGCACCACGGCGACGTCATGTCTGGCGATGCCGGTGCCCTCTGCGATGACGTGGGCCGCCTGGACTGCGAGTTCGCTGGTCACATTGGGCGAGACTACTTGCTGAAGCGGCGATGCCCGAGGTGTGTGATGATCTGCCCTGTGCGGCATCACAAATCGCTTTCCGTTCTCGCCGCGGCGGTCGTGCCCGCCGTCGGTGTGCTGCTCGGCGGACCGGTGCCGGTGGCGGGCGCCGATGACTGTCCCAACGTCGAGCTGGTCTTCGCCCGGGGGACCGCTGAGCCGCCCGGCATGGGGCTGGTCGGTGATGCGCTGGAGGCTGCCCTGCGGCCGGCTCTGGGCGCGCGGAGTCTGGGGGTGTACCCGGTCAACTACGCGGCCAGTTACAACTTCCTGACCACGGCCGACGCAGCCAACGACGCGCGCGACCACATCGCTTTCATGGCCGACCAGTGCCCCAGAACGCGGATCGTGTTGGGCGGCTTCTCGCAGGGCGCCGCTGCCGTGTCGATGCTGGCCGGGGTGCCGCCCCTCGGCGACACCGTAGGCGAATTCGGCTCGGCCCCCGAGCTCGATCCGGTTCTGGCGCAGCGGGTCGCCGCGGTCGCGGTGTTCGGAAATCCCGGTATCCGGTTCAACGTCCCACTGTCGTCCACCGGCCAGTTCGCCGGACGTGCGATCGACCTGTGTAGCCCCGGCGACCCGGTGTGCACGGTGGGTGGTCGCGATCGGCTGGCGCACCGCGAATACGCGGATCCGCCCTATCCCGGCCAGGCAGCGGGGTTCATCGCCGGACGGGTTTGAAGCGGCTCACCGCCGGAAGAAGCCGGCCTGGTTCATGCCGGAATTGAAGCCACCGGAATTTTGGCCACCTGAGTTGGCGAACCCGGAGCTGAACCCGGGTCCCGAGTTACCCAATCCCGACAACTCCCCGGAGTGACTCGAATTGAACATGCCGGAGATCAGGCTGCCGGTCCCCGAGTTGAAAAACCCTGCCTTGATGCCGCCGTTGCCGCCATTGCCACCGGAATTCATCACTCCGGCGTGTGCGTTGCCGCCCGAGTTCCAGTAGCCGCTGTCCAGGTCGCCGACGTTGCCGAAGCCGGAATCGTCCACGCCCTTGTTGCCGTAGCCGGAGTTGTTGTTGCCTGAGTTGAAGAAGCCGGAGTTACCCGAGCCGGTGTTCCCGAAGCCCGAGTTCGCCACCGCCTGATCGGTGGCACTGCCGAAACCGGTGTTCAGATTCCCCGCATTGAGCCCTCCGGTGTTCGAGTTGCCGGAGTTCCCGATGCCGGTGTTGCTGTTGCCGCCATTGAACCAACCCGAATTGCTTTGGCCGGCAATGAAGTCGCCGGTATTGGCGGTGCCTGAGTTGAAGGACCCCGTGTTGAAGGAACCAGCGTTGAAGCTGCCGACGTTGGCGATGCCGGCGTTGGCGAATCCGGTATTGACGTCGCCGGAGTTGCCGAAGCCGGTGTTGCCGCCGTTGAACAGGAGTGTTCCGCTGCCCGAATTCCACACTCCGGTGTTGTGGCTGCCGGAGTTGCCGATGCCGGTGTTGAAGTTGCCGGTGTTGAACAGCCCGGTGGAGGTGGACCCCGAGTTGCCGATGCCCCAGTTGCCATCGCCGGTGTTGAAGAAGCCGACGTTGTTGGTGCCGGAGTTGAAGAGGCCGATGTTGCCGCTTCCGGTGTTGAGTGCGCCAAAGCCCATTTGGTTGGTGCCGCTGAGCCCGAAGCCGATATTGCCGGTGCCGGAATTGCCGAAGCCGATGTTGTTGTAGCCGGTGTTGCCGAACCCGAAATTGTTGTTGCCCTTGTTGCCCAGACCCACGTTGAAGTCGCCGGTGTTGCCCGAGCCGATATTCTGGTAGCCCTGATTCCCGTTACCGCGGTTCCCGCTGCCGAAGTTCCCGCTGCCGATGTTATCCGTCGCACCGTTCACAGCGTCCGGCGCGTTATTGCCGAAGCCGATATTGTTACTGCCGAAGTTGCCGCTACCGAAATTCTGATTCCCGAAGTTGCCGCTACCGGTGTTTCCCTGGCCGGTGTTCCCGCTACCCCAGTTGCCGTTGCCGCTATTCCCGCTGCCGATGTTGCTGCTGCCCACGTTCCCACCACCGACATTCCCATTGCCGATGTTTCCGCTGCCCAGATTGGAATCGCCGGTATTGCCGCCGCCCAGGTTGGCGGTGCCCCTGTTGCCGATGCCGAGGTTGGGCAGCAGGCTTTGTAGAGGCGCCAGCTGCGCGGCCACCGCGGCTGCCGCGCTGTGATACCCCGCCATGGTGACCACGTCGGTGGCCCACATCTCTTCATACGCGAACTCCGCTGACGCGATGGCCGGGGCGTTCTGTCCAAAGATGTTCGACAACACCAACTGCACGAACGCATTTCGGTTCGCGGTGACGGTCGCCGGATGGACCATGGCAGCCCGGGCGGACTCGAATGCGCCGGCTACCGTGTTGGCCTGAGCCGCGGCACCGGCAGCGTGCGCGGCCGCGACGTTCAGCCATCCCGCATAAGGCGCGGCGGCGGCCGTCATGGCGGCGGCGGCCGGGCCTTGCCAGGCCGAGGTCGACAGGTCCGCGGTGATCGCGGCGAACGATTCGGCCGCCGAGGTCAATTCGTCGGATACCTCGGCCCAGGCCGCCGAAGCCGCCAACATCGGTGATGAACCTGGGCCGGCGAAAATCAGCGCGGAATTGATTTCCGGTGCAAAGACGGCGTAACTCATTGGTCGTGAGCCTTTCGATGTAGCGCTGTCGTTTCCGCCGGACGACCTTTGCCTAGGTGCTCTCCGGCGTCGTCAATCACGGGATCCTACGAATTGCGGGATCACGCGGGGCGGTTTCGGGCAAAGTAGGCGGTCGCAGTGGTGTACGAAGCGGTGAGATACTGCCAAGATGCCTCGGGACACGACGAAAGCCAGCGCGCTGGACAGCGTGGAGGCAGCGGTGCGCCGCCGCCGCGGTGACCTGGTCGAGCTGTCCCATGCGATCCACGCGCAGCCCGAGCTGGCGTTCGCCGAGCACCGCAGCTGTGCCAAGGCCAAAGAACTTGTCGCTCAACGAGGTTTCGAGATCGCCCCGGTCGCCGGACTGGACACCGCGTTCCGGGCGGATTTCGGCAGCGGGCCGCTGGTTGTCGGCGTGTGCGCCGAATACGACGCACTGCCCGAGATCGGTCACGCCTGCGGCCACAACATCATCGCGGCCTCCGCGGTGGGCACCGCGTTGGCGCTGGCCGAGGTAGCCGACGAACTGGGCCTGACGGTGGCGCTGCTGGGCACACCTGCCGAGGAATCGGGCGGTGGCAAGGCGCTGATGTTGCAGGCCGGGACGTTCGACGACGTCGCGGTGGCCGTGATGGTGCACCCGGGGCCCACCGATATCGCCGGGGCTCGGTCGCTGGCGCTGTCCGAGGTCACCGTGGATTACCGGGGCAAGGAGTCGCATGCGGCTGTGGCCCCTTTCATGGGGCTCAATGCGGCTGACGCGGTGACCGTCGCGCAGGTGGCCATCGGTCTGCTGCGCCAGCAATTGGCGCCCGGGCAGATGATGCACGGCATCGTCACCGACGGCGGGCAGGCGGTCAACGTCATCCCGGGGCAGGCGGCGCTGAAATATGCCATGCGCGCGGTTGATTCGGATTCGCTGCGCGACCTGGAGGGCAGGATGTACTCCTGCTTCGCCGCAGGCGCACTGGCTGCCGGGTGCGAGTACGAGATCAGCGAGGCGGGGCCGCCCTACGCGGAGCTGCGGCCCGACCAGTGGCTGGCCGATGTCTTCCGTGCGGAGATGCGCCGGCTCGGGCGCGAACCGGTGCCGGCGGGTGTGGAGTCGGGGCTGCCGTTGGGCAGCACCGACATGGGTAACGTGACGCACGTGCTGCCCGGTATCCACCCCGTGATCGGCGTCGACGCGGGAGGTGCAACGGTGCACCAGCGTGCCTTCGCGGCCGCGGCGGCCGGGCCCAGCGCAGACCGGGCCGTGGTCGAGGGCGCGATCATGCTGGCGCGCACCGTCGTTGCGCTCGCTACGGACTCAGGTGAGCGAGACCGGGTGCTGGCGGCCCGTGAGCACAGGGCGGCCGCGCGATGAGCCTGGTCGACAGTGCCGAGTCATGGCTGGCCGCCCACTACGACGACCTGGTCGACTGGCGCCGGCACATCCACCGCTATCCCGAACTGGGCCGACAGGAGTTCGCCACCACCCAGTTCGTCGCCGAGCGTCTGGCCGACGCCGGGCTCAATCCCAAGGTGCTGCCCGGCGGGACGGGTCTGACGTGCGACTTCGGGCCGGAGCATCAGCCGCGCATTGCGCTGCGTGCCGATATGGATGCGCTCCCGATGGCCGAGCGGACCGGCGCGCCGTACGCCTCGACAATGCCCAACATCGCACACGCCTGCGGTCACGACGCGCACACCGCGATCCTGCTGGGAACCGCGCTGGCGCTGGCGTCGGTGCCCGAGCTTCCCGTCGGTGTGCGGTTGATCTTCCAGGCCGCCGAGGAGCTGATGCCCGGCGGTGCCATCGACGCGATAGCCGCCGGCGCGCTGACTGGGGTGTCGCGGATCTTCGCGCTGCACTGTGATCCCCGGTTGGAGGTCGGCAAGGTCGCGGTCCGGCTGGGGCCCATCACCTCGGCGGCCGACCAGCTCGAGATCACGCTGTATTCGCCAGGCGGGCATACCTCGCGGCCCCACCTGACCGCCGACCTGGTCTACGGGCTGGGCACCTTGATCACCGGATTGCCCGGTGTGTTGTCTCGGCGCATCGATCCGCGCAACAGCACGGTCCTGGTGTGGGGCGCGGTGAATGCGGGCGTAGCCCCCAATGCGATTCCGCAGTCCGGCGTGCTGGCCGGGACCGTACGCACGGCCAGCCGCCAGACCTGGATCGACCTGGAGGCGATTATCTGTGAGGCCGTCACCGGCCTGTTGTCGCCGCTGGCCATCGAGCACACCCTGGCTTACCGGCGTGGGGTGCCGCCGGTGGTCAACGAGGACGTGTCGACGCGCATCCTCACCCACGCGATCGAAGCCGTCGGCCCCGACGTGTTGGCCGACACCCGGCAGTCCGGCGGCGGGGAGGACTTTTCCTGGTACCTCGAAGAGGTACCCGGCGCGATGGCGCGGCTGGGGGTGTGGTCGGGCGATGGGCCGCAACTGGATCTGCACCAGCCGACTTTCGATCTTGACGAGCGGGCGCTGGCTATCGGCGTGCGGGTGATGGTCAACATCATCGAGCAGTCCGCGGCGTTCTGAGGGTCCTCCGGCTGGGGCGTGAGCGTGCGCTGCGGTACGGCGACACGCCGTGGGAGGTGGCGTTTGGTGCACGCTCGGCGGGTGAATTGTGGCGGCGCGCTCCGGCTGGGGCGTGAGCGTGCGCTGCGGTACGGCGACACGCCGTGGGAGGTGGCGTTTGGTGCACGCTCGGCGGGTGAATTGTGGCGGCGCGCTCCGGCTGGGGCGTGAGCGTGCGCTGCGGTACGGCGACACGCCGTGGGAGGTGGCGTTTGGTGCACGCTCGGCGGGTGAATTGTGGCCCAGAGAGGACGCCCAGACGATAACCGCGTGAGTAGAGAGCTCGACCGGCTGCTTGACGCGCAAGGCGGTGTGGTGACTGCTGCTCAGGCGCTGGCCTTCCTGTCCCGCCGAGGTCTGCAGCGCTACGTGAACTGCGGTGCTCTGCAGCGGGTTTGGCGCGGGATTTACTCCCGCGACGACCCGACCGTGGTGCTGCGGCTGCGCGGGCTGGACCTGTTGACCGGCAGAAACGTCGCTGCGTGCATGGGCACTGCCGCGGCGGCTTACGGTTTCGACACCGAGAGGACCGTCGACCTGCACGTGCTGAACCCCGACGGGCGGCAATTGCGATCGACCAACGGTCTGGTCGTGCATCGTCGTGAGGGCGTTCCGCTGACTGAGGTCAAAGGACGGACCGCGGCAGCGCCCGCCTGGACGGCGATTGAGGTTGCGCGCGGACTGCGCCGGCCCCGCGCCCTCGCAACGCTGGACGCCGCGCTGCGCAGCTGCACCTGCACCCGTGACGAGCTCGCGCAGGTGCTTGAGTTGCAGTCCGCTCGGCGTGGCATCGTGAGCGCGCGCGAACTGCTCTCGCTGGCTTCGCCTTTGGCCGAGTCGCCGATGGAGAGCGAGGCCCGCCTGGTCATGCTCGACGGAGGACTGCCACCGCCGGTGCTGCAGTACGAAGTCGTAGATCTGAGCGGCCGGCTCTGGCGGCTGGACTTCGCCTGGCCGGAACTCCGCGTCGCGGCGGAGTACGACGGCGTCGACTGGCACACGGGGCCCGACGCATTCCGTCGAGATCGCGCCCGCGCCGCTGCGCTGCAGGATTTGTCTTGGGTCGTTGTGCCGATAGTCGCCGAGGATGTCAGGCATCACTCCGGACAACTCGTTCGCCGTATTCAGTCAAGACTCGAGCGCGCGCGAGCCGCCTGACAGTCTTGGTTGCGAGCGTGCCGCTAATTGCAGCCGCAACGGCGTGTCGGTTGTACGGGAGTGCACGCTCGCGCCGAGAGGGTCAGAAGGGCCTGCGGCTACCGGTCGCGAGCGTGCGGTTAGTGCCAGCCGTAGCGGCGCGTCGTTGTACGGGACTGCACGCTCGCGCCCAGACGCCAGGCGGAGGGGGGCGAAGCCATCGCCGAGCTACTCCGGACTGCTGGGCCCCGGACCGATGTTACGGGCCGGCCGGGTGCGCAGGTCGTGCACGTAATCTGCTGGCGCACCGGCAATTTCGGCAGCGTCGGCCATCACACCCAGATACTGCGCCGACGGCAGACCGCCCTCCCAGCCGTCCAGCACATACAGCCAGGCCAGCACCGGGTCGATGTCGGTGTCCGACGACTCGCGCTCCACCCGGCAGCGGATCTTCTTGTGGACGCCGAACTCAGAGCCCTCCCACCGGTCCAGGTTCATCTCGTCGGCCGGCGTCATGTCGTAGAGCACCACGAACACCCGCGAGTCCGGGTCCTCGACGATGGTGGCCAGAGCCCCTTCCCAGCCGATGTCCTCGCCCCCGAACGTCAGCCGCCACCCCGGTAACCAGCCAGTTCCGGCCATCGGCGAGTGCGGTGCACGCTTGAGCATCTGCTCGGGATGCATGTTCGACCCGTAGGCGGCGTAGAGCGGCACGGGGAAAGCTTAAACTCCGCCCTGCGGAGCCAGCAGAAGCCGGACTAGGTTATGGGCTGTGGTGACCCGCATCGTGATCCTCGGTGGAGGCCCGGCCGGCTACGAAGCGGCCCTGGTGGCCGCCAACGCAAAGCCCGACGACGTCCAAGTCACCGTCATCGATTCCGACGGTGTCGGCGGCGCGGCCGTTCTCGACGACTGTGTGCCGTCCAAGACGTTCATCGCGTCCACCTGGCTGCGCACCGAACTGCGCCGCGCGCCGCGGCTGGGGTTCGAGATCGACATCGACGACGCCAAGATCGACCTGCCGCAGATCCATGACCGGGTCCGCAGGCTTGCCTCCGAGCAGTCGGCCGACATCGCCGAACAACTGCGCAACGTCGGCGTGAAGCTGGTCCACGGCCGCGGCGAACTCGTCGACCCCACCCCCGGCCTGGCCCGGCACCGCCTGAAGGCCACCGCCCCCGACGGCACCGTCACCGAGCACGACGCCGACTTCGTGCTGATCGCCACCGGCGCCAGCCCGCGGGTCCTGCCGTCGGCCCAACCCGACGGCGAGCGCATCCTCACCTGGCGTCAGCTCTACGACCTGCAAACCCTGCCCGAACACCTCATCGTGGTCGGCTCCGGGGTCACCGGCGCTGAATTCGTGCACGCCTACACCGAACTCGGTGTCCAGGTCTCGGTGGCGGCCAGCCGGGACCGGGTGCTGCCCTATGAAGACGCCGACGCCGCCGCGGTGCTGGAGGAGTCGTTCGCCGAACGCGGCGTCAACCTGTTCAAGAACGCCCGCGCCGAGTCGGTCACCCGCACCGAGGACGGGGTCCTGGTCACGATGACCGACGGCCGCACCATTGAGGGCAGCCACGCCCTGATGACCATCGGCTCGATCCCCAACACCAGCGGCCTGGGCCTCGAGCGCGTCGGCATCGAACTGGGACCCGGTGACTACCTCAAGGTGGACCGGGTGTCGCGGACGTCGGTGCCGGGCATCTACGCCGCCGGCGACTGCACCGGGCTACTGCTGCTGGCCTCGGTCGCCGCCATGCAGGGCCGCATCGCGATGTACCACGCGCTGGGTGAGGGGGTGAACCCGATCCGGCTGCGCACGGTGGCGGCGACGGTGTTCACCCGGCCCGAGATCGCGGCCGTCGGTGTGCCGCAGTCGGCGATCGACGACGGGGAGTTCAGCGCGCGGACCATCATGCTGCCGCTGCACACCAACGCCAGGGCGAAGATGTCCGGGCTACGCCAGGGTTTCGTCAAGATCTTCTGCCGCAAGTCCACCGGCGTGGTGATCGGCGGCGTAGTCGTGGCGCCCATCGCCTCGGAGCTGATCTTGCCGATCGCGGTGGCTGTCACCAACCGGATCACGGTCAACGAGTTGGCTCAGACGCTCGCCGTTTACCCGTCGTTGTCCGGTTCGATCACCGAAGCGGCGCGGCGCCTGATGGCGCACGACGATCTGGACTGATAACCGACTCAAAAGCCGCCGACGAACTAGCCTGGTTGGGCGAACGCCTACCGACAAGTAACCGACAGGAGTCCTTCGTCGTGAGCAACCCGAGCAAGGCAGCCGACAGCGAGCAGACCTGGTCCGACGGCTCGCTGGGACCGCAGCAGCGTGCGCAGGCATGGGAACGTCTCGGTGGCGAGCAGTTCGACGTGGTGGTGATCGGGGGCGGGGTGGTCGGATCCGGCTGCGCGCTGGACGCTGCCACCCGGGGGCTCAAGGTCGCCCTCGTCGAGGCCCGTGACCTTGCCTCCGGCACGTCGAGCCGCTCGTCGAAGATGTTCCACGGCGGCCTGCGCTACCTCGAGCAACTGGAGTTCGGTCTGGTGCGCGAAGCGCTCTTCGAACGCGAACTTTCCCTGACCACGCTGGCGCCGCACCTGGTCAAGCCGTTGCCGTTCCTGTTCCCGTTGACCAAGCGCTGGTGGGAGCGCCCCTACATCGCCGCCGGCATCTTCCTCTACGACCAGCTGGGCGGCGCCAAATCCGTTCCGGCGCAGAAGCATCTGACCCGCGCCGGCGCGCTGCGGCTGAGTCCCGGCCTCAAGCGCAGCGCCCTGATCGGCGGCATCCGCTACTACGACACGGTCGTCGACGACGCCCGCCACACCATGACGGTGGCCCGTACCGCCGCGCACTACGGCGCGGTGGTGCGGTGCTCCACCCAGGTGGTCGCATTGCTGCGCGAGGGTGACCGGGTCACCGGCGTGCGGGTGCGCGACTCCGAGGACGGCTCGATCACCGAGGTCCGCGGCCACGTCGTGGTCAACGCGACCGGGGTGTGGACCGACGAGATCCAGGCGCTGTCCAAGCAGCGCGGCCGGTTCCAGGTCCGCGCGTCCAAGGGCGTGCACGTGGTGGTGCCTCGCGACCGCATCGTCAGCGACGTCGCGATGATCTTGCGCACCGAGAAGTCGGTGCTGTTCATCATCCCGTGGGGCAGCCACTGGATCATCGGCACCACCGACACCGACTGGAACCTCGACCTGGCCCACCCCGCGGCCACCAAGGCCGATATCGACTACATCCTGACCACCGTCAACGAGGTGTTGGCCACCCCCCTGACGCACGCCGACATCGACGGCGTGTACGCCGGGCTGCGCCCGCTGCTGGCCGGGGAGAGCGACGAGACCTCCAAGCTCTCCCGCGAACACGCCGTGGCGGTGCCCGCGGCGGGCCTGGTGGCCATTGCGGGCGGTAAGTACACCACCTACCGGGTGATGGCGGCTGACGCGATCGACGCCGCGGTGCAGTTCATCCCGACCAGGGTGGCGCCGTCGATCACCGAGAAGGTGAGCCTGCTGGGCGCCGACGGGTACTTCGCGCTGATCAACCAGGTGGAACACGTCGGCGAGCGGGCGGGGCTGCACTCCTACCGCGTTCGCCATCTGCTGGACCGCTACGGCTCGATGATGGACGACGTGCTGGCGCTGGCCGCCGGTCGCCCCGACCTGCTCACCCCCATCAAGGACGCGCCCGGCTACCTGAAGGTGGAAGCCGTCTACGCCGCCGCGGCCGAGGGAGCGTTGCACCTCGAGGACATCCTGGCCCGCCGGATGCGCATTTCCATCGAGTACTCGCACCGGGGCGTCGACTGCGCCCGTGAGGTGGCCGACCTGGTGGCGCCGGTGCTGGGTTGGAGCGCTGACGACGTCAACCGGGAGGTCGCCAACTACAAGGCGCGGGTCGAGGCCGAGGTGCTCTCGCAAGCGCAGCCCGACGACGTCTCCGCCGACGAACTGCGCGCCAGCGCACCCGAGGCGCGCGCCGAGATCCTCGAGCCGGTGCCTCTGAATTGAGGTCCTTTCGAGGACTCAGGTCACTAGCGATGTGTCGGTGGCCTGGGTGAGCATGAGGGCGTGAAAACACGCTCTGTGACCGCCGTAGTGGGATCCGGACTTGCCGGGTTGGCCGGCTGGGACCTCTGGCAACGCCGGCACAGCATCCTGCGCAATTTCCCGATCGTCGGCCACTTGCGGTTCGTGCTGGAAGCGGTGGGCCCCGAACTGCGCCAGTACATCGTCACCGACAACAATGCGGAGAAGCCATTCAGCCGCGACCAGCGGCGCTGGGTCTACACCTCGTCGAAGATGAGCAACAGGTACTTCGGCTTCGGCACCGACAACGACCTGGAGCGTGCCCACAATTACCCGATCATCAAGCACGCGGCGTTCCCGATCTCGGCCCCGGACGGCGATCCCGGCCACCCCGACCCGAAGGTGCCGTTGCCGGCGGCCAAGGTGCTCGGCGGAGCGCGCAACCGCGCCAGGGCATTTCGGCCACCCTCCTTGGTCAACATCTCCGGGATGAGTTTCGGGGCGCTGGGCGGTGCGGCCATCACCGCGCTGAACCAGGGTGCCGCGATGGCCGGCGCGTTGCAGAGCACCGGGGAGGGCGGGGTGTCGCCCTATCACCTGCGCGGCGGCGACCTGGTCTGGCAGCTCGGCACCGGCTATTTCGGTTGTCGCAACGACGACGGCACCTTCAGCCTTCCCCGCCTGGTCGACCAGGTGGCCGCCGCGCCGTCGATCCGCGCCATCGAGATCAAGCTCAGCCAGGGCGCCAAACCCGGGTTGGGCGGCATGCTGCCGGGCGCCAAGGTAACCGAGGAGATCGCGAAGATCCGCGGTATCCCGGCCGGAAAGGACTGCAAGAGCCCGGCCGGGCATTCGGCCTTCGGTGACGTCGACGGTCTGCTCGAGTTCGTGGAGACCGTCGCCGCTGCGACGGGGCTTCCGGTGGGCATCAAGTCGGCGGTCGGGGAAGAGGCGTTCTGGCCGGAATTGGCCGCCCGGATGGCCCGCACCGGGCGTGGCGTCGACTTCGTGACGGTCGACGGGGGCGAGGGCGGCACCGGGGCGGCGCCGCTGGTGTTCAGCGATCACGTCGCGCTGCCGTTCAAGTGGGCCTTCCCGCGGGTCTACCGTGCCTTCGCCGAACAAGGTCTGCAGCACGACGTGGTGTTCATCGGCTCCGGCAAATTGGGCATTCCGGAGAACGCGCTGCTGGCCCTGGCGCTGGGTTGCGACATGATCAACGTCGGCCGCACCGCGATGTTCGCCATCGGCTGCATCCAGGCCCAGCGCTGCCACACCGGCCGCTGCCCGACCGGGGTCGCGACGCAATCGGCCTGGCTGCAGCACGGGCTGGACCCGGCGCTGAAGTCGGTGCGCTGCGCCAACTACCTGGCCACCTTGCGCTTCGAGTTGTTGACTTTGGCGCGCGCGTGCGGCCACGTGCACCCCGCCCTGGTTCCGCTGAACGCGATCGAAGTACTCGACGTCGACCTGCAGTCGGCGCCCGCCGAGGAA
The DNA here is from genome assembly GCF_017086405.1 of Mycobacterium gordonae. Taxonomy (NCBI): domain Bacteria; kingdom Bacillati; phylum Actinomycetota; class Actinomycetes; order Mycobacteriales; family Mycobacteriaceae; genus Mycobacterium; species Mycobacterium camsae. The sequence goes on from NZ_CP070973.1 coordinate 1,598,556, forward strand.
TTGTTCGACTACAAGCCGGACTGGGGACTACCCGGACCGGCCGATGTCGAGGCGATCACGGCTTTGCGGGCAACGCGCACCATCTGAGCTTCCGATCACGCCAGGCATTGTGCACCGCGGTGTGCCCGGAAATCGTGCACATTGCACATTTCCGTGCCCGCCCGTTTTCGGTATAAGAAATTCGAACAGAGCGTGTGAAGCCAAGTCGATTGCTCTTGTTTTGATGCGTAATATTGCGCCGTGCTCGGCTGCTAATCCACGCCGATTGCCCACCATTAATGCTGTTCAGGGCGTTGTAGTGGGCTTTTTGATCTAACAATTCATCTTATTTCCGGAGGCGCGTAGAATTTTTTGGAAAATGCTTGTGGAAAATGCATCACGGGTTATTATCGGGCAATTCCCGGCAGCTTCCGCCGGCGCTTGTTTTCATGAATTCAAAGAGGTGCCAGATGCCGTACGTGCTTGTTTCACCGGAGATGGTGGCGTCTGCGGCCACCGATATCGAGAGCATCGGCGCGACGCTCGCGCGCGTCCACGCGGCCGCGGCCGGGCCGACGATGAGCGTCGCCAGCGCCGCGGCTGACGAGGTGTCCATCGCCATTGCAGCGCTCTCTTCTCGGCACGCGGTGGACTACCGCGCACTGGCCGCGCAGGCGGCGGCGTTTCATGAGCAACTGAACCGCACCTTGGTGGCCGGCGCGAACTCTTACGCTGCCGCTGAAGCGGCCGCCGCGTCGCCCCTGGCGGCATTCGAACAGAGCGTGCTGGGGGCGGTCAACGCACCGACCAACGCTCTGTTCGGCCGTCCGCTTATCGGTGACGGCGCCAACGGCGCCGCAGGTACCGCTCAGGCCGGCGGCGCCGGCGGCTTCCTCTTCGGCAACGGCGGCAACGGCGGGTCCGGCGCGGCCGGGCAAACGGGTGGAGTCGGTGGGTCGGCGGGCCTGATCGGCAACGGTGGGGTGGGTGGCAGTGGTGGAGTCGGAGCCATTGGCGGAGCCGGGGGCAGCGGCGGGATCTTGTTCGGCAACGGAGGCAGCGGCGGGGCCGGCGCGATCGGCCAGTCCGGCGGCGCCGGCGGATCGGCGATGCTAGTCGGTCACGGTGGCGCGGGCGGGACCGGTGGTGTGGGGACGGCCGGCGGAGGCAGCACCCACGGTGGGACCGGCGGCGCCGGCGGGGCCGGAGGTCTGTTGGCCGGCAACGGAGGAGCCGGCGGGGCCGGTGGCATGGGCGCGTCCGGCGCGGCCGGCGGATACGGCGGCAACGGCGGCCCCAGCGGTGCCAACAGGGCGATTGTGGGCTGGGCCGGCGGTGCGGGCGGGCTGGGCGGCGACGGCGGCGCCGCTCTGGCAGGCGCCGACGCGACCGCCGTCGGTGGCACCGGCGGTGCAGGTGGTTTTGGCGGGAACGGCGGAGCCGGCGGGTCGGGCGGCGCCAACGCCGGATTGTTCGGCGCGGGCGGGCTGCTGGGTTCCGGTGGTGCCGGCGGCGCCGGCGGGGCCGGCGGCAGCGGCGGCACTGGCGGTGCCGGCGGAACCGGTGTGGGCCACGGGGTTGTCGGCGGAAGCGGAGGCGACGGCGGCGCCGGCGGCAACTCGGGTGCCGGCGGTGCCGGGGGAGCCGGCGGATTGTTGGGAACCACCGGTCTGGCAGGCCAGGCCGGAGTCGGCGGCCAGGGCGGGGTCGGCGGCACCGGTGGGGCAGGCGACTCGGGAGTTGCCGGCAGCAAGGGTGGCGCCACCGGTGGGTCCGGATTGAGCGGCGGCAGCGGCGGCCGGGGTGGTGTCGGCGGCAGCGCCGGAGACGCCAGCGGCACCAACGGCAGCGGCGGGGCGGGCGGCCAGGGCGGTATCGGCGGCAACGGCGGTAAGGCCGGCCCCGACCTCGGCCTGGGTACCGCTAGTGGCGGCGACGGGGGTGCCGGCGGTAAGGGCGGCACCGGCGGAGCGGCCGGCAGCGGGCCGGGTGCGGCCGGCAGCGTGGGCAGCGGCGGACAGGGTGGTGTCGGTGGTCTCGGCGGTGCGGGGTCTGCCGGTATCAGCGGCACCGCACACGACGGCGGTGCCGGCGGCCGTGGTGGTGCCGGTGGTCAGGGGGGTGACGCCGGCGGCGCCGGCGGCATCAGCGGCAAGGGCGGCCTCGGCGGCAACGGCGGCCTCGGCGGCGCCGGCAGCAGCGGCTGGAGCGCAGGAGGGGGCGGTTTCGTCAGCCCCGGAGGCACCGGGGGAGCCGGTGGTGCCGGCGGTGACGGCGGCGCGGCGGGTGCGGTGGGAACTGGTGGAACTGCAGGCAGCGGCGGCACCGGCGGCACCGGCGGTATCGGTGGTCAGGGCGCCAACGGCGGCAACGGTATAGGTCAGACGGGTGCCCAGGGCGGGAAGGGGGGCGTCGGCGGCGCCGGCGGAAATTCCGGCGGCGTCGGCGGCAGCAACGGCGACGGGGGCGCCGGCGGCCAGGGCGGTACGGGTGGTACCGGCGGCGCGGGTGCCGGCGGTGGCGGTGGCGGCGGTATCGGTGGCGACGGCGGACAGGGTGGTGCCGGCGGTGCCGCCGGCAACGGTGTCGGCGCGGCGGGCACCGCGGGCGAAGGCGGTTTAGGCGGGACCGGCGGCACCGGAGGCGCCGGCGCCGACGGCATCTCGGTCACCAAGGGCGGAGAAACAGGCGGTGCCGGCGGCACCGGTGGAGCCGGCGGGAATGGTGGCCTCGGCGGTGACGCCGGCGGGCCAACCGGGACCAACGGCAGCGGCGGCACCGGTGGAATCGGCGGTAAAGGCGGCACAGGCGGCACCGGTGGCACCGGCGGCACCGGTGGCGGCCTGGTCGGCGGGGACGGCGGCACCGGCGGTGACGGCGGTGCCGCCGGTGCCGGCGGGGGAATAGGTACCGGCGGTAAAGGCGGCACCACGGGCAGCGCGGGAACGGGTGGCAGCGGTGGTCTCGGCGGGCGCGGCGGGGCCGGCTCCAACGGCGGCGCCGGCAGTGCGGGTTCCTCGTCAACAGTCGGTGGAAACGGTGGCACTGGCCTGTCCGGCGGTAAGGGCGGCCAGGGTGGCGCCGGCGGGAGCGCCGGGGCCGGCGGGCTCAACGGCGCCGGTGGGGGCGGCGGTCGCGGCGGTGCCGGGGGCACTGGCGGTGCGGGTGGTGCCGACGGCGGCGCCGGTGCTGGAAACGGCGGCAACGCCGGGGCCGGCGGTGCTGGCGGCACCGGAGGTGCCGCTGGCAACGGCGCGGGCCGCACAGGTGTCGTGGGTGACGGCGGGACGGGCGGGGATGGAGGCTCCGGCGGCGCCGGTGCGGCCGGATTAAGCAGTACGACCGCCGGCAGCCCTGGCGGTAAGGGCGGGGCCGGCGGTAACGGCGGTAATGCGGGGATTGGCGGCGCCGCGGGGACCGGCGGCACCGGCGGAACGGCCGGCATCGACGGCAACGGCGGTCACGGCGGGTCCGGTGGTAACGGTGGTGCCGGTGCACATGGCAAGGCGGGAGCGACCGGCACCATGTTCGCTCCCGGCGGCCCAGGTGGCGCCGGCGCCGGCGGTGGTGACGGTGGCCAAGGGGGTGCCGGCGGCAGCGCCGGCACCGGCGGGACCAACGGTAATGGGGGTGCCGGCGGACAGGGCGGCGCTGGCGGCAACGGCGGTAGCGGCGGAAACGACTTGATGGCGGGCGCCGGTCTCGGCGGTCAAGGCGGCTCCGGCGGCAACGGTGGGCTCGGCGGTGCGGCCGGCAACGGATCCGGCAGTGCCGCCACCGCGGGACAGGGCGGCGCCGGTGGCGCCGGTGGTGCCGGTGGTGTCGGCGGCGCCGGCGCTATCGCCCCCTCGGGCAGCGGGAATGCCGGCGGCGCCGGTGGCAAGGGCGGGTCCGGCGGCTTGGGTGGTAGTGCCGGTAGCGCGACCGGCGTCAACGGCAGCGGCGGAGCCGGCGGAGACGGCGGCCGGGGCGGTGCCGGCGGCCCCTCGTTGTCCGGTAACGCGATCCCGGGCGGTCAAGGCGGTGCCGGTGGTGGCGGCGGCGACGGTGGGGCCGCCGGCCTCGTGGGCAGCGGCGGAAAAGACGGCAGCGGCGGCACGGGCGGCCAGGGCGGCGGTGGCGGAACCGGTGGTTCGGCCGTGGCCGGCGCCGGCGGCACCGGCGGTGTCGGCGGCACGGGCGGGTCCGGTGGCGTCGGCGGTAACGCCGGTGGCGCGAACGGAATCAACGGCAGTGGCGGCGCCGGCGGCCGTGGCGGCCAGGGTGGTGCCGGCGGCTCCGGTTCTGCCGATGCCGGTTTCGGCGGCGGTCCCGGTGGCAAGGCCGGGGCCGGTGGGGCCGGCGGCAATGGCGGCGCGGCCGGCGCGGTCGGTAGCGGGGCCAGCGGCGGCGCCGGCGGTCAAGGCGGCCAGGGCGGCGCCGGCGGCTCAGGAGCCGATTCGTTCAACGCAACCTTCGCGCAGGGCCGTGACGGCGGGGCCGGCGGCAACGGCGGCGCCGGTGGTGCCGGTGGAATCGGCGGCTCGGCCGGCGTCGGCAGCACCAACGGCAACGGCGGCGCCGGTGGCGCCGGAGGCGCGGCGGGCGTCGGCGGTCAAGGTGCGAACGGCAACAACACCAACACCGGGATTTCCGGCCGCAACGGCGGTGCCGGTGGCCAGGGTGGCGTCGGCGGGACCGGCGGCAACGGCGGACAGGCAGGCAGCGGCGCAGGTGCCGGGGGAGTCGGCGGTGCCGGTGGCCAGGGTGCTGCCGGCGGCCAGGGTGGCCAGGGCGGCACCGCCGGCATCAGTGGAGCAAATGTCGGCGGCAAGGGCGGCCAGGGGGGTGCCGGTGGCGCTGGCGGGCAGGGAGCGGCAGGTGTAGCAGGCGGCGCTGCCGGCGCCGGTGGGTCGGCCGGTAGTGGAGGACGGGGGGGTCTGGGCGGCAGTGGTATCAACACCGGCAATGTCGGACCGGGCGGCACCGGCGGCACCGGCGGCGTCGGCGGTGTCGGCGGTAATGCCGGCGCGACGAGCGGCAGCGGCGCCGGCGCGGTCGGCGGCAAAGGCGGCGGCGGCGGTAATGGCGGTGCCGCAGGCCCCAGCACGGTCAGCAGCTACGGCGGCAAGGGTGGCAACGGCGGTTCCGGCGGTTCTGGCAGCAACGGCCAGCTCAGCGCTGGTGGCCCCGGCGGCAAGGGCGGAGCCGGGAACAGCGGCGGGCCCGACGGCGCGGACGGGGGTCCGGGATGATCTGGGACTGTGCGATGGGCGGCGGGTCAGCCCTGCGCCGGGACGCGTGCTTCCATCAGCCGGCCGCGCACGATGTGCTCGACGAGAATCGGGACGAACGTCTGCACCGGCGCGTCCAGGAACTGTTGAGCAGCCTCTTCGCACCACTGCCTGATCTGTGGGCGCAGCGCCGCCGTGCGTTGCTGGTCGCCGCGGCCTTCGTGGTGAGCCAGTTTTTCCGCCACGTCGGCCACCGATCGCGCGACCAGGGAACGGCTCGCGGCGTTGACGTCGTCGTCGGTGGCTGAGCTTGCTTCCCGCAGGGCCTGCCGGCCGCTCTGGTCGCTGGCGTCCGGCGGGATGACCTGCAGACTCAAATGGTGGCCGTCTTGTCCGATCAGGATGATGCTGGCCGGCTCGTCACCGCTGAAGCACAGCAATTCGATGGTGCGTCCGCCGATCTCGAGCAGTGGGGGAGCCTCGTCCCAGCTACTGCGGTGGTAGCCGACCATCGCGATCGGCCCCAGCTGGTCGGCCAATGACGTCACCAAGCCAGGAAGTTCGTCGACCAATCGTGTCGACCGTGGCCACCAGGCCCCGTCGACGTGCTCCGAGATCGGGCGAAAGGGCTTGATTTCCAACCGAGTTGGCTGCATCACCCAAAGGTACGGTCGTCGCGCACGCCCCGCGAGCTCAGCGGCCTAACAGCGGACGAATTTTCGGTTAAGTGCCTGCATCAGTTGAGAAATCGGCACAAATGCGCGAGAGTCCTGCGATGCCGTCGACATTGACCGCGAACGAGGTTGCCGCGGCTGAAATCGGCGAAGTCTGGCGCCGGCTGGACAGCTCGGTCGGCGGACTGTCCAGCGCCGAGGCGGCTGCGCGGTTGGTGCGGTACGGCCCCAACGTGGTGCGGACGCACCGCGTCAAGTGCTCGCGATCCTGGCTCGTCAACTGCGCAACGCGGTGCTCATCCTGCTGGCCGTCACCGCGGTGGTGTCGGTCTTCCTCGGCGACCGGGCGCAGGCGCTGATCATCGGCGTGATCCTGCTGGCCAGCACCGGCCTGAGTTTCTTCAACGACTACCGCGCCGAGAATGCCGCGGCGCGGCTGCACGCCGGAGTCCACCACAACGCGCTGGTGCGCGGCGACGGCGAGTACGTCACCGAACTCGTTTAGGGGGACGTGCTCCGGCTGTCACTGGCGGAGGCGGTGCCGGCCGACGTCAGGCTGGTCGACGTCAGCGGTCTGGAGTGCGACGAGAGCATCCTGACCGGTGAGTCGACCGGGCCAAGAGAAAACACCGCCCGGTGCCGGCCGGTGCCGCGTTGGCCGACCTGACCGACCTGGCTTTGATGGGCACCATCGTCAGCGGCGGCGAGGCTACCGCGGTGGTCTACGCCACCGGCCGCAACGCCGAATTCGGGCGCATCGCAGCCGGTTTGGACACCCGCCAGCCCGAGACCGGCAATCTGCTGCTGCACAAGCCGGTGATCGATTCGGTGCTCTTCTCGCTGGCCATCGCGGTCGGGATCACCCCGCAACTGCTGCCCGTGGTGGTCAGCACCAGCCTCGCGACCGGATCGCGGCGGCTGGCCAGGGTGAAGGTGCTCGTCAAGCGTTTGGTCTGCATCGAAGACCTGGGCGACATCGACAGCCTGATGACCGACAAGACCGGCACCTTGACCGAGGGTCGGATCCGGCTGGTCGACACGATCGACGCGACCGGCGCACCCGCCGAATCGGTGCTGCGGCTCGGGCTGCTGGCCACCGACGTGGCCCCGGAATCCGGCGGGGCCAGCGCCAACGCGCTCGATGCCGGGCTCTGGGAGGCGCCGAAGTTGCGGCGGCTGGCCACCGGCGCACGCCGGGTGGCGCTATCGCCCTTCGACCATCAGCGCCGCGCGACGTCGGCATTGGTCGACGACGCCGGAAACCGCCGGCTGATCGTCAAGGGCGGCCCGAGCAGGTGCTGAACCGATCGAGGCGCCGCCGGATGCGGCACAGGAAACTTTGGCCGCACTGACCATGATCACCCCCGCTGACGAGTGTGCGCTGACGCTGGCGGGTTTCCTGGTTTTCGCCGACGAACCCAAGGCCGCCGCACGCCAGTCTCTGGCTGCCTTGGCGGGGCTCGGCATCGAGCTGAAGATCGCCACCGGCGACAACCCGCTGATCGCCGAAAAGGTCTGCAAAGAACTGGGTTTGGCGTCCAAAGGCACCGTCACCGGTGCCGTCGAGTTCCGCACCGGCTGATTCGTGGAATCGCTTGCGACGCAGACACTCATCATCTTCGCGATCCGCACCCGCAAGGTCCCGTTCTTGCTCAGCAGGCCGAGTGGACTGCTGACCGCGACCAGTCTGACCGTGGTCGCCGCCGGCGTCGCGCTCACAGTTTCCCCGCTCGCCGCGCCCCTGGGCTCCACCACCCTGCCGTGGGAGTTCTTCGCCGCCTCGCCGGCCTCGTCGTGGTCTACCTGGTTCTGGTAGAGCTGGCCAAGGCGATGTTCTACGCCGAACCGATGGGCCTGGCCGGACAGCCTGGTCGCACCCGCGGACGTGCTCACCGCATCCGGCGACGCGCCGCGCGGTTCCAGCACCACCATGTCTAGCCGTTTTCACCGCACACACGCGATCGGGTGGATACTCTGCTCGCGATGAAGCCCGCACCAATGAGTGTTCGCGACGCGTTGGGGCCGGTGCGGGTCCGTGTGCACGGCGGACCGGTACTGGCGGAACTCGTCGGCAGATTCGGCGGCGCGGCGGCTGCCAAGGTGCGGGCCGGCGACGTGGTGGACGCCGACGGCGCGGTCGTCGATGACGCCACCGTGTTGCCCGCCGGCGCCAGCGTGTACCTCTACCGGGATCTGCCCGACGAAGTGCCGGTGCCCTTCGACGTCCCAGTGCGGCTGCAGTCTGCCGAGATTACGGGACCGCAGGGCCCTTGCTGGGCGCCCAGAACGGCACCGTCGTCGAATGGCCCAAACGGTGTACGCGCCAGCCCGCCTGCTGCCAGCGGTTGATGTCCAAACAGTGGCGACCGTCAACGACCACGCGAGCTGGCGTTCGTCTGGCAAGGTCAGCTGGGTTGAGCTCGATGAACTCCTGCCACTCTGTGAGCACAAGTACTGCATCTGCGCGTTCGCAGGCTTCAGCTACTGAGACGGCGTAGTTGAGGGTCGGACAGAGCCGTCGTGCGTTCTCCGAGGCTTCCGGATCATAAACATTTACGGTGGCGCCGTTGAACTGCAGCTGCTCCGCCACTCTGAGCGCCGGCGAATCACGTACGTCGTCGGAGTCGGGTTTGAAAGCCGCGCCGAGCACGCCGACGGTGGCGCCGATTAAGGATCCGCCACAGGCGGTAGCTGTCAGTTCGACCATCCTGGTCCGACAACGCGTGTTGATATTGTCAACTTCGCGCAGGAAATTTAGCGCATGCTCGGCGCCCAACTCGCCGGCACGCGCCACAAAAGCGCGAATGTCCTTGGGCAGGCAGCCGCCGCCAAAGCCCAATCCCGCGTTGAGGAATGTACGTCCGATCCGTGGATCATGTCCGAGCGCATCGGCCAACACGGCGACATCGGCACCCGCCGCCTCACAGACTTCAGCAATCGCGTTTATGAACGAAATCTTGGTCGCGAGAAAGGCATTGGCAGACAGTTTGACCAACTCCGCGGTTTGCAGGTCGGTCACCAACAGTGGGACACCGGAGGTGAGCAATCGGCTGTACAACTCGCGGACGGCGGCCTCGGCGCGTGTCGAATGAGGCTGCACGCCAAGCACAATGCGGTGTGGAGATAAGGTGTCACGCACTGCCGAGCCCTCCCGCAGAAACTCGGGATTCCACGCCACCTCCAGTTCGACCCCGCGCGGCGCCAGGTCGCGTGCCCGCTGGGCCAGAGCCGCCGCAGTGCCGACCGGGACAGTCGATTTGCCTACGAGAATGGACGGTCGTGTCAGACGTGGGATCAGCGCGTCGACGACGGCGTGGACATCGCACAGATCGGCGCCATCGCCTCCCTGTTTCTGGGGGGTTCCGACCCCCAGAAAGTGCAGATCTGCGAAATCCGCGGCCTCACCGTAGTCGGTGGTGAATCGAAGCCGGTCCGCCATAAGGTTTGCTATCAGCAACTCTCGCAGACCCGGCTCGAAGAACGGGACCTCGCCCGCAGCGAGCTTTGCGACCCTACTGGAATCGATATCGACCGCAAGGACCTCATGCCCCAACTCCGCCATTCCGACAGCATGGGTCGCACCGAGATAGCCCGCGCCGAGAACGGTACACCGCATGTGCTCAGACTAGACGACTACAAGCCGATGGACGTTCTCATAAAGTTGAATAGATTGTTCGAAATTGTGCGCACCTTAAGGGCATTCTTCTTACTCATGTTAGGCAGTCGAATGAGGTACCATTGCTCTCGCTGAGCATAAGCGGATCGTCGACAGCAACAATGACATGCGGAAATAATTCGAGACGGCAGTCTCCTGCCTGTTTAGCCAATTCCTGCTCAGCCAGGCCCGTCGCGGTTCGCGACGGATGTCAATGCGCGTGCGCGGCGTGCGCACGGCGCGGCGGCGAACGGAGCGCTGGGTATTTCCGCCCGATTGGATTGATTATGGGTCAACGAAAGGCTGTAACTTCGACGATCGCGGCTCGCTATATGAGCGCGTGCAGGGCGGAGAAATCTCGAATCTTGGATGAGCTGTGCTCAACCACCGGTTGGCACCGAAACCATGCGCGCAAGATGCTCACATCGGCGCTGGACCCCGAGCTGATTCAGCCACAGTCGCCGCGCCCGCCTAAATACGGTCCGAAAGTTGTAGCGGCACTGGTCTTGTGCTGGTTGGTTTTGGACATGCCTACGGGCAAGCGGTTGGCGCCGGTGCTTTCCGAGTTAGTGAACATCCTTCGCAGCTTTGGCGAGCTGGACATCGATGACGACACCGCGGCGTTGCTGGCTGGCATGTCGGCGGCGACCATTGACCGTCGCCTGGCGCCGGAGCGCAAGGTGCGTGAGGCAAACGGACTGAGCCGCGTTAGGCCGGCCTTTCTCTGGTCGAAACGCCAGATCAAGGTGCGGAATAGGAAGGACTGGGACGACACCGTGCCGGGGTTCACCGAGATCGACCTGTTCGCCCACGACGGCGGCAACGCCTCCGGCGAGCATGCCTGGACGCTGACCTTGACCGACATTGCCACTGGTTGGGGCGAGAGTCGCAGCGTAGCTAACCTTGACAGGGACTGCGTGCTGGGCGCCCTTGAGGAAATTGCCGCGGCGATCCCGTTTTCGATGCGGGGTGTCTACAGCGCTAGGGATTCCGAGGTCATCGGTCGACACCTGTTGGCCTGGTGTGAGCAGCGCCAGATTACCTTCATCGGGTCATGGTCGGGCAGCTCCGATGACGTTGGTCGCACAGCGCAGGAGCATTCGGCGTCAGTGCGCGTCGCCGTCGGTTATCACCGCTACGATACAACGGCAGAATTGTTGCTGCTCAACAAGATCTGGGTGTTGCATTCAGAGCTTACGAATTATTTCTACCCTCGGGCAAAGCTGATATGCAAGGTGCGTAGGGGTGGCAGAATCCTGAAGAAGTACGATACGGCAGCGACACCAAGTCGACGCGCCGGGCGCCACGAGTGCCTCACTGCCCAGCAAAAGGCTATGCTCGCTGAGGCTTACTCCGCCATTAACCCGGCCGCCGCGCAACGCCAAATTCGAGTGCTCACCAGCGAACTGCTCACCCTCGTCGACAGCCAGGCCCGACCGACGACAAAACCGGCTATCTTGCAAGCTCGATTACGCGTATCTGCGGATGCGTCAGAATGTCAGACTTCGCGTGCTTCTTGAAATGACGCGGTGAGCAGCTGATCGTTTTTGGTGCTGCATGAATAGCGCTTTCGGTGTAGGAGCTTTCGGCGCGTCGTTGCCGGGAAAGGGGTTGAGTTCTTCTGAAAGATGAAGGTTGCTAGGCGCCTCATCCGGAACGCCTCGAAGTGCGTGACGCTAGCTGCGCTTGCCCTGATGTGATCACGTTCTGCTGCCCTGATGACCCCGGGTTCAAGGTGACCGCCGAACGGCCGTCGGGTGTTTCATCGCCGATCCGGCCCGCTTCGAAGGTGTGGCGGTGATCGGAGTTGACGAGCACGTATGGCGTCACACGGCCGCGAACACTGAACGCGCTCAATGAAATTCCCACTCGGGCGCTGAAAGTCTGCGTAGTTCAGCGGATGTGGGTTGAGATACCCGACATTTCATCCCAGAATCCGTCCCATGCAATCCTCCGCTGCGAGTGCGGATCGGATTCGCAGCGGCAGATGCGGTCGAATACCATAACCGACCGGTCGTCCTTCGTGTACGTTGGCCAGTTCGTTCCGGGTAACCCGGTGCCGGCGAAGCACGTCCAGCGCTGCTGTATCTCGTCACTTAAGTGCAGCGTGCGGCGCCGGTCTGCGCCAACCGTAAGCAGCCGGCCGAACTTGCTTCTATATGCGTCGAAAACGGCGAACAATTCGGTGCCATGTGTGGCTCCCAGGCCGGACCAGCGCAGCGTCCGGGGTGCATAATCGTAACGATATACATACGTGGGTGTTTGGCTGCCGTGGGCTTCGGCAATCTGCCAAGCAGCCGAACTGAATGCGAAATCACCGCCGAGCCGGATGCAGGCCGAAGTTTTGGGATAGTCGGGGTATGCAGCGGTAATCCGTTGGTGCACTTGTGGATCCTTGCCGGCGAAGATGCCTTCAACCATCGCTTCTGTGGTAGGCACCAGCTTGAGAAAGCGGGTGAACAGGCGGCCTTCATCGGCGTTTGTGCCAACGACTAGTGGCAACTGGTGCGCACGACCGCGACGCATCGCCGCGATCGGGTCCAGCGGGAGATAGTCGTCACCGTAAGTCGGACCCAGCGGGAAGCCGCGCTTTTCCCGCACGCACTGGGCAATCAAAGCGTCTTGCGCGCCGATCAGCTCGCTTGGCGAAGCCCGCATCAGCAAATCGCCGGCATCTTGCGGGCCCGCGCCCAGTAGCTTTGCGAACTGCGTCGCCAACTCGGTGGCCGCGTCCTGAGAGCGCGCCATGCCCGCTGGCGGGCTTTGCGCTATTGCTCTGCGAAATAGGCCTCGCGCCGCCGGCACGGTCAACAAGGTGGTGACAGCCTGCGCCCCGGCGCTCACACCGACGACAGTGACACATTCCGGGTCACCACCGAACGCCGCTATGTTGGCACGGACCCAGTGAAGCGCCAACACCAAATCACGCAAAAACAAGTTGCTAGCGAAAGCGAAGCCAGGAGTGGACAGCGACGATAAATCGAGACAACCTAGGGCGCCGAGTCGGTAGTTGACCGAGACATACACACAATCGCGGCGGGCCAGCGCGGCGCCGTCGTACAGCGGAAGAGCGGAACTGCCCATCATGTATGCGCCACCGTGGACAAAGACCATCACCGGAAGCGACCCCGATCTAGGCGCCTCCGGTGCGACGACGTTGAGGGTCAGGCAGTCCTCACCGCTAGGCTGGTATTTGCTGATGCCGATCATGGCGTAACGGCGATGTTGCGGGGCGCAGTTGGAGAACTCGTAGCAGCGCCGAACTCCCTGCCACGGCGGCGCCGGTTGTGGCTCCTGAAATCGTAACGGCCCCAACGGTGGACGGGCGTAGGGTATGGACCGCCAGCGGTGCACGCCGTTGCGAGTGAAGCCCTCAAGCACTCCTGTGACTGTTTCTGCCCGGACGGTGGGTTCATGCATGCCAGTCGTCCTCAATTCGCATTCGATGTTTGCTCTGGCAGTTGGTCGAGTCTGACCGCGAAGGCAGCGTTGGTGTCGGCGCGCCTGGCTGACAGCACACGAGGTTGCTTTCAAACTGGCGCGTGCACGTCTCCCATGTCGATGACAGCGCCCGCGCGCGACATGCATTCGGATCGATGAGCAGAGCACGCTCCGCAGCTCGGGCCAGATCGGTATCAAGTGCCCCCGTCCGTCCGTCCTCTACCACATCGAGGGGTCCCGGGACCGGAAAAGCTGCCACCGGTACTCCGCAGGCCATTGCCTCCAGGTTGACTAGACCGAAAGTGTCCGTGAGGCTCGGAAATACCATCACATCCGCGGCCGCGAGATGGGCCGCAAGATCCTCGCCGTAGCGGAAGCCGGTGAAACGAGCCTCCGGAAACTGCGATTGGAGACGTGCTCGCCGGGGTCCGTCGCCGATGACGATCTTGGAACCCTGCCATCGCATTTGCAGAAACGCTTCGACATTCTTCTCCACCGCCAGGCGCCCAACGTATGCTGCGATCGGCCGCGGGATCTGCAGGAAGTCCTTTCCCCGGGGCCTGAACAGGTCTGTGTCTACGCCGCGCTGCCAGCTCGCAAGATTCTTGAACCCCCGAGCAGACAGCGTTGCGCGAATGCTCTGTGTGCTTACCATGCACCTGTACCCACCCGAGTGGAACCATCGTTGCGCAGCGTAGGAGGCCCGCAACGGGATCGGCGCCCGCGAGGCCAAGTACTCGGGAAACTGAGTGTGGTACGAGGTGGTGAAGCGCAGTCCGCGCCGTCGACAGTGTCTGCGAGCTCCAAGCCCGAGTGGGCCTTCAGTCGCTATGTGCACAGCCTCTGGCTGGAAATCCTCGAAGCGCTGCCCGAGTGCGCGCCGGGCGCCGACAGCTAAGCGGATCTCCGGATAAGTTGGGCAAGGCAACGTGCGATATTCGCCCGGCGAAACAATGCGCACGTCGTGCCCGAATCGAAGGAGCCATGCGGCGGTCTGCGAGATGGTATTCACAACTCCGTTAGTTTGGGGAAACCAAGCGTCGGTCACGATCATGATTCTCATAATGAGGACTACGTTAGTATGCGCAACGCTTTTTGGTTGTCGGATTACAGTTTGAGGACGCTGACCACGATTTGCCGGCAAGCTCCGAGGTCCGCAATGTACCGAGCTGGTGACGCATTTCGATAGTATCGAACTACGACCTTCATGAATCCTTAACGGATGTAACCCGTGTGATATCGGATGAATACTCGCCGCGCTTCGGCGATCGGCCAGACTTCGGTGAAGCGCTAATGAGCGGTCAGGCCTCTCGCGGGCATGGACTGTGCAATGTGATTGCAGCACAGCCTGATTCGAACTCATGCGGCGGACGGCAGCCTGGAAAGACGTTCGTGCGCCCTTTGTCTAGGTTGGCCGCCGCAGATCGAGGGCGGTCCGCGTAACGGCATACGGCTAGTGTCTGCACGTCCCCGCCTGACGCGGCAAGGCAGTGCCGGCGAGGTCACCGCGTCGTCGGGCGCCGAACCAAACACTTTGCTCGTCCAACGTAGCGCATTGTGCTTTAAATCTATTGCTCGCTTAGCCGGGACCGTGGGCTATTCGTCGACAGACGTGTGCTCACCCGGATGCGGGGACGCTCTGATGAGTCACCGAGAGGCTCTATGCGCGCATTTTTGTTGAGTCGACCACCAAGCTATTGACAATGTCGCAATCGGCACGCAACCTGGCACTGAAGTCTTGTCGATGTGCAATTCTTTCGCCCAGACTCGGGCGGAATAGCCGGTTCGAATTGGGTGAGGTCGAATGCAGCGATTCCTAGCTGAACTCAAGCGGCAACGGTGGGACGATCACCGCTACTACCATCACTCCCGCATTAACCAGACGCTCCATCTGGTGAGTGCGCTCAGCTTCATCGCGGTGTACGTACTAGTGTTCACCAACCCTGTCGCCGCGGCGTTGATCGGGTGGTTCTTTGCGATGGTCACGCGGCAGGTGGGCCACTTCTTCTTCGAGCCCAAGGGATACGACGAGGTCAATAGCGCTACCCACGAACTGAAGGAACACATTAAGGTCGGCTATAACCTGAAGCGCAAGATGGTTTTGTTGTCGCTCTGGGCCCTCTCGCCGGTCTTACTATGGGCCCAGCCCACGCTGTTCGGCATCTTTCCCACTTCCACCGACAACTCTGACCTGCTGCGCCATCTTTGCCAGTTGTGGCTAGCCCTTGGGGTCGCAGCGCTGGTGTTCCGAACGGTGCAGCTCTTTATCCAGCAGAGCGTCCTTGTTGGGATGGCGTGGTTCACGAAGATCCTGACTGACCCGTTCCACGACATCAAACTTTACTGGCGTGCTCCACTCCAACTGGTGCGCGGTGAGCTGCTCGACCCGATGGAGCATGTCGCCCACCAGGCCTGATGCAGCTCTTTGAGAACATGCCGTCGGATAGCTTTATCGGTCAGCGACGTAGGGCCCTGCCACCAGGCGTCGCGCAGCATCGCCTCGGCGGCCGAGACGAAACGGTCTGCCACGGCTGCGAATTCGGCGTCGCTGTAGTTGAGACTGAAGATGAGTCGCGCGGTGCCGACCCAGCTCAATGCCAAACCTTCTGCGCGCAGGTAATACTGCAGCATCCAGTTGTAGCGCGAAGGTTTCTGATAGATGACTGTCCAGATCGACGACATGTGCGCTATCTGAACCGGCAGCTGCGCTGCGGCCAGCCGCTGGTTGAGCTCGCCGGCACGCCTGGCCCACACTCCATCGAGATCGCGGTAAATCGCCTGGATTGGCTCGCTCTGGAGACGCCTCAGAAATTCATTCATGGCACCCATCACATAGGGATGCGAATTGAAGGTCCCGCGGGCGAAGCAAACATCAGCAGGTCGCTGTTCGCGGTAGCGCTTCATCAGGTGGCTGCGTCCGCAAACCACGCCGACGGGGAGCCCGCCGCCCACGGACTTGCCGTATGTGACCATGTCGGCGCGTACGCCGAAATATTCCTGTGCACCGCCTTGGGACAGCCGGAAGCCGCTGAACACCTCGTCAAAGATGAGCACAATGTTCCGTTCGGAACACACGCGGCGCAGCTGAGCCAGCCATTCCGCGTAGCCCGTCCGGTCGAAGTGCGCGCGGCGACCGCTGTCGATAAGCAAGGAGTCGCTCGGCGCAGGTCCGTTCGGATGCATCGCCTGAACGGGGTTGACGAGCACGCAGGCAATATCGCGGCGCGTCCGCAAGACCCGCAGCGTCGCCGAGGCCATGTCCTTCAACGTGAACGTGGCTTGTGCCCCGATCGGATTTCCGACACCCGGCTGCACATCGTCCGACCAACCGTGATAAGCCCCGCAAAAGCGGACCAGGTACTTGCGTTTCGTGTGGTAACGCGCCAGTCTCACCGCCTGCATCACGGCTTCGGTGCCCGACATGTGGAAGGACACCTCATCGAGACCCGAGATTTCGCGCAGCCGCGCCACATTGTCGGCCACGACAGGATGGTAGGCGCCGAGGACGGGACCGAGTTCGCGCGCTCGCGCAATGCCGAAGTCGATGCAATCCTTGTAAAAATCGATTCCGAAGAGATTGACTCCATAGGAGCCACTCACGTCATAGGTTTGATTGCTGTCAATATCGGTGACGGTAGCGCCGCACGAGGACTGCACAAAGACGCTGGCCTGCAAGTTGTTACGAATCAATCTGCTAAAGGGGATGGGTACCCGATAGCGCGCCGTGAACTCCAAATCCGAGATGGAGCCACCGATTTGACGCGACAGTGCGGCGGCCAGTGGATAGCGCAGCGTGTACTGCGCGACAAGTTGCTCAAACCCGGCGCGACGCCGAGCCTCGACGTCCGGCGACGCGTCATCAGCGCGGAAGAAAATCGTTTCGTCGTAGTCGTAACGCGGCATCATCCTGGCCACCAGACGGGAGAATCGGTCGTGACCGGCGAGCGAGCGCTGCTTCGCAAGCGACAATATCAGGCGCTGCCGCGCCCCTCGCGCGACAATGATCAGAAGCATGGCGCCGCCGAGATACTCAAGCAAAGCTATGTTCACCTTCAGCTCTCCATGTCCCTTTGCGCTTCGGGCACAGAGCATTTCGAGTCAGGGATGATGCGATGACGGTGCGCTCGGTCATTGTGAACTTTGTCCAGCAGGAGGACGTCAACTTCTTGCTCACCAACCGATTGCCGCGACGCTGGATCACCTTGTTCGTGGGCTGGCTGAGTCGTCTCGAGCAGCCTTTGGTCTGTCGGGCATGTCTTGCGGTCTGGCGTTTGTTCGCCGATATCGATCTGAGTGATGCACAAAACACCCGTTTCAGGAGCCTTCACGAATGTTTCACGCGCGAACTCACGCCCGGTGCGCGACAGGTGGATCACGATTCCGCCGTCGTCGTCAGCCCGTGCGACGGAATTGTGGGTGCCATGGGTCCGGTGTGCGCAGGATCGGCGTTCCAAGCCAAGGGCTTTCCGTACTCCCTCCTCGACCTGCTCGATGATTCGGAGCTGGTCGCCCGATACCTGGATGGCTGCTTTGTGACACTGCGCCTGACATCCGGCATGTATCACCGCTTTCATGCGCCATACGACTGTCGCGTGGAGCATGTTACGTATATGTCGGGCGACACATGGAACGTCAATCCGATCGCCCTCAAGCGGGTCGAAAATCTATTTTGCAGAAACGAGCGCGCGGTAATTCGCTGCCGCTTGGCAGGCTCCGACCATCTGATCACGCTGGTGCCAGTCGCGGCCATCTTGGTGGCGAGCATCCGGCTGCACTGCGTGGACGTACCGCTTAATCTGAAGTACCGCGGCCCGAACCGAATCCCTTGTGATGCATGGCTGCGTAAGGGCGAGGAAATGGGATGGTTCGAGCATGGTTCCACCGTCATCGCCTTCGCGCCGCCTGGCGTATCAATATGTCCAGGACTGACCGAAGGTAGCGTCATCCGCATGGGGCAGCCACTCCTCCGGCTCGCACCGCACCACCTGGAGTGCAGTTAGCGATCATCCGAGTCATCGTGCTGTTCTGCTTGCCGACGCTATCGAAAATGGTGACAGGATTAGCGTGATCACCGCGTGGTCGTCTACTTACGCGCATCGAACTCATGCAGTCTGACTGGCACGCGCCCATAGTCACTATGTCGCGACCGGCTGGTCGTTTCTTCGATCACATCCCCACCATCGTATGGCGAAGTCTGCTTGCAAATCGTCATGGCATTCGATCCTAGCCAATCATAATCGGTGTGCAAATTGACTAATTGATCGACAAAGTTGATCAAAGTATTCAGCCGAACGCAACGATGGGCACCTTGGCTTGTCAACTTGCGGGTTAACCTCTTGCACCCGTCACCCATATCCTGATCCGCATCACCATTTTTGATTTGCCGATACGTGCGCGGCCCCACCCGTGCGGAAATGTCCAGCGCAGGAAATTATGACGAACAGAAGTTCGGGTGGAAGTCACGAGACTCCCCCTGTTACTCGCCGGTGCAGGCTGAGGCATACACGTCGCGGAGCCTGGCTGGGTGTGTTGAGCCGCATTGACCGACCTTGGCTGGGCGTTTCATGAGCACTGGAATGCCTGACGAGGGCCGCGGGGCATAAGCGCCGAGTGGCCCGGGTGACAGGCGCGTACTCGAATGGCGGGCCAACCAGCAGTTTGACGAAGCCGGCGGCATTCGGGTAGGCGTCGGCGTGGCGCGTCATCCCGACGCGAGGGGTCTTGCGGGCGCACCCCGAGACTCTCCGAGAATGCCTAACCGGGGCAGTTTGATAATTGCGCAACGAATTGTTCAACATTTATGGACGCTGAACTTCGCTAATTCTCAGAATGTCTCGCGTTTAGATTTGCGGTTCGATACATTGCGATCCACCCGGTCACACACCCCTGATCTAGAAGGGTCGCGCCAATGTCGCTGCTGTTAGGTCGAGTTCGAGAGTTGGGTGCACAGCTACCCCGTGCCACGGCGATTTCGGTGCTAGATGACCACGGCCGTGTAGCGGGGTCGTTAAGCCGCGCAGACGTCGTTACCGACATGGCCGAGATGGCCGAGTTCCTTCGGCAGCGTTGCGGTCTGGTGGCAGGTGATCGAGCGCTACTGGTATATCCCTTCGGTCTGGATTTCGTGCGCAGCTTGATCGGGTGCATTGCTGCCGGGGTGTTGCCGGTGCCGGTTTATCCTCCCGACCCATTTAACCCACGAAAATCGATGGAAGCCTTCCGCAGGGTAGCCGCCGACTGCGGCGCAAAAGCGGTGCTGACGAGTCGGCGCTATGCGGGTGCCCGAAGGTTGGGCGCGGCAAAGGCTGTGGTGAGCGCAAAGGCGGTGGAGTGGCCCGCGGACTTGCCTTGGCATGTGACTTCTTCGCGGCGAAACAGGCGCACGCTCAAGTCGGCCTTGTTGTCCAAAGAGATGGATGACTGGTCGCCAACCGCTGATACGCCCGCTTTCATCCAGTACACATCGGGTTCTACCTCGAATCCCAAAGGCGTTGTCATCACTCATGGCAACCTGGAACATCAGGCTGACTTCAATCGCCGATACCTGGGGCTTGGCCTGGACGCGCGGGGTGTGTTCTGGGTGCCGCCGTATCACGACTTTGGCCTGATCGGGGGCATCCTAAACACGCTGGCAGGCAATTTCGAGCTCACAATGATGTCCCCCTTGAGTTTCATCCAACGGCCCGCGCTCTGGTTTGAAGTAATGCACCAAGTGCGCGCGACCCATACCGTCTCACCCAATTTCGGTCTTGAGTTGGCACTGCGCAAGACCACTGCCGAGCAGCGCGCCCGATGGGACCTGAGTTCGCTCAAGATGGTGATGAGTGCGGCGGAGCCCGTGCGCGCGGAAACGACTCGCCGATTTCTGGAAGCCTTCGCCGTCGCGGGGCTGCGTCCCGAGGCATTCTGTCCGGCGTACGGCCTTGCCGAACACACCGTGGGCGTAACGGTGTTCGGGCGTTCAAGATTGCAGGTGGACCGCCGCCAACTCGAAACAGAGCGGCTGGCGGTCCCATCTGATGGGCCCGGTTCCCAGATTCTCCTAGGCTGCGGCGAGCCGTGCGACGACATCGATGTGCGGATCGTGGATCCCGAACTTCGCGTGCCGCTGGCTGATAACCACGTCGGCGAGATATGGGTTGACTCGCCGAGCAAGGCTGCAGGCTATTGGGGGGCGGAAGAGTTGAGCCGTAGCATGTTTCAAGCACAGCTGGCCGAATCGCGAAGCCGCCGTGGCTATCTGCGTACCGGAGATCTGGGCTTCATGCATGATGGCGAGCTCTACGTTTGCGGCCGCCTCAAAGACCTGATCATCCTGGCAGGGCGCAACATCCACCCCCAAGATATCGAAGATAGTCTGCGCGATTGTCATCGGGCCATTCGGCCAGGTGGGATAGCGGCGTTTGCCGTTGAGGGCGGCAACCGCGAAGGGCTCGCGGTGCTCGTGGAGGTGGCAGCTGACGCTCCATCCGAGGAGCTGTCGAGCTTGGTCCCCGCGATACGGACAGTGGTTGCAAAAGAACACCAATTGCGCTGTGCCACGGTAATCGTGGGACCACCAGGAAGCGTCAGCAAGACGACCAGCGGCAAAGTTCAGCGCTCCCGGTGCCGCGACCGATTGCTCGACGGCACCCTGGAAGCCAAGGCGCTGATAGTAGACCGCTTGTCTGATCGAGCGCTTGTTGGCGCGCCAGCGGCCGGAGCAGCAGTACTCAGTGACGTACCTGTGCGCAGCTCGGTGCGCGTCCCGATCACGGGCGATTGTCTGGTGCCCCCCACCGAGCTGCAATCAGTGCTCCGTCAAGAGGTGGCTGCTGTATTGGGGATCGGCATCGTCGACGTCGACGCCGATCAACCACTCGGTGATCAGGGCCTGAGCTCAATTGGCGCCACCGAGTTGGCCTCACGGCTAACTCAGGTGTTGGGCACAGATGTGCAGCCGGTTGACATTTTCAACTACTCGACGGTGCAGAGCCTGGCGCAGATGCTGAGCGGCGAGGCCGCCGCCCCAACTCCCACCGCCTCGCCATCACGCGGCAACGGCGGCGTGGATGAGCCGATTGCGATTGTGGGGGTGGGGTGTCGTTTTCCGGGTGGGGTGGATTCTGCGGAGGGGTTGTGGGAGGTGGTGGCGGGGGGTCGTGATGTGGTGTCGGAGTTTCCTAGGGATCGGGGTTGGGATGTGGAGGGGTTGTTTGATGCTGATCCTGATGCGGTGGGCAGGACTTATACGCGGTGGGGTGGGTTTGTTGAGGATGTTGCGGGTTTTGATGCGGGGTTTTTTGGGATCACTCCGGGTGAGGCGTTGGCGATGGATCCTCAGCAGCGGTTGTTGTTGGAGTGTGCGTGGGAGGCGTTGGAGGACGGGGGGATTGATCCGTTGGGGTTGCGGGGTTCGGCGACGGGGGTGTTTGTCGGGATTATGGCCTCTGAGTATGGGGGTGGGCCTGCTGGTGGGGTTGAGGGTTATGGGTTGACCGGTCAGGCGGTGAGTGTGGCCTCGGGGCGTATTGCGTATGTGTGGGGGTTGGAGGGTCCGGCGGTGTCGGTGGATACGGCGTGTTCGTCGTCGTTGGTGGCGTTGCATTTGGCGTGTCGGTCGTTGCGTTCGGGGGAGTGTGATTTGGCGTTGGCTGCGGGGGTGACGGTGATGGCGAGCCCGTCGGTGTTTGTGGGGTTCGCTCGGCAGCGGGGGTTGGCTGTTGATGGGCGGTGTAAGGCGTTTGCGGGGGCTGCTGATGGGACGGGGTTTGGTGAGGGTGCTGGGGTGGTGGTGTTGGCGCGGTTGTCGGAGGCGCGTCGGCGTGGGTATCCGGTGTTGGCGGTGGTGTGTGGCAGTGCGGTGAATCAGGATGGGGCCTCGAATGGGTTGACCGCGCCTAATGGGCCTTCTCAGCAGCGGGTGATTCGGGCGGCGTTGGCCAGTGCGGGGTTGGGTGTGGGGGATGTGGATGTGGTGGAGGCTCATGGGACGGGTACCACGTTGGGGGATCCTATTGAGGCGCAGGCGCTTTTAGCTACTTATGGGCAAGACCGGCCGGTTGATCAGCCGTTGTGGTTGGGTTCGGTGAAGTCGAATTTGGGTCATACCCAGGCGGCGGCTGGTGTTGCTGGGGTGATCAAGATGGTGCAGGCGTTGCGGTATGGGGTGATACCGGCGACGTTGCATGTGGATCAGCCCACGCCTCATGTGGATTGGTCGGCGGGGGCGGTGGAGTTGGTGACTCAGGCTCGGCCGTGGCCGGTGCGGTCGGGTCGGCCGCGTCGGGCGGGGGTGTCTTCGTTCGGGATCAGTGGCACCAATGCGCATGTGATTCTTGAAGAAGCTCCCACTGAGGTGGTGGTCGGATCAGTGCAGCGGGGCGGTGCGGGTGCGGGGGGTGGTGACGCTGCGTGGAGTGTTCCGGGTGTGGGGTTGTCGGTGGTGCCGTGGGTGGTGACGGCGAAGTCGGCGTCGGCGTTGGTGGGTCAGGCGGCGCGGTTGGCGGAATTTGTCGGTGCCCATCCCGAGGTTGATCCGGTGGATGTGGGGGTGTCGTTGGTGCGGCGTTCGGTTTTTGAGCATCGGGCGGTGGTGGTGGGGGCGGATCGGGAGCAGTTGTTGGCGGGGTTGGTGGGGCTGGCTGGCGGACAGTCGGGTGCCGGTGTGCTCAGTGGGCGCGCGCAGCCGGTGGGTAAGACGGTGTTGGTGTTTCCGGGCAGGGCTCCCAATGGCTGGGGATGGGTGTCGAGTTATTGGATGGTGCACCGGTTTTCGCGCGGGAGATGCAGGCGTGTGCGGAGGTGTTTTCGGAGTTTGTGGATTGGTCGTTGATCGATGTGTTGCGGGGTGTGTCGGGGGCGCCGGGGTTGGATCGGGTGGATGTGGTGCAGCCGGTGTTGTTTGCGGTGATGGTGTCGCTGGCCGGGTTGTGGCGCTCGGTGGGGGTGGAGCCTGATGCGGTGATCGGACATTCCCAGGGTGAGATCGCTGCGGCGTATGTCGCGGGGGTGTTGTCGCTGCGGCAGGCCGCGCAGGTGGTAATCGTGCGTAGCAGGTTGCTTCGGGCGTTGGCCGGTAGTGGTGGCATGGTCTCGATCGCCTGCGGTGGGCATCAAGTGGCTCCGTTGGTAGCGCCTTGGGGAGAGCGGATCGCTGTCGCTGCGGTCAATAGTCCCTCGGCAGTGGTGGTTTCCGGTGACATGGTGGCCTTGCAGGAATTGCTGAGCTGTTGTGAGGCCCAGGGTGTGCGGGCTCGTCGTCTTGAGGTGGACTACGCGTCGCATTCGGCGCAGGTGGAGGCGATCGGCGCTGAGCTTGTGGAGGCACTGTCCGGGATCACGCCGTGTTCTTCGCAGGTCGGGTTCATCTCGACGGTCACCGGTGAGGTGATCGACGGGGCTGAGTTGGACGGTCAGTATTGGTATCGCAACTTGCGTCAGAGCGTGCAGTTCGAGCAGGCGTTGCATAGCGCTGCTGCGCAGGGCTATGGGGTGTTCATTGAGGCCAGCGCGCATCCGGTGTTGCTGTCGGCCGTCGAAGACGCATTGCCCGAGGGGGGCCACCGCCTCGGTTCTGCTGCGGCGGTGGCGGTCCCGACGTTGGGCCGCCAGGACGGCGGGCTGGACCGGTTCATGAAATCGGTGGCTCAGGCTTATGCGGCCGGGGTCGGGGTGGATTGGTCGGCGGTGTTCGCTGGTTCGGGGGGTGCCTGGGTGGGGTTGCCGACGTATGCCTTTGCGCGACGGCGGTTTTGGTTGGATGGTGTGGGTAGCAGTGGTGTTGATCTGGGGTTGGTGGGGTTGGCTGGTGCGGGGCATGGGTTGTTGGGTGCGGTGGTGCAGCAGGCTGATTCTGGTGGGGTGGTGTTGACCGGGCGGGTGTCACTGGCAAGTCAGCCGTGGCTGGCTGATCATGTGGTGGGTGGGGTGGTGTTGTTCCCGGGGGCTGGGCTTGTGGAGTTGGCGGTGCGTGCCGGTGATCAGGTGGGGTGCGCCTCGGTGCGGGAGTTGGTGTTGGCTGCTCCGTTGGTGCTGGGTGAGGGTGTTGAGGTCGTGGTGCAGGTGGTGGTGGGGGCTGCCGGTGAGGGGGGGTGTCGTTCGGTGGGGGTGTATAGCCTTGGGGGGCAGTCGGATTCGGTCTGGGTGTTGCATGCTCAGGGTGTGTTGGGGCCGGTGGAGTCGGCGCAGGCGGTGACTGATTTGGTGGTGTGGCCTCCGGTGGGGGCGGTGGCGGTGGATATTGCGGGGGTGTATCAGCGGTTGGCTGGGCGGGGTTACGAGTATGGTCCGGCGTTTCGGGGTTTGCAGGCGGTGTGGCGTCGGGGGGAGGAGTTGTTCGCTGAGGTGGCGTTGCCTGTGGATGCGGGTTCGGGTCAGGGGTTCGGGATTCATCCTGCGTTGTTGGATGCGGCGTTGCATGCGTTGGTGCTAGGGGAGAGTGCAGCGGGTGGGCAGGTTGTGGTGCCGTTTTCCTGGCGGCAGGTGGTGTTGTATGCCGGTGGTGCGGTGCGGGTGCGGGTGCGTATCGCTGCGGTGGGTGGGGGTGGGTGGTCGATAGCGTTGGCCGATACCGCTGGGGCGCCGGTGTTGTCGGTGGGTGCTTTGAGTACTCGGGTGCTTAGTTCTGGGCAGGTGCAGGCTGCGGTCGGTGGTGTCGGTGGGGTGGATCGGTCGTTGTGGGAGGTGGTGTGGACGGCGCTGCCCGATAGTGCTGAGCGTGTGGGCGCCGATGCCAGTGTGGTTTCCTGGCAGGACTTTTCGGCCACCAATGGGGGTAGTGGTGCTGGTGTTGATGTGGTGGTGTGGGAGTGCGGGTCCGGGGCTGGGGGGGTGCTGGATTCGGTGTATGGCGGTGTGCATGCGGTGTTGGCGGTGGTGCAGTCCTGGGCGGCTGGTGATCATCGTGCGGTGTTGGTGGTGTGCACCCGTCGTGGGGTCGGGGTGGCCGGTGAGGGGCCCGCTGATCTGGGTGCGGCGGCGGTATGGGGGTTGGTGCGGTCAGCTCAAAGTGAGTATCCGGGCCGGATTGTGTTGGTCGACACTGATATTGAGGATGCCTCTCAACTGGTGGGTCAAAGCGGTGGGTGGGTTGGTTTGGGGGAGCCTCAGCTGGCGGTGCGTGCGGGCACGGTATACGCCGCGCGACTGGCCCCGGTCGAGTCGGTGTTGGAGTTGCCGGGCGGGTCGGTGCCGTGGCGGTTGGCTGTGGGTGGGGGTGCCACGTTGGATGATGTGGTGCTGCAGCGGTGTCCGCAGGCGGTGTTGGCGTCGGGGCAGGTTCGGGTAGCGGTGGCGGCCGTGGGGGTCAATTTCCGGGATGTGTTGATGGCGTTAGGGATGGTTGCTGATCAGGGGTCGTTGCTTGGTGGTGAGGGTGCGGGTGTGGTGATCGAGGTCGGTGCTGGGGTTACGGGGGTGGCTGTCGGTGATGCGGTGATGGGGTTCATTGATGGGGCGGGGTCGCAGGTGGTGGTGGATCAGCGGCTGCTGGTCGTGATTCCTGCGGGGTGGTCGTTTGTGGAGGCTGCTGCCGTGCCGGTGGTGTTTTCGACGGCATTTTATGGGTTGGCGGATCTGGCTGGGTTGGGTCGGGGGGAGTCGGTGCTGGTGCACACAGGCACCGGTGGGGTGGGGATGGCTGCTGTGCAGTTGGCGCGATTGTGGGGGGCGCAGGTATTTGTCACGGCCAGCCGCGGTAAGTGGGGCATGTTGCGCGCGATGGGTTTTGATGAGGAGCATATCGGGGATTCGCGGACGTTGGAGTTCGAGGAGAAGTTCCTTCGCGCTACCGGGGGTCGTGGGGTGGATGTGGTGCTCAACTCGTTGGCCGGGGAGTTCACGGATGCCTCGTTGCGGTTGTTGGCGGTGGGGGGGCGTTTCGTGGAGATGGGTAAGACCGATATCCGCGACCCGCAGGTGATCGCCAAGCTGTATCCCGGTGTGCGGTATCGGGCTTTTGATTTGGCTGAGGCCGGTCCGCAGCGACTGGGGCAGATGCTGGGTGAGTTAAAGGAGTTGTTCGAGGCGCACACGTTGCATCGGTTGCCGGTCACGACCTGGGATGTGCGTTGTGCGCGTTCGGCGTTGCGGTTTGTCAGCCAGGCCCGTCATGTCGGGAAAGTGGTCCTGAGGATGCCTGAGGTGCTTGGCGAGGAGCTGGCGGCGGGCGTGGTGGTGATCACAGGTGGGACCGGGATGGTGGGTGCGGTGTTGGCTCGTCATGTGGTGGCCCGTTATGGGGTTAGGGAGGTGGTGTTGGTCAGCCGTCGTGGGCATGAGGCGGTGGGTGCTGCTGAGGTGGTCGCGGGGTTGAGTTCGGCCGGGGCCCGGGTGCAGGTGCTGGCTTGTGATGTGGCTGACCCGCAGGCGGTGGCGCAGTTGATCACCGAGTTGCGTGTGCAGGGCAGGCCGATCACTGGGGTTATTCACGCCGCCGGGATATTGGATGATGCGCCGGTGGGTGCGTTGAGTGCCCAGCGGGTGGATACGGTGTTGCGGGCCAAGGTCGATGGCGCCTGGAATCTGCATGAGGCCACTGCTGATCTGGGGCTGTCGGTGTTTGTGGTGTGTTCCTCGATCGCGGGGGTGCTGGGGGCTGCCGGGCAGGGTAACTACGCGGCGGCCAACGCCTTTGTTGATGCGCTGGCTGCTTACCGCCGTCAGCGTGGGTTGGTAGCGAGTTCGCTGCAATGGGGGCTGTGGGAACAGGCCAGTGCCATGACCGCGCACCTCAGCGAGCGCGACCGGGCCCGGATACAGCGTTGGGGGCTGGCGCCGATGAGTAACGAACACGCCACCGCGTTGTTTGACCGCGCACTGCTTAGTGAACACCCCGCGGTGATCGCCGCCCGCTGGCATTGGGCCCTGTTGGCTGACCCCGCTCACAGTGCTCAACTGCCACCACTATTGAGCACCCTGGTCCGCCGGCCCGTGCGTCGTGTCGCCGATAACGACCGCAGCGCCGGTGAGTCGGTGTTGGCTGCGCGGTTGCGGGGGCTGACGCCGACTCAACAGCAGGAGTTGCTCATCGAGGCGGTGTGTGCGCATGCGGCGGTGGTGCTGGGTCACCCCGATCCGCAAGACCTTAATGCCGACAACGCTTTTGGTGATCTGGGATTCGATTCACTGACCGCGGTCGAGCTTCGTAACCGGCTCAAAACCGCTACCGGACTACCGCTTTCGCCCACACTGATCTTCGACTACCCCACCCCCACCGCTCTGGCCAAACACCTACTGGCAAGCATAAATCCGGAAGGGGTTAGCGGTGACGATCTGAACATCACGGAGCGCCGCCTCCGTGAAATGTTTATGTCGATACCGATCTCGCAACTGCGCGATGCGGGCATTCTAGGCACCTTAGAAATGCTCGCGAACCAACAGATATCAACCGCCGCGGGTGGATCCGTCAGTGCGATCGAAGAATCGATTGACGACATGGATGTAGACGCCCTGGTGAGCCACGTAATAAATACACAGTCCACCTGCTAACCGAAGAGGCCGAAATGTCAGTATCGCGTGATCAATTGGTAGCAACGCTACGTCTATCCGCAAAGGAAAATGCCGAACTGCGTCGGCGCCACGACGAGTTCGTTGCTTTAGCATCGGAGCCGATTGCGATTGTGGGGGTGGGGTGTCGTTTTCCGGGTGGGGTGGATTCTGCGGAGGGGTTGTGGGAGGTGGTGGCGGGGGGTCGTGATGTGGTGTCGGAGTTTCCTAGGGATCGGGGTTGGGATGTGGAGGGGTTGTTTGATGCTGATCCTGATGCGGTGGGCAGGACTTATACGCGGTGGGGTGGGTTTGTTGAGGATGTTGCGGGTTTTGATGCGGGGTTTTTTGGGATCACTCCGGGTGAGGCGTTGGCGATGGATCCTCAGCAGCGGTTGTTGTTGGAGTGTGCGTGGGAGGCGTTGGAGGACGGGGGGATTGATCCGTTGGGGTTGCGGGGTTCGGCGACGGGGGTGTTTGTCGGGATTATGGCCTCTGAGTATGGGGGTGGGCCTGCTGGTGGGGTTGAGGGTTATGGGTTGACCGGTCAGGCGGTGAGTGTGGCCTCGGGGCGTATTGCGTATGTGTGGGGGTTGGAGGGTCCGGCGGTGTCGGTGGATACGGCGTGTTCGTCGTCGTTGGTGGCGTTGCATTTGGCGTGTCGGTCGTTGCGTTCGGGGGAGTGTGATTTGGCGTTGGCTGCGGGGGTGACGGTGATGGCGAGCCCGTCGGTGTTTGTGGGGTTCGCTCGGCAGCGGGGGTTGGCTGTTGATGGGCGGTGTAAGGCGTTTGCGGGGGCTGCTGATGGGACGGGGTTTGGTGAGGGTGCTGGGGTGGTGGTGTTGGCGCGGTTGTCGGAGGCGCGTCGGCGTGGGTATCCGGTGTTGGCGGTGGTGTGTGGCAGTGCGGTGAATCAGGATGGGGCCTCGAATGGGTTGACCGCGCCTAATGGGCCTTCTCAGCAGCGGGTGATTCGGGCGGCGTTGGCCAGTGCGGGGTTGGGTGTGGGGGATGTGGATGTGGTGGAGGCTCATGGGACGGGTACCACGTTGGGGGATCCTATTGAGGCGCAGGCGCTTTTAGCTACTTATGGGCAAGACCGGCCGGTTGATCAGCCGTTGTGGTTGGGTTCGGTGAAGTCGAATTTGGGTCATACCCAGGCGGCGGCTGGTGTTGCTGGGGTGATCAAGATGGTGCAGGCGTTGCGGTATGGGGTGATACCGGCGACGTTGCATGTGGATCAGCCCACGCCTCATGTGGATTGGTCGGCGGGGGCGGTGGAGTTGGTGACTCAGGCTCGGCCGTGGCCGGTGCGGTCGGGTCGGCCGCGTCGGGCGGGTGTGTCTTCGTTCGGGATCAGTGGCACCAATGCGCATGTGATTCTTGAAGAAGCTCCCACTGAGGTGGTGGTCGGATCAGTGCAGCGGGGCGGTGCGGGTGCGGGGGGTGGTGACGCTGCGTGGAGTGTTCCGGGTGTGGGGTTGTCGGTGGTGCCGTGGGTGGTGACGGCGAAGTCGGCGTCGGCGTTGGTGGGTCAGGCGGCGCGGTTGGCGGAATTTGTCGGTGCCCATCCCGAGGTTGATCCGGTGGATGTGGGGGTGTCGTTGGTGCGGCGTTCGGTTTTTGAGCATCGGGCGGTGGTGGTGGGGGCGGATCGGGAGCAGTTGTTGGCGGGGTTGGTGGGGCTGGCTGGCGGACAGTCGGGTGCCGGTGTGCTCAGTGGGCGCGCGCAGCCGGTGGGTAAGACGGTGTTGGTGTTTCCCGGGCAGGGCTCCCAATGGCTGGGGATGGGTGTCGAGTTATTGGATGGTGCACCGGTTTTCGCGCGGGAGATGCAGGCGTGTGCGGAGGTGTTTTCGGAGTTTGTGGATTGGTCGTTGATCGATGTGTTGCGGGGTGTGTCGGGGGCGCCGGGGTTGGATCGGGTGGATGTGGTGCAGCCGGTGTTGTTTGCGGTGATGGTGTCGCTGGCCGGGTTGTGGCGCTCGGTGGGGGTGGAGCCTGATGCGGTGATCGGACATTCCCAGGGTGAGATCGCTGCGGCGTATGTCGCGGGGGTGTTGTCGCTGCGGCAGGCCGCGCAGGTGGTAATCGTGCGTAGCAGGTTGCTTCGGGCGTTGGCCGGTAGTGGTGGCATGGTCTCGATCGCCTGCGGTGGGCATCAAGTGGCTCCGTTGGTAGCGCCTTGGGGAGAGCGGATCGCTGTCGCTGCGGTCAATAGTCCCTCGGCAGTGGTGGTTTCCGGTGACATGGTGGCCTTGCAGGAATTGCTGAGCTGTTGTGAGGCCCAGGGTGTGCGGGCTCGTCGTCTTGAGGTGGACTACGCGTCGCATTCGGCGCAGGTGGAGGCGATCGGCGCTGAGCTTGTGGAGGCACTGTCCGGGATCACGCCGTGTTCTTCGCAGGTCGGGTTCATCTCGACGGTCACCGGTGAGGTGATCGACGGGGCTGAGTTGGACGGTCAGTATTGGTATCGCAACTTGCGTCAGAGCGTGCAGTTCGAGCAGGCGTTGCATAGCGCTGCTGCGCAGGGCTATGGGGTGTTCATTGAGGCCAGCGCGCATCCGGTGTTGCTGTCGGCCGTCGAAGACGCATTGCCCGAGGGGGGCCACCGCCTCGGTTCTGCTGCGGCGGTGGCGGTCCCGACGTTGGGCCGCCAGGACGGCGGGCTGGACCGGTTCATGAAATCGGTGGCTCAGGCTTATGCGGCCGGGGTCGGGGTGGATTGGTCGGCGGTGTTCGCTGGTTCGGGGGGTGCCTGGGTGGGGTTGCCGACGTATTCCTTTGCGCGGCGGCGGTTTTGGTCGATGCCGTCGGTGTCGTTGTCTGCTGATGTGTGTGGTTTGGGGTTGGATGGGCTGGACCATCCTGTGCTGGGTGCGGTGGTGGCGCGCGCGGATTGTGATGAGGTGGTGTTGACCGGGCGGGTGTCACTGGCCAGTCAGCCGTGGCTGGCTGATCATGTGGTGGGTGGGGTGGTGGTGTTCCCGGGGGCGGGGTTGGTGGAGTTGGTGATCAGTGCCGGTGATCAGGTGGGGTGCGCGGCGATCGAGGAACTCACCCTGTTGGCTCCGTTGGTGTTGGATCAGAAGGCTGGGGTTTCGGTGCAGTTGGTACTCGGCGGTGTCGAGGCGTCCGGGACTCGGGTGGTCTCGGTGTATTCCCGTGGGGCGGACTCGGATTCGAGCTGGGTGTTGCATGCTCAGGGGTCGCTGGCAGCGTCGGTGGTGGCCACTGGCGGCGATTGGTCGTTGTGGCCGCCGGTTGGCGCGGCTGCTGTGGACGTATCCGGTGTGTATGGATGGTTGGCGCAGCGGGGTTATCAGTACGGGCCGGCGTTTCAGGGGTTGAGCGCGATGTGGCGCCTCGGGGGCGATGTGTTCGCGGAGGTGGTCGTGCCTGATGATCTTGACGTCAGCGGTTATGGGCTGCACCCGGCCTTGTTCGATGCGGCCTTGCACGCCGCGGTGTTTGACGCTGGTGAGTCTTCGGCAGGTATGGACGGCGATCACGCGGTGGTGCTGCCGTTTTGCTGGCAAGGGATTACCCTGCACGCCAGCGGTGCTCGGCGTGCGCGGGTGCGCATCAGCCATACCGGCATGGACACCATCACCATCGAGTTGGCCGACACCAGCGGAGTGCCTGTGTTATCGGTCCAAGCCCTGACATCACGCCCGATCAACACCCAACAACTGCAAACCACGCGGCACACCCAACACCGAGCCGCCCAGGGACTGCTGGAATTGGGCTGGGTGGCAATATCCTTGGCGCCCAACAACGTCGACTCCACGCTCGTTACCCCGGTGGTGTCCTGGCAAGACTACGCCACCACCTCTGACGCGCAGTTCGTGGTCTGGGACTGCCCTCCCGCCGATACCGCCGTCCCCGGATCGGTTTACACCAGCACCCACACCGCCTTAACCGTGATCCAATCCTGGCTCTCACAAGATGCTAGCGCTGTGATGATCATCTGCACCCATGGCGCGGTTGGCCTGCCCGGTGAGGACATCACCGATCTAGCCGGTGCCGCGGTCTGGGGCCTGACTCGTTCGGCCCAGACCGAACACCCGGGCCGGATCGTGCTGCTCGACACCGATACCCCAGCCACCGAACTGGACATACCCGTGCTGGTAGCCACCGCAGAACCCCAACTCCTACACCGCAACGGCACCACCTACACCGCCCGCTTGAGCCCGGTAGCAGAGATGCTGGCCGAGCCGGCATCGGACGTGGAATCAGTTCTGGCGCAGGCATTGTCGGTCGGTGCGGTGTTGGTGAGTGGGGGTACGGGGATGGTGGGTGGGGTGTTGGCCCGTCATGTGGTCACTTGTTATGGGGTGGGTGAGGTGGTATTGGTCGGTCGCCGCGGAGATGATGCTGCGGGGGTGGGGGCGTTGGTGGCGGAGTTGACTGAGTTGGGCGCGCGGGTCCGGGTGGTGGCCTGTGATGTGGCTGATGCGGTGGCGGTGGCGGGGTTGATGGATCAGTTGGTCGGAGAAGGGGTGTCGTTGAGTGCGGTGATTCATGCTGCGGGTGTTCTTGATGATGCGCCGGTAGCGTCGTTGAGTGCTGAGCGTGTGGATGCGGTGTTGCGGGCCAAGGTCGATGGGGCCTGGAATCTGCATGAGGTGACTAAGGGTGCGGGGTTGTCGGCGTTTGTGGTGTGTTCCTCGGTCGCGGGGTTGCTGGGTGCGCCCGGGCAGGCCAATTACGGCGCGGCCAATGCGTTTTTGGACGGGTTGAGTGCGCATCGGCGTGCGGCGGGGTTGCCTGCGATTTCGGTGCAATGGGGTTTTTGGGAACAGGCCAGTGCGATGACCGCTCACCTTGGCGAGGGTGAGTGTGCCCGGATGCGTCGCTGGGCCTTGGCGCCGATGAGCACTGAGCGGGCTTTG
Source organism: Mycobacterium gordonae (assembly GCF_017086405.1). Lineage (NCBI taxonomy): Bacteria > Bacillati > Actinomycetota > Actinomycetes > Mycobacteriales > Mycobacteriaceae > Mycobacterium > Mycobacterium camsae. The sequence continues at coordinate 1,630,879 of NZ_CP070973.1, forward strand.
CAGCTTTTCGATACTGCCTTGGTGGTGGATCATCCCTCGGTCGTGGCTGCGCGCTTGGATCACGCGGTATTGGCTGACCCTACGTTGACTGTTGGGTTGCCGCCGGTGTGCAGTGGGCTGGTTCATCGTCGATTGCGTCCTAGTGTCGGCAATGGTGGCGGTGCTGCCGAATCGGCGTTAGTCGTCCGTTTGCGTGGGGTGAGCCCTAGTGAGCGGCATGATCTGTTGACCGAGGTGGTGTGTACCCATGCGGCGGTGGTGTTGGGCCTTGCCGATGGGGCAAAGATCCACCCCGACCGTGCTTTTGGGGATATGGGGTTTGACTCCCTAAGCGCTGTGGAGTTGCGTAACCGCCTTAAGGTCGCGACCGGGCTGGTGTTGCCTGCCACTTTGATTTTCGACTATCCCACTGCCCGTGTACTGGCCACCTATCTTGGTGAGCAACTCAGCGGCTCCGTGGCCCCGGTGCCGTTGCCGGTGCCGGCGCGGGTGGGACCTGATGAGCCGATTGCGATTGTGGGGGTGGGGTGTCGTTTTCCGGGTGGGGTGGATTCTGCGGAGGGGTTGTGGGAGGTGGTGGCGGGGGGTCGTGATGTGGTGTCGGAGTTTCCTAGGGATCGGGGTTGGGATGTGGAGGGGTTGTTTGATGCTGATCCTGATGCGGTGGGCAGGACTTATACGCGGTGGGGTGGGTTTGTTGAGGATGTTGCGGGTTTTGATGCGGGGTTTTTTGGGATCACTCCGGGTGAGGCGTTGGCGATGGATCCTCAGCAGCGGTTGTTGTTGGAGTGTGCGTGGGAGGCGTTGGAGGACGGGGGGATTGATCCGTTGGGGTTGCGGGGTTCGGCGACGGGGGTGTTTGTCGGGATTATGGCCTCTGAGTATGGGGGTGGGCCTGCTGGTGGGGTTGAGGGTTATGGGTTGACCGGTCAGGCGGTGAGTGTGGCCTCGGGGCGTATTGCGTATGTGTGGGGGTTGGAGGGTCCGGCGGTGTCGGTGGATACGGCGTGTTCGTCGTCGTTGGTGGCGTTGCATTTGGCGTGTCGGTCGTTGCGTTCGGGGGAGTGTGATTTGGCGTTGGCTGCGGGGGTGACGGTGATGGCGAGCCCGTCGGTGTTTGTGGGGTTCGCTCGGCAGCGGGGGTTGGCTGTTGATGGGCGGTGTAAGGCGTTTGCGGGGGCTGCTGATGGGACGGGGTTTGGTGAGGGTGCTGGGGTGGTGGTGTTGGCGCGGTTGTCGGAGGCGCGTCGGCGTGGGTATCCGGTGTTGGCGGTGGTGTGTGGCAGTGCGGTGAATCAGGATGGGGCCTCGAATGGGTTGACCGCGCCTAATGGGCCTTCTCAGCAGCGGGTGATTCGGGCGGCGTTGGCCAGTGCGGGGTTGGGTGTGGGGGATGTGGATGTGGTGGAGGCTCATGGGACGGGTACCACGTTGGGGGATCCTATTGAGGCGCAGGCGCTTTTAGCTACTTATGGGCAAGACCGGCCGGTTGATCAGCCGTTGTGGTTGGGTTCGGTGAAGTCGAATTTGGGTCATACCCAGGCGGCGGCTGGTGTTGCTGGGGTGATCAAGATGGTGCAGGCGTTGCGGTATGGGGTGATACCGGCGACGTTGCATGTGGATCAGCCCACGCCTCATGTGGATTGGTCGGCGGGGGCGGTGGAGTTGGTGACTCAGGCTCGGCCGTGGCCGGTGCGGTCGGGTCGGCCGCGTCGGGCGGGGGTGTCTTCGTTCGGGATCAGTGGCACCAATGCGCATGTGATTCTTGAAGAAGCTCCCACTGAGGTGGTGGTCGGATCAGTGCAGCGGGGCGGTGCGGGTGCGGGGGGTGGTGACGCTGCGTGGAGTGTTCCGGGTGTGGGGTTGTCGGTGGTGCCGTGGGTGGTGACGGCGAAGTCGGCGTCGGCGTTGGTGGGTCAGGCGGCGCGGTTGGCGGAATTTGTCGGTGCCCATCCCGAGGTTGATCCGGTGGATGTGGGGGTGTCGTTGGTGCGGCGTTCGGTTTTTGAGCATCGGGCGGTGGTGGTGGGGGCGGATCGGGAGCAGTTGTTGGCGGGGTTGGTGGGGCTGGCTGGCGGACAGTCGGGTGCCGGTGTGCTCAGTGGGCGCGCGCAGCCGGTGGGTAAGACGGTGTTGGTGTTTCCCGGGCAGGGCTCCCAATGGCTGGGGATGGGCCAACAGTTGTACAGCCAGGTGCGAGTGTTTGCTGACGTGTTCGACGCGGTGGCTGATGAGCTGGACCGGTATCTGCGGTTGCCGCTACGTGAGGTGGTTTGGGGCGCAGGCAAGGACCTGTTGGATAGTACTGAGTTCGCTCAGCCGGCGCTGTTTGCGCTCGAGGCTGCGTTGTTCGCAATGTTGAGACGCTGCGGCGTTCGGCCGGATTTCGTGGTGGGTCATTCGGTGGGGGAGTTGACCGCGGCATATGTCACAGGGGTGTTGTCGCTGGCGGATGCGGCCATGTTGGTAGCTGCCCGAGGCCGGTTGATGCAGGCTTTGCCCAGCGGGGGAGCAATGGTTGCAGTGGGAGCCGGCGAGGCTGAGGTGGCGCCGTTGCTGGTTGAGGGGGTTGGGATCGCGGCGGTCAACGCCGCAGAATCGGTGGTGATTTCTGGCGCGCAGGCCGCGGTAAACGGGATCGCTGAGGAGTTGGCTCGTCAAGGTAAACGAGTTCGTCGCCTGGCGGTTTCACACGCGTTCCATTCACCATTAGTGGAACCGATGCTGGAGGAGTTCGCCCGCGTCGCAGCCGATATTACGGTCAGTCCGGCACAGATTGCGGTGGTGTCAAATGTGACGGGCGAGCTGGCTGATTCAGATTTCGGCTCGGCACTCTATTGGGTGGAGCATGTGCGCGCGCCGGTGCGCTTCGCCGACAGTGTGCGGTGTGCGCGAATCAACGGGGCGACTCATTTCATTGAGGTCGGGCCCGGCGCCGGTCTATGCGCAGCCATCAATCAATCACTGCATCTGCCCGAGGAAGCGGTAGTGGTTCCGCTGCTGGGGAAGGAGCGCTCGGAGGTGCGCTCGGTACTCGCTGCGGTGGGGCAGTTGTTTACCTCCGGGGTCGGGGTGGATTGGTCGGCGGTGTTCGCTGGTTCGGGGGGTGCCTGGGTGGGGTTGCCGACGTATTCCTTTGCGCGGCGGCGGTTTTGGTCGATGCCGTCGGTGTCGTTGTCTGCTGATGTGTGTGGTTTGGGGTTGGATGGGCTGGACCATCCTGTGCTGGGTGCGGTGGTGGCGCGCGCGGATTGTGATGAGGTGGTGTTGACCGGGCGGGTGTCACTGGCCAGTCAGCCGTGGCTGGCTGATCATGTGGTGGGTGGGGTGGTGGTGTTCCCGGGGGCGGGGTTGGTGGAGTTGGTGATCAGTGCCGGTGATCAGGTGGGGTGCGCGGCGATCGAGGAACTCACCCTGTTGGCTCCGTTGGTGTTGGATCAGAAGGCTGGGGTTTCGGTGCAGTTGGTACTCGGCGGTGTCGAGGCGTCCGGGACTCGGGTGGTCTCGGTGTATTCCCGTGGGGCGGACTCGGATTCGAGCTGGGTGTTGCATGCTCAGGGGTCGCTGGCAGCGTCGGTGGTGGCCACTGGCGGCGATTGGTCGTTGTGGCCGCCGGTTGGCGCGGCTGCTGTGGACGTATCCGGTGTGTATGGATGGTTGGCGCAGCGGGGTTATCAGTACGGGCCGGCGTTTCAGGGGTTGAGCGCGATGTGGCGCCTCGGGGGCGATGTGTTCGCGGAGGTGGTCGTGCCTGATGATCTTGACGTCAGCGGTTATGGGCTGCACCCGGCCTTGTTCGATGCGGCCTTGCACGCCGCGGTGTTTGGCGCTGGTGAGTCTTCGGCAGGTATGGACGGCGATCACGCGGTGGTGCTGCCGTTTTGCTGGCAAGGGATTACCCTGCACGCCAGCGGTGCTCGGCGTGCGCGGGTGCGCATCAGCCATACCGGCATGGACACCATCACCATCGAGTTGGCCGACACCAGCGGAGTGCCTGTGTTATCGGTCCAAGCCCTGACATCACGCCCGATCAACACCCAACAACTGAATGTCGGCACTGGCGCGGAGGCCACCGTTCACCCCTTGCTGGAGCAGGTGTGGAAGCCAATCCCGGCAAGTACCGACATTGGTGAGCATCGGGTTCCACGCAGGGTGATGTGTTGGGACGACTTGCTCATGGCCGAGGCTGCGGGCCACGGTCACGCGGATACCGGCGATGTTGGTGAAAAAGCGGTTGTGATGTGGCAGTGGGCATCTGAAGACCACACTGTGGACTCAGTTTATGCGGGCACACACGCTGCATTGGAGGTGCTGCAGCATTGGCTGGTCACCGATCGGGCGGGTGTGTTGGTGATGTTCACCCAAGGTGCAGTGGGGCTCCCCGGTGAGGACGTCACTGATTTGGCCGGTGCCGCGGTCTGGGGCCTGACTCGTTCGGCCCAGACCGAACACCCGGGCCGGATCGTGCTGCTCGACACCGATACCCCAGCCACCGAACTCGACATACCCGCGCTAGTAGCCACCGCGGAACCCCAACTCCTACACCGCAACGGCACCACCTACGCCGCCCGCCTGTCTGAGATGAAGGCCATTGCGGAGGTCGCGGAGAGTTCGGGCGTGGCAGACGCTCATGACCCCGCCGGACTGGTTATTAGGAGCGGTGGGGGACCGGTAATCGATCGGGCCGGCGCGATGTTGATCACTGGTGGCACGGGAATGGTGGGTGGCGTGCTGGCCCGTCATGTGGTGACCCGCTACGGCGTGGGTGAGGTCCTGTTGGTCAGCCGCCGCGGCGAAAACGCGCCCGGGGTGGGTGAGTTGATGGCTGACTTGAGTCAGGCTGGGGCGCGGGTCAGGGTCATGGCGTGCGATGTGGCAGATCGCAGTGCCGTCACGGAGTTGATGTGCCAGCTCACTCAGCAGTGTCTGCCCTTGATTGGGGTGATCCACGCTGCCGGGACCGTAGATGACAGCTCAGTTTGTGCGTTGGCGCCGGATCAGTTGGATGTGGTGTTGCGGGCGAAAGTGAATGGCGCCTGGAACTTACATCAGGCGACCGCTGATATGGGATTGTCGGTGTTTGTGTTGTGTTCGTCAATGGCTGGGCTGTTGGGGACGCCAGGACAGGCTAATTATGCTGCGGCGAATGCATATTTAGACGCATTAGCCGCACACCGACGCAGCAACGGATTAGCCGCCACCTCGTTGCAGTGGGGGTTGTGGGAACAACTCAGCAGTGTGACCGCGCACCTGCGCACTGCTGATCGGGCCAGAATGCTTCAGGCCGGTCTGGCCCCGATGACCAATACACAGGCCACTGAGTTCTTCGACAGCGCACTGGTTGCTGAACGTCCGTCCGTGATTGCCACCGCTTTGGAGCGCACCAGCCTTGGAGACCCGGACCTCACCGCTGGGCTACCACCACTGTTCAGCGAATTGATTACCCGTCCTATCAGGCGCATTGTGACGCCACCACGCATGTCCGGGACAAACCTTCTTTCTAGCCGATTGGTTGGGCTAGACGCCCCAGATCAACTCCAAATAGTGAGAGAGTTGGTTGCCCTAAATATTGCAGATATACTCGGAATTCCAAATGCCGATCGTTTTGAATCAACACTCGAAAATTCTGGGGTGGATTCTTTACGGGCCCTGGAGATAAGAGATCGTCTGAGTTCCGTCACGGGTTTGAAGTTGCCGCCAGCCGTGGTTTTTGACCACAACAGTATCGACGGATTGGCTCGTTTCATTCTAGATGAGATGAACGCAAATGAACGAAGTAATGGTGAGCTAGTCACGGCGTCCACCGATGGGTGCGGCGCGACTTCGTCGCCGATCCTCCCTCATGATTCGCTTGAAGCGCTTTTCAAGAAGTCGGTTGACGAAGAAAAGCTCGCCGAGGGGTGGCTCTTGTTGCACGCTGCGGCCCAGCTGCGACCCAGGTTTTCGGCTGAGTGTGACACGAGTAGTTTTACCGGGCCCACGAAGTTTGCTGACGGACCTGAATCTCCGCATTTGGTATTTATGTCCACCTCAGTCTACGGCGGAGGCGTTCATAATTATGCAGCTATTTCCTCGAGATTCGTGAATAAAAGGCCCGTATCGGTGGTTCCACTGCCGGGGTTCTCGCCGGGAGAGGCGCTGCCTGATTCAACAGAGGCCGGAATCGAGGTCCTGGCGCGCATGGTCGCTAACGCGGTGGGGGATGATCGTATTGTGCTTGCCGGAGAGTCATCGGGCGGAAAATTTGCGTACGCGTTGGCAAACTACTTCGAACAAAAGGGAAATTCGAGCCTGGTTGGCGTGGCACTACTCGACTCATTTCGACATCCTCCCGGCACTCTGATTTTCCAGAAAGAATTTTTTTATCGACAGTTCGACAGGCAGCATCGTCTGGGTCTATACACTGCGACGAGGCTAACCGCAATGACCGTGTGGTCAGAGATGTTGACACAGTTATACGATGGCCCAATTGATACGAAGGTGTTGTTCGTGCAATGTGATCGGCCGTATTTTTGGGAAAAGTCCGAGTTGGGAGAGCGTCGGGATATCCTGGCGGAGCCATGGTATTCGACACAGACCGTACGCACGGTACCAGAGGACCACGGAACAATACTCATCGATGGCATAGAGGCAGCACAAGCTCTTGAAGAGTGGTTAACCGATTCAGTGGCACCAAACCGCGTCGTCGGGATAAGTAACGCCGCGACGTGTGTCGTGTAGATCGGATGCGGAAAAATGGTTAGCACTGCACAGTCGGAATCCGAGTTGGATGGCGGTGGCAGCGCAGGTGCTGGTAAACCCATGACCACGCTGTGGGTCATCTTAATCGGCTATTTTATGATAGCGGTCGATTCAAGCATTGTCCTCGTCGCCAACCCGAGCATCATGGCCGAACTCAACACCGATTACGGCACGGTTATCTGGGTGACAACGTCCTATGCGCTGGCTTACGCAGTGCCCTCGTTGGTAGCTGGCCGGTTGGGTGACCGGTTCAGGGTCAAGAACTTGTACCTGATCGGATTGGCCCTGTTCACTGCGGCTTCATTGTGGTGCGGCTTATCCGACGGCATCGTCATGCTGATTGCCGCTCGCGCGGCGCAGGGCCTGGGCGCCGCGGTGGTCAACGCCCAAATTCTGACTATCGTGACCTTGGTTTTCCCAGTCGAACATCGCGGTACTGCCACAAGCATTTGGTCCGTCGTGGCAAGCGTCGGATTCTTGATCGGGCCACTGGCCGGCGGCGTCCTAGTCGAGATGCTGGGTTGGCAATGGATCTTTTTCGTCAACGTCCCGATCGGCGTAGTCGGACTGGCGCTCACCGCACGATTCGTCCCGTCGCTTCCGACTCGCACACACCGATTCGACTTAATCGGTGTCGCGTTGTCTGGGACGGGCTTGTTCCTTGTTGTTTTCGCGATCCAGGAAGGCCAGGCGGTTAGCTGGGCACCATGGATCTGGGCGATGGTCTTCAGTGGCGCCGGTTTCATGCTGATATTCATTTGCTGGCTATTGCTCAACACGCGTGAACCGCTGATTCCGATACATATCTTCGGCTACCGTAACTTCACACTATGCAGCCTCGGAGCTGCGTTGATGGGTTTCGCCATGACCGCAGTGATGCTGCCGGGGATGTTCTACGTGCAGTCAGTATATGGATTCTCCCCGATAGGTTCGGTACTGCTTATTGCGCCGATATCGGTTGCGGCCGGCTTGCTTGCGCCGCTCGTGGGTAAGTTTATCGATCGGCATGGTCCACGCCTGGTGGTCGGATGCGGCTTTTCAGTGGTCAGTGTCGCATTGACCTGGCTTTCGATCGAAATGACCCCGACGACACCTGTCTGGCGATTGATTTTACCCAATGCGGCATTGGGAGCGGGGATAATATTTGTCTGGCCTGCGCTCGCCGCCAATGCCACACGCGACTTGCCGCCATCGCTGGTAGCTGCGGGTTCGGGGGTGTACGCAACGTTTAGGTCGTTTGGCGAAGTGCTGGGAAGTGCGCTGATGGCCGCGTGGATGACATCTCGAATCGCCGCCGAGGTTCCGGCTGCTGTTAGCGAAATTCATGCGGCTGTGAAAGGCGCCACCGAGCACGCTGTTCTGCAATTGCCCGGCTTTTTGCGAGAACCGTTCTCAGTGGCGATGTCGCAAGCGATGCTACTTCCTGCGCTCATCGCATTGATCGGCGTTGGAGTAGCGGGATGCATGAACCGGCGCGTCAGTTCGGCAGTGAGGTCTGCTGCACGATAGGTGACACCCGAGATCGCTTGTCCGGGATCGGCGGACTGGAAGGACGTCGTTCTGCTCAGGCATTGTCCCTAAGAGTCCCGCGGCGACGCCGTCCGTTGCCCGCAGCCGGAGCGATTTCGCGAGCCATTCCACTGGCCTGCTTCGCCACGCTAGGGATCCATCTGCCGTCCCGTGACACCGATATCAGCCGGGATTGCAGTTGAGCCCCGTCCCCGAGCGCTACCCGCCGCCTAGTGGGTGCCGGGCTGTGCACGCCAATACGCGACGAATGGACTTTCTGGTGATGGCGACAAAGAGGGTCACCGGCCCTGAACCGAAGCCGCGACCAGTCCTGGGTACCACCCACTCTGAAAGAAACCCTTCGACGATATGCAAGGAACGACTCCGATTTCCTGTACTGCCTCGTAGCCGCGTTAGGCTTCGACGCCATTTTTCTTGACGACAATCGGTTTGTTCCGCTGCGCCGGGGTGCGAAATCAGGCATGTATCGGGGTAACGTCGCAGATCACAGGTATTCTGCGCGCGCGGGAGCTCTGAGGGACCAAATAGTCGCGCCGGCATCCAATGACGGTCGGCGCACAATTTTTCTCATCTTGCGCAAGCCACTTTGTCAAACCTTGTACTAGACGGGTTCAGGCAAGTCAGCGCACTCTTCGAGGGTCACCTGCAAGGCTTAGCGTCTGCCGCCGCCCTCAGAAGTGACTAGACATGGGCTTAGCCGACCGCACTAACAAATCCGGAAGGTGAAGAAGATGTCGTATTCGCGGCTAGCGGTGGCAACATCTGACATAACGGATCGTCGTGCAGCGGTGTGCCGATGAAGGCGACGACGGAACTTCGCCTCTTTACGGCTTGCTCGTCACTGGTGGCGGCAAAGTTTGCATCGTTCGTCTCAGTGGTGGCGCTCGGAGTGCCTCGAAAACCGGGTGCAGCGCCGCTGAACGTACCGCGGTATTTCATCGGTGAGCGAAACATGGTGCGGACGCCAGAGATTTTCGAGTGTCTACTCGACTCTTGCGCGCGGCCGCTGTCCACGCTGTCGTGCGCCTATCCAGTGATGAAGATGTTGACGATGAGTCGCGGGCCAACGGGGGCAGCTGGCCAGACCGGCTGGGCGGTGTCCTTGCGTTCTTTGCGCGGTGATGTGGTCGATTTTGTCGCTGACCGGAGATGGCGGGGGAGAACTCGTGCAGTCCGGGGAGGTCGAAGCTGTGAACGCGCACTATGTGACGGAGCTGCCGCCGACAGATACCGAGGTAGCCGGGAAAACGAGTGACGAACTACCCAAATCCGTCGATAAAGAACAATGCCAGTCAATAACCCGTATCACACCGCGGAGGCCAGCAGATGTCGAGCTACGAAAAAGCTGGGGCTGCCCGCATCACATTTATCGGGCTGCGGCGCATGCTGAATGAGCGGCTAATGGAAAAAGAGTCCCTCAGCCACGAGGCTGAGCCGCCTCTCCTTTCCTGCTTGGACATGCGCGGCGCTGCACTGGCCGCTAACACAAGAAGGGCGACGCAGGTAGCGAAATTGTTGAGAAGGATTTGGCTCGTGGTGGTCATTGCGGTAGTCGGCGCGGCGGCGACATTTGCCATTCATCGCCTGCGTGGTGTTTTCGGAATTCACAACAATATTTCGGACCGAGTGGCAGTGTCCGATGACATGAAACCGTTTAATCCGAAGAAGATCGCCTACGAGATCTTCGGGGCGATAGGCACCGTGGCGAGTATCTCATTCCTCGACCTCAATGAACAGCCCAGGTTCGTGAGTGAAACTACGACGCCCTGGTCGCTTGAGGATATAACAACATTACCTTCGGTCAGCCTCAGTATAGTCGCGCAGGGAAATACCAATGAAATCGGCTGCCGGATACTTGTTAATGGCGAGGTGCGAGCCGAGAGAGTTGTAAACGAAGTTAACGCCCAGACATTCTGCGTGGTGAAATCCGCATGACCGGCAAGCGGAGCGCTCGACCGGGGCTAGCGCATACAATTAATCGGCTCGCGGTGCCTATTATCATGTTCTGGTTGGCATTCACTTTCATCGTCAATGTGTTCGTGCCGCAACTCGGATCAGTGGGGAAGGCTCGTTCGGTGCCGATGAGTCCTGATAGTGCGCCGTCATTACAGGCAATCAAACGCGCTGGAGCGGTTTTTCAGGAATTCGACTCCGATAGCGTCGCGATGATCATCCTCGAGGGTGACAGGCCACTTGGTGACGACGCGCACCGCTATTATGACGAATTAGTGCGCAAGCTTTCTCAAGATCGTCACGTACAACACATCCAGGATTTTTGGGGAGACCCGCTGACCGCGGCAGGTTCGCAGAGCGACGACGGTAAGGCCGCCTATGTTCAGGTCTACCTGGCTGGCAATCAAGGGCAAAGCTTGGCAAACGAATCGGTCGCCGCGATCCGGCACATTGTGGACAGTACGCTGGCGCCTGCCGGCGTAAGGGGCTATGTGACCGGCTCAGCGGCGCTGACGACGGACTTCTTGGACGCCGGGGACCGCGGAGTTCAGAAAGTCACCGTCATAACGATTCTAGTAATTGCGGTAATGTTGCTATTCGTTTATCGCTCGCTCGTCACTGTGATCGTCGTTCTTCTCATCGTCGGTATTGAACTGGCCGCGGCGCGCGGAGCTATTGCCTTCCTTGCGTTACATAACATCGTCGCTCTTTCGACTTTTGCCGTCAATCTGTTGGTGTTGCTCGCAATAGCAGCGGGCACGGACTATGCGATTTTCGTCGTTGGTCGTTATCAGGAGTTACGCCGTGCCGGCGCCAATCGCGAATCCGCGTTCTACGCAATGTTTCGCAGTACTGGTCATGTAGTGCTGGGCTCAGGTCTGACCGTTGCGGGTGCCATGTATTGCCTGAGCTTTACTCGGCTGCCTTACTTTCAAACACTGGGCGCACCCTGCGCAATAGGAATGCTTATCGTCGTCGCGGCTGCGCTCACCCTCGGACCCGCGGCACTTGCCGTTGGCAGCTACTTCGGCTTGTTCGAGCCCAGAGGGCCAATGAACACCCGCGGATGGCGGCGAGTCGGAACTGCGATCGTCCGGTGGCCCGCGCCAATCTTCGCGGCCGCCTGCGCTGCGTCACTCGTTGGCCTACTCGCATTGCCCGGGTACCGAACAAACTATGACAATGCACGCTATCTCCCTGCCGACACACCGGCGAATCTTGGCTATCACGCCGCAGATCGCCACTTCACACAAGCCAGGATGAACCCGGAGTTGTTGCTCATCGAAAGTGACCATGATTTGCGGAACCCCGCCGGCATGCTGGTGCTCGACCGAATAGCCAAGAGCGTTTTCCATGTTCCCGGGATTGCCCGTGTTCAGGCTGTGACAAGACCGCTAGGAACCCCAATCGCACATACATCAATCCCGTTTCTTATGAGCATGCAAAGTGTGACACAGAGCGAGAACATGCAATTCATGAAGAAGCGTATGGCGGACATGCTGACTCAGGCTGATGCCATGCAACAAACCGTCGACACGCTACAGCGTATGTATAACGTAATGTCTGAACTAGTAGCCAACACACACCAGATGGATGGCGACACGCATGAAATGGATATATTCACGCGCGAGCTAAGAGATCACATCGCCGATTTCAACGATTTCTGGCGGCCCATCCAAAGCTACTTCTATTGGGAGCGGCACTGCTTCGACGTTCCCATATGCTGGTCACTACGGTCGATATTTGACTCACTTGAAACTGTCGATCAGTTAAGCGAGAAGCTGGACAAGCTGACAAATGATTTCGATGTGATGGATGCTCTAATGCCGCAGATGCTTGCCCAGCTACCCCCTCAAATTGAATCGATGAAACTGATGCGGACCTTGACGCTATCCATGCACAGTTCGATGTCGTCAATGTATGACCAGCTCGACGTAATGAGCGAAAACGCTAGCGCTCTCGGACAGACTTTCGATGCGGCTAGAAACGATGACAGTTTCTACCTGCCGCCAGAAGTATTTGACAACCCTGATTTCAAACGCGGATTGCAGAAGTTCCTGTCACCTGATGGCAGGGCCGCTCGCTTCATCATTACTCACGAGGGGGATCCTGCCGCGCCAGAAGGGTTGTCGCGAGTTGATCCGATCAGACAAGCGGCAAAAGAAGCAATTAAGGGAACACCACTGGAGCGCGCTAAGATCTATATCGGCGGTGAGGCCTCGGTATACAAAGACCTCCGCGATGCGTCCAGTTATGACTTGTTGATCGCTGGCGTCGGAGCAGTGAGCCTGATCTTGATCATCATGCTGGTGCTCACGAGAAGTCTCATCGCCGCTTTTGTGATCGTAGGCACTGTGCTCCTTTCGCTCGGCGCTTCGTTTGGCCTTGCCGTGCTGCTTTGGCAGTACGTTCTGGCTATGGAATTGCATTGGATGGTTCTTGCGATGTCTGTGATTCTGCTCCTAGCAGTGGGATCCGATTACAACCTGCTGTTGGTGTCACGGTTTCGAGAAGAGGTAGGTGCCGGAATAAAGACCGGCGTGATCCGTGCGATGGCGGGGACCGGAGGGGTGGTGACATCCGCAGGCTTGGTGTTCGCCGCTACTATGACGTCCTTTGTGTTCAGCGATCTGCGCGTTATTGGCCAGGTGGGCACCACCATTGGTTTAGGCTTGTTGTTCGACACATTGGTCGTGCGCGCGTTTATGACACCGTCGGTCGCGATTCTGCTCGGGCGGTGGTTCTGGTGGCCGCAGAATGTGCGCTCACGTCCCGCCCGTCCGCATTGGGGTCGGGCCCGGAATCCGAGCGAGGGAAGGCGGGAAGTCGTTCACCCATCGGTCCACCCCACGGAATCCAGTGCGGTGTTGGCCGGTGAGCGTTGACGAGTTCCCACTCCTTCGGAGGCGAGCGCGAGGTCGATGTCCTTCGGTCGCTGGACCTGCCTCGGTCACCAAAACGCAGCAGTGATCGGCGTAAGGGGGATAGCGTCATGGCGATGGCGTAATGCCTCCATTGTCAGTGCCAACAAAAGTCCGCGCATTCTCCCCGGGAATCGTCAAAGCCACCCACGCCCTCTTTTCCGTTTGACTTCCCCACAGAGGTCCGGGTGAGGTATCGCCCAAGGCTGCAGGTTTCTTGGGGTAACCCGGAGGACCGGACGCGGCGGCTCCTCCGTGCGATCTCCCGCAAGCGTCGGTTCGGGCCACATGCGCCGAATCGGCTCCGGGTTGCGGACTTACCAATACCAATCAGGTGAGTTAAGTCGCCAACAGAGAAAGTCGAAAAACCCCACGCTCGCGGTCAACGCAATGCAGAATGGTTGACTTAGGTCGCCAAAACAAACCAGCCGCAAGGGTCTGCCCGTGCCGGAAGTCGCCGATTCCCGGAACCCGTGGCGAGAACAGGTTACGTGTCGGTGTGTCGAGTATGGAGCAGGGTCCGTGTCGCTGATCGCGCGAGGCCAAGCAAAGCGTCGGTCAGTCCGGATATGGCCGTCAGCTACCGCCAACTTGGACCGCGATCTCTCGCGGCGGGTTGCCGGATGACGGTATTGGTGCATGCTCTTGCGGAAACCTTTGCTGATCCTGTCAGCTGGTATACACGGCAGCATGTCGAGTTCGCGATCGCCATGTGCTGACAAGTCCTACGATGGCGAGGCTCAATGACGAATTTGGATTGGGCGGTCACCGAAGCCGAGCGTGCAGCGGCTATCAGGGCCAATCTGCGTGGTATCGCAGGAGAACTGGCGGCGTTGGGTTTTATCGACGCAGCTGAGGTCGGCCGCGGTGGATTTGGTACGGTATACCGTTGCCTTCAAACAACTTTGGAACGTGTAGTAGCCGTTAAGGTGCTGACGGTTGAGCACCCTGAGGATCAAGCGCGGTTCGTAAGAGAACAGCAGGCGATGGCCAGCTTGACGTCCCATCCCAACATCGTGGCAGTCCTACAGGTGGGCCGTACTGCCTCCGGCTATCCCTTCCTGGTGATGCCGTTTTGCGCATCGGGGTCATGGCTGGACCGCATCGCTAGTGCAGGACCACTGGATATCTCCGAAGTGACCCGGGTAGGAGTCAAGATCGCCGGGGCGCTCCAATGTGCACACCAGGTAGGTATTGTTCACCGCGATATCAAACCGGCCAACGTGCTCTCGTCAGCGTACGGTGAACCGGCGCTCTCCGATTTTGGGATTGCCCGCATCATCGGTGGGTTCATAACCGTCCCCGGAGTTTTTCACGGGTCACCAGCGTACTGCGCTCCGGAGATACTCCGTGGCGAACCGCCGAGCGCGGCCGCCGACGTGTACGGGCTGGGCGCGAGTCTGTTTACCGGATTGACCGGTCGCCCGCCATTCCAGCGGCAACAGGGGGAGAATCTTGTTGACCAGTTCGCGCGGATCTCTGAACTGCCACTGCCCGACCTCCGTGACACAGGGATCCCCGCCGACCTTGCCGCGCTTATCGCCGAGGCAATGGCCCGCAACCCCGGTTGCCGGCCTTCGGCACTAGAACTAGGCCGGCAGCTTCAGCAAATTCAAGCTTGTCATGAGCTGGCTGTCGACGCGATGGTCGTGCAGGATGCCACCGCCGTTGGCGGATCACCTTCGCCCCGGCCTCGTTCACCTGGTTCGGCGTACGCGAGGGCACCGCAACTGGTGGGGCGCGACGACGAGCTCAAGCGGCTGCGCATGTTACTGACGCCCGCCCGCTTGGTGACAATCACAGGCGCCGGCGGGATCGGCAAGACCGCCCTCGCGCTTCATGTCACGCAACAACTGCGTGCCGAGTATCCCGGTGGCATTTGGATGGTCGAGTTGACCAACGCGCGCGACATGCGTGAGCTGGCTGGGCTCGTAGCTGCAACTCTGGGCTTGAGCACGGTACCGAGTCCACCGTCCACCGAAAAGTTCATCGAGCGTCTGAACCAAGGACGAACGCTGCTGGTGTTGGATGACTGTGCACACCTCATTGATGACGTGGTAGGGCTGATCAATGCATTGTTGCCGCGTTGCCCACAGCTCAAAATCATGACCACGAGCCGTGAAATTCTTGCAGTCAACGAGGAAGCTTTGCTCGTTGTACCTCCCCTTGCTCTGCCCTATCCAGTCGAGCCCGTCAGCCCGCACGATTTGGGGACCTATGACGCGGTCGCGCTATTCGTTAGGTCCGCGCAGACCGCGGCACCGGCATTTGAACTCACCCCGGATAATGCCGCCATGGTGGGCCGCATTTGCGCGAGACTCGACGGGTTGCCGTTGGCGATCGAGCTAGCCGGGGCGCAACTGGCTACCTTGTCCGTGGAGCAGCTCTTCAATGCACTGCGCGACAATCATGAAATATTCTTTGATGTTTTCCAAGACGGTGATTACCGACAATCGCTCGCCAAGTGCATCGGACGCAGCTACGACCTGTGCAGTGAGTCGGAGCGACAACTCTGGGCGCGACTATCGGTGTTCGCGCACAGCTTCGATCTGCTGTCAGCTCAGCATGTCAGCGGCGACGACCTATCCGCCTCGGAATTCTTGGACCTGGTATGCGCCTTGGTGGACAAATCGATCTTGATCCGTACCGAGAACGAAGGATCCGTGCGTTTTCGCTTGTTGGAGGTTCTGCGCGACTACGGTCGCAGCCGTATCAGTGCGATGGAGCGCAGTCGGCAGAGCATTCGCCACGCGAACTGGTGCCTGCAGTTACTTCTTGACGCGGAAGCACATTGGTCCGGAACTCAGCGGGAACAGGCGTTGAACTGCGAACTTCCAAACATCCGCAGTGCCCTGGCATTCTGCCGGAACAGCGTTCCTGCGATGGCACAAGAGATGACTGTGTTGCTACGCAAGTTTGGTCTGGACCACGATTAGCAAAGATGCCGGCGCATGAGTCGGCCTGTCAGTCGATGATAGGGCAACGATCACCGCCCATTGAGTTCTAATGCCGAGCACTTCGCTCGACCGCCTGCCACCCAAATGGGGTGCACGTGACCAAGTGCGCATTCGGAGCCGGTTCACAATTCGCCCCGGTTTTCGTTTGCATGTGAAATACCGCCGAACAGTTACGTCCAGCGGCGTGTGAGGTCACCCCGACTGGCCGCAGACCCGAACCCCTGGGCCGGCACCGCGTATGACGAGTTGCAGGAGGAGTTGGAGTTAGTCTCTTCAGCCTGACCCGTAACATGATCCGCAGCGCCTGCTTGCTCTAGCCAGTTTCACAGAGACACTGCCCGCCCCTCGTGTTTTCCGAGAGCCTCTGCCGCTCTTCCCAGAGCCAGGGCCACGGCTTCACGAAATGTAAGGGCGGCGCCCTCGGCCCATGCCGCCTCGAAAGCCTCCCGGTCGAGTGCGCGGCGGCACTGGCTATCACACAGGTCATGAGCGGCGACCTGGTCAGGGATGTCCATTAGCGGACTACCTATGGCTCGGCTCAGCGCATCGGATGCCGCCATTGTGCTGATTGCCCGGCGCCAGTCGTGACGCGCAGCCGCAATCCACGCTAACGACTCCAAGCACTGTGCCCCAACGAGAACATCGCCGACCAGATGCGACAGGCGCAAGCCCTCAATCAGGGCAACTTCGGCGTTGTTGGCGTCCCCGCGCAGCCAGTGGACGACGCCCACCGCTGCCAGAGCCCGAGACTGATACATCGACTCTCCGCGCGACGTCGAAAACTCCACTGCCGTTTCGAAGTGGCTCATCGCATTGTCAAGGTCGCCGGTGATCTCATAGATCCAGCCCAGAGAGTACGTCGATGCCCACTGCACCTCAAAGTCTCTGGATTCGGCCAAAGCTCGCCGGAATCCCTCGATTGCTCGTTCGATCTCACCTCTCCGCTCGGCGATGTAACTTCCGATGCAGTCGAATCTGGCACACAACTCGGCGTCGCCCAGCATCGCAAGGTGCTCGCGTGCTTCGTCGAAAGCGACGCATGCCGCGGCGATGTCATTGCGTAGAAAGTCGATCACCGCGATGTCGCCCAACGCGTTGGCACGCAGCGTGGTCGGTTCGTGTGGGGCGGCGGCTACGGCTAGTTGGAGCCAGTGGCGTGCTTCGCCGAGCATGCCGCTTTGGTGCCAGACCGGGCGCATGGCAGTCGCCATTTCCAGTGCGGCGTCAGGGTTGTGGTCGAGGGCGAAGTGCAGTGCTTCGCGGATGTTGGGCAGCTCCTGCAGCAACAACGCCGACCAGAACAACTGACCGTGGCCGAACAGCCGACCACGGGATTGTTGTAGTAGTCGGCGGTACCAGTCGGCGTGGCGGGCGCGCAGCCGGTGGCGTTCGTTGTCGGTGATCTGGGTGTTTGCGTAGTCACGCAGTGTCTCTAGCAGCCGGAAACGCACGTGGTCGCCGTCCTGGAAGCGAATGAGGACGGACTTGTTTACCAAGTTGTCCACGAGATCGAGGACGCCGCCATCGTCGGCTAGGTCGTGGGCGAGATGACACGCGGCGGCTAGGTCGAAGCTGCCGGCGAATACTGCGAGCGCGGTCCACAGGTGTTGTTCGGTGGTGGTGCACAGGTGGTAGCTGGTGTCGATGCAGGCGGCTAGGCTTTTGTGGCGGGCCGGAGCGCGGCGTTGGCCTTTGGTGAGCAAGCTGTAGCGGTCGGTGAGTCCGTCGGCGATTTGTTGGGCTGACATGGCCCGCAGGCGGGCGGCGGCCAGTTCGATGGCCAGCGGCAGGCCCTCTACGCGGGCGCAGATGTGGGCGACGGCGGCTACGTTGTGGCTGGTCAGTCTGAAGTTGGGGACTGCCCCGCGGGCACGGTGCAAAAACAGTTCCGCCGCGGGGAAGGTCACCAGGGTGTCGGGGTCGGGGTGGGTGTCGGTGTCGGGCGCGGCCAGGGGTGAGACCGTCAGCACCGTTTCGTCGGCGATGCCCAAGATTCCGCGGCTGGTGGCTAGCACCTGCATCTGTGGGCACAGGCGCAGCATTGTATCTACGAATTTGGCCACCTCGTCGATGAGGTGTTCGCAGTTGTCGAGCACCAGCAGCGCGTGGCGTTGCCCTAGATGTGCCATGACCACCTCGGTCAGTGTTCGGCCGGGTTGATCGCGCACGCCCAGCACGGCGGCTACCGTTTCGCTCAGCAGTGCGCCGTCGCGCAACTCGGCCAGCTCGACGAGCCAGACCCCGTCGGGGTACTCGGAGCGAAGGCGGGTGGCGGCGTGCACCGCCAGGGTGGTCTTGCCGACCCCGCCGACACCGGTCAAGGTGAGTAGCGGCGCACTGGCCAGCTGGGTGCCAATTTCGGTGACCTCGGCGTCGCGGCCGACCACCTCGCCGGGAAGCACCGGCAGGTGACCCGCGGTGGAGTTCGTGGCAGTGCCCGCCACTGCGTGGCCAGTGGAGTCGTGTAGTCGGACGCGGCGCAGCTGTTCGCTGAGTTTTGCCGCTGAGGGTCGTTGTGCGGGATCGAGGGACATCGCAGCAGCCACGATGGAGGCCACCTCGGCGGGGATGCCGCGGGCATCCAGATCGAGATCGGGTACTGAGTCCTCGGTCGTCCGTACGAATTGGGCCACTACTTGCTCACCGTGGTGGCGTTCGAAAGCGGCGTGACCAGTCAGCGCGGCAAACAGTGTGGCGCCCAACCCGTAGACGTCGGAGGCATCGCACGGGGGGACACCGTCGAGCAATTCCGGGGCAGTGAAGGCCGGCGTGCCGACCAGCATCTGCCCGGCCGTTTCGAATCCCCGGCTGACACCGGCGACGCCGAAATCGGTCAGCGCCGGTTCACCGTAATCGGTGAACAAGATGTTGGCCGGGCTCACATCACGATGCACTACTCCCAACCGATGCGCCGCGGCCAACGCGTCGGCGATCTTGGCGCCGATCCCCAATGCCTCATCACGATCGAGCGCTCCGTGCTCGGCGATGCGCTGCTGCAACGATCCCCGGCCACACAGCGGCATCACCAAAAACGGGCATCCGCTGGCGGTCTGACCCGCTTGCAACACCGCCACGATGTGCGGATGCCCGGTCACCCGGCCCATCGCCTGCTGCTCGCGCACAAAACGGGCTCGATCCTGTTCGGAAAGCCCCGCTAAGACCTTGACCGCCACCGGCCGACCCAGATCCGACTGCACGCAGCGATACACCACCCCTGACCCACCCCGGCCAATCTCTAGCGCGTCAACGAAACCCGCTGCCGCCAAGTCCGCCACCGCATCAGCAAAATCCACCGGACCCTCGCCAACCATCCTTCGAGCCCCTTACGTCGAGGTCAATATAATAGGAACCGCCCCTCACAAGGGGGTCGTTGCCCGAACCCCGGCTCCCGAACTGGCCTTGTAACCGGCAACCCCACAGAGCTACTGGCTGGGGTAGGCCGACCCACAAAGCCGCCACCCCCCGGATCCACACCACCCATCCGCAGAACCCTCATCTCAGTGTCGATGGAGTTGGGCCGCCACACCCGTGCGCAGGACGACCAACGCCCGGCCCACGAACGCCTCAGCAGACCCGACGGGGGACCCGGGCCAGGCATATGCACCGAGCCTGCCGAGTCCAGCAGCCGAAGTGGTGTGCGTATGGTGCCTAACGGAATTGTGTGCAAAGTTCGAGGATCCCCAGCGTCTGCTCAATCGAGCAAGTTTCACGCCAGCGCGGCCCGCTCCTCGTACTTGTCCAGCGCCAGGGCGACGGCTCCGTCGAAGGTCAGTGCGGCGCCTTCGGTCCACGCGGCCTCGAAACCTTCATTTCCGAGCGCCTCGCGAGCCATCTGTTGGCACGCTTCATGGCAAGCAATCAGGCCGGGCACGTACAGTAGCGCGATTCCCATCGCGCGGCTCAATGCATCGGCCGCTGCCAACAAGATCGCGGCTTGACGCCAATCGTGACAAAATGCCGCCACCCACGCCAATGTCTCCAGGCACTGTGCGCCGTTGAACGGATCACCGACGAACTGCGACAAGCGCAGCCCTTCGACGAGGGCAGTTACCGCGCGCTCAGGCTGCCCGCGCAGGTACTGTCCCATGCCGACCGACACCAGCGCCCGGGACCGATAGATCGACTCCCCGTGCGATTTCGAGAATTCGATGGCAGCTTCGAAGCTACTCACCGCTTCGTCAAGGTCGCCCGCGGCCGCCAAAACCCAGCCGAGGTAGTACAGCGACGCCCATCGCACCTCAGGCTCGACGACACCGGCGACAGCTCGCCGGATGCATGACGCTGCTCGCTTAACGTCGCCCTCTTGCACGGCAAGGTAGCCCTCCATGCAATCGATAGTGGCGCTGAGTTCCGCGTCGTACTCCACCGCGAGGCGATCACGGGCCTCGGCCACTCGCGCGCTGGCCGCCGGCAGGTCGCCCTGTGCGAATTCGACGAACGCCAGGTCGCCTAGAGCATGGACGCGAAGTGGGCTGGGCTGACGTTTCGTCGCGGCTACGGCTAGTTCGAGCCAGCGGCGTGCTTCGCCGAGCATCCCGTTGTTCAACCAGACCGAACGCATGGCTATGGCCATTTCCAGTGCGGCGTCAGGGTTGTGGTCGAGGGCGAAGTGCAGTGCTTCGCGAATGTTGGGCAGCTCCCGCATCAGCCGATCCGACCAGAACAACTGACCGTGGCCGAACCATTGCACACGGGATTGTTGTAGTAGTCGGTGGTACCAGTCGGCGTGGCGGGCGCGCAGCCGGTGGCGTTCGTTGTCGGTGATTTGGGTGTTTGCGTAGTCACGCAGTGTCTCTAGCAGCCGGAAACGCACGTGGTGGCCCTGCTGGACGCGCATCAGGATCGACTTATTCACCAATGCATTCGCGACCGCGCGAAGGCCGTCGATCCCTAGTTGTTCGACTTCCAGATGGTCCGCGGCGGCTAGGTCGAAGCTGCCGGCGAATACTGCGAGCGCGGTCCATAGGTGTTGTTCGGTGGTGGTGCACAGGTGGTAGCTGGTGTCGATGCAGGCGGCTAGGCTTTTGTGGCGGGCCGGAGCGCGGCGTTGGCCTTTGGTGAGCAAGCTGTAGCGGTCGGTGAGTCCGTCGGCGATTTGTTGGGCTGACATGGCCCGCAGGCGGGCGGCGGCCAGTTCGATGGCCAGCGGCAGGCCCTCTACGCGGGCGCAGATGTGGGCGACGGCGGCTACGTTGTGGCTGGTCAGTCTGAAGTTGGGGACTGCCCCGCGGGCACGGTGCAAAAACAGTTCCGCCGCGGGGAAGGTCACCAGGGTGTCGGGGTCGGGGTGGGTGTCGGTGTCGGGCGCGGCCAGGGGTGAGACCGTCAGCACCGTTTCGTCGGCGATGCCCAAGATTCCGCGGCTGGTGGCTAGCACCTGCATCTGTGGGCACAGGCGCAGCATTGTATCTACGAATTTGGCCACCTCGTCGATGAGGTGTTCGCAGTTGTCGAGCACCAGCAGCGCGTGGCGTTGCCCTAGATGTGCCATGACCACCTCGGTCAGTGTTCGGCCGGGTTGATCGCGCACGCCCAGCACGGCGGCTACCGTTTCGCTCAGCAGTGCGCCGTCGCGCAACTCGGCCAGCTCGACGAGCCAGACCCCGTCGGGGTACTCGGAGCGAAGGCGGGTGGCGGCGTGCACCGCCAGGGTGGTCTTGCCGACCCCGCCGACACCGGTCAAGGTGAGTAGCGGCGCACTGGCCAGCTGGGTGCCAATTTCGGTGACCTCGGCGTCGCGGCCGACCACCTCGCCGGGAAGCACCGGCAGGTGACCCGCGGTGGAGTTCGTGGCAGTGCCCGCCACTGCGTGGCCAGTGGAGTCGTGTAGTCGGACGCGGCGCAGCTGTTCGCTGAGTTTTGCCGCTGAGGGTCGTTGTGCGGGATCGAGGGACATCGCAGCAGCCACGATGGAGGCCACCTCGGCGGGGATGCCGCGGGCATCCAGATCGAGATCGGGTACTGAGTCCTCGGTCATCCGTACGAATTGGGCCACTACTTGCTCACCGTGGTGGCGTTCGAAAGCGGCGTGACCAGTCAGCGCGGCAAACAGTGTGGCGCCCAACCCGTAGACGTCGGAGGCATCGCACGGGGGGACACCGTCGAGCAATTCCGGGGCAGTGAAGGCCGGCGTGCCGACCAGCATCTGCCCGGCCGTTTCGAATCCCCGGCTGACACCGGCGACGCCGAAATCGGTCAGCGCCGGTTCACCGTAATCGGTGAACAAGATGTTGGCCGGGCTCACATCACGATGCACTACTCCCAACCGATGCGCCGCGGCCAACGCGTCGGCGATCTTGGCGCCGATCCCCAATGCCTCATCACGATCGAGCGCTCCGTGCTCGGCGATGCGCTGCTGCAACGATCCCCGGCCACACAGCGGCATCACCAAAAACGGGCATCCGCTGGCGGTCTGACCCGCTTGCAACACCGCCACGATGTGCGGATGCCCGGTCACCCGGCCCATCGCCTGCTGCTCGCGCACAAAACGGGCTCGATCCTGTTCGGAAAGCCCCGCTAAGACCTTGACCGCCACCGGCCGACCCAGATCCGACTGCACGCAGCGATACACCACCCCTGACCCACCCCGGCCAATCTCTAGCGCGTCAACGAAACCCGCTGCCGCCAAGTCCGCCACCGCATCAGCAAAATCCACCGGACCCTCGCCAACCATCCTTCGAGCCCCTTACGTCGAGGTCAATATAATAGGAACCACCCCTCACAAGGGGGTCGTTGCCCGAACCCCGGCTCCCGAACTGGCCTTGTAACCGGCAACCCCACAGAGCTACTGGCTGGCCATTGACTCTTGATAATTGGCTTCAAAAATCAGGTGGTGGTCACTGATTCGAATCCGATCGCCGTCGTGCAGGGTAGCGCTGGAACGGATGCGTCGACCGGAAACATACACGCCGTTCACCGACTTCAGATCCACCACGACGAAACTCGAACCGGTGTCGACGATCGCTGCGTGGTGACGGCTGACTCGGGCGCCGTGAAGGACGATGTCATTTGTGGGGCTGCGGCCGATTCGCGTGGTCGTTGCGACCACCGGATATCGCCGCTGATTCGCGTCTCGCAGGGAAGGCCCTCCAGTGGCGCCGGGAAGCGCCGCCACCTGATGGGAAAGTGTGCCGATGGTGTCATCGGCGCTCGACCGAGCGGACTGGCGGACGTCCAGCGGCTCTTGGCAAAGGATGCGCTTGTGTATGCCACGCACGGTGGGACCGGGGTCCACGCCAAGGTCGTCGGCCAGCGCTTGGCGCAGCCGCTGATAGGCGTCAAGAGCATCGGCTTGCCGGTCGGCCACGTAGTACGCGGAGATCAACTGCGCCCAAAGGGGTTCTCGATAGGGGTGGTCGACAGCGAGCTTCTCGAGCTCGCTGATCACCGAAGATGCTCTTCCGCGGGCGATCTCGACTTCGGCGCGGAGGATGCGCGTCACGACCTTATCCTCCTCAAGGCCACTAGCGAATGCGTCGGCAAAGCCGAAGTCGCGCAGGTCATCCAGGACTGGTCCGCGCCACTGCGCCAAGGCTTCCGAGAAATGATCGCTGGCCTCCTCGAAGCGCCCATCCGCAGTGGCTCGCATTCCTTCGCCCTTGCGAGCTACGAACTCGCCGAGGTCGTATTGGCTGTCGAGAACCGCCAGGCGATAGCCCGGGGAAGTGTTGGATAGGAATCCACGGCTCTCGACGCCGGAATTGGCCATGAGATGGCGCAGGTTGGACACATAGGCGTAGATGGTGGGGCGTGCTCCCGAAGGAGTGTCCTGCTCCCACACCGCGTCAATGAGTGCGTCGATTGCCACCGGACGGTTGCGATTGATGAGCAGGGTGGCCAGCACCGCCCGCTGTTTGGGCGTGCCCAGAGATACCGGCACGCCGTCCACGCGCATCTCTAGCGGCCCAAGGACGCCAAACCGTAGCCTTTCCTGCGTATTCAACATGCAGCCTGCCTTCTGATGACCCACCGATACCATTGTGCGGTAACGACGTGGGGTGGCGGGCATTTTGGGGTGCCGAGCCCGGTCCCGTCAGTTCAGTCGGGGGCTGCCGAAGGTCCCTGGGTGCGTCTGCTACGGCGTTGAGGTTTGCCGCCCAGTAGGCGGTGCGCTACCCGATCGAGGTGACTCACGAACGGAACACTCCAGGTGATCACACGACCATTTTTAGACAACCGCGCACGGCTACCCGAATCGCGTAAGCGGGCGGCCTCGAGACGCTCCGGGTGCACATGAACCTCGGCGCGATTGGGATTCTGCGGTCGCCTGCGGCAGAACGATGGTCCGAATGCGGTAGTGCAACATGGCGTGTCTTTCGTCGAGTCGCTTGGCCCCCGACAGTCGTCACCAATTCCGGCTGACGGTGACTCTAAGACCGGCTTAGCCGGGGGCGCTTGATAGTGGGCTTGGGCATTGGTGGCGATATCGCGCGGGAGCAGTCGGCGTTTGGTGAGGATGCTGATCCACGTCGGCTTGGCGATGCGCTCGACGAGGGCACCGGGGCTGAGAGCATTGTGGGCAGGCGAGACAGTGACTCAGCGTGGGTCGATGGGCGTCGAGAGTGTGATGGTTCGGCACCGCACGCACCGCAGGTAAGCCGCTCGCGCTGCTCGATACGACGGAGTGTGTCCGCTCGGAGCAGACGCGGTCGCCTTCGGACGTGTCGCCGACGCCATTGAGCACGCGCGTGGAGGCCGTGAGGGTTTCGACATCGCCATCGCGATTCGCCCAGGTGACGCCCTCGACAGGTTCGCCACCCCGGGGGCGACCTGGGCGATGCACGCCTTTGGCCCGGGCACCGGCTAGATCAGGTGCTGCGGGTCATCGACCGCGGGGCTCCGGCCTGATAGAAGCGGGGAGCCCATCCCGTCCCCTTTCGACGCGCGAAGCCTTTGGAGGTGCGTAGGCGGTGAGACTGGGTGCCGGTTTCGAGGATGTGGGCATTGATCACCTACACCGACACGACAGCGTCACGCCGATCTGCGCCGACCATCGCTGCACCCTCATTCACGAAGAGCCGGCTAATCCTCGCGCGACCCCGTTGGTCCCGCCGGAGCACGCCGCTGCGCGCAGGAGGTGGTGGGCGATCGCGGCGCATAGAATCCAGGCCGAGTTCGCGCCGAATCGGACTGAAGGGCAGGTATGCCAAGGGTCCGTCGATGGGGTCGGAGCAGACGGTTTCTGGTCCAACACCTCGGACGCGGGTTGATGTCGGGTTCTGCTACGCCGTGCGTATGGAAGGCGTGCGGCCTTGGAGTGGCTTGTGCGCGCCTTCTGGCATTGTCCACAATTGCAGGTTGGCAGTTGACCACGTTTGTTCCGACCCGAGTTCAGGTCGTTCGGCAAACGCGAGGGCCGTGTCGCGAAACGCGGCAGCTGACGGCGGGAGATACCCGTGTGTCATCCATCCAATAGCAATAACTCCGATGAGTGCCTGATCATCAATTGCGATGTCGACGGTATCGGGCGTCCTCGCGGCTGAACGAGGCAACACCCCGATCCCCAGGCCCGCCCCGATCAGGCCCCGCAACGTTGTCACATCGCTGCCCTCGAAGGCGATCGTGGGACGAAAACCGTGGCGCACGCAGGCGTCATCGAAGACCCGTCGCAGGGCGTGATCGGGCTCAAGCACCACGAAGGGTTCAGCTGCCAACTCGTCGAAACCGACAAGCTTACGATTGGCCAGCGGGTGCTCGCGTTCGACTACAGCGCACAACTGCTGGGTGAAGAGTTTTCGCCACTCGACTCCTGGCGCGTCATCGAATGTCATCGGATGATTCAGACATACATCGACGACACCATTGGCTAGGTCAGCGACCAATCCGGGTCCGGTGCGTTGACGGAGTTCGAACCGCGCCGTGGCATGACGTTCCCGATGGCGGCGAATAAGGCGGGGTACGGTCGCCGCGCCCAGTGAACTGAGATAACCAAGCGACACCGTCCCGGCGTCCACCCCTGCGAGTTGGCGCACATTCTCTACGGCAGCGTCAAGATTGCGCTGCGTCGACAGACTCGCACGTAGGAACGCCTGCCCGAAGCGATTGAGTTCGTTAGCCCGACCGCGTCGGGTAAATAATTCGACTCCGATCTCGGTCTCAAGAATTGCGATTGCCCGGCTGACTGCTGATTGCGACACGAGCAATTTCTCAGCAGCATCGCGGAGTGTGCCGCACTCGGCAACGGCTTGAAAGTAACGCAATTGGTAGAGTTCCACTAAGTCACCGTACTTTCGTGAGTCGCGGCAGATCTTTTGCAGATGAAATCGACCCAGGATGCTGTACATCCAACAATTGAACCGACATGGAGCGTCTGACGGTGCATGCTTGCATACATCAATGGTTGTAGCTGGAGCTTCATAAATCCTTAATGCTCAACCGCCCCCCTGAACCGGAGCGCCGCTACGCCTGAATCCACCGACAGGCCCGGTGGTGGTGGTGGTGGGTTGAGCTCCTGGTTTTGTTTCTGGTCACGGCGGGCGCGGGTGGGCGGCTGGTCTGTCCAGCTTCTCCTGTTGCGGTCCCGGTCGCCGGATTGGGCGGGTGATGTCCAGGTTGATTGTGGTCGGCCGATGACGTTGTCCCACAGGGTGATTGATGCGGGTCTCCGGGGCGGTGGGCGGGTGGTGCAGGACGGGTTTGCCTCGGGGCTGTCAGGCGGGTGGGCATGTTGAGCGGGTAGCGGCGCAAGGTGGCGCCGCGGGCGCTGCTCGTACTGCATCGCGCCCGCTGTCGCCCACCGTCTCCGACTGCGCATGCACGTTCTCACCACCACGATGTATCGGGAAAGCACCCCGCACGCCATAGCTGGACCGATAGTCTGCTCGCGATGAAGCCCGCACCAATGAGCGTTCGCGACGCGTTGGGGCCGGTGCGGGTCCGTATGCACGGCGGACCGGTACTGGCGGAACTCGTCGGCAGATTCGGCGGCGCGGCGGCCGCGAAGGTGCGGGCCGGCGAAGTGGTGGACGCCGACGGCGCGGTCGTCGATGACGCCACCGTGTTGCCCGCCGGCGCCAGCGTGTACCTCTACCGGGATCTGCCCGACGAAGTGCCGGTGCCCTTCGACATCCCGGTGCTGCACCGCGACGACGACATCGTGGTGATCGACAAGCCGCATTTTCTGGCGACCATGCCGCGGGGGCGCCACGTGGCCCAAACGGCCCTGGTGCGGTTGCGCTGCAGCCTCGGCCTGCCCGAACTCAGTCCGGCCCATCGGCTGGACCGGCTGACCGCCGGGGTGCTGCTGTTCACCACCCGCCGCGAGCTCCGGGGCCGGTATCAAACACTTTTCGCCTGTGGGCTGGTGCGCAAGACGTATCTGGCGCGGGCCGCCGTAGACCCTGCGCTGGCGCTGCCGCGCGTGGTCCGCAGCCGGATCGTGAAGCGCCGCGGCAACTTGCAAGCGGTGACCGAACCCGGCGAGCCCAATGCCGAGACGCTGATCGAACTGTTGTCTGCCGACGGGCTCTATCGCTTGACGCCGCGCACCGGCCGCACCCACCAACTGCGGGTGCAGATGGCCGGGCTGGGATTGCCTATACACGGAGATCCCTTGTATCCCAAAGTGATACATGTCGACGACGACGACTTCAGCACACCACTGCAGTTGTTGGCCCACCGTATCGAGTTTGACGACCCCATCACCGGGTCGCGCCGTGAGTTCGTCAGCTGCCGAGAGGAAGTCTGGTCATGAGTGAAGACAATGCGCTCGTCATCGTCGCTGGGTATCAGGACATCGACACCGCGCGCAGCGATTTCGAGAATCTGACCGGGCAGGCCAATGCCAAGACGTTGCCGCTGCAGGGTGCGGTGCTGGTGGGCAAGGACGCGCAGGGCAACGGGGTGCTGTTGGACACCGGCAACAAGCTGGGCCGCCGCGGCGCCGCCTGGGGTGCGGGCGCCGGGCTGGCTGTGGGCCTGTTCTCGCCGGCGCTGCTGGCCAGCGCGGCGTTCGGCGCCGCGGCCGGCGCCCTGGCCGGCACGTTCGCCCATCATCGGATCACCAGTGGTCTGGGGGACAAGATCGGGGAAGCCCTGTCGGCGGGCAGCGCGCTGATCATCGCCGTGACACCGGCCGACGGCCGGCTCGCGGTGGAACAGACGATGGCGGGTTCGCCGATGAAATCGGTTGCCGAGCTGAGTCGTTCGACACTGCGCTCGCTGGGTTCGGCACTGGCCGAGGCGATGGGCAAGTTCAACCCGGATCGCACCAAGCTGCCCATCCCGCAACGCAACTTCGGCGGTACGATCGGCCGCACTGTCGCCGAGTCGGTCGGTGACTGGACCATCGTTCCCGGCGCCGCGGCCCCGGACAACGCTCCCAATGTGCTGATCGTGCTGATCGACGACGCCGGCTTCGGAGGTCCGGACACCTTCGGTGGCGGTATCAGCACCCCGGCCCTGTCCCGGGTGGCCGAAAACGGCTTGGCCTACAACCGGTTCCACGTCACCGCGGTGTGCTCGCCGACCCGCGCGGCACTGTTGACCGGCCGCAACCACCACCGGGTCGGCTTCGGATCGGTCTGCGAGTTTCCCGGACCCTACCCCGGATACGCGACGGTCAAGCCGCGCAGTTGCGCCGCGCTGCCCCGGATATTGCGCGACAACGGTTATGTGACAGGGGCGTTCGGCAAGTGGCACCTGACCCCGGATAATGTCCAGGGCGCGGCGGGGCCGTTCGACAATTGGCCGCTCGGTTGGGGATTCGATCATTTCTGGGGTTTTCCGAGCGGGGCCGCGGGCCAGTACGACCCGATCATCACCCAGGACAACACGGTCATCGGTATACCGGAGGCGCCGTCGGGTGACCGGCCGTACTTCTTCCCCGACGACCTCACCGACAAGGCCGTCGAATGGCTGCATACCGTGCGCGCCCAGAACGCCACCAAGCCCTGGATGATGTACTACGCCACCGGTGCCACCCACGCGCCGCACCACGTCTTCAAGGAGTGGGCGGACAAGTACCAGGGCCAGTTCGACGAGGGCTGGGATGTCTACCGGCAGAAGACGTTTGAACGCCAGAAGCAGCTGGGCATCATCCCGCCGGAGGCCGAGCTCACGCAGCGCCCGGACTTGTTCCCGGCCTGGGACAGCCTCACCGACAGCCAGCGCAAGCTGTACGCGCGCCAGATGGAGGTGTTCGCAGGGTTCTCGGAGAACGCGGACTACAACGTCGGCCGACTACTCGATGCCATCGACGAACTCGGCGAGTCCGACAACACGCTGGTGATCTACATCTGGGGCGACAACGGCGCCAGCATGGAAGGCACGAATACCGGTTCGTTCAACGAGATGACGTTCCTCAACGGCCTGGACCTCGACGCCGACCAGCAATTGGCGCTGATAGAGCAGTACGGAGGCATCGAGGCGCTCGGCGACGAGTTCACCGCACCGCACTTCGCCTCGGGGTGGGCGCACGCCAACAACACGCCGTTCCAGTGGGGCAAGCAGATGGCCAGCCACCTCGGTGGCACCCGCGACCCGATGGTGATCTCTTGGCCGAGCCGCATCCGGCCCGACGGCAAGCTCCGCGGCCAGTTCACCCACTGCATCGACATCGCCCCAACGGTGTTGGAGGCCATTGGATTACCGGTGCCGACCAGTGTCGACGGAGTCGAGCAGGAGCCGATGGACGGGACCAGTTTCTTGCAGTCCTTCGATGACGCGGCCGCCGCCGAACACCGCACGGTGCAGTACTTCGAGATGTTCGGCAGCCGCGCCATCTACCAGGACGGATGGTGGGCCTCGGCACGGCTGGACAGGGCGCCATGGGATCTGTCACCGGAAACCATGCAGCGCTTCGCCCCCGGCACCTACGACCCCGACAAGGACGTCTGGGAGCTCTACTACCTGCCCGACGATTTCTCCCAGGCCCACAACCTCGCCGGCGAACACCCCGACAAGCTGGCCGAGCTGCAAGAGCTGTGGTGGCAGGAAGCCGAACGCAACCGGGTGCTACCGCTGCTCGGTGGCCTCGCGGTCATGTTCGGTGATCTGCCGCCGTTGCCCACCACCACCCGGTTCGCCTTCAAGGGCGATGTCCAGAACATCCAGCGCGGCATGGTCCCACGCATCTACGGCCGTTCGTATGCGATCGAGGCCCGGCTCACGGTGCCCGAGGACGCGCAGGGCGTGATCGTCGCCAATGCCGACTTCATGGGTGGGTTCGCTCTGTGGGTGGACGAGGAGCGCCGGCTGCACCACACCTACTCCTTCCTGGGTGTGGAGACCTACCGGCAAGTGTCGACCGAACCCATCCCCACCGGGGACGTCACCGTCCGGATGCTGTTCGACTCCGCCCAGCCGGTTGTCGGCTCCGGCGGCCGAGTGACCTTATGGGCCGGCGACCGCCAGATCGGCGAGGGTGAACTACCCCAAACGGTCAGCTTGTCGTTCACTTCGTACGCCGGGCTGGACGTCGGCCGCGACAACGGGCTGGTCGTGGACCGCGACTACGAGGACAGGGCGCCGTATGCCTACAACGGCACCGTCAAGGAGGTCGTCTTCGACCTCATGCCCGTCGCGCCGGAGACCGAGGTGGCGCTGCACGAGCACGCCTCGGTCCAAGCCGTGGGGCAGGGGGCGGCCGGCTAACCCGGGCTGCCCAGCAGGTCGCTCAGCCCGTTCTGGATTCCCGTGTCGATCTGTTCGTATGGGGTGCCACGGGGCAGGAACGTGGCACCGCCCTCGCAGCTGCAGGTCAGCACGCTGTACGGGTTGGGTTCGGCGCCGGCCGTATTCGCGCCGGCTACCGAAGCGCTGAGCGCCAACGCAAGGCCGAACACTACTTTCGCGATCAATGAATCACTCTCCGTGATATGCGTGTCGAAAGTGTATGCGGTCCACCCCGGCGCCGCGTTACGGCTCGGTAAAGGATTGCTACGTCGAGTGATGACGGGGGCAGTACGCGGCGATGCTCACGCCAACGAAGTAACCGGCGTGATATCCATCCAGGTTGCTGCTGCTGGTCACCTCGTTGGCGACATCGGCCTTCTGTCTACCGGCGTCGAGTTCGTTGCAGACCTGGTGGGCCGCGAGGATGGCGGCGTTGGGCGATCCGAAGTTGATGTTGTGCGCCTGTAGGGCGTTGAGGAACTGGCTGTCGACCGCGTCGGCATAAGCAACGGGTGCCGGCAACGTCGCGGTGAGGGTGAGCGACGCGACCACCAGTGCTGGGCCCACCGCGGACGCCCACCAGTGGCGGGACCAACGCGGGTTGCGGACGGCCATGCTGGCACCTCCTTGCGGCACGGGTGATGTAACACGCTGCTTACTCCGGGGATCATCGCACGTAACACAACCGCACACGCCACATCCCCATCAAATGCGTGACGCTGGTGCCGCCAGCTGACCGGACCGTGAACCCGTCGGAAACTGCAGTTGAAATCATCAAATCCGTACGGGTGCAGCCACCGTCGAGAACAAATCCCAACGATCTGAACTTGCTACGATGCCGCATGATCGCC
The DNA here is from genome assembly GCF_017086405.1 of Mycobacterium gordonae. Lineage (NCBI taxonomy): Bacteria > Bacillati > Actinomycetota > Actinomycetes > Mycobacteriales > Mycobacteriaceae > Mycobacterium > Mycobacterium camsae. The sequence goes on from NZ_CP070973.1 coordinate 1,662,445, forward strand.
AGCCAGACCGCGGTTTCGGCGGTAACCGTCAAGGAATTGAATTGACTCGCAACCGGTTCGGCGCCGCTCTGACGACTTTGATGATCGGCGCGGCGACATTGTCGGCGTGCGCCGGGGACAACGACTCCGCGGCGGGCAGCGCCACCGGTAGCACGTCGGCGGTGACCCGGGACTGCCCTGGCCGGCCCACCTTGAAGGCCAGCGGCTCCACCGCCCAGGCAAACGCGATAGCCCGTTTCACCAAGGCATTCGAACAGCAATGCCCCGGCCACACTTTGACCTACACCGCCAACGGTTCCGGCGCCGGAATCAGCGAATTCCTGGATAACCGAACCGATTTCGCCGGATCCGACTCACCGCTGGGCAAGGCCGAGTATGCCGCGGCACAACAGCGCTGTGGCTCACCGGTCTGGAACCTGCCGGTGGTGTTCGGACCGATCGCCATCGCCTACCGCGTCGCCGGAGTGACGTCGTTGAACCTGGACGGACCGACCGCGGCCAAAGTCTTCAACGGGGCTGTCACCACCTGGAACGCGCCGGCGATCCAGGCGTTGAATCCCGGTGTCGCACTACCCGCCGAGCCGATCCGAGTGATGTTCCGCAGCGACGAGTCCGGAACCTCCGACAATTTTCAGAGGTATCTCGACACCGCCGCCGGCGACGCCTGGGGCAGGGGCGCTGGAAAGGTTTTCAACGGCGGCGTCGGGGCGGGCGCAGCGGGCAGCGACGGTGTCGCTGCGGCCGTGGCCCGGACCGAAGGTTCGGTCACTTACGTGGAATGGTCTTTCGCGCTGGCACAGCATTTGAACGTGGCCAACGTGGTGACCTCGGCCGGACCCGAGCCGGTTGGCATCGGCACCGGCACGGTGGGCAGGACGATCTCGGCCGCCTGGTTCGCCAGGGAGGGCAACGACCTGGCCTTCGACACCATCTCCTTCTATCGGCCCAACCAGCCCGGCTCTTACCCGATCGTGCTTGCCACCTACGAGATCGTCTGCTCCAAGTACCCCGACGCGCTCGTCGGCGCGGCCGTCAAGGCGTTCCTGCAAAGTGCCACCGGCGCAGGTCAGAGCGGGCTGGCCGACAGTGGATACGTGGCGGTGCCCGAAGAGTTCCGGCCACGCTTGGCAGCCGCCGTCGACGCGATCTCGTAACCCCGGGGCGCCGGCGACGCACAATGTTCCGAGGTATTTCCCTTCGAAGTCAACGCAATGTTTCGCAAAAATTTACCTGAGTTGACATTGTGTATGGCATGGATTTCATCAGCCTGCCACCTGAGATCAGCTCGGCGCTGATCCACTCAGGCCCCGGAGCGCGACCGCTGATCGAGGCCTCGTACGCCTGGCAGCGGCTCGGATACGACCTCGAGGAGTCTATCCGCGCATATTCGCCCGTGTTGGCGACGGTGGGCGAAGCCTGGCACGGCCCGGCCGCCACGGCCATGATCCAAGCGGTGGGAACCTATCTGACCTGGCTGGGCAACACCGCGCAACAGTGTCTGGCACTAGGTTCGTCGGCCCAGGCCGCCGCGGGAGCCTTCGGTTCCGTGCTGGCCGGCGTGGTGCACCCGTCGGTGGTCAGCGACAACCGGATCCAGCTGGCCCGGTTGCTGGCCACCAACGGCCTGGGCAAGAACCTCGGCGCGATCGCCGAAACCGAGGCGCAGTACGAACGCATGTGGGTCAATAACGCCTCCGCCATGTACCGCTACCACGCGGCCTCCGCGCAGGCCCTGCAACTGCCGGTGTTCACGTCGCCGCCACTGATCAGCACCCCGGAAGGACCCGCGGCGCAAGCCGAAGCCGTGCACACCGCAGCAGCCTCGGCGACGTCGACAGGCGTGACGTCCGCCCTGGCCAACGCGGCGGCCGCGGTCGCGCCCGCCGACGCGGTCGCCCCGCCGGTGTCCCCGGTGGATACGATCCTGCAGGCCATCGGCGTCACCTTCGACCCCAACCAGGGCTGGTTCGGGTTGGCCAATACCTACGCCAACCAGTTCATATCGTCCGGGTTTCCGATCAACATGCTGAGCTACTTCGCGCAGTTCAGTTCGGCCCAGGCCCTGCAATCCGTGGCCCCGGACATCGCCGCTGGCCTGTCCGAGGGCGAATCGGCGCTGGGGGTGGCGGCCGACACGCTCTCAGACACCGCCGCGAACCTGACCGCGGCGCAACCGGCGGCAGCGATGGGTGTGGCGGTGTCGATGGGAAGTCTGTCCGCGCCGCCGGCCGCCACCGCGGTGCTGACCGGTGCGCACCTGCCGGTGCAGCTCGCCTCGGCGGCGTCGCCGCTACCGGCCGCGGATGCCGGCGCCGATTTCCCGATGCTGCCGCCGCTGATGGCCCCGCCCATCTCGGCCGGCAGCGGCTGGCGCAAGCGCAAGGAGCCGAAGTACGAGGACCTGGCCATGGGTCTGGAGCTCAAGGGCACCTTCATGACCCGTCCCCCCTCAGCGGGGTGAGCGGAGTCGGTACGTTTGACCGCATGCCCCGGGTGCGACTGCTCCTGCTGGCCGTTCTGCTCGCCAGTCTGGTCGGCTGCAACGAGCGGCAGGTCGCGGCGGCGCGTGCGCGCGATCAGGCGGGCATCTTTCCCTACGCGGGCCTGAACCGGACCTACGTGGTGCACGTGCCGCCGGGCCCGCCGGTCGGTTTGGTGCTCAACCTGCACGGCGGCGGCGGCACGGGGGCCGGTCAGCGCGGGCTGACCGACTTCGACTCGGTCGCCGACGCCAACGGCCTGCTGGTGGTCTACCCCGACGGCTACGACAAGAGCTGGGCCGACGGGCGCGGCGCGGCGCCGGCTGACCGCAAACGTCTCGACGACGTCGGCTTCCTGGTCTCCCTGGTGACCAAGCTGCGCGACGACTTCCACGTCCCGACCGGGCATGTGTTTGCCACCGGCATGTCCAACGGCGGCTTCATGTCCAACCGGCTGGCCTGCGAACGCGCCGATGTGTTCGCGGCGATCGCGCCGATCTCCGGCACGCTGGGCGTCGGCGTCTCATGCAACCCTTCGCGACCGGTGTCGGTACTGGATGCGCACGGCACCGGCGATCCGGTGGTGCCCTACAACGGCGGCGACGTCCGCGGCCGCGGCGGGCTGAGCCACGCCATTTCGGTTGCCAGCCTCCTGGACCGGTGGCGCGCCGTCGACCGCTGTCAGGGCCCTCCGACGGTCGAGGAAATGCCGCCGGTCAACGACGGGACCGTGGTGCGCCGGTACGACTCCGAAGGGTGCGCCGAGGGCACCGAAGTGATCCTGTATCAGATCGAGAAGGGTGGGCACACCTGGCCGGGCGGCAAGCAGTATCTGCCCAAGACGGTCATCGGGGCCACCACCCGGGTGTTCGACGGCTCGCAGGTGATCGCCGAGTTCTTCCTCACGCACGGCCGCGAGTGAGCACAGCTCATCGCTGGCACGAGGGACACCAGTACCGCACCCTTTCGGCCTCGCCGTCGTGGGAGATCGGGGTGCCGCACCGTCGGCACGGCTGTCCGGCCCGCCCGTACACCCACACCTGCCGGCCCGCCCGGGTGTCACCGGTGGTGGTGCGGTTGCGCCGGGAACGATTGGTCCACAACATCTCTCGGGCGCGCGAGACCAGCCGCCGCGGATCGGCGATGTCGCGCACCGGCGTGGTGGGCAGATGTCCGAAGACGAAACACAACTCGTTGCTGTAGACGTTGCCGACCCCGGCCATGACACGCTGGTCCAGCAGTGCGGCGGAAATCGGGCGGTCCGGGTCGGCGATCAGGTTGGCGGCGGCGACATGAGGGTTCCAGTCGTCGCCGAGCAGGTCCGGCCCCAGATGCGCGACGGCGGCGCCGTCTTGGTCGCGCTCGAGGATCTCGAGCACACCCAGATCGATGCCGACGGCTCGAATATCACCGGCTTCCAGAACGATTCGTGCCCGGTGATCCACCCGCTGACGGCCGACCCGCCAGCTTCCGTCCATCTTGAGATGGGAGTGAATGCTTGCCGGCCCGACCCTGATGAACAGGTGCTTGCCCCGGCTGAGGACTTCGTCGACCACCTGCCCGGTGAGGTCCACGGTGGCGAACTTGGGCACCCGCACATCGCAGCGCGTCAAGGTGCGACCGACCAGGTGCTCCCGCAGCACGGCCGCGGTGTGCCAGACGGTGTCGCCTTCGGGCATCGCGCTACCGCAGCCGCAATCCGCGTGGCGTGCGGGAGAACCCGGCGCCGACCAGTGCCTCCAGCGCCGCCGCGGCCGGTCCGTCGGACGTCAGTACCGACACCCCGTTGGCCCGCTCCACCAGAAGAGACGGCACCCGTCGGGCGGAGACGAGTTCGGCGAGGGCGACGGCCGCCGCATGGCTGGCGTCGGGGTCGTCGGTGAACGTCAGCAGCGAGCGTCCACCGCGTTCGGAGAACCAGCACAGCTCGCCGTCCACCAGCACCACCAGTGCTCCCGCTTTGCGGCCCGGCCGCGCCGCGCCCTCGGCGTGGGAACCGGGCCACGGCAACGCCGCGCCGTACGGGTTGGCCGGGTCGGTGGCGGCCAGCACCACGGCGCGGTAGTCCGGTCGCTGCGGATCGACCCCGTCGAGGTAGTTGCGCAGCCGGTCGACGGTCGAGGCGACCGCGAACTGCGCACCACCCAGCGACTCGACGAAGTAGCCGCGCTGGCAGCGCCCAGCGTCTTCGAATGCGCTGAGCACCTTGTAGAGGGTGGCGAACCCGCCCGGCACGCCTTCGGCGGCGGCCGCCCCCTTGGTCAGCACGCCATGCCGGTTCAACAACAGCTCGGCCTGGAAATGGGCCCGCAGCGTGGAGTCCGGCTCCGGCGCAGGCAGCGCCGACCACCGTCCGGCCACCGTCGGGTCGGCGGTGCGTACCTGCGCGTGTGCCACGCTGTAGCGGCTCAGCCGTGGCGCGCGCTGAGTGCGGTGCGCCGGCGCCGAGCGCTTACGCGGGCCCGTGCTGCCGCCCAGGAGTGCGCGCACCGGAGCAAAAGTGTCGCCGGTGATCCAGCCCGCCCAAACCAGTTCCCACAGAGCGGCTTTCAACTCGGCGTCGGAGCCACCGGCGCCGGCAAGCTGGCGGAAGAAGAACGCGCCGCCGCCGGACAGGGCGTCCAGAATCGCGCGGTGCGCCTCGGTGAACTCGATCTCGGTGGCAGGCGCCAACGTCAGCGACGCGGAGTCGGCGGGATGCAGTGCGATCCAGCCGTCGCTGCCCGAGATCGACCCCGCACCCGACCAGGTGACCTCGCCGGTGGCGAGCAATTCGTCGAGCATCGCGGGGGAGTAGTCGCGCACGCGCGGCCCCAGCACCAGCGGCTCCAGCGCCGACGCCGGAATCCGCACGCCGGCCAACTGATCGATCACCGACGCCAGCCGGTCCACCCCGGCATCGGATCCGCCCACCTGATGCCAGGCCGGCAGGAAGCGCCCGTAGGCGGCGGTGCTGACCGGCTCGACCTGGGCCCGCAGCGCGGCCAGGGAGCGGCGGCGCAGAATCCGCAGCACGTCGGCATCGCACCACTGCTCGGATCCCACGCCGGTGGATGTCGCGGCGACAAACTCCCCGCGCACCACCCGGCCGTCGGAGGCCAGCCGGCCCAGTACATCGGCGGTCACGCGCAACCCCAACCCGAACCGGGCGGCCGCCTCGGCGGTGCTGAACGGGGTGTGGGTGCGCGCGTAACGGCCCAGCAGCTCACCGAGGGGGTCGGCCACCGATTCGGTGAAAGCCGCCGGCAGGCCCACCGGGACCGCCGCCCCGACGCCGTCGCGGAGCCGGCCGATGTCCTCGACGGCGACCCACCAGTCCCGGCCGGCGAATGACACCGTCAGCGCCCGCCGGGCGCCGCGCAAACCCTCCAGCCAGCCCCCGACGTCCGGCGCATTCGCGCGCGCCGCCACCTCCTCCTCGGTCAGCGGCCCCAGCAGACGCAGCAGATCGGCGACGCCCTCGGCGTCCCGGGCGGCGCGGTCGGACGACAGGTGCTGCAGTTGGCGCCCGGTCCCGGCGATGACGTCTGGATCGAGCAGCTCGCGCAGTTCGACGCGGCCGAGCAGTTCGGCCAGCAGGGAGCTGTCCAGCGACAGGGCCGCCGCCCGGCGCTCGGCCAGCGGGACATCGCCCTCGTACATGAACGCGCCGACGTAACCGAACAGCAGCGACGCGGCGAACGGTGAAGGACGGTCGGTTTCGGCCTCTAACACCCGGACCTTGCGCTGGGCGATCTGCGCCATGAGGGTGGTGAGCGTCGGGACGTCGTAGACGTCTTGCAGACATTCGCGGATCGTCTCCAGCACGATCGGGAAGTCGGGATATTTGCGCGCGACGTCCAGCAGCCGCGCGGCGCGCTGACGCTGCTGCCACAGCGGCGACCGGCGGCCGGGATGGCGGCGCGGCAGTAGCAGGGCGCGGGCGGCCGATTCCCGGAACCTCGACGCGAACAGCGCCGATTCGCCGACCTCGGCGGTGACGATCGGGTCGATCTCATCGGGGTCGAAGACGAACAGCTCGGCGCCCGGCGGCGCCTCCCCGTCGGCGGAGAAGCCCGTGTCGGGCAGCCGCACCACGATGCCGTCGTCGGATGCGGTCGGCTTCTCGTCCAGGCCGTAGCGTTCGCGCAGGCGCCGGCCCACCGCCAGCGCGAGCGGCCCGTGCACCTGCAGACCGTAAGGCGAGTGCAGCACCACCCGCCAGTCACCCAGCTCGTCTCGGAACCGCTCGACGAGCAGTGTCATATCGGTGGGCACCACCCGGGTCGCGGAGCGCTGCTCGTCCAACAGTCCCCACAGGTTGTCCCGCGCGTACTCATCGAAACCCAAACTCGCGCAACGCTTGTCGAATTCCTCCCGGGTCAGTGCGGCCAGTTCGCCGGTGAGTGCACCCAGGGCGGCGCCGAGCTCGGCGGGGCGGCCGGCGCTGTCGCCGCGCCAGAACGGCAAACGTGCCGGCTGCCCGGGCGCGGGCACCACCAGCACCCGGTCGTGGGTGATCTCGACGATGCGCCAACTGGTGGCTCCCAGCGCGATGACATCGCCGGGACGGGACTCGTACACCATCTCCTCGTCGAGTTCGCCTACCCGCGAAGGCTTTTCAGAATCGGTGGCAAGGTAGACGGCGAACAGCCCGCGGTCCGGGATGGCGCCGCCGGAGGTGACCGCCAACCGTTGCGCGCCGGGCCGCGCGGTGAGCGTGCCGTTATCGCGGTCATACACCAGCCGCGGCCGCAGCTCGGCGAAGTCGGTGGACGGGTACTTGCCGGACAGCAGATCCAGGGTCGCTTCGAACACACTGCGCGGCAGGGTCGCGAACGGTGCACTGCGTCGCACGGTGTCGAACCAGCGGTCGGCGTCCAGGGGCTCCAGTGCAGCCGCGGCCACCGTCTGCTGGGCCAGGATGTCGAGCGGGTTCGCAGGCACCCGCATGGTCTCGATCTGCCCGGTGAGCATCCGTTGCACGCTGACCGCGCAACCGATCAGGTCGGTGCGGTGTTTGGGGAAAAGCACACCGCGGGAGATCTCGCCGACCTGGTGGCCGGCCCGCCCGATGCGTTGCAGGCCGCTGGCCACCGACGGCGGCGCCTCCACCTGGATCACCAGATCAACCGCGCCCATGTCGATACCCAACTCGAGGCTGGAGGTGGCCACCACCGCCTTCAGCTGTCCGGTCTTGAGGTCCTCTTCGACGACGGCGCGCTGTTCCTTGCTGACCGATCCGTGGTGCGCGCGGGCCAGCAGGGTGGGTGCGCCGAAGCTCTGGCCGCTGCTCATCGCGTAGGCCGGTGCGCCGCCGGCCACCTGCGCATTACCGCCCGTCGGCAGCTCCACACCGGCACGCTCAGCATGAATCTCGTTGAGGCGTGCGGTTAGTCGCTCGGCCAGCCGCCGCGAGTTGGCGAACACGATGGTCGAGTTGTGCGATTCGATCAGGTCGACCAGCCGGGCCTCGACATCGGGCCAGATCGAATTGTTCTCCAGGTTGGCCATGTCGGACACCGGCACCTGCACCGACAGCTCGACCGTCTTGGCCGACGGCGGCGCCACGATCGTGGTCGGTGACTGCCCGGACAGGAACCGGGCCAGCTCCTCCGGTGGGCGCACGGTCGCCGACAGGCCGATGCGCTGAGCCCCCCGCCCCTCCCGCACGTCGTGGGACAGGTCCCGGAGTCGCTCCAGCGACAGCGCCAGATGCGCGCCGCGCTTGGTGGCCGCGATGGCGTGAATCTCGTCGACGATGATCGTCTGCACGCCGGCCAGGGTTTCGCGCGCTGCCGATGTCAGCATCAGAAACAACGACTCGGGTGTGGTGATCAAGACGTCGGGCGGCGAACTGATGAGCTGGCGGCGCTGCGCTGGTGAAGTGTCGCCGGACCGGACGCCCACGCTGATGTCGGGGGCGGGCAGACCCCGGGCCTGGGCGAGCCGGGTCAGTCCGGCCAGCGGAGTGCGCAGGTTGCGCTCGACATCGACCGCGAGCGCTTTGAGCGGCGACACGTACAGCACCCGGGTGCCGCGTGGCCGCTCCGGCGCGGCGGCGAGGCTGTCCAGCGCCCACAGGAACGCCGCGAGCGTCTTACCCGAGCCGGTCGGAGCGATGACAAGCGTGTTCTCGCCGTTGGCGATCGCCGTCCAGGCCTGCGCCTGCGCGGAGGTGGGCGCGGCGAAGGTGCTTGCGAACCAGTCGCGGGTGATGGCGCTGAACCGCGCCAACCCGGGCGGCGCCGAAAAAGTGCTCACCGTGCCATGCTGCCAAGTGGCACTGACAAGGGATCAGAGCTGCGGCTTGAACCGCGCGGTGGCCATGGCCTCGGCCAGTTGCGGGGGGATCTGGCGGACCCGGGCGATCGAGTCGAGCAGCGTGTGCGCGCACGCATCGGCGAGCCGGTCGGCCTCCAGCGTCTGGTCCATGATCCGCTGCCGGCAGGTTTCGAAGGTGAAGGCCAGCCAGCCGTGCAGGACCACCCGAAGGTCGCGTTCGACCTCGGGCTCCAGCGCAGCCTGCCCCGGAATACCTCCCACCACCTCGGCGATGCGGTTCATGATGTGTTCCATCTGCCGATTCTTGGCTTCGTCGTCGATGCCGAGCAGAACCGGGTCGGAGCGCCCCAGACCGACGTACGCCGCCCAGGCCGCCTCCGGATTCTGTTCGTGGTAGGCCATGTAGGCCAGCACGCCCATCCGGATCTCTTCGAACATCGTCATGCCCGGGGCCGGCTGGGTGTTGGTAGCCGCGTAGAGCCGGTCCGCCTCGTCCTTGACCACCGCGGCGAAGAACGCCCGCTTGTCCGGGAAGTAGTGGTACATCAGCGCACGCGAAACACCGGCGCGCTCGGCGATCTCGTCGATCCGCACCTCGTCGTAGGGTCGCTTACCGAAGACTTCCGCCCCCAGAGCGAGCAGTTCGGCGCGTCGATCCTCGGGGGATAACCGCCTCCTGGCTGTCGCCATAAGGACCGATACTACTCACGGTGGATACCGGGGCCGCCAACGGCGGATCGTTGACTGCACGCCATGCTGTGCCGGCGGCTGTGAAACGGGCCGCAGCCGGTTTGTCCGGCCGGCGCTCGGGGTATTGAACGAAAATGTGCCGCGGCTAACGAAAATCGGCAAGCTGCCGCGAGCGATTTTAGCGAGATGCAGAGGTGCTCCGATGCGCACAGCAGACGAGAGATTGCGCGGTGATCGCGCGGCAGTGGACGACAAAGAAGTTCACGCCGCTATCCGCTTCGCCGCCCTGGCCACCGCGGCCGGGGTGGGTTTCCTGGTGGTAGCGGCGTTATGGGTGAGCACGTGTGGCGGAGCCAGCATCGACACCGTGGCCTGCGGTCCGCCGGAGCGGACGATGCTCGCGTTGGGCGGTCCGCTGATCCTGCTGATCGCGGGAATGTGGGCTTTCCTGCGCACGTACCGGGTCTGGCGACACCGGGGCACCTGGTGGGGCTGGCATGGCGCCGGCTGGTTCCTGCTGACGTTGATGTTGGTGGTGCTGTCGATGAGCGCGCCCCAGATCGCCGGGCCGGCGTTGGTGCTCTGACAGCTGCAGCATCAGTCGAGCACGCGCGGGGTTCGCCGGATCGCCGAGCAGGGCACTGGTATGCAAAACGCCCGGCGGTCCAGCGCCCGCGGCTGGCCAGCTAGCGAATCGCCGGGGTTGTCCCGGGCCGGGATGGCGGTAGGGTGGGGATGCGTCGGGAAGGTCACACCGGAAAACCTGGTCGGCGGAGTTTTATCCGTGACGACAACGGGGTATCAAGTGTGCACCATGATGAGTACCGGCAGTCTTGCGTCAGCGTGGTCACCCCATCATGGGGAACAGAATCGCGACAGCACAGACCCTTACTGCGACCACGATTACGACGACCAGCATCACCCGGGCAAAAACCACGCCGCGCGCCAAGCGGCGCGCACGGACTGTGTCGGTTATGTCTACTTCGCCCGCAACTGGTTGAATACCCGGTGGCGATCATGACCAACCGGCTCGACCCCTTGGTCCACGGCGGGCCGCAATCCGGCGCCGCTGCCCGGACCCCTGCCAGGAGTAGTGTCGGCCGAATATTGCCGGGAGGCCACATGACCGATGCGGATCAGCGCGCTGACGGGCGCCAACGCGGTTACCGCGCCGTCGAACTCAACGTTGCCGCGCGCCTGGAGAACCTGGCGATGCTGCGCACCCTGGTCGGTGCCATCGGCACCTTCGAGGATCTGGACTTCGACGCCGTCGCGGACCTGCGCCTGGCGGTCGACGAGGCATGCACGAGGCTGATCCGCTCCGCGACGCCCGGGGCGATATTGACCCTGGTGGTCGACCCGCGAGACGAGGAACTCGTGGTGGAGGCCTCCGCAGCCTGCGACACCCACGACGTGGTGGCTCCGGGCAGCTTCAGTTGGCATGTCCTGACCTCGCTGGCCGATGATGTCCAGACATTCCATGACGGTCGCGAGCCCGATGCTGCGGGCAGTGTCTTCGGCATCTCGTTGACCGCGCGACGGGCGGCCCCCAGTAAGTGACTGCCAGTTGACAGAGCAAACTGCCGGCGGTTCCAATTCGCGTCCCAATGAATACGCCGATGTCCCGGACATGTTCCGTGAGCTGGCCGGCTTTGCCGCCGGCTCGGCGGATTTCCAGCGTCATCAGGACAAGATAGTGGAGCGGTGCCTGCCGCTGGCCGATCACATCGCCCGGCGGTTCGAAGGCCGCGGCGAACCGCGCGATGACCTGATCCAGGTGGCGCGCGTCGGCCTGGTCAATGCCGTCGTCCGCTTCGACGTCGAAACCGGCTCGGACTTCGTTTCTTTCGCGGTGCCCACCATCATGGGTGAGGTCCGGCGGCACTTCCGCGACAACAGCTGGTCGGTGAAGGTGCCGCGTCGGCTGAAAGAACTGCACCTACGGCTGGGCACTGCCACCGCGGAGTTGTCGCAGCGGCTGGGCCGGGCGCCCACCGCGACCGAGCTCGCGGCCGAACTGGGTATGGACCGCGCCGAGGTGGTGGAGGGTCTGGTTGCCGGCAGCTCCTACAACACGCTGTCTATCGACAGCGGCGGCGGCAACGAAGACGACGACGCCCGCGCGATCGCCGACACGCTGGGCGACGTCGATCAGGGCCTCGACCGCATCGAGAACCGTGAGGCGTTGCGCCCGCTGCTGGAGGCGCTGCCGGAGCGGGAACGAATGGTGTTGGTGCTGCGGTTCTTTGAGTCGATGACGCAGACGCAGATCGCCGAGCGGGTCGGTATCTCGCAGATGCACGTATCCCGGCTGCTGGCCAAGTCGCTAGCTCGACTCCGGGATCAACTGGAGTAGGCCGTCCTGCGCGGATCGCTTCGGCTCGACGGTGGGCAGCACGCCGTCGGGGTCGCAGATGCGTAGTAGCCGTGACACGGCCGTGCTGGGCACCAGGGCCCAGCGTACGTCGGCCGCCGAACACGTCACGTTGATCCGGTGTAACGCCGAAAAGCCAGCGGTACCAATGAATTTCAGGCCGGTAAGGTCCAGTGTCAGCCACCGGCAATGTGTTAGGCAGCGGCCGACGTATTCTGCGAGTTGGTCGGCGTTGGCGGCATCAAGCTCGCCGTAGGCGCTGACCACGCCCGAACCGTGTTCCCACTGCGCGTTGAACTCGGCATTTTCGCATTTCAGCCATGCTTGGGTCACAGACATCGTGAACTCCATCAGTCGACGATCATTCGTTGCTGTGGATCACATCGAGCGTGCGAAGTGCCGCGGTCGGAAATCGCACCTACAGGACGGTGTTTCCAGGCGGCTGTTAACTCAACCTACTTCGAACCCTACCCGCGGTGGGCAGGGGCGACAAACGTTGCAGCCGTATTCACACCATTCACAGAAGGGGTGCGGGGGTGCTTACCTCGTCTCGGCGAGGACCGTGCCCTGGTGATCGCGGCGTCGGGTAAGCCGATCACGGGGCACGCGCCGAAGCGGCCACCGGTGTCGTGGGAATTGGCACCCACGGCACCCTGCTTCGCGCCGGCCGAGCCGCTGCCCGAGTTAGGGGCCAACTCACCCGGCCGCGGGAGGGTGCGCCATCACCGTGAGTCGGATCCCGTAGCGGGGAAGCACGCCGGACGCTCGCGAGGGCGCCGGCACCGCCATCCCTGGGACGCCCGGCGTACCGGCCGCGGCTTCTTCGGTTCCCGTAATCGTGGTCAAACCTGCGGGCGTCAGCGCCGCGACGGTGCGCGTCGCCGGCGCGGCCCAACTCGCCGGCACCGCCAGTTGCCCGATCGAACCCGCCCGGCCGCTGCTGGCGAGCACTGCGTTGGCTCCCATGCCCGCACCGATCGGCTGTTGCGCCGCCGCGAGCACCGAACCCCCGGCCGGCATCGTCTCCACTGCGCTGGCCAAATCTGGCGCCAACGAAACTTCATCTCCGATGATGCCATTGGCGATGGACTCGACACTGTCGATTGCGCTGAACGTCGAGTACGCGGCAAACAGGCCATCGAGCACGGCGAAATCTTCCGGGAGAATGCCGCTATACCATGCGTCCACTAGCGCCGGCCAGGTCTGGGTCACCGCGGTCAATAGCTGTGATATGGGGTCGGCGGCGGCCGCGCTGGCAGTTGCCTGGGCGACCGCGGCGCTTTGGGCGCTCAGCCCCGCCGGGTTGGTGACTTGAGATGGGGAGGAAAACGGCGATAGTTGCGCCGCCGCCGTCGAGTTCGTGGCGTAGCCGTACATCGCGGTTGCATCTTGGGCCCACATCTCTGCATACTGCGCCTCGGTGGCCGCGATCGCCGCCGTGTTCTGGCCGAGCAAATTCGTCGCGATCAAGGCCATCAGCTGCATTCGGTTGGCGGCGATCACCGGCGGTGGCACCGTCATCGCAAACGCCTGTTCGTAGGCTGCCGCCGCGGCCATGGCCTGCATGGCTGTTTGCTTGCTTTGGGTGGCGGTCGTGTACAGCCAACTTATGTAGGGGCCGGCCTTGGCTGCCATCGACTCGGCTGCGGGGCCGTACCAGTCCAAAGATGCCAGACTAGAAATCACCGATTCGTAGGTCTGGGCGGTGATGTCCAGCTCGGCGGCCAGCATGTCCCAGCTTGTAGCAGCCGCCAACAGGGAGGCCGCGCCCGGGCCGGTGTACATCCGAGCGGAGTTGATCTCGGGTGGCAAGAGGGCGTAATCCATTGTGTCACAGCTCCTTACATTTCTGCTTTCATGTGATGAACTGGCCGCGATCGGCTCGACCCCTTCGTGGCCGGGTGCGGAATTGACGGTGTCGTGAATTGAGGGGAGGTCCGGGCAGGGCGGGCGATCAATAGCCCAAAACGATGGCGGGACAGCGTCATTGCGGACCCATGGCCGTTGCTTCCGGCGCCATCGTTTGCTGACTGGTGGGGCGGGCTGTTCGTGCAGGGCATGTGGGTGACTTTCGGTTTCGGATGCCCTGGAACTGGCAAGCCGCAGCCGACCACGTAGGCCGGTTGCACTGAATATAGGCGACGGTCGAAGGAATCAAAGGTCGAATTTCCTAAATCCAAACCATTCATCGCCGGGGCGTAATTGAGAACGTCGGCATCTTAGTTCGACGCCGGGGTCATGCGGGTGTTGCGGCCAAGTTGCGGTTTCCTACTGCCTTTCGGCCACTGGCGTCGGCTTTTTGGGCCATTCTGTTTCCGTCACAGGGGTTTGGTCGTCCTCATGGTCTGTTCGATGACACTATCCGGACCAGGCGGGGATTGCCGCGTCCCACATCCGCGAGACTAGGCCGTCCGGCCTTCCACTCACTCGCAACCCTCGCAGGGATCATGGTCGCCGTCCACTTTCCCTTTGGCTTCGCAACCCGCTGTGCGACGAAGTCCTCTTGATTTGTTGTAGGGCAGGGATTTTCCGGTCCCGCCGCCGTGTCTGAGGACGCGTGTGGCCAGGCATCGCACGCGTGCATGCACGTCTAAACCAACACTCGTCGTCTCGCAAGACGCCGGGGCCTGCTTACCCGACTGTCGGAAAGGCCGGCCTCTCACCGCGTTCGGGTTACCGATGGAATGCGGGTGCGGGGCCCGGCCAGCAACTGCTCCACTCCGCGGGCCGCGAACACATACGGTCTAATCTTGGCCGCGGAGGTCAGCTCGGTTAATCAATCACGCGACAGTGAGGGACGCTCGATGGCATTTGAAGAGCCGACACCGGTGAGCCAGCTGACACTCGAACTCCGCCTGGCCACGATGATGACGGGCGGGGTCAGTCTCGCGGTTTGGATGGCCGGCGTCGCCCGCGAACTCAATCTGCTCGCGCAAGCGTCACAGTGGCGCCGAGCGGGCGGGACCTTCCCGACCAATAGCCGGCTCACCGCCGATTCGGTGAAATCCCTGCGGCTTTACGCCGAGCTCCTCGACATGCTCGACATGATCATTGATGTCGACATCCTCTCCGGGACCAGCGCCGGCGGACTCAACGCGGCTTTGCTTGCCTCGTCCCGCGTCTCAGGCGCTGACTTGGGCGGCCTTCGTGATCTCTGGCTCGATCTCGGCACTTTGACCGACCTGCTGCGCGACCCCCGGGACGAGTTCACGCCGTCCCTGCTGTACGGCGACGAGCAGCTGTACGCGACTTTCGCCAAGCAGCTGCCCAAACTTGAGCTTGGCCCGTTCCCGCCCACGGAGTTTCCCGGCGGCATCCGTATCCCGTCCACCACGCTCTACGTCACGACAACGCTGCTGTCCGGGGAGGCAAGCAGCTTCACCGACTCGTTCGGCACTCGCGTTCAATACGTCAACCGCCGGGGCCTGTTCACCTTCACCGAGACCGACCTCGCCCAGCCGGGTATCGCCTCGGCGCTCGCGCTGGCTGCCCGGAGCTCAGCTGCGTTTCCCCTCGCGTTCGAGCCCTCCTTCGTGCCCTTCATGGAAGGAACCCCGGCGCAGGGCGCTGTCCCGGCTCGACCCCCGATGGCGCCCTATGCCAATATCACCCGGCCGCACTGGGTCGCCGACGGCAGCCTGCTCGACAACCGGCCGATCGACGTGTTGCTCAAGCGTATCTGTGACCGACCGGCCCGCCGCCCGGTGCGCCGGGTGCTGCTCTTCGTCGTCCCGTCGTCCGGGCCCGCCCCGACCCTGTTCCCGCAGACTTCAGCGGACAGCGCCGACGAGCGGCTCGGGCTGCTCGCCGGCCTGCTACGGGATCTGGGTGCGATCACCACCCAGTCGATCGCGACCGACCTGCGAGCGATCCGTGGCCATCAGGATCGCACCGCGGCGCGGATAGGCGCCAAACTGCGGCTCGCGGAGCTCGCGGCAACGCTGCCGCGAGGCTCGAGGCTCCTGACACCACCGCTGCTGACCGACTACGCGCTAAGCGAAGCAAGAAGACATGCGCGCGAGCTTACTGACGCGCTTCTGCGACAGCTGGACAGCTGGCCGCTGACGTCAGACACCTCCACCGCCGGAGTTCCGCAAACTTGGGCGGCCGAACTCGCGACAGCCGACATCGAAAAGGCGTGCCGGCAGCACATCACCCAGGCGATGCTGAGCTGTTGGTCGCAACCGCCGAACCAGCCGCTGCCCGAGCGAACGGACGACCTTTCCCAGTATGGTCAGCCGGCCTACGAACTTGCGAAAGGCAGTGCGCTGGCCGTCGCTCGAGCGGCCTACCACCTGGTGCGGTCGGACGCCGATATCGCCGAATTGGCAGCACTCACTGCTGCGATTCATGCCGCCGGTCCGTCGCCCACCGCCGTCGACCTCGGTGAACTCGTTCGCACGGTATGTGAGGACCAGGTTCTCCAGGAAGGCTCACTCAAGGATGCCGCCGCCTTGATCGCCGACGGCTATCTCCAACAGTTGACAGTGCAAACCGACGCCTGGGACCGGCTCGGGGAGGCGCTGTTTAACGGTTACGACACGCTGACGCGACTGTGCGCAGACGCTGCTCCGACCGTCGGCGGCGAGCCGGGCTCGCAGCTCGCGCATGAGCGTGTTGGCGCGCTCGATACCTACCTGAACTACCTGGGGGCCGGGGGCGACCGCGCGACGATAGCGATGAAACTGTTCGATCTGGCCGTGACTCAGCGGGCCATGTTGCCCGCAGACTCCGGCATTGAGGAGCCCTTGGAGCTGGTGCAGGTGAGTGCCGACACGCGCAGTCTGCTCGCGCCCGACTTCGGGACCGCCGAGAAGAAGCTCACCGGTATGCAGTTCCATCATTTCGGTGCCTTCTATAAGCGGTCCTGGCGAGTCAATGACTGGGTGTGGGGACGGCTCGACGGGGCCGGCTGGCTCGTCCACGTGCTACTCAACCCCCGTCGCGTGCACTGGATCGCGCAGACCAGGGTCGGCACACCCAAGCTGGAGAAGCGATCGCAATGGTTTGTTCGTCAACTCAAATCTCTTGGTGCGCCAGAGTTCCCAAGTGCCGGGTACCGACTTCCGGCCGTCGGGGGTGGCACTGAACAATTGCTGACCGAGCGTATGGTGCTCGACGAGCTGGCATTTCTGGACGACCCGACACAGGCGATTCCGCCTAGTATTCCGCTGACCGCGCTGTGGCTGGCGCAGCTGTGGCAACAACGAATTTTGGACGACGAGTTCGACGGATTGGCCAACACAGTGATCGATCCGCAGCCTGGCGACAAACCGGACTGGAGTCCGACAGCATCCCGCAGCTGGGCCCGCAAAGTGTTGGACGCCAGCCCGGGAGACGCCAAATATGCTCTACTGAACGAGAACCCGGTGGCCGAGGAAACTTTCGTCACCGACAGACGCTCGCCGCTCATGGCGCAAACCCTTGCAAAGGCTGCCGCGACCGCGTCTGCGGCTGCTGGGTCGATTCGGTGGCTACCCAGCGCCCTCAAGCCATCCGTACTCACTCTGCGGACCCTGGCGCTGGGCGGATACCGGGTTGTGTCTTTGACCAAAGGCATCGCCCGAACCACAATCCTGGTCGGCGTCGTATTGCTGATCCTTGGTGTCGCCACCGCGATTCAGTCGGCAACGGTGCTTGGAGTCACCGGCCTGATCATGGCTGGCACCGGCAGTTACCTGATCGTGTTAGGAACCTGGCAGTTCTCAAGTAGAACGCTTTTCGCGCTGTTGTCCGTTACGCTCGCCGGCACGGTGCTTTCGCTGGCGACGCCTGTCGCGCGCAATTGGCTGTTCGGCGACGCGGACCATCCGGGTCTTGTTGGCGCCAATATCTACTGGCTCGGCGAGCAGTGGTGGCGACCCTTGATCGCGGTGGGTGCGATTGCGCTGGCCTTCATGGTGATCGCGGCCGCTAAACCCGGACGCCGATGAAAATCGTTATATACCGTCACCGGCGCTGAGGTACGCCACCGATATCGGGGTTGATCCGGAACTGAAAAGTGACTTGCGATTGCAAGGGGGATCGTCGGCATGCCGGACGCTCGGTAGTAGGTCAGTTTGAACTGTCCTTCGGGCGGTCAGATCTGTTGTTGGCGACGGTTGAAAGTCCGGCCACTCGCAACGGTTGAAAAGTAGGCCACCCAATCAGATTGGATGGGTGATCTCCTTGGAAGACTGGGCGTTGATCCGGCATCTTCATCGCAGCGAGGGTTTGTCGCAGCGGGCCATTGCACGCCAGCTCGGCATCGCGCGTGACACGGTGGCCGGGGCGCTGGCCGGCGATGGTCCACCGAAGTACGAGCGAGCTTCGGCGCCGTCGGCGATCAGCGAGGTGGAGCCGCGGATCCGGGCGTTGCTGTCGGCCTATCCGCAGATGCCGGCGACGGTGCTCGCCGAGCGGGTCGGGTGGACGGGTTCGATCTCCTGGTTCCGCGAGCGGGTCCGAGCGATCCGCCCGGAGCACCTGCTCGCCGATCCGGTTGACCGCCTCGACCATCCTCCGGGGCGAGCGGTTCAGTGCGACCTGTGGTTCCCGGCACCCAGGATCGCGGTCGGGTTCGGCCAGGAGGCGATGCTGCCGGTGCTGGTGATGGTCGCGGCGTTCTCCCGGTTCATCGCCGCAATGATGCTGCCCTCGCGTCAGACGATGGACCTGGTGGCCGGGATGTGGCAGCTACTCTCGGGCAGCTTCACCGCGGCACCCCATGAGTTGTGGTGGGACAACGAGGCCGGGATCGGACGCCGCGGTCGGTTGACCGATCCGGTCACCGCGTTGATGGGCACGCTCGGGTCGCGGCTGGTGCAACTCAAACCCTATGACCCCGAATCCAAGGGGATCGTGGAGCGAGCCAACCGCTATTTGGAGACCTCGTTCCTGCCGGGGCGCAGCTTCACTTCGCCAGCGGACTTCAACACTCAACTGGGCCAATGGCTTCCGACCGCCAACGCCCGTCGGGTGCGGGTCCTCGATGGTCGTCCGGTCGACTTCCTCGACGGCGATCGAGCCCAGATGCTGGCGTTGCCGCCCGTGGCGCCGGTCACCGAGGCGGTGACCTCGGTGCGGCTGGGGCGCGACTACTACGTGCGGGTGGCCGGCAACGACTACTCCGTGGACCCGCATGCGATCGGACAGCTCGTCGAGGTGAGGACCACCTTGAATCAGGTGGTGGTGACCCGAGCGGGGCGCCAGCTGGCGGCTCATGACCGCTGCTGGGCGGTACGACAAACGCTGACCGATCCCACCCACGTCGCGACTGCCGCAGCATTGCGTCGACAGTTCCAAACCGGCCCACCACCGGTGGTCGGTGATTACCTGGTCCGTGATCTGGCCGACTACGACCGCGCGTTCGGTGTCGACTTCACCACGGCAACAGTCACTTCCGACGGGGAGGTGGCGTGATCATGGCCGAGGATCCGATCAAATCCGTCCTGCATTACGCCCAGGCCCTTAAGGCGCCGCGCATCCGCGACGCCGCCGCCCGGCTCGCCGAGCAAGCCCGTGACGCCAACTGGACTCATGAGGAGTATCTGGCGGCGGTGCTTTCCCGGGAGGTCGCGGCCCGGGAAGCCTCCGGTGCGGCGACCCGCATCCGCTCGGCGGGGTTTCCGACGCGCAAGTCGTTGGAAGACTTCAACTTCGATCACCAACCGGCCTTGAACCGGGACATGGTCGCCCACCTAGGCACGGGTGCGTTCCTGGCCAGGTCCCGCAACGTGGTGCTGCTCGGCCCACCGGGAACCGGCAAGACTCACCTCGCCATCGGATTGGCCATCAAAGCCGCCCAGACCGGGCATCGCATCGCGTTCGCCACCGCGGTGGACTGGGTCGCTCGCCTCAAGGCCGCCCACACCGCGGGGCGACTGCCCGTCGAGTTGGCCAAGTTGCGCCGCATCGGCCTTCTCGTCGTCGACGAGGTCGGATACATCCCCTTCGAACAGGACGCCGCGAACTTGTTCTTCCAACTGGTCTCCAGCCGCTACGAACACGCCTCGCTGATTCTGACCTCGAACCTGCCCTTCGCCCGCTGGGGCGACGTGTTCGGAGATCAAGTCGTCGCCGCGGCGATGATCGACCGCATCGTCCACCACGCCGACGTCCTGACCCTCAAAGGCTCCAGCTACCGGCTCAAAGACACCGGAATCGACACCCTGCCCTCCGCCAGAGCCGACAACACGGCACAATAACCACCGACCACGTGGCCTACTTTTCACCGTCGTCTGTGGCCTAGTTTTCGACCGTCGTCAACAATCTGTATGCCCCGCCTGAAGGAATAGGTACTTTCTGATCACGTAGAGCACGCCGATCGACTGGACCAAAAGTGAGCCGAAATGGGCGATGATCAAGGCAGATTCGATGTGGCTCCACTGAGACCACACGTAGGCGATCATGAAGGCGGTCGCGAATGCGTCCAGCCAGCCGACGGCCCTCAGTGTGAACTTCACGGTCGCGCGCCGATACGTGCGGGCTTCTGCGATTTCCTTGGGTCGCTCGGCGTCAATTCGATTCGCGATTCACTGTGAGAGTGGGTTTTGGGGCGGGCGTTTTCGCGAGGTCATCTATGGACGCGCCCGAACGAAATCGTCTATGGACACCCTGACGGGAGGGCGCCCAGACGGTCCATCGCGGGCATCTTTGCCGTCCGTCATGCGGGGAAGCTATCTGATGAAATCAGCTACCCGTTGAATCCGGTCACGCCGCTTATTCAGGGCGGGGATGGAAACGCAGAAGTACGCGGCCATGTCTAAGTTGGAGAATCCACGCTTACGGAGATTGCTGATCTCATCGGCGGGCATCAGTAGATTTCCCGCGAGCTCATCGGCGTAGAACTCGTGAAGGTCGTACTTTGTACTGCGTTCATCGATGAACGCGAAGTCACGCTGTCCCTGAATGCTTCGCTCAACGAAGTGGCCCAGCTCGTGCGCGATGTGAATTGCTGTCTCGCAGGGTTCTCGTCAAGGTCTACGCAGATGACGATGTCCTCGCCTCGTGCCTCGATCATGCCGAAGACACCCTCGCGGAGGAAGGTTTACTCGACGCGGAGGCCCATCATCTTTGCGATTGCGTCAACATCAACTGGGACCTCATCGGGACGCCAATATTCATTGCTCACTTCACTGCGGCCGGCAGCGTCCTTAGCAGCGTCAATTACCAACGCCATGCGACACCTCTCTCATGTTCGAAGTGTCTGGCCGCTGTGGCCGCAAGCCTTGTTAACAGTTGACGCGCCATCGTCCCATCCTGCACCGACAAGGCCCTGTTTGCGTTTAGTCGAGCAGGGGTCCGACCGCCAGCGGCCTTCGTCAAAGTCCTGTGGGGCCGAGCGAAGTTGTAGTGCATGTAATGCAGCGACACCGCGTACGCCAGATCCTTCATCTTTTGGCTGAGCCCGTTAGTGAGGCGGGTGAAGCGGCGCATGCCCATCTGCATCGTCAGGATTCAAACTGACCCACTACCGGACGCTCGGCGATGCCGCGAGCCGGCCGGGTGGGGTTGGTGCTCACTTGATCTCGGCGAGCACCGTGCCCTGGGTGATGGCGGCGCCGGGCTCCACTGCCAGGCCGGTGATCACACCGTCCTTGTGTGCGGTGACCGGGTTTTCCATCTTCATCGCCTCCAGGACCACCACGAGGTCACCCTGTGCGACCTCCTGGCCTTCCTCGACGGCAACCTTGACAACGGTGCCCTGCATGGGGGCGGTCACCGCGTCACCGGATGCGGCCGCGCCGCCATGCGCGCCCCGCTTACGCGGCTTGGGCTTGCGGCGCACCACACCGACGGCGTCGGGCGCGCCGTTGGACAGGGCCAGATCACCCGGTAGTGAGACCTCGACGCGGCGGCCGTCGACCTCGACGACAACCTTGTGGCGCGGGCGGCTCTCCTCTTCGTCGATGGGTTCGCCGCCGGTGAAGGGTTCGATCTGGTTGTCCCACTCGGTCTCGATCCAGCGGGTGTGCACCGTGAAACCGTCGTCGTCACCGATGAACGCCGGGTCCGAGACGACGGCTCGGTGGAAGGGGATCACCGTGGCCAGGCCCTCGACCTCGAATTCGTCCAGGGCACGCCGGGCGCGGGCCAGGGCCTCGTGGCGGTCGGCGCCGTACACGATCAGCTTGGCCAGCATCGAGTCGAACTGACCGCCGATCACCGAGCCGGTCTCGACGCCGGAGTCCAGGCGGACACCGGGTCCACTCGGCGGGTGGAACTTGGTGACCGGGCCGGGGGCGGGCAGGAAGCCGCGGCCGGCGTCCTCGCCATTGATCCGGAACTCGATGGCGTGGCCGCGCGGCGTCGGATCTTCGGTGATGTCCAACTTCTCGCCGTTGGCGATCTTGAACTGCTGCAACACCAGGTCGATGCCCGCGGTCTCCTCGGTGACCGGGTGCTCGACCTGCAGCCGGGTGTTGACCTCCAGGAACGAGATCAGGCCGTCCTGGCCGACCAGGTACTCGACGGTGCCGGCACCGTAGTAATGCGCCTCTTTGCAGATCCGCTTGGCCGACTCGTGGATCTCCTTGCGCTGCGCGTCGGTGAGGAACGGGGCCGGCGCCTCCTCGACCAGCTTCTGGAAGCGGCGTTGCAGCGAGCAGTCGCGGGTGCCGGCGACGACGACGTTGCCGTGGGTGTCGGCGATCACCTGCGCTTCGACATGGCGCGGCTTGTCCAGGTAGCGCTCGACGAAGCACTCGCCGCGACCGAACGCGGCGACGGCCTCACGCACCGCCGACTCGTACAGGTGGGGTATCTCCTCGATGGTGCGGGCGACCTTCATGCCGCGCCCGCCGCCGCCGAAGGCCGCCTTGATCGCGATCGGGACGCCGTACTCCTTGGCGAAGGCGACCACCTCGTCGGCGTCTTTGACGGGGTCCGGCGTGCCGGGCACCAGCGGCGCCTGGGCGCGGGCGGCGATGTGGCGGGCGGTGACTTTGTCACCGAGGTCGCGGATGGACTGCGGACTGGGCCCGATCCAGATCAGGCCGGCGTCGATCACCGCCTGGGCGAAGTCGGCGTTCTCCGACAGGAAGCCGTAGCCGGGGTGCACGGCGTTGGCGCCGGACTTGGCGGCGGCGTCCAACAGCTTGCCGAAGTCGAGGTAGGACTCGGCCGAGGTCTGGCCGCCCAGCGCGAACGCCTCGTCGGCCAGCCGCACGTGCGGCGCATCGGCGTCAGGCTCGGCGTACACCGCCACACTGGCCAGTCCGGCGTCCCGGGCCGCCCGGATCACCCGGACTGCGATCTCGCCACGGTTGGCGACAAGAACTTTGGAGATCCTCGAGCTGGCGTGGCTGGGCACTGGCGCCTCCTGTATCGACGTCTACTTCGTTTCGCGAAAAATTTCTCATTAAGAGAATCTCTTACAAGTCTTATCGGGGAAGTTTAGGCGGCGCGCCGCGGGGCCGGTCACGCGGTTCCCCCCTTCAGGCCGCGTCGCGCAGGCGTCTCTTGATCCGGGTCAGCATCGCCGACATCCCGCGCAGCCGAAGTGGGCTGATCAGAGCGGCCAGACCCAGCTCCGTGTAGAAATCCTCGGGCACCGCCAGGATCGCGGCGGCGGGTTGCTCGTCGAGTCCGGCCGCCAAAATGGCGGCGAAACCACGGGTGGTGGGTGCTTCGGCCGGAGCGCTGAAGTGCAGCCGCACCCGCTGCGGGTCGCTGGCGTCGACATGCAGAAACAGCGGCGACTGGCACTCGGGCACCGGCTCCATCGCCGCCTCGGCCAGGTCAGCGGGCAGCGCCGGTAGCTCGTTGGCGAACTCCAACAACAACTGCAACTTGTCCTGGCCCTGGACCTCGGCGAAGTCGGACACCACGTCCGCCAGGGGCGCCGGCATGCTCATCAGCCGGTGACGGCTCCGGGGTCGGACCCCGCGACGATCGGCACCCGCACGGTGTTGCCCCATTCGGTCCACGAGCCGTCGTAGTTGCGCACGTCCGGCTTGCCCAGCAGGTGCGTCAGCACGAACCAGGTGTGGCTGGACCGCTCACCGATGCGGCAGTAGACGATGGTCGCGTCCTCCGGTCTCACAAAGTCATAGAGCCGTTCCAATTCTTCGCGGCCGCGGAAGCGCCCGCTCTCGTCGGCTGCCTTGCCCCACGGGATGGAGTGCGCGGTGGGAATGTGGCCGGCCCGCAGCGCGCCCTCCTCGGGATAGTCGGGCATGTGGGTGCGCTTGCCGGTGTATTCCTCGGGGGAGCGCACATCGATCAGCGGCTGGCTGCCCAGGGCCGCCAGCACGTCGTCCTTGTAGGCGCGGATCGGTGCGTCGTTGCGCTGCACGACTGGGTAGCCGGAGGAGCTGTGGTGCGGCACCTCCAGCGTGGTGTCGCGTCGCTCGGACATCCACAGGTCGCGTCCGCCGTTGAGTAGCCGGACATCGGGATGGCCGAACAAGGTGAACACCCACAGGGCGTAGGCGGCCCACCAGTTGCTCTTGTCCCCGTAGATCACCACGGTGTCGTCGCGGGCGATGCCTTTGCTGTCCATCAGCGCCGCGAACTGTTCGCCGCTGATGTAGTCGCGCACGCGGGGGTCGTTCAAGTCGGTGTGCCAGTCGATCTTGACGGCTCCGGGAATGTGGCCGACGTCGTAAAGCAACACGTCCTCATCGGATTCGACGATCGCCAGGCCGGGGGAGCCCAGGTGGGCGGACAGCCAATCGGCCGTCACCAGCCGCTCGGGATGGGCGTAGGCCTGCAGGGTGGGGCTGGGATCGGGAGGAAGCGGCACGCCTCAAAGCCTACTCAGTGCTTACGCACCACCCGTTCGGCCTGGCCTGGCTTCCAGATCGTGATGTCCAGATGGTCGTCGCTGACGTGGACAGCCGAGGCTCCGGCGATGTCGACGCCGATGAGGTCGAACGGCCGGCCGCGCAGGTCGAGTCCGATGTCCTCGAACAAGGCGTCGGCAAAGCGCCGGTGCTGATCGCCATACGGGACCACGTAGGCCCGTCCGAACAACTTCGCATCGCCATCTTTGACCTCGGTGTCCACGGTGGCGGTATGCAGGCACAACCGGGGATCACGCCGCAGATCGCGGTATTTCGTGGTGTCCTCCATTCCCGAGATCCACAAGACGTCCTCGAAAATCCGGGGCTCCATCGGGCTGATCCGCGGGAAGCCGTCCGCGCGCAGGGTGGCCAGCATGCACAGATTGCGCGCGGCGCGGTGACGACGGATGAAGGTGTCGGCGATCCGCGGCGCCGCGGTGACGAACTCTGTCCAGGTGGTCATGCGGTGAGGCTATGGCGGTCGATCCGTTCTTCTCGCGCACCCCCCCAAGTGCGTGACATCAGGGCCCGCAAATACATCCGCCCCCTTGTTGTTTCGCCTGGTACATAGCTTGGTCCGCGCGTTGCAGGGCGTCGCTGCCCAGTTGTCCGCGGGCGATCATGCTCAGACCGATGGTGACGCTTCCCAAGGAGTGGGTTCGCACCTGCTGAACGAGAGTGCGGGCGAGTTGTTGAGCCTTCTCGGCGGAGGTGTTTGGCAGTAGTGCGGCGAATTCGTCGCCACCGATGCGGGCAAACACGTCGGACAGACGTAGTTGGCGGCTGATGATCTGGGCCACGCTTTTGATGTAGCTGTCGCCTACCGCATGGCCGTACTCGTCGTTAGTCCGCTTGAGGCCGTCGAGGTCAATCATGAGCACCGCCGCCTCGTCCCCGCAACCGTGCCGACTGAGCAACGCACCGTAACGGGCCAGTTCCTCGGCGAATCGCGCGCGATTGAGCACCCCGGTCAGGGGATCGCGAGTTGCCTGCTGCCTGAGCAGTTCTTCGTCGCGTTTACGAGCCGAGATGTCCTCGATGTGGGCGATGAAGTGCAGGGGCTGACCATCGGAGTCGCGCACCATCGAACCCGAGAGGCGGATCCAAATGAGGTGTCCGTCCTTGGCGTAGTAGCGCTTGTCCATTTGATAGCTGGTGATCTCACCGCGCAGCAGCCGGGTGGCTTCGTGCAGGTCGGAGTCGAGATCATCGGGAAATGTGATGTCCTGAAAAGTGAGTTGAGTCAGTTCCTGCTCGGTGTATCCGGTGATCCGGCACAGCGCCTGATTGGCCCTCTTGAAGCTGCCGTCGAGGCCGATCACGGCAATCCCGATCGGTGCGTGATCAAACACGGCCTCGAACAGCGTCTCGGTTGCACGCTGAATCGCCCGACCCTCAGATACCGCGGTCATGTCGCGAAGAAGCGCATGCAACGTCACACTCGGACCGGACCGGACCGCCGCGACGAAAATTTCGACGGGTAGTTCGGTGCCGTCCTTGCGGCGCATTGTGCGCACGGCGACGTTGCCGACGACCGGTGGCTGACCGGTTTCCACGTACCGCAGCAGCTCGTGCAACGCCCCATCGCGGTGCTCGTCGACGCCCCCCGTAAGCGCTGTCAGCGGCTGACCGATTGCTTCCTCCGAGGTCCAGCCGAGCAGCGTGGCCGCGGCACGGTTCCACTCCACCACGCGACCGCTCGAATCCAGACCGACACAGGCCGCCACCAAGGAGCCCCGCATCTGGCAACCAACCTCATCTGCCCTCAGCTCATCCTCGGCGCGCGGGAGTTGGTGGCTGCCGAGCCGATGGGTTGGGTCTGCCTGGCCTGGCGAATTCATGCACTCCCTCCTGGGCTGCAAGACCGATGGGTGGGCCCCGAAAGGGCTTCGCCGCGGTCCTTGAGTCAGTATGGCGCGGCTACCCCCAATCTGGTGCCGAACGAGCAACTACACCGCCCAGGTGCCGATTGTCCCCTACGTGCTACCCCACGTCGCGGACGATTAGCGGTTTGGCCACCACGTCACCCAGCGTTTGCTGCCCACACGTCGGCGACCGACAGCCCACAGCGCGCCAGCAGCGAGCGCAGCAGCGGCAGGCTCACCCCGATCACCGTCGACGGGTCGCCGTCGACGCCGTCGATGAACCAGCCGCCAAGGCCGTCCAGCGTGAACGCCCCGGCGACCCGCAACGGTTCGCCGCTGGCCAGATAGGCTTCCAGGTCGGCATCCGTCGGGGTGCCGAAATGCACTGTGGTAATCGATGTTTCAGTCTCCATGCGGACGACGCCGTGGTCGCGGAGCTGAATCAGGCAGTGCCCGGTGTGCAATTGCCCGGACCGTCCGGCCATCGACCGCCACTGCCGGCGCGCATCGTCGGTCGACTCCGGTTTGCCGCACAACTGACCGTCCCGGTACAGCATCGAATCGCAGCCCAGCACAACGCAATTCGCGGTCACGTCGCGCTCGTCGAGCATAGCCGTCACGTGTTCTGCCTTGGCGCGGGCGAGGTTTCGCACCACCTCGTCGGGCGCGGCGCCGGGGCCCAACGCCGCAATGAGCCCGTCCTCGTCGACGCCGGAGACCCGCACCAGCGGTTCGACGCCCGCCTGACGGAGCACCTTGAGCCGGCCCGAGGAGGCCGACGCGAGCACCAGCCGCGTCATTGCCGCATGTGCGTCATTTCCTGCAGGGTGATGCGCTGCCAGCTGTGCATCGGGTAGCGCAACTTGTCCACCGGCAACCCCCATCGGCTGGGCTCGGGCGGGGCCGGCTCCGGCGCGTGGCCGATGGTGCCCAGCACCGCGACCAGCGCCGCCAGCTCCCGGTCGGTGGGGTGCCCCCGCAGGACCCGGAGGTGCGGCTCGTGCGGGTGCGGTGAATGCGTCTCGACGGCTTCGCTCACGTCGCTGTCTTCGCTCACTTCGCTCACTTCGCTCACCTCGCTCACAGCGGAATGTTCCCGTGCTTCTTGGGCGGGGTCTGCGCGATCTTGCGTTCCAGCAAGCGCAGCGCCGTCCCGATGTAGCCGCGGGTGTGCGACGGCGGGATCACCGCGTCGACGTAACCACGCTCGGCAGCGATGTAGGGGTTGACCAGCGTGTCCTCGTACTCCTGCTGCAACTGCAACCGCAGCGCGTCCACGTCTTCGCCGTTTTTCGCCGCCTCGGCCAACTGCTGCCGGTAGACGAAACCGACCGCACCGGAGGCGCCCATCACCGCGATCTGCGCCGTGGGCCAAGCCAGGTTGACGTCGCAGCCCATGTCCTTGGAACCCATGACGCAGTAGGCGCCGCCGTATGCCTTGCGGGTGATGACGGTGATCTTCGGAACGGTGGCCTCGCCGTAGGCGTACAGCAGCTTGGCGCCGCGCCGGATGATGCCGTTGTATTCCTGACCCGTGCCCGGCAGGAAGCCCGGCACGTCCACCAGCATGACGATCGGGATGTTGAAGCAGTCGCAGGTCCGGACGAACCGGGCGGCCTTCTCCGAGGCGTTGATGTCCAGGCAGCCCGCGAACTGGGTGGGCTGGTTGGCGACCAGTCCGACCGGGCGGCCGTCGACGCGTCCGAACCCGACCACGATGTTCTGGGCGTAACCCGCCTGGATCTCCAGGAACTCGTCGTCGTCGAGGATCCGGGTGATCACCTCGTGGATGTCGTAGGGCTGGTTGGGCGAGTCCGGGATCAGCGTGTCCAGCTCGATGTCCTCGTCGGTGAGGTTGTCCTCGATCGCCCCGACCGGAACGGGGAACGGCTCACGCGGGGCGTCGGTGGCGTTGTTGGGCGGCAGGTAGCTCAGCAGGTCGCGCACCCAGTCGAAAGCGTCCTGCTCGCCGGAGGCGACGTAGTGCAGGGTGCCCGACTTGGCCATGTGCGTGTGGGCGCCGCCGAGTTCCTCCATGGTGACGTCCTCGCCGGTGACGGTCTTGATGACGTCGGGACCGGTGATGAACATCTGGCTGGTCTGGTCGACCATGATGACGAAGTCGGTCAGCGCGGGGGAGTAGACGTGCCCGCCGGCCGCGGCGCCCATGATCAGCGAGATCTGCGGGATGACGCCCGAAGCCAGGATGTTGTTGCGGAAGATCCGGCTGTACAGACCCAGGGAGACGACGCCCTCCTGGATGCGCGCGCCGGCGCCGTCGTTGATGCCGATCAGGGGCCGGCCGGTCTTGATGGCCAGTTCCTGCACCTTGACGATCTTCTCGCCGTAGACCTCACCGAGGCTGCCGCCGAACACGGTGGCGTCCTGGCTGAAGATACAGACATCGCGGCCGTCGATGGTGCCGTAGCCGGTCACCACGCCGTCGCCGACGGGACGGTTCTTCTCCAGCCCGAAGTTGGTGCTGCGGTGTTTGGCCAGCGCGTCCAGCTCGACGAATGAGTCCTCGTCGAGCAGCGCGGTGATGCGCTCGCGGGCCGTCAGCTTGCCCTTGGCATGCACCTTGTCCACGGCGGCCTCACCGACCGGATGCAGCGACTCTTCCCGGCGCTTGTGCAGTTCGGCGAGTTTGCCCGCTGTGGTGTGGATGTCGATGGTGTGCTCGGCAGCGGGTTCGGCCGTGTGGTCGGCAACGCTTGTCATGGGAGTCGATGTTATCGGCAGCCCTGCCCCGGCCCTTAATGAGCCCTTAAGTAGTCTCCGCTCATGGGCGACCACGCGGCGGTGGACTGGTCAGAGGAACACGATGTCCTGGTCGCCGGGTCCGGCGGCGGGGGTGTCACCGGCGCCTACACCGCCGCCCGCGAAGGCCTCGACGTGCTGCTGATCGAGGCGACCGAGCGGTTCGGGGGCACCACCGCCTACTCCGGCGGCGGCGGCGTGTGGTGTCCGTGCAACCCGGTGCTGCAGCGCGCCGGCACAGACGACACCATCGAGGACGCGCTCACCTACTACCACGCGGTGGTCGGCGAGAGGACGCCGCGCGAGCTGCAGGAAACCTTCGTCCGCGGCGGCGCGCCGCTGATCGAATATCTGGAGCAGGATCCTGACCTGAAGTTCGTGCCGCTGCCCTGGCCCGACTATTACGGCAAGGCGCCGAAGGCGCGCCTGGACGGCCAGCGGCACATCGCGGCCAAGCCGCTGAGGGTGGCCGCCGCGCCGGAACTGCGCGACGCGATCCGGGGGCCGCTGGACACCGACCGCCTCGGGTCGCCCACCCCGCCCGACTACTACATCGGTGGCCGGGCGCTGATCGCCCGGTTCCTCAAAGCCATCGGCCAATACCCCAATGCGGCGCTGCGCCGCGACACGACACTGGTCGAGCTGGTTGTCGCCGACGGCGCGGTCCAGGGTGCCATCGTCGAGAGCGCGGGCACCCGCACGGCCATCCGCGCCCGCCGCGGGGTGTTGCTGGCCGCCGGCGGTTTCGAGAACAACGACGATCTGCGCCAGCGGTACGGCGTTCCCGGCGTCGCACGCGACACCATGGGCGGACCGGGCAGCCTTGGCGCAGCGCTGCAGGCGGGCATCGCGGCCGGGGCGGACACCGATCTGCTCGACCAGGCGTGGTGGTCGCCGGGCATGACTCACCCGGACGGCCGCTCCGCCTTCGCGCTCTGGTTTACCGGCGGCATCTTCGTCAACCAGGACGGCGACCGGTTCGTCAACGAGTCCCGGGCTTATGACCGGGCCGGCCGCGAAATCATCGCCCAGCTGCAGGACGGCTCCCTCACCCTGCCCTACTGGATGATCTACGACGACAAAGAGGGCGAGCGCCCGCCGGTCAAGGCGGCCAACGTCTCGATCGTCGCGACCGAGAAGTACGTCGACGCCGGGTTGTGGCACACCGCGGACACGCTGGAGGAGCTGGCCGCCAAGATCGGCGTGCCCGGGGACCGGCTGGCGGCGACGGTGGCGCGCTTCAACGACTTCGCCGCCACCGGCGTCGACGAGGATTTCGGTCGCGGCGATGAGGCGTTCGACCGGGCGTTCTCCGGTGGCGCCTCACCGTTGGTGCCACTCGACACGCCGCCGTTTCACGCCGCGGCGTTCGGCATCTCGGATCTGGGCACCAAGGGCGGATTGCTTACGGATACCGCAGCACGGGTGCTCGACACGGCCGGCCATCCCATCCCGGGCCTGTATGCGGCCGGCAACACCATGGCCGCACCCAGCGGTCTCGTGTACCCGGGCGGCGGCAACCCGATCGGCACCAGCATGGTGTTCAGTTACCTGGCTGTGCGGGACATGCTGGCGCGCGGGGCCTCAGCACCTATCGCGGGGCGCTCGCCGAGCTGATCGATGGCTTGCGTCGCATGCGAGCATTCTCCGGTGGCGCTCAAATGGTGTCGTGTGTATTGGTCGACGGAATCGGGGGTTTCATCCGATGTCGGGGGGATGGGCAGCAGTTGGTGGGAAGCATAAGTCTTGCCGACCTCGCTGCGTTGTGCGATCTGCAAGGCCACGGGCAGTTGCCCTATCCGTTCGCCCGCTGCGTCCAGCTTCCGGCGAACGACCTTCTGGTGCTGGCACTCAGCCTCTAGCGGAGCGATTCAGTCATGGCGACCTGCGCATCTTTGCGGCGTGGATAGAGGCGCTGAGGTCTGCTGATATCTGGGTGGAGTGCCGGGTGCACCACAGGTCCGGAGACCTTCCGGATACGCGTTTGCTGGCGCTTCGCGCCGGAGAATCGGGTTTCCTGGCTTCGCAACGGACTGGCCAGGACGTCGTCGACATCTACTCGCTGTCGGCGCACGACCTGGGACCCGCCATAGCCCGTTCGGTCGGCTTGACCGGGCCGGGTCGGCGCTAGTCATCGGAATCGACATCGGCCTCGCGGAAATAGTTGACACACCGAGGGATCGCTGGAAACCACCCGTGTGACTGACAGGTCGTCGTTGACCTGAAACCCAGCGGACGTTGCCTGAGCAATCAAGTCACGTACCGCGCCGAGATTGCTGATAACCGCGCCCATCCCGGTCGCCGCGGCGTCAGCCATCGCATTGATGGCATCGTGCACCTGGTCGATAGCGCTTTAGTCTCTGCCCGCCATCGTCACCGTGGCATCTCGCGTGCGGCCTGACCAGGGCTGCCCGCCCGGCAGGGTCACTAGGTCGCGGTAAGTGCCGGCGTGGTCGCGCATCTCCTTGGCGGATGTCTTCCACGAATTGATCATGGTCAGCACCGCCTGTGGATTGGCGGCATTGATCTGACCAAGAGTCACCATCGCCGCAGCGAACTTCCCGTCGCGATGTGGGGCCGGCAATCGTTGCTACAAGCGGTCCGCGGGTTAGCGGCCGGCCAGCAGATCTCCCGCGCTGGTGATGACCGTGCTGAGATCGCCGTCTGACCGGGCGAACTGACGTCGTGCCGCCTCGATCAGGTCACCGACCCCGATGAATCGGTCGGCAACCGTCATCTGCAAGGAGGGGATCGTCTCACCGCTGACCGACCTGGCCGCGACCAGTGATGGCGAGTCTGTGGCAGCGTCGGGGTTTGTGCCGGCGTGCGGTGCTTGAGCCGCCATCCTAAGCAACCCGCCCAGTGTCCCCAGCGCTGGACGCAACCGGCCCAACGCCTCCAGCTCCAACTCCAGTTCGGTCGCCATCAGGCAAATCCCTGAATTCTCTTGTGCATCGCGTGCATGCTACCGACCGCCCGCCGCCCAAGATGGCATCGTTCGAAGGCCTGGTTGCGTACCTGCGAGCTAGCCGGTCTCTAAGCTGGGCAAATGAGTGATCAGCTCACCCCGCTCGACGAGGCGGCACTGCGCACCCACGTGATCGGCGACGCTTCCTATTGGCAGCGACTGGACGTCGTCGCGCAGACCGGCTCCACCAACGCCGACCTGCTCGCGCGCGCCGCGTCCGGTACCGACATCGACGGCCAGGTATTGATCGCCGAGCACCAGACCGCCGGGCGCGGGCGCCACGACCGCCAATGGGTGTCCCCCGGGGAACAGATCACCCTGTCGGTTGGCGTGCGGGTGGACGACGTTCCCACCGCCGGCTGGGGTTGGTTGTCACTGGCCACCGGCCTGGCGGTGGCCGACGCGGTGGCCACCGCCACCACCGTCGAAGCCGGTCTGAAGTGGCCCAACGACCTGCTGGCCGGGCACGGCAAACTGGCCGGCGTGCTCGCCGAGGTCGCCCGACCGTTCGCGGTGATCGGGTTGGGTCTCAACGTCACCGCCGCGCCGCCGGGCGTGCCCGGGGCGACTTCCCTGCGTGACGAGGGCGTCGCGCAGCCCGGCCGCGACGTTCTCATCTGCCGGATTCTGCGCGAACTAGGGGAGCGGATCACCGGCTGGCGCGCCGCCGACGGCGCCGACCCCCAGCTGGCCAGCGACTACCGCGCCCGCAGCCTGACCCTGGGCTCGCGGGTGCGCGCCGAACTCCCCGGCGGCCGGCAGGTCACCGGTATCGCGCGCGACATCGACGACCAGGGCCGGCTGATCTTGGAAACCTGGGACAGCGACGCCGCCAAGTCCGGCGAGACCGTCGTGATATCCGCCGGTGACGTGGTGCATCTGCGGTAATCTCGCGCGACATGAGCTATCCGGACAACGCGCTGGCCGCCGGCGAACAGGTCGTCATTCATCGCCACCCACACTGGAAGCGGCTGATCCTGCCGGTCCTGGCGTTGCTGTTGGCGACGGGCTTCGCGGCGCTCGGGTCGGGCTTCGTGAACTCGACGCAGTGGGCGCAGCTCACCAAGAACATCTTGCAGGGCGTCGTTTGGGGGATCTGGCTGATCATCGTCGGCTGGCTGACGGTGTGGCCGTTCCTGACCTGGCTGACCACACATTTCGTGGTCACCAACCGGCGGGTGATGTACCGGCACGGCGTGCTGACCCGCAGCGGCATCGACATCCCGTTGGCGCGGATCAACAGCGTGGAGTTCCGGGACAAGATCTTCGAGCGGATGTTCCGCACCGGGACGCTGATCATCGAATCGGCGTCCCAGGACCCGTTGGAGTTCTACAACATTCCGCGGCTACGCGAGGTGCACGCGCTGCTGTATCACGAAGTTTTCGACACCCTGGGCTCGGAGGAGTCGCCCAGCTGAGCTGACCCGGGCCCCGCCAGGCGGCCGGTGCCCTTGCCGCGCCGGTTGCGCCACGACTTGAGCAGCGTGACGTTCCCGCCTTCCAACTCGTCCTCGAAGACCTCGGCGATCCCACCGGCCGTCAGCGCCGATTCCAGCGCCTTGTCCGGGTTGCGCGCGAACTGGTCGGGGAACACCCAGCGCCGGAACGCCCAGAACCGGAAGGCCATCTGCAGCAGGTTCCCGATGATGTAGGCCGACAGGAAGTCGGCCAGGTTCTCCATCGTCAGGGACACGTTGGGCACCCGCAGTTGCAGCACGTAGCTGGAGAACCACAGCGGCGCCATGCTCAACAGCACGCCCACGCCGCTGAACGCGAAGAACAGCAAGGCTTCGTGATGGCGCTCACGGCCACCACGGTCCCGGAAGCTCCATTCCCGGTTCAGCACGTAGGAGGCGATGACCGCCACGATCCCGGCGATCACCTTCGCGGTGACCGGCTTGGGTTCGAGAATTGTGAGCTTTAGCGTATAGAAAATCGCCGAGTCAATGATGAATGTGGTGCCGCCGACGATGGCAAATTTGATCAGCTCGTGGTGGCGCATCGCAAAGGGTTGAACCACCCCGGGGAGGCGCGCAATTGTGGCATCGGCAAAGGACACAGCACGCCAGTCTACGGATGATCTCGAATTCGGCGCAAAATGGTACATAACGATTTGGCACGAGAGCCGGAAAACACGCCGGTCAGGCGCCATGACAACATGATTGCCGTGCC
The DNA here is from genome assembly GCF_017086405.1 of Mycobacterium gordonae. Taxonomy (NCBI): domain Bacteria; kingdom Bacillati; phylum Actinomycetota; class Actinomycetes; order Mycobacteriales; family Mycobacteriaceae; genus Mycobacterium; species Mycobacterium camsae. Next base: position 1,696,785 of record NZ_CP070973.1, read on the forward strand.
GAGACCACGTACCCCGCTGGTAGCCATGGTCGGCGGTGGGCAGCTAGCCCGGATGACCCATCAGGCCGCCATCGCACTGGGGCAGAGCTTACGCGTGCTGGCTAACACCACCGACGAGCCGGCCGCGCAGGTCAGCCCGGACGTGGTGGTCGGCTCGCACACCGATCTGGAAGACCTGCGCCGCGTCGCCGCGGGTGCCACGGCGCTCACGTTCGATCACGAGCACGTGCCCACCGAGCTGCTGGAGAAACTGGTCGCCGAGGGCGTCAACGTGCTGCCGCCGCCGGAAGCGCTGGTGCACGCACAGGACAAGCTGGTCATGCGGCGGCGCCTGGCGGCGCTCGGCGCTCCGGTGCCGCGCTACCTCGGCATCGAAGACCCGGACGCTCTCGGGGACCTGGACGGGTTCGCGGCGGAGGTCGGCGGACCGCTGGTGGTCAAAGCGGCCCGCGGCGGTTACGACGGCCGGGGCGTGCAAATGGCGCGTGATCTTGCCCACGCCCGCGACATCGCCGCCGACTACCTGGCCGGCGGGGTGTCGGTGCTGGTCGAGGAGCGGGTGTCGCTGCGTCGCGAACTCTCGGCGCTGGTCGCCCGCTCGCCGTTCGGCCAGGGCGCGGTGTGGCCAGTGGTGGAAACGGTCCAGGAGAACGGCATCTGCGTGCAGGTGATCGCGCCGGCGCCGGATCTGACGGCGGACGTGGCGGCCGAGGCCCAGCAGCTCGGGCTGCGGCTGGCCGCGGAGCTGGGCGTGGTCGGGGTGCTGGCGGTCGAGTTGTTCGAGACAACCTCGGGAGCGCTGGTCGTCAACGAACTCGCGATGCGTCCGCACAATTCCGGGCACTGGACCATGGACGGCTCCCGCACCAGCCAGTTCGAGCAGCACCTGCGCGCGGTGCTGGACTACCCGCTGGGCGACACCGACGCCACCGTGCCGGTGACGGTGATGGCCAACGTGCTGGGCGCGGCGCAGACCCCGGAGATGGGCATCGACGAACGCCTGCACCACCTGTTCGCCCGGATGCCCGACGCGCGCGTGCACCTCTACGGCAAGACCGAACGCCCCGGCCGCAAGGTCGGGCACATCAACTTCCTCGGCACGCACGCGGACGGGCCGCAGGACCTCGCCGAGCTGCGCCAGCGGGCTGGGCTGGCCGCACACTGGCTGTCCCACGGGCAATGGACGGATGGATGGGATCCACATGACCATGACTAATCCCCGGGTGACTAATCCCCGGGTGACTAATCCCCGGGTCGGCGTGATCATGGGCAGCGACAGCGACTGGACGGTGATGCAGGACGCCGCGGTGGCGCTGGCCGAGTTCGACGTCACCTTCGAGGTCCGGGTGGTCTCTGCGCACCGCACTCCCGATGTGATGTTCGACTACGCACGTGAAGCCGCCGGGCGGGGCATCGAGGTGATCATCGCCGGGGCGGGCGGCGCGGCGCACTTGCCGGGGATGGTGGCCTCGGCGACGCCGCTGCCGGTGATCGGCGTGCCGGTACCGTTGGCCCGGCTCGACGGCCTGGATTCCCTGCTGTCGATCGTGCAGATGCCGGCCGGTGTTCCGGTCGCCACGGTGTCGATCGGCGGGGCCCGCAACGCCGGCCTGCTGGCGGTGCGGATGCTGGGATCGTCGGACCCGGAACTACGGGCGCGCCTCGTCGCGTTCCAGAATCAGCTGGCCGAGACCGTGCGGGCCAAGGATGCGGAACTGCAGCGACTTGCGGGTAAGTTAACCCGCGAATAGGAAAGAGGAGGCTGGCGAAGATGGCTGGTTGGGCCGGAGACGCGTCGTTCGATTTGTTCCAGTTGCCCGAGGAGCACCAGGAGTTGCGGGCCGCGATCCGCGCGCTGGCGGAAAAGGAGATCGCGCCGCACGCCGCCGACGTGGACGAGAATTCCCGCTTCCCCGAGGAAGCCCTGCAGGCGCTGAACACGTCCGGCTTCAACGCTGTGCACGTCCCCGAGGAATACGGGGGCCAGGGCGCGGATTCGGTGGCGGCCTGCATCGTCATCGAGGAGGTCGCCCGTGTCGACGCCTCGGCCTCGCTGATCCCCGCGGTCAACAAGCTGGGCACCATGGGTCTGATCCTGCGCGGGTCCGACGAGCTGAAGAAGCAGGTGCTGCCCTCGATCGCGGACGGTTCCGCGATGGCCTCCTACGCACTGAGCGAGCGCGAGGCGGGATCGGACGCCGCCTCTATGCGCACCCGGGCCAAGGCCGACGGCGACGCCTGGATCCTCAACGGCGCCAAGGCGTGGATCACCAACGGCGGCAAGTCCTCCTGGTACACCGTGATGGCGGTGACCGACCCGGACAAAGGCGCCAACGGCATCTCGGCGTTCATGGTGCACATCGACGACGAGGGCTTCACCGTCGGTCCCAAGGAGCGCAAGCTGGGCATCAAGGGTTCGCCCACCACGGAGCTGTATTTCGAGGACTGCCGGATCCCGGGCGACCGGATGATCGGCGACCCCGGCACCGGCTTCAAGACGGCGTTGGCCACCTTGGACCACACCCGCCCGACCATCGGCGCCCAGGCCGTCGGCATCGCCCAGGGCGCACTGGACGCGGCGATCGCCTACACCAAGGACCGCAAACAGTTCGGCCAGTCGATCAGCGACTTCCAGGCGGTGCAGTTCATGATCGCCGACATGGCGATGAAGGTTGAGGCGGCGCGGTTGATGGTCTACTCCGCGGCCGCACGCGCCGAGCGGGGTGAGGGGAACCTGGGGTTCATCTCCGCGGCGTCGAAGTGCCTGGCCTCGGACGTGGCCATGGAAGTCACCACCGACGCGGTGCAGCTGTTCGGCGGCGCCGGCTACACCGTCGACTTCCCGGTGGAGCGGATGATGCGCGACGCCAAGATCACCCAGATCTACGAGGGCACCAACCAGATCCAGCGCGTGGTGATGTCGAGGGCGTTGCTGCGCTGACAGCGACACGGCACAAAAGATGCAGTTTCTTCAACTGGGCAGAAAACCCCAGTCCAAGCGCCTAGTATCCAGCTGACGACCAAGTCCCCGCGATTGAGCAGCCAGTCCGGGTGGCAATGAACGCGCAGGGCCGGTGTCGGTGTATTCACCGTCGCCGTCTCGCTGTCGTGCCGCTCAGACGTTTCCACTGCCCAAGGGGGGTGTGAGGTGATCGACGCGATCGCGCCCGCGCACCCGAGAATGACAGGTCTTTCATGACGGTGGCTGGTCCGGTAGAACCGGCGGCGAGTTGGCAGTCGTTGTCGTTGCTGTTGGTGGAGGACGACCGCGCCGACGCCGTGCTCGTCGAGGAACTGATCGCCGACACCGTCGCCGACATCGAGGTGGTGTGGGCGCGATCCCTCGAGCACGCCGAACGCCAGCTCGCCTGCGCCCGTCCCGACTGCGTCCTGCTCGATCTCAATCTGCCCGACGCTAACGGCATCGACGCATTGGACCGCATCCTCAAGAGCGACGCCACCGTGCCGATCGTCGTGCTGACGGGTCTCAACGACGAATACTTCGGCGCCTCCGCGGTGGCCGCCGGTGCGCAGGACTATCTGGTCAAGGGCCGCGTCGAACCCGAGATGCTGCGGCGGGCGCTGTTCTATGCGATCGAGCGCAAGCGCGCCGAGTTGATCGCCGCCGACCTGCAGGCCAGCCAGCTTCGGGCCCGGGAGAACGCGCTGCTCGAACGCGGCCTGTTGCCTTCCCCGCTGTTGCTAGACGACCCCGGCGTCGACATCGTCGCCCGGTACCGGCCGAGCCGGGAGAACGCCCTGTTGTGCGGTGACTTCTACGACGTGGTGCAAACGACCGACCGGGTCACCCACGTGCTGATCGGCGACGTCGCCGGACACGGTCCGGACGAGGCTGCGCTCGGCGCGGCATTGCGGATCGCTTGGCGCACACTGACATTCGCCGGTATTCATGGGGTGGAGCAGATGCGTCAGCTGGACCGGGTGCTGCACGCCGAACGTGCCGAGCACGGCGTCTTCGCGACCGTGCTGAGCCTGGCGATCCCGGCACAGGGCCCGGTTACCGCCATCCGGGCGGGTCACCCGGGGATGTTGCTGCACGGACCGGGTTCGGTGGAGTGGATCGAGCCTCCCTACGGTCCGGCGCTGGGACTGCGGGGCAGTGACTGGCCGCAACACCAGCTGGACGTGCCGGCCGGTCACGGGTTGCTCCTGCTGACCGACGGACTCTTCGAGGGGTACGCGGGCCGCGGTAGCAGACGGCTCGGCGAAGACGGGCTGCTCGCGCTGGCACGTGGGCACGCGGGGTTGGCCGGTGCGGCGTTCGTCGACGCGCTGATCGACGGGGCTCAGGAGCTGGCCCAGCCACAGGGCGGGCTCACCGACGACATCGCGGTGGTGCGGGTGGAGCGGACCGGCCGCCTGTGAGAACGGACGCCTCGGGTTCCCTGCCGAAAAAGCGCCTCACCGTCCGGGGATGGCTGGCTCTGGTGCTGTCCACGATGGGGTTGCTGGTCCTGCTCGGCGCTTTGGTCGGTGCGGTGCTGTTGGATCGCACCGACGAGCTGGCACGCCAGCTCAGAGACAACATCCAGCCGGCGCGCGTGTCGGCGTATCAGTTGCAGTCGGCACTGCGTGATCAGGAAACGGGCCTGCGGGGTTACCTGATCTCGGCCGACCGGCAGTTCCTCGGTCCGTACTACGAGGGAGTGGCCGCCGAACAGGTAGCGGCGCAAGATCTTCGGGAACGGCTGGCCAAGCGCCCCGACCTGGCGGCAGACCTAGATGCCATCGAGGCCGCCGCTGCCAACTGGCGCCGAGACTACGCAGAGCCGCTGATCGCGCGCGTGACCCCGAACACCCCCACCGTGGTGCCGGGCGCGACGGCGGCCTTGGGCAAAGCCCAATTCGATTACATACGGCAGCTTTTCACCACGCAGAACGACCATCTCACGGCGGCCCGGGTGACCGCAGCCGCCCGGCTGCTGCACATGAACGGCTGGCGCGACCGGGCGCTGGCCGCCATGGTGCTGATTTTCGTCGCCACGGCTGGCCTGTTGGGGTTCCTGGTGCAGCGTGCGGTGACCCGTCCGCTGGCCACGCTGGCCGCGGCGTGCCGCCAGATCACCGACGGCCACTTCCACGACAGCATCGAGCCCCCGCGCCGGCCTGCGGACATCCGGGGCATCGCCGTCGACGTGGAGAACATGCGGCAGCGGATCGTGGCCGAACTCGAGGCCTCGCAGACTGCGCAGGAGCAACTGGATGAGCAGGCGGCCGAGCTGCGCAGATCCAACGCCGAGCTCGAACAGTTCGCTTACGTGGCGTCCCACGATCTGCAGGAGCCGTTGCGCAAGGTGGCGTCGTTCTGTCAGCTGCTGGAGAAGCGCTACGGCGACCAGCTCGACGAACGGGGTATTCAATACATCGATTTCGCCGTCGATGGCGCCAAGCGCATGCAGGTGCTGATCAACGATCTGCTCAGCTTCTCCAGAGTCGGCCGGTTGAACACGAAATACACCAAGGTCGAACTCGACACCGTCCTGGACACGGCCGTCGCGAACCTGACTGCGGCGATTGAGGAATCCGGGGCACAGATCGATCGCCCCACCCAACCGCTCCCGCAGATCTTCGGCGACCCGACGCTGCTGGCCATGCTGTGGCAGAACCTCATCGGCAATGCGGTGAAATTCCGGCGCGAGGACCGGGCGCCGCACGTCGTCATCGCCTGCCGCCGCGGTGTCGCCGAGCACGACGGCAGCTGGGTGTTCAGCGTGTCCGACAACGGCATCGGCATCCCGGAGGAGTTCGTCGGTAAGGTCTTCATCATCTTCCAGCGCTTGCACGGCCGGGACACCTATGGTGGTACCGGGCTGGGGCTTGCGATGTGCAAGAAGATCGTCGAACACCACGGCGGGACCGTGTGGATCGACACCTCTTATACCGATGGAACGCGTTTCGAATTCACGTTACCCATTGCTGAACCCGACACTGAACCGGCCGCTGAACCTGACGCCGAGGCCATTCCAGAAGGAGCAGACGGATGACATCACCCGGCCGCGCAATCGACATCCTGCTTGTCGAAGACGATCCCGGCGACGAGCTGATCACCCGAGAGGCTTTCGAGCACAACAAGCTCAACAACAGGCTGCATGTCGCGCACGACGGTGAAGAAGGCCTGAACTACCTGTACCGGCGGGGCGCCTATGAACACGCGCCGCGGCCGGACCTGATCCTGCTCGACCTCAACCTGCCGAAGTACGACGGCCGGCACCTGCTGGAGAAGATCAAGTCCGACCCCGAGCTGAGTCGCATCCCGGTGGTCGTGCTCACCACCTCCTCGGCCGAGGAAGACATTCTGCGCAGCTACAAGCTGCACGCCAACGCCTACGTCACCAAGCCGGTTGACCTGGACCAGTTCATGAATGCGGTCCGGCAGATCGACGAATTCTTCGTGCAGGTCGTGCGCCTACCGAACGGCTGAGACCGCCGCTTCCCGAATTGGTTGCGTCGCGTGCACGATCCCGTGCTCGTCCACCTCGTGCACGAACACCGTTGCGAAATCGAAGAATATGCCGACGACTTGCAGCTGCCCGGACGCCACCAGCGGGGCCAGGATCGGATTCCGGGTGAGTCGCTCGATCTGTACGGCGACGTTCACGATCGACAGCTGGTCGAGTTCGCTGAAGGTGAAGCCGTTGGAGGTGCTGCTCACCCGGGCGGGATGGTTGTCCCGGTGCGCGGCCAGACTCTCCGCCGCGTACTGCAGCCAGTGTCCGATCGGGCGGTCCGCCACGCCGGCGTCGCCGTCCAGCACCGCCTGCATCGCGCGGCATGACGAATGTCCGCAGACCACAACGGAACTCACGCCCAGCTGGTTGACCGCGAAGTCCAGCGCCGCGTCCACCGAGCGTTCGGCTGGATCGGTGGGCACCAGATTGCCCACATTGCGGACGATGTAAAGATCGCCGGGCCGGCTGGCGGTGATGGTGTCCGGCAGGATGCGGGAGTCGGCGCAGGTGAGAAACAGGGTGTCCGGATTGGGTGAAGCGATCAGCTCCGCCACGTGGCGGTGCAGGGCCCCGACGCCGTTGCGGTGATACTGCTTGACGCCGTCGAGGATCGATGCATCGACGCCCTCGCCGTTTCCGTCGCGGCGCGACGGCCAGGGTGCCTCGCGCAGCGACCGCGCGGTGTAGTGACGCTTGGGTGGACTGCTGTGTGCGCTCGACAGGTTCGCGGGCGAGGTCTCGATGATGTGCACCGATCCGCCGGTCGCCTCGTGGGCGGCCTTCCAGTCCGAAATCGCTTCGGAGACAGAGTGATCGATGTAGTCGGCATCCAGATTGAGGGTGACTTCGCTGCCCGGCGGCAGTGTCGACAGCACATTGGTCAGCCGGGGCAGCAGCAGGAAGCTCAGGGTGCCGTCGATGTCCACGTGCCACCGTTTGGACTCCCCGCCGATCGGCCGGGCCTCGATGGGCGCGCGGACGACGCGCACCAGCAAAAAGAGGATGGCGATGGCGAGGCCGATGGCCACGCCCTCCAGCAGGTTCAGGAACACCACGCACACGATCGTGATCGCGTAGATCACGAAGTTGCCGGTGCGCACCGCGACCTTGACGTGTGCCAGCTTGATGAGCTGGATTCCGATGACGATGAGCAGTCCGGCCAGCGCTGCCTTCGGGATGAGCTCCACCAGATTGGTGAGCAACGACGCGAACAGCAGGATCCACAGGCCGTGCAGCACTGCGGAGGTGCGGGTGCGGGCACCCGCGGCGACGTTGGTGGAACTACGCACGATGACGCCGGTAACCGGCAGCCCACCGAGCAGTCCGGAGACGACGTTTGCGCTGCCCTGACCGAGCATCTCGCGGTTGAAGTTGGTGCGCGGTCCGCTGTGCAGCTTGTCGATGCCGACCGCGGAGAGCAGCGACTCGACGCTGGCGATCAGCGCGACCGTCACCACGCCGAGCGCAATGGCGCCGATCTCCTGCGTCCATGGCTGTCCACCCGGCGACGCGGGCGGCAGCTGAGGTAGCCCGATGGCCTCGAAAAAGTTGCCCGACAGTTGGATTCGCTCCACCTGCAGGTCTATCAGCAATGACAGCGCGGTAGCCGCCACGATCGCCACCAGGGCGCCCGGGATGAACCGGACCCTGGGCGGCAGTTTAGGCCACAGCAACAGGATGGCGATGACGACGCTGCCGACGATCACTTCGTGCAACTCGTGGTTCATGATTCCACTCGGCAGCGCCTCGATGTTCGCCCATGCCGAGCTGCGCGACGATCCGCCCAGCAGCACGTGAATCTGCTGCAGCACGATGGTGACGCCAATACCTGCCAGCATGGCGTGCACCACCACCGGAGCGACGGCAAGCGCGGCACGGGCTACCCGCACCAGGCCCAGCAATATCTGCACCACGCCCGCGCAGACGGTGATCACGCACGTCATCTCCCAGCCCAACGTGTCGATCAGCTCGGCCACGACCACCGTCAGGCCGGCGGCCGGCCCGCTGACCTGTAACACCGAGCCACCGATCGAGCCGGCGATGAGACCTCCGCTGACCGCCGCGATCAGACCCGCCATCAGGGGTGCCCCGGAGGCGATGGCGATCCCCAGCGACAGCGGCAGCGCCACCAGGAAGACGACCAGGGACGCAGGGACGTCGTAACGCAGGTTTGGCAACAACTTCCGCATGAAACTCCTCTTAGCCGGTGCGCTCAGGCAAACGGACCGGCATGAACAGACGGGGTGTATCCGGTGTCCACCTGGCATCGGCAACTCGGCTTCGCCGTGGATTTGTGATCAGCAAATTCTTTGAATCCGACTACCGATGTCTGACCCAAATCGTCCACGCGGCCCCGCGAGGTCCGGCAAATCCCACGCCGATTCATTCGCAACTCAAAGAAATAGAGGTTGCGCGCCGCACTTGATCGGAAGAACCTTGGGGTTCGGTAAGAGTCCCGCTTCCTGATCTAAGGTGGGTTCTTCCGTCTATCGGGAGAGGGAAATGGCCACCGACAAATCGCCCAGCCGGATGGACTTGCGCAAGCAGCGCACCCGGGCCGCGTTGATCGGGGCCGCCCGGACGTTCATCGCCGACGGCCAGCTCGAGGTGCCGGTGCAGGACATCTGCCAAGCCGCCGACGTCGGCATCGGATCGTTCTACAACCACTTCGACAGCAAGGAAGAATTGTTCCAGGCGGCGATCAACGATTTCATCGACGCCCAAGGAACGTTGCTGGACGCGCTGACCGACGCGATCGAGGACCCCGCGGAGAAGTTCGCCGCCCGCTACCGACTGACGGGGCGGCTGATCCGGCTGCGCCCCAAGGAAAGCCGGATCGCGGTCACCCTGGGCATGCGGCTGATCATGGCCGAGAAGGGCCTGGGGCCGCGCGGTATCCGCGACATCGGCGCGGCCGCAGCCGCCGGGCGGTTCACGGTGAAGGATCCGGAGCTGGCGATGGTGATCAGTGCCGGTTCGTTGCTGGCTCTGGGTGAACTTCTGCACGGCCAGCCGGAGCGCGACGATGGGGAGACCGTGGACGACGTCACCGAAAGCCTGCTCAGGCTGTTCGGGATGCCCACCGATGAGGCGCAGCGGATCGGCCGATCGCCGCTGCCCGACATCTCCTGGGTCAGCGACGTCGACCTCGACGAGCTGAGCTGACCGGCGGCGCCGGACTAACCCGCCTTGCCGGCGATCCCGGCCAGCTTGCCGCCGGTACCGCCGGAGCCCGCCGTTCCGTTGTCTGCCGCGGCCCCACCCGTGCCGGCGATGCCGCCGGCCGCTCCGTCGCCGCCGATCCCGATCAGGCTGTCGGCGTTGCCGCCGTTGCCGCCGTTGCCGCCGGCGCCACTGTGGCTGTTGCTGCCGCCGTCGCCACCGGCACCGCCCACCCCGCCGTCCCCGCCGTAGCCGATCAGCCCGAGGGCCTGACCGCCGTTGCCGCCGTTGCCGCCGGCGCCGCCCTGGCCGTTCGACAGGCCGGTGTCGCTGCCCTGACCGCCGGCTCCGCCGTTGCCGCCGATGCCGCCCAACCCGACGCCGCCGCCGTCGCCGCCGTTGCCCGCGGCATTGACGAAGCTCACGTTGCCGCCGCGCCCGGCGTCGCCGCCGTTGCCGCCGGCCCCGCCGACACCCCACAGGTAGCCGCCGTGACCACCGTCGCCGCCGTCGGTGCCGGCGCCGCCGGCGGCCTGGCTGGTGTTGCCGGACAGGTTCAATGCACCGCCGCCGTCGCCGCCGGCACCACCTGCCCCGCCGACACCGACGAGGCCGACATCGCCTCCGGCGCCCGCGGCCCCGGCAGTCCCGCCGGCGATCTGAATTCCCTGCCCGGCGACCCCGAATCCGCCGTCACCGCCGTTGCCGCCGGCACCGCCCACACCCCACAGGTAGCCGCCGTGGCCGCCATTGCCCGCGGACCCGCCGAGGCCGCCGGTCGCGCCGGTCCCGGCGGTGTAATAGGTGGTGCCGCCCGCACCGCCGTCGCCGCCGTTGCCGCCCGCACCGTAGATCAGGCCGGCGGTGCCGCCGGCGCCGCCGGCGCCACCACCGCCACCGGCGGCCGAACCGCTGCCGTCGCCGCCCCGCGCGCCGTTGCCGCCATCGCCGCCGCTGCCCCACAGCCCCACGGACCCGGCCTGTCCGCCGTTACCGCCGCGGCCGACGGTTTCGGCGGTGCCACCGTCGCCGCCGTCGCCGCCGACGCCGTACAGGTAGCCGCCGCGGCCGCCCGCGCCGCCGTCGGCGCCGTTCGCACCTGATGGAGTCGAATCGGTGGCATCGCCCGCGTTGCCGCCGTCGCCGCCGGCCCCGATCAACCAGCCGGCATCTGCGCCTCGGCCGCCGGCCGCGCCGGCCCCGGCATTACCACCGTTGCCGCCGTTGCCGCCGATGAGGCCGGCGGCGCCGCCGGCGTTGCCGGCCACTGAGGCGGCGAACGTGTTGCCGCTGTTGCCGCCGTTGCCGGTCAGGTATCCGGCCCTCGCGCCCTGGGCGCCGAGCCCGCCATCGAAGCTCCCAGTGCCGGGAGCGCCGTTTCCGCCGGACCCGCCGTCGCCGATCAGCAGTCCGGCGCTGCCTGCGGCGCCACCGTTGCCGCCGGTGCCGGTGCCGGTGTCGCCGGCCCCGCCGTCACCGCCGCTGCCACCGTCGCCGAACAGCACGCCGCCGCTGCCGCCGGCGCCGCCGTTCGCGCCGGCCCCGGCATTTCCGCCGTCACCGCCGACCCCGTACAGGTAGCCGCCGCGACCGCCCGCGGCGCCGGCCGTCCCAGATGCGGAGCTGTCGCCGCCGCGGCCGCCGGTGCCGAAGAGCTGACCGGCGTCGGCCCCGGCCGCCCCCTGACCACCGCTGCCGCCGGCGCCGCCGTCGCCGATCAGGTATCCGGCTCGGCCCGCTGCGCCGCCGGCCACCGGGCCGTAGCCACCGTCGCCGCCGTTGCCGAGCAGCAGTGCCGACCCGCCGGCGCCGCCGTTACCGTCGGCACCGGTGTTGCCGGCGCTGCCGTTACCCTGACCGCCGGTGCCGGCCTTGCCGGCGGCACCGCCGTTGCTGCCGATCCCACCGTTGCCGCCAGTGCCGAACAACCGTCCGGAGTCTGCGCCGGCTGCGCCGGTGGCGCCGGCGCCGCCGCTGCCGCCGTTGCCGCCCATGTTTGAGCTGCCGATCCCCGCGCCGCCGTTGCCGGCACCGCCGCCGTTGCCGCTGCTCCCGCCGGCCCCACCGTTACCGATCAGCCAGCCGCTGGCTCCGCCCCGACCGCCCGTCGCGCCGTCGCCGCCGTTCCCGCCGTCACCGCCGGGATTTGACCAGTTGACGGTGGTGGTGGCGCCGTCTGCGCCGTGGCCGCCGGCACCGCCCGTTCCGCCCGCGCCACCGTCACCGAACAGCCAACCGCCGGTGCCACCCGCACCGCCTATGCCGCCGCCGGCGCCGGCGCCACCACTGCCGCCCGCGGGCCCGCTGGAACCACCTGCGTTTGGCTCGACGGTGCCGGCGATACCGGCCCTGCCGCCATTCCCGCCGAGGCCCCCGTTACCCCCGGCGCCGCCGGTGCCGAACAGCCGGCCGCCTGCTCCGCCGGTACCCCCGTTGCCGCCGACGCCGGCCCTGCCGCCATCGCCGCCGCTGGCGGAAATAACGCCCTGGCCGCCGGCCCCGCCGGTGCCGCCGTGCCCGCCGCCGCCACCGGCGCCCCCGGTGCCCAGCAGCCAGCCGCCGTCACCCCCGACGCCGCCGCTGCCGCCGGAGGCGCCGTAGCCGCCAAATCCGGCGCTGCCGGACCAGTCGGTGGTCGCGAGCCCACCTGCACCGCCATCTCCGCCGCGGCCACCGAGGCCCGCCGCTCCGCCGTCGCCGAACAGGCCCGCGGACCCGCCGTTGCCGCCCGTTCCGCCGACACCGGCGTTCCCGCCGAATCCACCGAACGCTTGGACCTGGTATTCGGTGCCGTCAGCGCCCGCACCGCCGGCGCCGCCCGCACCGCCGACACCGCCGGCCCCGCCCTGGCCGTAGAGCCAGCCTCCGGTACCGCCGGCGCCGCCCACACCGCCGACGCCGCCCACACCGCCGTCGCCGGTTGGATTGCTGGGCGACGTCGTGCTGCCGCCACCCTGTCCCGCGGCGCCTCCGGCACCGCCCGCACCTCCGGTGCCGAATAATCCGGCGGCGCCACCGGCGCCGCCGGTCCCTCCGTTGCCGCCGGGGCCACCCGTGGCGTGCGCGGCACCGGTGCTGCCGGTGCCGCCGACCCCGCCGGCTCCGCCCGCGCCGCCGTTGCCCCACAGCCAGCCCCCGCGCCCACCGGACCCGCCGCTACCGCCGGCCGCACCGGTCCCGGCCGCCCCGCTCGCACCGGTGCCGCCGGCGCCGCCGTTGCCGATCAGGCCGGCGCTGCCGCCGTTGCCGCCCGCGCCGTTGTAGCCGTTACCGCCGTTTCCGTACAGCCAACCGCCGTCCTGGCCATTGGGGTTGGCTGCGGTGCCGTCGGCGCCGTTGCCGATGATCGGACGCGACAGCAGCGACTCGATCGCTCCCAACGGGCCGGCGTTCACCGCCTCGGCGGCCGCGTAGGAATTCGCCGCCCCGCTGAGCGCCTGGGTGAACTGGGACTGGAACAGGGCTGCCTGTGCGCTGACCGTCTGGTACTCCAAGGCATGTCCGGAGAACAGCGATGCCAGTGCCGCCGACACCTGATCGGCTCCCGCGGCCAGCACTCCGGTGGTGCTGGAGGCGGCCGCCGCGTTCGCCTCGCTGAGCGCCGAAGCGATGCCCCGGACGTTCGACGCCGCCGCGGTGAGCGCTTCTGGGGCAACCGTGGTGAAGAACATCTCTGCCGTGCACCCCGTCTGTAGTCGGTATCCAAAGTCAGAAGGACCCTAGTCCCATTCGGCGAAGAATTGCAGCATTTTGCACATAAAAATGGCGCCACAGAGAAACTGAATTTTCTTCAAGACAATTTACTGAATATTCCTCAGAAGATTCGCGATGCGGTCTTCATGAATGGTGCCGAAAGCGCCTTTTTCCAGCGGAAACGTGCGGGCTAGCGCAGAAACTGGTCGTTGTGCTCGCCGGCCGCCGGCGGTGGCTCGGTGACGCGGGCGTCGAAGCCCGAGTAACGCGCCGGGGTGCGGATGACGGTAATGGCCTCGTCGCCGTTGCCCACGTTCAGGGCCAGATCGTTCTCGGCGAACAGCGGCGTATCCACCACCTGCTTCCAGGTGTGGGCCAGACACGCCATCAGGCCGCCCTCCTGCAGCAGCTCCACCCACTCCGCGGCAGTCTTGGCGGCCAGGGCCGATTCGAGTTCGTCGGTCAACTCGGGGTAGTTGATCGCCCGCGAGCGCTGGTCGGCGAACCGCTCGTCGTCGATCAGATCGGGACGGCCGATGATCTGGCACAGCTTCGCCCAGTGCTTGGGTACGTAGGCGCTGATCACCAGATAACCGTCAGAGGCCTGATAGGCGTCCGACGGCTGCGTGGCGAAGCCGACCCCCTTGCGCTTCTTCGCCGGGGGCGCGGTCGGCGTGGGCGCGGATTGCTCGGCGGGCTTGTTCAAATGGATGGTCAGCTGATTGGCCTGCAGGCTGACCGCGACGTCGTACATCGCGACCTGCACCAGATCGCCCACCCCGTGCCGCTCGCGGTTGAGCAATGCGGCCAGCACGGCCTGGGCGAGCACATGCCCACTGGCGTTGTCGACCAGCTGGAACGGAATGATCTGCGGTTTGCCCGTGGGGGTGGCCATGCCGGTGCACATGCCCGCCTCGGCGGCCACCATCAGATCGACGCCCGGACGGGTGCCGTTGGGACCGTTTCCGCCGAACGCGCTCAGCCGCGCGTAGATCAGCCTGGGGTTGCGCGCACGTAGTTCGTCGGGGCCCAGGCCCAGTCGCTCCATCACCCCAGGCCGGAACCCCTCCAGGACGACGTCGGCGGCGTCGGCCAGCAGCAGGATCTGCTGCTTGGCTGCCTCTTCGGTGAGGTCCACCGCCACCGATTTCTTGCCCCGGTTGTTGGGCAGGAAATAGGTGGCCAGCGGTGGGCGGCCGGGAAGTACCGAGGTGAGTCGCCGGGACTGCTCGCCGCCGGGCGCTTCGATCTTGACGACTTCGGCGCCGAGGTCGGCCAGGATCTGACCGGCCAGCGGCCCGGCCACGTTCTGAGTGAAATCGAGTACCCGGAAGCCGTCCAACGGCTTGGCGGAGTTCGGCATCAGCTCGGCCTTCCTGGTAGCACCGCGGTGCAGTAGTAGTTCTCGGTGAACATGGTTTCGTCAGTGGATCGCCCCGCGGTGTGCGGCCGAAACCCGTTGGCCACCAACAATTCGTTGAGCAGCGTGCGCGTAACGCGCCACCCGTCCTGCTCCAGGTGGGTTGCCACGTCGTTGCGATCACCGGGGTAGCCGAGTCGGTCCATTTCGACGTCGAGGCCGTGCTCGTACCACCTGGCGAAGATGGCGTCGTAGAGCTCCCGGCTGGCCGGAGCGCTGAAGAACACCTCCGCCAGCAGGTGGCTGCCGTCGGCGGACAGCGCGGAGATGTTGTCCAGCAACAGATCCTGCCCGGCGGGTGGCAGGTATCCGAAGAGTCCCTCAGCGGCCCAGGCGGTGGGCCGGGTGGCGTCGAACCCGGCCTGGCGCAGCGCCGCGGGCCAGTCGTGGCGCAGGTCGACCGCAACACCCCGCACGTCGGCGGTGGGTGCGGCGCCCATCGACGCCAGAGTGGCCGCCTTGAATTCGATGACCTGCGGGACGTCGACCTCGAAGACGACCGTGCCCGGCGCCCACGACAATCGATAACCGCGCGCGTCGAGGCCGGACGCCAGGATCACGGCTTGACGAATCTCGGCTTCCTGGGCGGCCGCGAAGAACCTGTCGATGTGGCGGGTGCGGGCCGCCTGTTGGTCGGTCATGCGCTGCATGCCCCAGGGGGCGTCCGGGAAGTCGACGTCGGCGGTATCGAGTTCGCCGCACGCCCATCGGGTGAAGAAATCGATGCCCACCGCGCGCACCAGCGGCTCGGCGAAGGGGTCGTCGATCAGTGCGGCTCTGGTGGCCCGGGCGCGTCCGGCAGCCACCATGGTGGCCGTCGCGCCCACACTGAACGCCAAGTCCCACGTGTCGTCGTCGGTGCGCACCATCAGCACATTAACGCCCGCTCTGGCGCGCCTGCCTGCACGCCCGGTGACCGTACCGCCTCTAACATCGTGGGATGGAGATGGCCACCGGCGCCCACAATCACGATGTCTGTGCCGACGCACCCGCGGTGCCGCTGACCGAAGACTGGCAGCGCAACGTCGTCTGGGCCCGCCGACTGGCCTGGATCAGCCTGGCCGTGTTGCTGACCGAAGGCGGCGTGGGCCTGTGGGAGGGCTTATCGGTCGGATCGGTCGCGCTGACCGGGTGGGCGCTGGGTGGCGCATCCGAAGGACTGGCCAGCGCGATGGTGCTCTGGCGGTTCACCGGCGACCGTACCCTGTCGCAGACCGCCGAGCGGCGTGCCCAACGTGGTGTCGCGGTGTCCTTCTGGCTGGTGGCGCCCTACGTGGCCGCCGAATCGGTCCGCCACTTCATCGGCGGTGAGCACGCGGAAGCCTCGGTGCTCGGCATCGGGCTGACCGCGCTGGCGTTGGTGCTGATGCCGGTTCTCGGCTGGGCCAACCATCGGGTGGGGGCCCGCCTGCACTCCGGCGCGACCGAGGGGGAGGGCACCCAGAACTATCTGTGCGCCACGCAGGCCGCCGGGGTGCTGGTCGGACTGGCCGTCACCGCGGCCTGGCCCGCCGGGTGGTGGATCGACCCGGCGATCGGGCTGGCCGTGGCGGGTGTGGCGATGTGGCAGGGCGTGCTGGCCTGGCGCGGCAAGGACTGCTGCTGATCCGGCCCGACGCAGTTCAGCTGGTAGCGCAGCATCGGGCGCTGACGGCGTCCGGCCAGGTCTGAACGGTTGGCAAGCACGAGCTGGCTGCGCGATGTAGTTTGGGCTTCTCGGTGTGATTTCGTTGGCGGGCCGCCCGAGGAGCGGCGCCTCGGGTTCACCGCTACCACGGGGCCCTCAAGGAGCAACGAGCCATGGATTTCGGAAGCTATCCGCCGGAAGTCAACTCGACCCGGATGTTCACCGGTCCTGGGTCAGGACCGTTCTTGGCGGCGGCCGAGGCGTGGGCTGCGCTCGCCGCCGGACTGAATTCGGCGGCGAATTCCTACCAAGCGGTGGTATCGGGATTGACCGCCGGCCCCTGGTTGGGGCCGTCGTCGGCGTCGATGAGCGCTGCAGCAGCGTCGTATGCGGCGTGGTTGCGAGTCACCGCCGCACAGGCCGAAGAAACCTCTGTGCAGGCCAAGGCCGCGGCCACTGCCTACCAAACCGCGTTCTCGGCGACGGTTCCGCCGCCGATCGTGGCGGCCAACCGCAGTCAACTGATGATCCTGATCGCGACCGACGTGTTCGGAATCAACACCCCGGCGATCGCGGCCACCGAAGCGCAGTACGCGGAGATGTGGGCCCAGGACGCGGCGGCGATGTACGGCTACGCGGCCTCGTCGGCCTCGTCGACGGCGCTGACGCCGTTCGACCCACCCCCGCAGACCACTAACCCGGAGGGCCTGGTCAACCAAGCCGCCGCTGTCCCTGCCAATGGAATGGCCGGCACCGTGGCGAGCAAGGTCCAGCAAGCCTTCTCCGCGGTGCCCAGCGCGCTACAGAGCGCGGCGGCCCCGGCAGCGGCCGCGGACGACCCATTGTTCCTGCTATCCCTGCTGGCCGATCTGTCCGCCATCACCTTCGGCGTATCGGCGGGAATCGCCACCATTGGTATCGGCGTGCCTGCCGCTGTGCTCGGGATAGTGAATCTCCCGGTGGCCGTCTACAGCACCCTGGTCGGTTTACACAGCGACGAGGTCCTCAGTGACTTGGATGACGTGGAGCCCTATCCGGGCTCGGAGTTGGCGCCAGTGAAGCCGTTGCCGTCGCAGCTGTTCAACATGCCGGCGGGCATGGTGCCGCCGCAGAGGATGTCGGCGGGACTGGGCGAGGCGAACGCCGTCGGGGCGTTGTCGGTGCCGCCGGCGTGGACCGCTGCGACGCCGGCGGTGCGCCCCGTGGCGTACTCGCTGCCGGCGCTTGGCGGGACCCCGTCGGGCGCCGCCGCCGCACCGGCGGCGGGAGCCGGCACAGGCACCATGCTCGCCCAGATGGCGATGGCGGGCATGGCCGGACGAGCGATGGCCGGAACGGTTGGTTCCGGCCGAAACACCGGCAAAGCGGTCACGAAGGCAACCGGGGCCGCTCGCGCCAGAACCGCGGCGGCCGCCGGTGACAAGGCGGCACTTGGCGAGAATGGCGAGGCGCCCAGCGACAAGCCTCGGGCGGTGGTCACCGGAGTCGCGGCCGAGCTCCGTGAGTTCACCAAGCTCCGCGACGAGGGGATTTTGACCGACGAGGAATACACCGAGCAGAAGAACCGGCTGCTCGGTCGCTGAACCCCCGTCGGGCAATTGCCGCCGTCATCGAGAAGAGGTATGCGCAGCAATGGATTTCGGGATCTATCCGCCGGAGATCAACTCCGGGCGGATCTATGCCGGTCCTGGCGCGGGCCCGATGCTGGCGGCTGCACAGGCATGGCAGAGCGTGGCCGACGAGCTGTACACGACGATCGGCGGATATCAGTCGGCGGTGTCCGAACTCGTCGAGGGCGCTTGGTCAGGTCCGTCGTCCGTGGCGATGAGCGCAGCGGCCGGGTCCTACGTGGAATGGCTGAGTGCCACCGCTGCGCGGGCGGAACAGACCGCCGCCCAAGCATGGACCGCGGTCGCCGCCTACGAGGCGGCGTTCGCAGCCACGGTGCCACCGCCGGAGGTCGCCGCCAACCGCGCCCTGCTGGCGGTGCTGGTGGCGACCAACTTTCTGGGACAGAACACGCCGGCGATCGCGGCCACCGAGGCGCTTTACGCCGAGATGTGGGCGCAGGACAGCCTGGCCATGTACAACTACGCAGCTTCGTCGGCAGCCGCGTCGGTGCTGAATCCCTTCACCCCCCCGCAGCAGAACACCGACCCGGCCGGGACGGCCGGCCAAGCCGCCGCGATCAGCCGGACCGGCGCCCTGGCCGGCGCCGCGCAAGGTGCCATGTCGGTTGTGCCGCAGGCATTGTCGGCGATGGCGGTACCGGCCGAGTTGGAACTCGCGACGCTCGTGCTCGATCTCTTTTTCATTGCGCCAATCGACGCGGTGGCCCTGTTCGCGATCATCCCGGCGGACGTGATCGGTACCTTCGGGGATTTCCCTCTCGCCGCCTTCATGGCTGTTTCCGGTGCCGATGACGATGAGACCGTCAGCGACTGGGACGAGGTGGAGCCGCTGGTGGGGCCCCCAGCGAACCAGCCCCCCGGCGGTATACCTACGCCGACGCTGTCAGCGGCTCTCGGCGAGGCGAACATGGTCGGGAAATTGACGGTGCCCACGAGCTGGACCCAAATTGCCACTGCCGCAACCGAAGTACGCCCGACTGCACTGGTCACACCGCTGGCCAGTGTGAACCCGGCAGCGGCGCCGGCGGCAGAGTTCAACGTGGCAAACACGGTGAACCAGATGGGAATCGGCGCAATGGCCGGGCAACCCATGCCAGGCCCGTCGGCCACCGCGGCCGGGCAGAAGCACGCCGCGGCGGCGCAGCTCATCGGCCGCAACGAGGATGCCTCAGCCGAGGACGTCGAGGTAATACCAGCGCCGCGGACCGTCATGACCGGTGTGGCGGCCGCGATCCGCGACATCGCCGCACAGCGCGCCGCCGGCCTGCTGAGCGAACAGGAATACACCGAGCAGAAGAAGATGCTGCTGGAAATCTCGTTTGGCTCGTAGCTCGGTGCGGCTCACTCCAGCCGGTAGCGGATCAGCCGGGAGCTGTTGGCCACCACGGCCACCGACGACGCATTGTGCAGGATCGCGGCCAGCACCGGCGACAGCGCTCCGCCGGCGCCGATGAGTAAACCGGCGGCGTTGACCGCGATCGACATGCCGTAGTTCTCCCTGATGACGTCGACGGCGCGGGCGCCGAGGTCACGCACGTCGAGCAGTCGGTAGAGGTTGTCGTTGGCCAGCGCGACGTCGGCGGTCTCCACGGCGACGTCGGTTCCGGCCAGGCCCATCGCGATGCCGATGTCGGCGGCCGCGAGTGCGGGGGCGTCGTTGACGCCGTCGCCGACCATCCCGACGACGTAACCCTCGTCCTGCAGCCGGCGCACCACCGCGAGCTTGTCCTCGGGCATCACCTCGGCCCGCCACTCGTCGATGCCCAGTTCGTCGGCGACCACCTCGGCGATGTCGGGATGGTCGCCGGTGAGCATGACGATGCGGCGAACGCCGCTGTCGCGCAACCGGTTCAGCACGTGGGCCGCGTCCGGTCGCACCTCGTCGCGCAGGCTGATGACGCCGACCAGGGTGCCGTCCACCGCGAGCAGCAGCGGTGTCTCGGCCTGGCGACGCAGCTTGTCGACCCACTCCTGCGCCTTCTTGGACACCCTGACCTTCTCGGCGCGCAGCAGCCCCGGGCTGCCCAGCAGCAGGGTGCGCCCGTCGGCCCACGTCCGCATGCCCAGGCCGACCAACACCTCACATTCCTCGTGCGGCGGGATGGTGATGTGGCGCTCCTCGGTGGAGCGGATGACGGCCTCGGCCAGCGGGTGGCGGGAGTGGATCTCCGAGCTGGCGGCATACGCCAGCACCTGCTCGGGCTCCCAATCCTTGTGCAGTGAAACGATATTGGTCACCACCGGGCGCCCGACTGTCAGCGTTCCGGTCTTGTCGAACACGATCGCGTCCACCCGGCCGGCCTGTTCGAGGTGCGATCCGCCCTTGATCAGGATGCCGCGGCGGGCGCCGTTGCCGATCGCTGCGCTGATGGCCGTCGGGGTGGACAGGCCCACTGCGCACGGGCAGGCGATCAGCAGCATCGTCATGGCGCGCCGCACGTCGCCGGTGACCAGCAGGGTCAATGCCGAGACGACGAACGAGGTGGGCACGAAACGACGCGAGAAGTTTTCCCCGACCGTTTGGATGGGGGCCCGATCATGTTGGGCCTCTTCGACTCTGGTGATGATACGGCCGATGGTGGTCTGGTTGCCGACGGCCTGGGCGCGCACTACCAGGCGTCCGCGCACCACCACCGAGCCGGCGTGGACGTGGGCCCCGGCCGTGATGCTGACCGGCAGGTTCTCGCCGGTGATCGCGGACTGGTTGACCACGGCCTCGCCTTCGACCACCTCACCGTCGACGGGAATGGCGACATGGTCATGCACCACCACGTCGTCACCGATCTCCAGCGTGTCGATCGCCACCTGAACTTCGGCGCCGTCCGGCAGCCGGATCCAGGCGGTGTCGGAGTTGCCGCGCAACAACTCCGAGATGGCCCGTCGGGTCCGGCGCAGCGTCAGGTCCTGCAGATACTCGCCGATGTTGAGTAGCCACAGCACGGTCAGCGCGACGACGTTCTCCCGCAGGATCAGGCTGGCCACCGTCGCCGCCGACACCAGCGCGTCGGTGCCGAGCTTGCCAGAGCCCACCGAGCGCAGCGCGCCGCGCAGGAAGGGGTAGCCGGTGAAGATGGTCACCCCGGTGGCCACCATCCGGCCGCTCGGTCCGAGCAGCGGTGGCCGGGCGAACACGTAGCGGCGCACGCCGAGCAGGGCCAGCGCCGCGCCGCCGATGACCATGCGCAGCACGTCGGTGTTGCGGATCTCCTCGGAATGCGGTGAGCGGGTGGGGATCAGCTCGGCGGCCAGGTGTGCCGCGCCGCCGATCGCCTGCAGCACGGCGGCTCGATCGCAGCGCTTGGGGGAGTACCAGACGACGACGGAACCCGTGCGCGGGTAGGCGTGCACGACGCGTACCCCGTTGCACTTTGCCACGGCGTCCTCCACGGCGACGGCGCGCCGCGAATTGCAGCGCACCCAGTCGACCCGGACCCGCATGCGTCCAGCCGCGTCCGAAATCACCTGCAGCGCAGGGTCTTCAGCCGGCGCGAGCTCTGAAACCAGCGCGAGGGCCACGGGATCAGTGGTCGTGGTCGTGGACGTCGCCGACGGCCGGCGTCGGCGCCTCCTCGCCGATGCGCTCGCGGGCCTCGGCCATCACGTCGGCGATCTTCAGCCGGGCCGACTCCGCGGCCACCTCGGCTTTGCGGGTGCCGCGCAGGCCCAATTCGGCTGTGGCGACAGCGGTCTGATGCAGCGGTGCTTTCTTGGCGGCCTTCTTCAGGACCTCGTAGGCGGTGACGCCCGCCAAACCGGTGATGACCGTCGAAGCCGCCTTCGCCAAGAACACCTGCACCGCCATTATCCGAGCCCTTTCCATGTCTGCTGCCTTGCGGCCACGCTAACATCGAAATATAGCGATATCAACATGAGTTGCGGTCCCTAGGCCGGCCGCCCTCCCGGCGCCGGCCGCCTGGCCGCAGTCGGGGGCAGCCGCCTAGGGCGACCCGCCGGCACCGGGCAATCCGGGATTGCCACCGGGCCCGGCGGCGCCGCCACCGCCGCCCTTGCCACCGTGGGCATTCGGTCCGAAGGCGTCGCCACCGTTACCTCCGTTGCCGCCGTTGCCGCTGTTCACCCCGGCGCCGCCGCCACCGCCGTCGCCGCCGGTGGTGTTCCCCGGCGAAGGAGCCAAGGTCCCGTTCGACGCGTTGCCGCCGTTGCCGCCGTGCCCGCCGCCGCTACCGCCGTCTCCGCCTCCGCCACCGGTGCCGCCGGTCGCGGAGGCGCTCGAGGTCAATGAGCTGATCTCCGCGGTGCCGCCGTCACCGCCCGCGCCGCCGATACCGCTGGTGCTGGTGCCCCCGGCCGCGCCGGCGGCGCCGATGGCCGCGCCGGTGCCGGCGGTGAGGGCCGAACCGCCGCTGCCGCCTATGCCCCCGGTGCCGGTGTTGCTGGCCCCGGCCGCGCCGGCTTTGCCGCCGATGGCGGCGACGGTGGAGCCCGCGTTGTCGATTTTCGAGAACCCGCCGGTCCCGCCGGTACCGCCGGTGCCGGTGGTGGCGCTGCCGCCGGCGCCGCCCGCGCCGGCGACGTTGTTGCCCAGACCGGCATTCTCCGCGGTGCCGGCCTTGCCGCCGTTGCCGCCGTCAACCCCGCCGCCGCCGGCGCCGCCGTCGCCCCCGGTCGCGGTGGCCGTCGAGGTGGCCGAACCGATCAGTGCGGCGCCGCCGTCGCCGCCGTCGCCACCGGGGCCGGCGTTGCTGGTTCCGCCGGCTCCACCGGCCGCGCCGACAGCCGCGCCCTGACCGGCGGTGTTGGCCAGGCCGCCGTCGCCGCCTCTGCCGCCGGCGCCGGTGTCACTGCTGCCGCCCACGCCGGCCTTGCCCCCGGCGATGTTTGCCGTCGAGGCAGCGTTGCTGACCAGCGAATCACCGCCGGTGCCGCCGCTGCCGCCACTACCGGTGGTGGCGTTGCCACCGGTGCCACCCGCGCCGGCGACGTTGCTGCCCAGGCCTTTGTGTTCCGCGTCGCCGCCGCTGCCGCCGTTACCGCCACTGGCTCCTGCACCACCGGCGCCACCCTTGCCGCCGGTGGCGGTCGCCGTCGAAGCGGCGTTGTCGATCTGCCCCGTGCCGCCGTTGCCGCCGTCACCACCGAACGCACCAGCTTTTCCGTCCGTGCCGGCGCCGCCGGTGGCGTTTCCGGAGCCCATGGCGAACGCGTTACCGCCGTCACCGCCATTGCCGCCCTTGCCGGCGCCGTTGCCGCCGACACCACCGGCCCCGCCGGCCCCGCCGGTGGCGTCTCCGGTGCCGGTGCCGGTCGCGGTTCCACCGGTACCGCCGGCCCCACCGGCGAGGTAGCCGTCCCCGCCCGCTCCGCCGGACCCGCCGGTGGCGTTTCCAGCGCTCGTCGCGGCACCGCCGGCACCGCCGGTGCCGCCCTGATTGAGCCCGCCGATACCGCCTGCACCGCCGGTGCCGCCGGTCGCGTTTCCGGTGTTGATGCTGATTGCTTCCCCGCCGGTACCCCCGGCTCCGCCGTTGTTACCGATTCCGCCGACCCCGCCGGTGCCGCCGACGCCGGTGTCGCCCGCGTGGCCGCCCACCCCCCCGGACCCGGCGTTACCACCCTGACCCGCGGCGCCGCCGCTACCGCCGGTGCCGCCGGTGCCGCCGGGCCGGTAGCCGCCCTGGCCGCCGACCCCACCGTCGCCGCCGCGGCCGCCGTCGCCGTTGGTGCCGCCGTTGCCGGCTCCACCGGTACCACCGCCGCCGCCGGCGCCGCCGTTCGTGCCCATGTTGCCCACCCCAGCTCCAATGGAGGGAGTTCCTTGCTGCCCGGCGCCACCGGTGCCGCCGGTACCGCCGGTGCCCCCGGTGCCGGCCGCGCCGTCAGCGGCGCCGGCATAACCCTGTCCGCCCTGGCCGGCGGCGCCGCCGGCGCCGCCCTGGCCGCCGGTGCCCCCATCGCCGCCGATGGCGGCCGCGCCCGCACCGCCGGTTCCGCCCATTCCGCCGATCCCGCCGGCACCTCCGGCGCCGCCGGTGCCGTCCACGCCCGCGCTGCTTCCGAACCAGCCGGTCGCGCGGCCGCCGGCGCCGCCGGCCGCCCCGGCACCGCCGGTTCCGCCCTGGCCACCCCCGCCGCCGATACCCCCGACCCCGCCGTCTACTCCGGCCACCCCGGCCGCCCCAGCCGTCCCGACCCCGCCGGTTCCGCCGGTGCCGCCGATCCCGCCGGCCCCACCGGCCCCGCCGTTGCCCCACACCAGGCCGCCGTTACCGCCGGCGCCGCCGACCCCGCCGGTTCCGCCGGCTCCCCCGATAGCGCCGGCTGCCCCGGCCTTTCCTGCCGCGCCGGCACCGCCGGCCCCGCCGGCTCCGCCATGACCGAACAAGCCGGCGTCACCGCCACGGCCCCCGGCCTGACCAGCGGCCCCGGACCCGCCGTTGCCGCCGTTGCCCCAAACCAGGCCACCGGCCCCGCCATTGGCACCGGTCCCTGCGGCGCCGTTGGCGCCGTCACCGATCAGGGGACGCCCGAGCAGGACGTTGGTGGGGGTGTTGATGACCCCCAGCACCGCATCCTCGAACGCCTGCAAGGGTCCGACACTGGCCGCCTCGGCCCACCCATAGGCGCCACCCGCACCGGACAGCGTTCGGACAAAGTGGTCGTGAAGGGCAGCCGCCTCGGCATGAAGCGTCTGATATTGATGGCCGTGGCTGGAGAACAACGCCGCGACAGCTGCCGAGACCTCATCACCCGCCGCGGCCACCACGCTCGTCGTCGCACCTGCCGCCGCGGCGCTGGCGCTGCCGACGGCATGCCCCACCCCCGCTGCCTCGGCAGCCGCACCAGCAATCACATCCGGCAACGCGAATACGAAGGACATCGCTTCTCCTCAGTGGCACGAACCAGCGGCAACGCCGGCGCGGCAGCTCACAATTGATCGGCTGCCCGGGCCGCCGAACGAATCCTATAGCCGGACGGGCCCGCGGAGTCCGAATTTCGCGTGATCGCCTGGAGAACTTCAGAGCACGCGGGCGACCTTCTCCATGTCGATTCGCCGCTGCACTGCCGCCGGGTCGGGATTTGCCACCTGTACCAACGACCCGCCGACGCACAACACCGCCAGCAGCCCGTCCACCACCTTCTCCGGGCGCTCCCACGTCGCCGTCGACAGCACCCGCTCGCCCGATGTCAGGCCCTGCATCGCCGCCGATTGCACGCAGGCCGCCATCAGCTGAGCCGCCGACTGGCCGGCCAGGGCCGGTCCGGGTTGTGATTCAGGAACGATCTGGTCACCGTGCACCCGCACCGCGGTGGCGTAGTCGGTGACACCGATCGGCAAATCGGGCACGGGCCGGCCGAACGGATCCAGCGACAACACCGCGACTTCACCACCCGCGGCAGCGGCGTCGGCCTCCTCGAGCCGGTCGAGGGTGCACAACGCCAGATCCACGGAACCAGCCGGGGCGCCGTCCAGCACCGCCTCGGCGCCGATCCACCACACCCCGAACAGCACCGCCGCGGTCTGCCAGTGCGCCGGCAAGAACACCCCGACCCGGCTGCCCGGGCCGGCGCCCAACTCGTCGCGCAACAGGTTGGCGGTCTTGGCGGCCCAGTTGGCCAGCGTCACCGCGGACAGTTCGATACGTTCGCCGGTCGCGTCGTCGTAGTAGGTGATGCGCGGGCCCACCGGGTCGGCACGCAGCAACGGGTCGAGGATGGCCCCGGACAGTGTCGCGTTCAGTTGATGCACTCCGGCCTCTCCGAGCCCGCGGTGAGGATCGGTGACGGCGCCGGAACGTTGCTGCTGTTGACCGAGCCGACGGTCGACGCCCGCGCAGAAGTCGGTGATCCGCCATCGAGGCCGGAACCCGGACCCGTGTAATCGTTGGCCAGCACCACCCGCACCGACCCAGTCGGAATCGAGGAGTCGGCGACGACGGGCAGTCCGCCCAGTTGCCGGGCGATCTCCTGGGCGCCCAGGTCGTCGGTCTTGGTAGCGCGAACCTGGCTGGACTTGACGTGCCCGCCCTCGTTGTTGCCGGCCGATCCGGCGGTGAAGCCCTTGGCGCTGAGCACGTCGAGCACCGCCGACGCCAGGCCGTTGATGTCGGTGTCGTTCATGACGTTGACGCTGGTCTTGCCGGGTGTGTAGGCGAGTTCTTCGGTTTTGCCCTGGTCCTGTTCGTGGAGCAGCCCGCCGACCCATTCCTGCACCTCATGGGGGTCCACCCGCACCACACTCTGCATCCCGTCGTCGCTCCAGCCGGCGCCGTCGAGCACCGGGATGGTGGCGAATGCGACGTTGCCACCGGTCAACTTCGACACCTGCTGGACGAAGTCCATGATGTCCCAGCCCGCCGACAGCACCACCGACCGTTGCACCGCGGCCTCCAGTCGCTTCAGCGTGGCGGGGCTGGACAGCGTCTTGCCGGAGATCACCCGGTGCGCGAGCGACGCCATCACCGCCTGCTGGCGTACCACCCGGTCCAGGTCGCCACGGGGCAGTTCGTGGCGCTGCCGGACGAAGCTCAGCGCCTGCGGGCCGTTCAGTCGCTGCTGGCCGGCCGGGAAGTCGGCGCCCGAAAGTGGTTCGTAGACAGCCTCTTTGAGGCAAACCTCGACACCGCCGAGGGCGTCGGCGATCAAGGCGAAGCCGAGCAGGCCGATTTCGGCGTAGTGGTCCACGGTGACGCCGGTGAGGTCGGCCACCGTCTTGATCAGCGCTTCGCGGCCGGCCTCGGTGCCGGCGGTCGCGGCTTCGGCGGGCGAGGCGCCGGCCTGCACCAGGCTGGTGCGCTTGATCTCCCGGGTCTGCCCGTAGACGCCGTTGATCTTGGTCTTGCCCAGTGCGGGGGCTTGAACATAGGAGTCGCGCGGGATGGAGATCGCGGTCGCCGACTTCCCGTTGTTCGGTATCCGGACCAGGATGATGGTGTCGGTGTTGGTCGCTTCCTCGTCGCCGGCCCGCAGCGTGGCAAGTTCCTCGGCGGTCAACGGGTTACCGTGCGCGTCGGTGCGGCTGTCGAGGCCGACTAACAGAATGTCGATCGCCCCGTCGTCGGCGCCCCGGCCCAGCGAGGGCGAGGACATGTGGAAAATGCCGTCCTCGAACGAGCGGACGTTGCTCCAGGCCATCCCGGTGCCGAGGACGATGACGACGGCTAGGGCGGTGGAAACCACACGGGTCACACGAGCCACACGTTGCGCAGGCATCACTGTAGGCTACTTGTGCAACAGTCGCTTTCCGGGTAGCCGGACTCGGCGTGCCAGACTCGAACACATGTCGGGCAGGCTGATCATCACCGGTGCGGGCGGGCAGCTAGGCACGCTCGTGGCGGCGCAGGCCACCCGCGAGGGCCGCGACGTGCTGGCCAGAACCTCGTCGGACTGGGACATCACCGACGCCGCCGCGGCCGAGCAGATCATCCGGGCAGGCGACGTCGTGGTCAATTGCGCCGCCTACACCGACGTCGACGGCGCCGAGACCGACCAGGCCCGTGCCTACGCCGTCAACGCGACCGGCCCGGAGAACCTCGCCCGGACCTGCGCGCGAGCCGGTGCCCGGCTGGTCCACGTTTCCACCGATTACGTCTTCAACGGCGTCTTCCCGGACGCCCGGCCACGCCCCTACGAACCCGACGACCCCACCGGCCCCCAGGGCGTCTATGCGGCAAGCAAGTTGGCCGGGGAAAAAGCCGTGCTCGCCGGGCTGCCGGAGGCGGTGATCGTGCGCACCGCCTGGGTGTACACCGGCGGGGCCGACCGCAACGACTTCGTCGCCGTCATGCAGCGGCTGGCCGCGAAGGACGGACCGATCAAGGTCGTCGACGACCAGACCGGCTCGCCCACCTACGCAGCAGACCTGGCGGCCGCGCTGCTGGAGCTCGCCGATAGCCCGGTGCGAGGCCAGGTGCTGCACGCCGCCAACGAGGGCGTGGTGTCCCGTTTCGAGCAGGCCCGGGCGGTGTTCGAGGAGAACGGCGCGGACCCGCGGCGGGTGCAGCCGTGCACCAGCGACGAGTTTCCACGGCCCGCGGCGCGGCCGTCGTACTCCGCGCTGTCCGGCCGCTCCTGGGCTGCAGCGGGCCTGACCCCGCTGCGGCCCTGGCGCCCCGCTCTGAAAGCGGCGCTGACGGCGGCCTCCGATCGACCGTTACCCTCTACGCGTGACTGACGTGCTGCCGGTCGTCGCGGTGACCTATTCGCCGGGCCCGCACTTAGAGCGGTTCTTGGCGTCGTTGTCGCTGGCCACCGACCGGCCGGTGGGCGTGCTGCTGGCCGACAACGGCTCCACCGACGGCACGCCGGAAGCCGCCGTCGAGCGCTACCCGAACGTGCGCCTGATGCCCACCGGGGCCAACCTCGGATACGGTACGGCGGTCAATCGCACGGTCGCCCAGCTGCGCGACGGGGATTGGGACCGCTTTGACCCGGAGTGGGTGATCGTCGCCAACCCGGATGTGCAGTGGGGCCCGGGCAGCATCGACGCCCTGCTGGAGGCCGCCGCCCGCTGGCCACGGGCCGGCGCCCTGGGTCCGCTGATCCGCGACCCGGACGGCTCGGTGTACCCCTCGGCGCGCCACCTGCCCAGCCTGGTCCGCGGTGGCATGCACGCGGTGCTCGGGCCCGTCTGGCCGCGCAACCGGTGGACGCGGGCCTACCGACAGGAGCATCTCGATCCCAGCGAACGGCCGGTCGGCTGGCTCTCGGGGTCGTGTCTGCTGGTGCGCCGGTCGGCGTTCGACCAGATCGGCGGCTTCGACGAGCGCTACTTCATGTACATGGAGGATGTCGACCTCGGCGACCGGCTGGGCAAGGCGGGGTGGCTGTCCATCTACGTCCCCTCGGCCGAGGTGTTGCACCACAAGGGTCACTCGACCGGACGCGACCCGGGTCGCCATCTGGCCGCCCACCACCGCAGTACTTACCTGTTTCTGGCGGACCGGAACACCGGGTGGTGGCGGGCGCCGCTGCGCTGGACGCTGCGGGGATCGCTGGCGGTGCGCTCGCGCGTGATGGTGCGCAACGCGGCGCGTCGGTCGCGCCGGTCGGCTCGGGAAGAACTCGCAGAAGGGCGGCGCTGAAGTGGCAACCCACGACGTGGATGCGGTGGTCCTGGTCGGCGGCAAGGGCACCCGGCTGCGGCCACTGACCTTGTCGGCGCCCAAGCCGATGTTGCCGACGGCCGGGCTGCCGTTCCTGACCCACCTGCTGTCGCGGATCGCCGCGGCCGGCATCGAGCACGTGGTGCTGGGCACCTCCTACCGCGCCGAGGTATTCGAGGCCGAGTTCGGCGACGGTTCCAAGCTCGGGCTGCAGATCGACTACGTGACCGAGGAGAAGCCGCTGGGTACCGGCGGCGGTATCGCCAACGTCGCCGAGAAGCTGCGCCACGACACCGTGATGGTGTTCAACGGCGACGTCCTGTCCGGCACCGACCTGGGCGAGCTGCTGGCTTTCCACCGCGATCACCAGGCCGATGTGACATTGCACCTGGTACGCGTGAGCGATCCTCGCGCATTCGGTTGTGTGCCCACCGACAGCGACGGCCGGGTCACCGCGTTTCTGGAGAAGACGCAGGACCCGCCGACCGACCAGATCAATGCCGGCTGCTACGTGTTCGCGCGCCGGATCATCGACCGGATTCCGCGGGGGCGGGAGGTTTCGGTGGAGCGCGAGGTGTTCCCCGCGCTGCTGTCGGACCCGGACGTGAAGGTGTGCGGCTACGTCGATGCCACCTACTGGCGTGACATGGGCACCCCGGAAGACTTCGTGCGCGGCTCGGCGGATTTGGTGCGCGGCATCGCCCCGTCGCCGGCCCTGCACGGCCAGCGCGGCGAGAGCCTGGTGCACGACGGCGCGGCGGTGGCCCCCGGGGCGCTGCTGATCGGTGGCACGGTCGTCGGGCGCGGCGCCGAGATCGGTCCAGGCGTCCGGCTGGACGGCGCGGTCATCTTCGACGGCGTCAAGGTGGAGGCCGGCAGCGTCATCGAGCGCTCGATCATCGGGTTCGGGGCGCGCATCGGTCCGCGGGCGCTGATCCGCGACGGCGTGATCGGTGACGGCGCCGACATCGGCGCCCGATGCGAGCTGCTGCGCGGTGCGCGGGTGTGGCCGGGCGTCTCGATTCCCGACGGCGGCATCCGTTACTCGTCGGATGTCTGAGTTCGGCGCAGAGCCTGGCCCACCAGATACTCCAGCGCGTGATCGGTGCCGGGCGGCAATGCGCCGGCCGGCCACCACCGCAGGTCGTCGGACTCTTCGCTGAGCACGATCTGCGCCTCGGCCGGGGCATGTGCGACGAACTGAAGATCCAGGTGCCGCGTCGGCACCCCCAGCGAGCAGGTCACTGGATGTACATGCACCGCAACGAGTTCGGACTCCAGTCGCAGGTCCGCGACACCGGATTCCTCGGCCGCTTCCCGGGAAGCGGCGGCGAGGATATCGGGATCGTCGGCTTCGCAGTGTCCGCCCAACTGCACCCAGCGGCCCAACCGGGGGTGCAGGGTGAGCAGCACCCGCGCGCCGGTGTCGTCGAGCACCAGGGTGGACGCGGTGACATGGCCGGGTTCGCACTCACGCAGGCACGCGTCGGCGCGGGCGAGCACGAACCCCAGCACCGCCTCGGCCAACGATTCCTGAGCAGCGTTGGGTGCCTGCCAGCCGGTGAGCAGAGCAATCACCGAATCCCGGACGCTCACGTGTGGGTACGCGGGCGCCGGCTGCCCCGCTTGGTTCGGCGATCACGCAGTGTTGCCCAGGCCCCTCGGCAGTCCGCGACCAGGCGCTGCGACATCCCGAGTTGATCGATGAGAACGTGCCTGTCGACGAGATCGACCGCCTTCTCGATCTCACCGGCTTTGAGCAGCACATCGACCTCGTGAGCAAGTTCCGTGCTGGCGCAGGCGGGTGGCGGAATGGGTAATTGTTCGGCTTCGCGGGGCTCCAACTCGAGGATGCCGCCCCCGTAACTGCGACCCATGATCTCGGTGAACGCGAACGTGACGCTGTTGTGGAACACCGCGGCGAGGGCCAACGGGCTGATGCTTGGGTCAAGTCTGACGCGGTGGACGGTGTCGGTGCTCGTCGATCCGGTGGTGTTGACGGTTAGGCGCGGCGCGAAGTGGATCTGGCGCAGCATGAACAGCTCGGGAATCCACAGCGACGGGGTGCGCCACCAGGGCTTACGAATCGAGCATTTGTAGCCCAGGTGTACCCCGGCGACTTCGCCGGCTTCGATATGCGCACTGAGCGCCCGGCCGGTGGGATTGGACGGCGCGTTGAGTAGCCATGTCCGGTGGTTGGCGGCGATATCGCTGGCACGGCAATCCTGGTCGTAAACCAGGCCGCTCAGCTGAGCGCTGCGAGAGACCAGCGGAACGCAGTGTTGTTTGAGTCGCAGCGCACGTGCCTGGGCGTCGGTAAAGGTGAAAAAGCTGTTGCGGCCCGTCACGATGCCCACGTCGACCTCCGCGATATCGCCGAGGCGGGTCAGCGCGTTGGACTGCTTCAGTCTGCGAAGGCGGCGGATCTGCGGGGGATCGAGAAAGTATTTGGTCCACTTCTCGTCGTCGTGCAGCAGTGCGGGGGCGGCTTCCCTTCCGGTGATGTCCAATTCCGTCAACGCGCCGAGTTCGTCTGCGTCGTCGAGGTTTACCGTGCGGACCCGGGCCGGGCCGCTGCCCACAACTCCGCAGAACAGCACGACTTCCTGCAGGATGCCGTCGAACACCAGCCGTTCGAATGTGACCAGTGTGACGTCCCGGTACCGGCTCAGGATGAAGTCGCGTAGCTGTGCGGCGTAGGTGACCTGCAGCAGTTCGGCCGGAACCACCAGGCCCACTCGCCCGCCGGCACGCACCAGGGTAGTGCTGGCGACCACGAAGGGGACCCAGGCGTTGGTCAACTTCGTCGGTCGTAAGCCCTCGCGCCGCATCAGCTCCAGCGCAGACTCGCGCTGTTCGGCCGCCCAGTTCCCGAACCTGATGTACGGCGGGTTTCCGGCTACGCCGTCCCAACTGCCGGGCCGCGACCGGCGTAGCCAAGTGAATAGGTTCTCGTTGTCGACCGACGCGTATTGTCGTGCCTTCTTCGCCTCGGCTGCGACGAGTTCCACGCCGTGGGCCGCTGTGGTGAGCACCGCGAGTTCGCGAAGTATCCGGCCATCTCCGCAGGACGGATCGATCACCTTGCCACCCGCCGCAGCGACCCAGCGGGCTAGGAACTTGGCCACCGTAGGCGGCGTGTAATAGCCGCCGCGAACCTTGTCAGCGGACGCTGCTGTCTTGCCCGCGAACGTCGTCATGGCACAAGTATCTGTGGAACCACTGACATCCCGGCTCACCCCCGTGCGCGAGTCGGCCGACTACGTCGCATGAGGCGGCAGCCCCTGGAATCGTGCGTGGTAGGCGTTGTATACGTCCGCACTGAATCGCTCGATCCGCAACGGGCTGTCCGGGCTGGGCAGGTTAGGGTCGACCTGACCCGTGATCGGGTCCCACGAAACCAGGCTCATGGCTTCTGCCCGGTGGTTGGGCTCATCCACGAGTGCCCGGCCACCCAGTCGCGTCAACGTTCCAATGATGGCGTTCGTTCGTGAGCCGGCGGGAAGGCACGGCGTCGGTATCGCGACAACGAAGCTCACCACGGCGCTAGGAAATCTGCTGTGGACGGTGGTTGCCTCCGTTGCCAGGTCGTTGATCATGTTCTGCCAGTTCTTGCCGACGCTGTCATGGTCGTTGAGGGTCTTGCTGTCGAATGCGATCCGCACGCCGTCCGGCCGGTAACCCACATCGAAGTTCTGCGGTCGGACACCACCCACTATTCGTACGGGGCCGACCTCGACGCAGTCGGGCTGTGACGGCTGCAGCTGGCTGGCTGCGGGAACCACGATGGGGATGTCGCCGAGCATCGCGGATAACGCGGCACCCACCGCGGCATCTATCAGCGTGCCGAAGTCCATGCCGTCCTTCTTGGAGAACTTGGCGGCGGTGAGCCACTTCTGACCGAAAGCAGTGAATTCCGTCACTGGCAGTTCAATTGGCGGCATCGATTGCAAGACAGCCATTCTGGAAGGCTATTCCAATCACGCGAACGTCTTCATTTGCGGATCAACAAGTCCGCGACCGGCACCGGGTCGCGCAACCCCGCGGGCTCGGCGGGATATCCGACGGCGACGGCGCCCAGCGGCGCCCAATCGGCGGGCAGCGCGAGCTCATCGCGGACCAGGTCGGCGGCGAAGATCGTCGACCCGATCCAGCAGCTGCCGACGCCGCGCACCGCCAGCGCAACCAGCAGCGCCTGCACGGCCGCGCCCACCGCGACGGTGAACATGGTGTGTTCGGCCGCGGAGCGGGCGGCGTCGGGATAGCTGTGGGCTCCGTCGGGCACCAGGAACGGGATCATCACTTCCGGTGCGTCGTAGAGAATCTGGCCGCGTGCCACCCGGCGCTCGACGGATTCCGCGGGCCGGCCGTCCCCGGTGAGGTCGGCGCGCCACTTGTCCTTCATCCGGTCCAGCAGCCGCGTGCGGGCGGCCCGGTCCTGCAACCAGACGAAGCGCACCGGACGGGTGTGGTGCGGGGCCGGCGCGGTGAGTGCTTCGGCGACAGCGGATTCCACCACGTCCGGGGACACCGGCTCGGCGCTGAACTTGCGCACGGACCGGCGCAGCAGCTGGGCCTGCCCGCGCCCCAACTCGATCGCCTCGGCGGTGCCGAGCCAGAACAGGTCTTCGGTGCCCGCGCGCACCAGCCGGCGCGCCGTCGAGCCGTCGTCGACCGGGTCCAGTCCGCGTACCACCGCGACCGGCGTGTCGGTGAGCTTGCCCTTGACCAGATCGGCGGCGGCAGCGATCTCGTCGGCGACCGCCACCTCGGTGACCACCAGTTCGTTGCCGTGCGGGTCGACGGCCCCCGAATAGTTGTGCAGCACCGCCAGACCCGCGGCACCGATCGTCGCGTCGATCTGACCGTTGCGCCAGGCGCGGCCCATGGTGTCGGTGATGACCACGGCGACCGTGACGCCGAGTCGCTCGCGCAACTCGGCCCGCAGGGCAGCGGCGCTGCCATCCGGGTCCAGCGGCAGCAACGCCAATTCGGTTCGCCCGACATTGGATCCGTCCACGCCGGCCGCCGCCTGGATCAGACCCAGCCTGTTCTCGGTGATCAGCGTCCGTTCCTTGCGAGCCAGCACCCGGACGGCCTCTTCGTCGACGAGCCTGCGGCGCAACCGGTCTCGTTCTTCGTCATCCTCGGGCGCCGGCACCAGCCGGCCCTCGCACTTGGACACCACCTTGCTGGTCACCACCACCACGTCACCGTCGCGCAGCCACGGCGCGGCCGCGATCAGCGCGGCGGCCAGGTCGTCGCCGGGGCGGAATTCGGGAAGCCCGGCCACGGGCAGGATTTCGATCCTGGCGGCGGAGCCGTGTTCGCCGGCCGGTGGCAGCGCGGTCACACCGTCACGCCCGCGAGGTCCAGCCCGGCGCGCACCATGTCAGCCGTCGCCACCGGGTCTCGCATCAACAGGGGAACGGCACGCACCGCGACTCCGTCGATCTGCGCGCTGTCGCCGTCGTGCACCAGCCAGCAGTCCAGGATCCCGGTGGCGCTGCGGGCGCCGTAGTGCCGGCCCACCGCCTGCGCGGTGGATTCCACCCCGATGGCGGACAGGCAGGCATCAGCCATGCCGCGCAACGGTTTTCCGCCGACGATGGGGAGTAGCCGACCACCGGAGCGGGCGCGGCGCGCAGCGCGGCCCGGATGCCGGGTACGGCCAGGATGGCGCCCACGCTGACCACCGGATTCGACGGCGCCAGCATGACGACGTCGGCTGTGCCGATAGCTTTCACGGCTTCTTCTGTCGCCGTTGCCTTTTCGGTGCCGACGAACGCGAAGCTGTGGGTGGGCACCTGGGCGCGATGGCGTACCCACCACTCCTGGAAATGGATCGCCCGCCGATTGCCGTCAGCCGGGTCGGTGATCACCACATGCGTCTCGCAACGGTCGTCGCTGGCCGGCAGCAACTGTGCGCCGGGTTGCCATCGGTCGCACAGTGCGGCGGTGACCTGCGACAGCGGATAGCCGGCGTTCAGCATCTGGGTTCGCACCAGGTGGGTGGCCAGATCGCGGTCGCCGAGCATGAACCAGTCGGGCTGCACCCCATAGCGGGCGAGTTCCTCTTTGGCATGCCAGGTTTCGTCGCGGTGGCCCCAGCCCCGGTCCGGGTCCACCCCGCCACCGAGGGTGTACATACAGGTGTCGAGGTCCGGGCAGACGCGCACGCCGTGGATCCAGGCGTCGTCGCCGACGTTGACGACGGCGGTGAGTTCATGGCCGGCATCCCCGCCCTGAGCAAACTGGCCCAGGCCGAGCAGCTGCTGCACTCCGAGCAGGAATCGGGCGCCCCCGACGCCCCCGACCAGAACAGTGACTTTCACACCAGGACAGTACCCGCCCGCCGGGACAGGTTAGGGTGGGGTGATTCTTGGTAACCAATGGGGCGCAAGGGACTTGTGATCAATTCGTACTCGACACGCCGTGTTTCACGAACAACAGAATCGCCGAAATTCGATCACGAGATGGTATGGAATTGCGCCGAAGAGCTTGACCAGGGTCCCCGGTCCGTGTCTAATCACATCAGTGTCATTTCCCGGTTGGCCGGCCGGTTCCGGTGTCGCAGACCGAGATTCGATCACTTGTTCGAATTGGGCATCTGTACATCAGAACAGTGGGAAACCATTTCACTCTCGATCTGTGAGGAGGCGGAGCATGTCCTATGAGTACCTTCGGGGCGTAATGGGAGGCACACCGCACACCACTCCCGAGCCGGCTGAAACCATCATGCCGCCTGTCCGTCCTCATCTGAGCGTGGTTCCCGATGCGCCTGTGGCTTTCGAGCCGGAGCCCGTCGAGGAGATCCCTGCCGATCAGTGGCAGGACAAAGCGCTGTGCGCGCAGACCGACCCGGAAGCCTTCTTCCCGGAGAAGGGTGGGTCCACCCGCGAGGCCAAGAAGATCTGCCTGGGTTGCGAGGTCCGGCACGAGTGCCTGGAGTACGCCCTCGCGCACGACGAGCGGTTCGGCATCTGGGGTGGTCTGTCCGAGCGCGAACGCCGCCGCCTCAAACGCGGCATCATCTGACCGGGGTCCGCTGCTCAGTCGTCGATCGTCGGGTCGATGACCGAAGGTTCCACGTCCAGGTAGATTGCCACCTGGGCCACCAGGATTTCATGCAGTAAGTCGCCGAGTTCTACGGTGTCTTTGGCACGCCGCTCAATGGGTTTACGGAACAACACAATTCGGGCTCGCGTCGCGTTGCCGCGAACATCGACGCCGGCCGGTATCAGCCGGGCCAGGGCGATCGGCCCGTCGGCGATCACTTCCGGTGGCCACTGCACACTGTAGGGATCCTTGGCGGAGATGCGCGGAATCTCGTCCACCGCGACGTCCAGTTCGCCGACCCGATCCTGCCAGCGCCGCTCGATCGGTTCATAGGCCTCCAGCACCGCCATGTCGAACCGCTCGGCCCGGCTGCGCCAGCCGGGCACCGTCGGTGGTAGTAGGGGGCCGCGCACCTCGCGGCCCCGCCGGCGTCCCGGCCGGCCCCGGGGCCCGAATGGCAAAGCCGATCTATCCCCGCTCACGCGCCGATGGTAACGGTTGGACATCGCCCCCGCCGATGCGCGTGTCCGCCGCTGCGGCGGCGTTTCACCGCGATAGCCTTTCGAGCGTGAACGTACCCCGACGCTGCTGCCGGCCCGGGTGTCCGCATTATGCAGTGGCAACGTTGACGTTCGTCTACTCGGACTCGACGGCGGTGGTCGGCCCGCTCGCAACCGCGCGGGAACCGCACTCGTGGGATCTGTGCGTCAACCATGCCGGCCGCATCACGGCACCGCGGGGCTGGGAACTGGTGCGCCATGCCGGGCCGCTGCCCACCCATCCCGACGAGGACGACGAACTCGTGGCGCTGGCCGACGCCGTGCGCGAGGGTGGGGCGGCTTCCGGAAGGAACGCCGCGCGAACCCCCGTGCTGGTCAACGGGTTCGTCGCCAGCGACGGCTTCGACGACGTACCGCGCTCCGCCGGGACCGTCGCCGATTCCCACCTGCACCATGCGGGCGCCCACGCCACCGCGCCGAGCGGTGGTCTGCTCGCACCGCCCGAACATCGCTCCGGACGTCGACGTGGCCACCTGCGGGTGCTGCCGGATCCTCCCGGCTAGCCGATAGGCTGGCGGCCGAAGAGTCTTACCCACCCAGGTCGTCAGGAGCACCGCAGAATGTCGTGGCCCGCCGAGGCTGTCCACCGTGTCATCAAGGCCTACGACGTCCGCGGGCTGGTCGGCGAACAGATCAACGAGGCGCTGGTCACCGATGTCGGAGCGGCGTTCGCCCGGCTGATGCGCGGCGAGGGCGCGACCCAGGTGGTGATCGGCCACGACATGCGCGACAGTTCACCGTCGTTGTCGGCAGCCTTCGCCTCCGGCGTCACCGGCCAGGGGTTGGACGTGGTGCGGATCGGCCTGGCGTCCACCGACCAGTTGTATTTCGCCTCCGGGCTGCTGGACTGTCCCGGCGCCATGTTCACCGCGAGCCACAACCCGGCGGCCTACAACGGCATCAAACTGTGTCGGGCCGGGGCCAAGCCGGTCGGCGCCGACACCGGGTTGGGCGCCATCAGCGAGGACCTGATCGCCGGCGTGCCCGGGCACGACGGGCCGCCGGGAGCGGTCACCGACAAAGATGTGCTGGCCGACTACGGCGTGTTCCTGCGCTCTCTGGTCAACAACACCGATCTGCGCCCGTTGCGGGTCGCGGTGGACGCCGGTAACGGCATGGCCGGTCACACCGCCCCGGCGGTGCTCGGTGCGATCGAGTCGATCACGTTGCTGCCCTTGTACTTCGAACTGGACGGAACGTTTCCCAACCACGAGGCCAATCCGCTGGATCCGGCGAACCTGGTAGACCTGCAGAACTTTGTGCGTGAAACCGGCGCCGATATTGGGCTGGCGTTCGACGGGGACGCCGACCGCTGCTTCGTCGTCGACGAGCGTGGCCTGCCCGTCTCGCCGTCGACGGTCACCAGTCTGGTGGCCGCCCGCGAACTCGGCCGTGAGATCGGCGCCACCGTGATCCACAACGTGATCACCTCGCGCGCGGTGCCCGAACTGGTGACCGAGCGCGGCGGCACGCCGCTGCGCTCGCGCGTCGGGCACTCCTACATCAAGGCCCTGATGGCCGAAACCGGCGCGATCTTCGGCGGGGAACATTCGGCGCACTACTACTTCCGCGATTTCTGGGGCGCCGACTCCGGCATGTTGGCCGCGCTGTACGTGCTGGCCGCACTCGGCGAACAACACCGGCCGCTGTCCGAGCTCACCGCCGACTACCAGCGCTACGAATCCTCGGGCGAGATCAACTTCACCGTTGCCGACGCACCGGCGTGCGTGGACGCCGTGTTGAAGGCGTTCGTGAGCCGGATCCAGTCCATCGACCACCTGGACGGCGTCACGGTCGATCTCGGTGACGGCAGCTGGTTCAACTTGCGCAGCTCCAACACCGAGCCGCTCTTGCGGCTGAATGTGGAGGGGCGCAGCATCGAGGATGTGGATGCGGTGGTCGCGCAGGTCAGTGCCGAAATTGCGGCCCAGGCGAGCGAGGCCGCTCCGTGAGTGCCCTCGGGGCCGTCGATCTGGAGGACGCTGACGGCCTGATTGCCGCCGACCGCGACGGGCTGTTGCGGGCGGCGTCAATGGCCGGTGCGCAGGTGCGTGCGGTGGCGGCCGCCCTCAGCGAAGGCGAACTGGACTCGCTGCGCGGTGAGGATCGGGTGCGCAGCGTGATCTGGGTGGCCGGCCGCGGCACCGCCGAGACCGCCGGCGCCTTGCTGGCGGCGACGTTGGCGACCGTCGCCGCCGAGCCGATCGCGCTGGTCACCGAGGCGCCGCCGTGGGTCGGCCCGCTCGACGTGCTGATCGTCGCCGGTGACGATCCGGGGGATCCTGCGCTGGTGGGTGCGGCAGCGACCGGCGTGCGTCGTGGCTCGCGGGTGGTGGTGGTTGCCCCGTTCGAGGGTCCGTTGCGGGACTCCACGGCCGGCCGGGTCGCGGTGCTGTCGCCTCGACTGCCGGGACTGGCGGAATTCGGCTTGTGCCGGTATCTGGCTGCGGGTCTGGCTGTGCTGCAGACCGTCGACTCACGGCTGAGCATCGACCTGGCCGCGCTCGCCGACGAACTGGACGCCGAGGCGCTGCGCAACAGCGCCGGCCGCGACCTGTTCACCAATCCGGCCAAGACGTTGGCCGCCCGCATGACCGACAGCCAGGTCGCGCTCGCCGGTGACAGCGCCGCCACCCTGGCGTTGGCCCGGCACGGCAGCGCGGTGCTGCTGCGGGTCGCACAGCAGGCCGCGGCGGCCGCCGGTCTGGGCGATGCGGTGGCCGCGTTGCGCAACGGGCCCGGTGGTTTCGCCGATCCCGCGGCCGCGCTTTTCCACGACGAGCAGATCGACGGCCCGCTGCCCCGGCGGCTGCGGGTGCTGGCCCTGACATTGGCGGCCGAGCGGACGGTGGTGGCCGCGCGGGTGGCCGGGCTCGACGACGTCTATCTGGTGGGTGCCGAGGATATGCAGGACCCGGCCTCGGCGCCGACCGCGACGGCACGCGCCGAACAGCAACTGGCAGTATTGGCCGTTCGGCTGGAGATGGCCGCGGTTTACCTGCGACTGGCACGGGGATAGATAGACGGTGGAACTGCTACGCGGAGCGTTACGCACCTACGCTTGGGGATCACGCACCGCTCTCGCCGAATTCACCGGGCGGCCGGTGCCGGCCGCGCATCCCGAGGCCGAACTGTGGTTCGGTGCTCACCCCGGTGATCCGGCCTTTCTCAGGACGCCCGACGGCGAGACATCGCTGCTGACCGCACTCGCCGAGGATCCCGAGGGCCAGCTCGGTGCCGGCTCGCGGGCGCGGTTCGGTGATGTGCTGCCGTTTCTGGTCAAGGTGTTGGCCGCCGATGAGCCGCTGTCACTGCAGGCGCACCCGAGCGCGGCGCAGGCGCTCGAGGGTTTCGCCCGCGAGCAGCGACTCGGCATCCCGGTCAACTCGCCGGTGCGCAACTACCGCGACACCAGCCACAAGCCCGAGCTGCTGGTTGCGCTGCAGCCCTTCGAGGCGCTGGCCGGCTTCCGCCAGGCCTCAAAGACCACCGAGTTGCTGCGCGCACTCAACGTGTCCGATCTCGATCCGTTCATCGATCTGCTGAACGACCAATCCGATGCCGACGGCCTGCGCGCGCTGTTCACCACCTGGATCACCGCGCCCCAGCCCGACCTCGACGTGCTGGTGCCGGCCGTGATCGACGGCGCGATTCAGTACATCAGTTCCGGCGCAACGGTATTCGCCGCCGAGGTGAAAACGCTGCTGGAACTGGGGGAGCGGTATCCCGGCGATGCCGGGGTGCTCGCGGCGCTGTTGCTCAACCGGGTCACGCTGGCGCCGTGCGAGGCGATCTTCCTGCCCGCCGGCAACCTGCACACCTACCTGCGTGGGTTCGCGGTGGAGGTGATGGCCAACTCTGACAACGTGTTGCGCGGTGGGCTGACGCCCAAGCACGTCGACGTGCCCGAACTGCTACGGGTGCTCGACTTCACGCCGACCGCCGAAGCGCAACTGCGCCCGTCGATCCGCAGCGACGGCCTGGAACGGATCTACGACACCCCGACCGCCGAGTTCGCGCTCTCACTGCTGGTTCTCGACGGCGATCACCTCGGTCATGAAGTCGACGCGCCGTCGAGTCATGACGGGCCGCAGATCCTGTTGTGTGTCGAGGGTCCGCTCACCGTGCACGGCAAGTCCGGGTCGTTGACGCTCGAGCGCGGCGCGGCCGCGTGGGTCGGCGCCGACGACGGGCCCATCCGGCTGTCCGCCCAGCGACCGGCCAAGCTGTTCCGGGCTACCGTGGGCTTGTGACCGCGCGCCGCTGCTGACCGGTTGCCCGCAGCTCCCGGCGCTCCTTGAGCCACAGCCGCATGTTGTGCGCCATGGTGCGCCCGATCAGCTTTGCCGGCGGAACCATGTACAGACTGTCCAGCAGCGAGAACCGGCGCAAAAACCATTCCGCCAGAACAGGATCGGTCTCCGCGGCGCCGAGGAACTGGTCGAACAGCCCGCCGACCGGCCGCCACCAACGAGGTTCGGGATTGCCGGTGGCGTGGTGCAGGGCCACGTCGCCGATGGCGTTCATCATCCACACCGGGAAGGTCGTCTTCGCGGTCAAGCGGGCGAGGGTGGCCGCTAGATCGCCGTCCGGTGCCTGCAACGCCCGGCGTAGATTGCCGGCCTGAATCGAGGTCATCGTCATGCCCTGACCGAACGTGGGATTGAAGCTGGCGACCGCGTCACCGAACGGGACGATGCCGGCCGGGAAGCGCTCCAGCTTGTGGTAGCGACGCCATCTGCTCACCGGGAAGGCGTGATAGGCCGGTTCGCCGAGCGGCTCGGCCTGCCGCAGCGCTGCGTTGAAGTGCTCCGGCAGCAGATCGTCTGCCAGAGCCAGCATTTCGGGGAAGGTCCGCGGCGGCTTTTCATGCGCCACACCGAAGGTGGTCAGCACCCAGGTGCCGTCCTCGTAGTACAACATGCCCAGCCCCAGCGACTTGTCGTGCGAGGCGCCCGCGACCACCACTTTCTCGGCGATCAGCCCTTCGGGCATGCGGAATTGGTGTGTGGCGTAGTTGATTCCGATGTCGACCGTCGCCTCCGGCGCCCGCTGGTAGCCCCACTGGTCCAACCACACCGGCAGCCGGGTGCCGCGGCCGGCCGCGTCGACCACCAGATCGGCCGCGACGAACTCGGGTTCCTCGCCGGAGATCGCCGGATCCAGCACCACGCCCGTGACCCGCTGCTGCGCCGGTTCGAAGCGCGGCTCGGCGACCGGTCGCTGCACGATCTGCACGTTGTCGATCTGCTGGACGCGGCGCCGGATCTGCCACTCCAGGTGTGGGCGGCTGGGCACGTAGGCGGTGAACTCGTCACGCAGGGTGTGTCCGGTGCCCAAGACGTGACCGGCCGCGCCCAGATGGATGCAGTCCGGACGGTTTTCCAGCATCGGTACGCCCGCTGCCACCATGTCTTCCAGCAGGCCGGGGAAGAGGCTTTCGAATTCATTGGCACCGCGCGCCATCAGCATGTGCAGGTGCCGATCCTGGGGGACGGTGGCGCGGTTTGACGGCGTGCTCGGCAGGTCGTCCCGCTCGTAGAGCGTGACCTGTCCGTAGAAGTCGGACAGCACCCGGGCCGCCGACAACCCGGCAATGCTCGCGCCGATCACTACCGCATGATTTTTGTTCTCTACGCTCCCCACCATTCCCGCAGAGTAACCCAGTACTGTGCGGTCACAAATGCTGCGGAGTAGCAGGTGACGGAAGGGGCGGGCTGATGTCCGGTCGCTGGCGCACGAAATCGGTCGAACAATCCATCGCCGACACCGACGAGCCGGGCACCCGGCTCCGTAAGGATCTGACGTGGCTTGACCTGGTGGTTTTCGGCGTCTCGGTGGTGATCGGGGCGGGGATCTTCACCGTCACCGCGTCCACCACCGGTGACATCACCGGCCCGGCCATCTGGATCTCTTTTCTGATCGCGGCGGGCACCTGTGCGCTGGCGGCGCTGTGCTACGCCGAATTCGCGTCCACCCTGCCGGTGGCCGGCAGCGCCTACACCTTCTCCTATGCCACGTTCGGGGAGTTTCTGGCCTGGATCATCGGCTGGAATCTGGTGCTGGAGTTGGCAATCGGCGCAGCGGTGGTCGCCAAGGGCTGGTCCAGCTACCTGGGCACGGTATTCGGTTTCGCCGGTGGAACCGTCGCGCTGGGGCCGATCGACTTCGACTGGGGGGCGTTGCTGATTGTCGCTCTGGTGGCGGTATTGCTGGCGTTGGGCACCAAGCTGTCGTCCCGGTTCTCCGCGGTGGTCACCGCCATCAAGGTGGCGGTGGTCATCCTGGTCGTCATTGTCGGCTCCTTCTACGTCAAGGCGTCCAACTACACCCCGTTCATCCCCAAACCCGAGGCCGAACATCAGGGCCGGGGGATGGACCAGTCGGTGTTGTCGCTGCTGACCGGAGCCGGGGGCAGTCACTACGGCTGGTACGGCGTGCTGGCCGGCGCCTCGATCGTGTTCTTCGCTTTCATCGGATTCGACATCGTCGCCACCATGGCCGAGGAAACCAAGAACCCGCAGCGCGACGTCCCGCGCGGCATCCTGGCCTCCCTCGGGGTGGTGACGCTGCTCTATGTGGCCGTGGCGGTCGTGCTGTCCGGGATGGTGTCCTACACCCAGCTACGCAGCGTCCCCGGTCACGGTCAGGCGAACCTGGCCACCGCGTTCAAGGCCAACGGCATCCACTGGGCCAGCGGGATCATCTCGGTCGGAGCGCTGGCCGGCCTGACCACGGTGGTGATGGTGCTGATGCTGGGGCAGTGCCGGGTGCTGTTCGCGATGGCGCGCGACGGCCTGCTGCCCCGCGGGCTGGCCAAGACCGGTTCCCGCGGGACTCCGGTGCGGATCACCGCGCTGGTCGCGGTGGTGATCGCGGCGACGGCCTCGGTGTTCCCGATCAACAAGCTCGAAGAAATGGTCAACGTCGGCACGCTGTTCGCTTTCGTGCTGGTGTCCGCCGGCGTCATCGTGTTGCGCCGGACCCGGCCGGATCTGCCGCGGGGGTTCCGCGCGCCGTGGGTGCCGGTGCTCCCGATCGCGTCGGTGTGCGCGTGTCTGTGGCTGATGCTCAACCTGACCGCGCTGACCTGGCTGCGGTTCGGCGTCTGGCTGGTGGCCGGGATCGCGATCTACCTCGGCTACGGCCGCCGGCATTCGGTGCAGGCGCGCCGGGAGGAGGGCGACGCTGACGTGGACATTTAGGCAATTTTTGGATAGTTAGTTTACAAAATCACGTCTGGTGTCTAGACACGAGACGTGAACGGTTGTAATGTCCAACCTCAAGTGGTGACACTCACACAAGGAGGTATGGCGTATGACCACACAAATCGACGGCGCTCCGGACGTGCCGGTCGCCGAATGGCGCGATAAGAAGCGCTACCTGTGGCTGATGGGTTTGATCGCCCCGACGGCGCTTTTCGTGATGTTGCCGGTGGTCTGGGGGATCAACAAGCTGGGCTGGCACACGGCGGCCGAGCTGCCGCTGTGGATCGGGCCGATCCTGGTCTACATCCTGCTGCCGCTGCTGGACCTGCGGTTCGGTCCCGACGGGCAGAACCCGCCGGACGAGGTCATGGAGCGGCTGGAGAACGACAAGTACTACCGCTACTGCACCTACATCTACATCCCGTTCCAGTACGCCAGCGTGGTTCTGGGTGCCTACCTGTTCACCGCGTCCAACCTGCACTGGCTGGGTTATGAGGGCGGACTGGGCTGGCTGGGCAAGATCGGCGTGGCGCTCTCGGTGGGCGTGCTCGGCGGCGTCGGCATCAACACCGCGCACGAGATGGGGCACAAGAAGGACGCGCTGGAGCGCTGGCTGTCCAAGATCACCTTGGCGCAGACCGCCTACGGCCACTTCTACATCGAGCACAACCGCGGCCACCACGTTCGGGTGTCCACCCCGGAGGACCCGGCCTCGGCCCGCTTCGGCGAGACGTTCTGGGAATTTCTGCCCCGCAGCGTGATCGGCAGTGCCCGCTCATCGGTGCACCTGGAGGCGCAGCGCATCCGCCGGCTCGGCAAGAGCCCCTGGGACCCGCGCACCTACCTGGGCAACGACGTGCTGAACGCCTGGGCGATGACGGCGGTGCTATTCGGCGCGCTGATCGCGGCCTTCGGTGTGAGCGTGATTCCGTTCCTGATCATCCAGGCGATCTTCGGCT
This sequence comes from Mycobacterium gordonae, assembly GCF_017086405.1. Taxonomy (NCBI): domain Bacteria; kingdom Bacillati; phylum Actinomycetota; class Actinomycetes; order Mycobacteriales; family Mycobacteriaceae; genus Mycobacterium; species Mycobacterium camsae. The sequence goes on from NZ_CP070973.1 coordinate 1,741,637, forward strand.
TCAGCCTGCTAGAGGCTGTCAACTACCTCGAGCACTACGGCCTGCTGCGGCAGAAGAACTCCAACGGCCGCTACGAGCGCTGCGCGCCGGTGCACAGCTGGAATTCCGACCACATCGTCACCAACCTCTTCCTGTACCACCTGCAGCGGCACAGCGACCACCACGCCAACCCGACGCGCCGCTACCAGACGCTGCGCAGCATGGAAGGCGCGCCCAACCTGCCCAGTGGTTACGCGTCGATGATCTCGCTGACCTACTTCCCGCCGCTGTGGCGCAAGGTGATGGACCACCGGGTGCTCGAGCACTACAACGGCGACATCACCAAGGTCAACGTGCAGCCGCGGTTGCGGCAGAAGCTGCTGGCCAAGTACGGGGCTTCGGAAAAGGAAGCGGCGTGAGCGCCGCGTACCAGTGCCCCGTTTGCGAGTACCGCTACGACGAGGCCAAAGGCGATGCCCGCGAAGGTTTCCCGGCCGGCACCGGCTGGGACCAGGTTCCCGATGACTGGTGTTGTCCGGACTGCGCCGTCCGCGAGAAGCCCGATTTCGAACTAGTCCAGGAAGGATGAACGGACCATGAGTGACTACAAGCTGTACCAGTGCGTTCAGTGCGGTTTCGAGTACGACGAAGAGCTCGGCTGGCCGGAAGACGGCATCGCTCCCGGCACCCGTTGGGACGACATCCCCGAGGACTGGAGCTGCCCGGACTGCGGCGCCGCCAAGTCGGACTTCGTGATGGTGGAGGTCGCCCGCTCATGATCGGCACCAACTTCGTTGCGAAAACAGATATGGTCGCGCCTGTGAAGCGGATTCCTTACGCCGAAGCGTCCCGCGCGCTGCTGCGGGACTCGGTTCTGGACGCGATGCGGGATCTGCTGCTCACCCGTGACTGGTCGGCCATCACGTTGTCCGACGTGGCCCGGGCCGCCGGCATCAGCCGGCAGACCATCTACAACGAGTTCGGGTCCCGGCAGGGCCTGGCGCAGGGTTATGCCCTGCGCCTGGCCGACCGGCTGGTCGACACTGTCAAAGGTGCGCTGGACGCCAACATCGGCAACATCTACGAGTCGTTCCTGCAGGGCTTCCGGTCGTTCTTCGTCGAGACGGCGGCCGACCCGTTGGTGATCTCGTTGCTGACCGGAGTGGCCAAGCCCGACCTGCTGCAGCTCATCACCACCGACAGCGCGCCCATCATCACCCGGGCGTCGGAGCGGCTGGCCACGGCCTTCACCCAGACGTGGTTGGCCACCAGCGACGACGACGCCAACGTGCTGTCGCGGGCGATCGTCCGGTTGTGCTTGAGCTACGTGTCCATGCCGCCCGAGGCTGACCACGACGTGGCGGCGGATCTGGCCAGGATGATGACCCCGTTCGCGGAGCGGCACGGCGTCATCAACGTCCCCTGACCAGGACGGCACATGACCGGAGGCTACAGTGAGTCCAGCAGAGCAATGAGGCTGACGCAGCTGCTCGGATTCGCTTGAGCCCCCAAAGAAGGATGTAAACCCCTATGACGACGCTCGAAAATTCGCTGACCCCCGACGTTCGCAACGGCATCGACTTCAAAGTTGCCGACCTGTCGCTGGCGGATTTCGGCCGCAAAGAACTCCGGATCGCCGAGCACGAGATGCCCGGCCTGATGTCACTGCGCCGCGAATACGCCGAGGTGCAGCCGCTGAAGGGAGCCCGTATCTCGGGTTCGCTGCACATGACCGTCCAGACCGCGGTGCTGATCGAGACCCTGACCGCGCTGGGTGCCGAAGTTCGGTGGGCGTCGTGCAACATCTTCTCGACCCAAGACCATGCGGCGGCCGCCGTCGTTGTCGGCCCGCATGGCACACCCGAAGAGCCCAAGGGTGTCCCGGTGTTCGCCTGGAAGGGTGAGACGCTCGAGGAGTACTGGTGGGCCGCCGAGCAGATGCTCACCTGGCCGGACGAGGACAAGCCGGCCAACATGATTCTTGACGACGGCGGCGACGCCACCATGATGGTGCTGCGCGGTATGCAGTACGAGAAGGCCGGCGTCGTGCCGCCCGCCGAGGAAGACGACTCGGCGGAATGGAAGATCTTCCTGGGCGTGCTGCGCGACCGGTTCGAGACCGACAAGGGCAAGTGGACCAAGATCGCCGAGTCGGTCAAGGGCGTCACCGAGGAGACCACCACCGGTGTGCTGCGCCTCTACCAGTTCGCCGCGGCCGGTGACCTCGCCTTCCCGGCGATCAACGTCAACGACTCGGTCACCAAGTCCAAGTTCGACAATAAGTACGGCACCCGCCACTCCCTCATCGACGGCATCAACCGCGGTACCGACGCCCTGATCGGCGGCAAGAAGGTGCTGATCTGTGGCTACGGCGACGTCGGCAAGGGCTGCGCGGAGGCGATGAAGGGCCAGGGCGCCCGGGTGCAGGTCACCGAGATCGACCCGATCAACGCGCTGCAGGCGATGATGGAGGGCTTCGACGTCGTGACCGTCGAGGACGCCATCGCCGACGCGGACATCGTCGTGACGTCGACGGGCAACAAAGACATCATCATGCTCGACCACATCAAGGCGATGAAGGACCATTCGATCCTGGGCAACATCGGCCACTTCGACAACGAGATCGACATGGCCGGCCTGGAGCGCTCGGGGGCGACGAAAACCAACATCAAGCCGCAGGTCGACCTGTGGACCTTCAAGGAGACCGGTCGCTCGATCATCGTGCTGTCCGAGGGGCGGCTGCTGAACCTGGGCAACGCCACCGGCCACCCGTCGTTCGTGATGAGCAACAGCTTCGCCAACCAGACGATCGCCCAGATCGAACTGTGGACCAAGAACGACGAGTACGACAACGAGGTGTACCGCCTGCCCAAGCACCTCGACGAGAAGGTGGCCCGGATCCACGTCGAGGCGCTCGGCGGGAAGCTGACCAAGCTGACCAAGGACCAGGCCGAGTACCTGGGTGTCGACGTCGAGGGCCCGTACAAGCCGGACCACTACCGCTACTGAGCCGCGCGCTCGCGCCGTGCTGATCGCGATCGAAGGCGTCGACGGTTCGGGCAAGCGGACGCTGACCGACGGCCTGCGCGGGCAATTGCGGCGCGCCGGCAAATCGGTGGCGACGCTGGCGTTCCCGCGCTACGGGCAGTCCATCACCGCTGACCTGGCGGCCGAGGCGCTGCACGGTCAGCACGGCGACCTCGCCGAGTCGGTGTACGCGATGGCGACGTTGTTCGCGCTGGACCGGGCCGGGGCCGTCGCCGAGATCGAGCGGCTGACCCGCGAGCACGATGTGGTGATCCTGGACCGCTACGTCGCCTCCAACGCGGCCTACAGCGCGGCCCGGCTGCATCAGGATGCTGCCGGGGAAGCGGTCACGTGGGTGCACATGCTCGAATACGGGCGACTCGGATTGCCGGTGCCGGACTGGCAGATCCTGCTCGCGGTGCCCACCGAACTGGCCGGGCAGCGCGCCCGCGACCGGGCGCAGCGCGATCCGACCCGGGCGCGCGACAGCTATGAACGCGACGACGGACTGCAGCGCCGAACCGGCGAGGTGTACGCCGGATTGGCCGCCGCGGGCTGGTCCGGGCGCTGGCTCGTGGTGGACGCGGAGGTCGATCCGGCAGGGCTGGCTACGTCCCTCGGAGGGCCTCGGTAACCCGATTGACGGTCGTTTAGCACAATTTGGGTGCTATTTGGGCCTATCAATCGAGAAACACGCGTGTGGTAGCCGAGTTTTGTCCTGATCTGGTGACACCATGGACTCCATGAGGCAAAGGATTCTCGTCGTCGACGACGACGCTTCGCTGGCCGAGATGCTCACCATCGTGTTGCGTGGGGAGGGTTTCGACACCGCGGTCATCGGCGATGGCACTCAGGCCCTGACCGCGGTGCGCGAGTTGCGCCCGGATCTGGTGCTGTTGGACTTGATGCTGCCCGGCATGAACGGCATCGACGTCTGCCGGGTGCTGCGTGCGGACTCGGGCGTGCCGATCGTCATGCTGACCGCCAAGACCGACACCGTGGACGTGGTGCTCGGGTTGGAGTCCGGTGCCGACGACTACATCATGAAGCCGTTCAAGCCCAAGGAACTCGTCGCGCGGGTGCGGGCGCGGCTGCGGCGCAACGACGACGAGCCGGCCGAGATGCTGTCCATCGCCGACGTCGACATCGACGTGCCCGCCCACAAGGTCACCCGCAACGGCGAGCAGATCTCCCTGACGCCGCTGGAGTTCGACCTGCTGGTCGCATTGGCGCGCAAACCCCGCCAGGTGTTTACTCGTGATGTGCTGCTCGAACAGGTCTGGGGATACCGGCACCCGGCGGACACCCGCCTGGTGAACGTGCACGTCCAGCGCCTGCGTGCCAAGGTCGAAAAGGATCCTGAGAACCCGACCGTGGTTCTGACCGTTCGAGGAGTGGGTTACAAGGCCGGCCCCCCGTGATCCGGCGGCCGGGAGAGTGCGGTGTAGGTGATCTGGCGCTCCCCACGACGTAGTCGAGGTCGCTGGGGGCGTTCCGGCCCGCTGCCGCGCGGCTTGAGCGCTGTGAGCCGAGCCGTCGCCGTGGTCTGGCGTCGATCCCTGCAATTGCGTGTCGTCGCGCTGACCCTGGGGTTGTCGCTGGCGGTGATCCTGGCGCTTGGCTTCGTGCTGACCAGCCAGGTCACCAACCGTGTGCTCGACGTCAAGGTCAAGGCCGCCACCGATCAGATCGAGCGAGCGCGCAACACCGTCAGCGGCATCGTCAACGGTGAAGAAACGCGCTCCCTGGACAGCAGCCTGCAGCTGGCCCGCAACACCTTGACCTCGAAGACCGATCCCGCCTCCGGAGCCGGGCTGGCCGGCGCCTTCGATGCGGTGCTCATGGTGCCGGGAGACGGCCCGCGCGCCGCCTCTACCGCCGGGCCCGTCGACCAGGTGCCCAACGCGTTGCGCGGCTTCGTCAAGGCCGGGCAGGCCGCCTACCAGTACGCCACGGTGCACACCGACGGCTTCTCCGGGCCGGCGCTGATCGTCGGCACGCCGACCTCGTCGCGGGTGGCCAACCTGGAGCTGTACCTGATCTTCCCGCTGGTCAACGAGCAGGCCACCATCACGCTGGTGCGCAGCACGATGGCGACCGGCGGCCTGGTGCTGTTGCTCCTGTTGGCCGGCATCGCGCTGCTGGTATCGCGTCAGGTGGTGGTTCCGGTGCGTTCGGCGTCGCGGATCGCCGAGCGCTTCGCCGAGGGGCATCTGTCCGAACGCATGCCGGTCCGCGGCGAGGACGACATGGCCCGGTTGGCGGTGTCGTTCAACGACATGGCCGAAAGCCTGTCGCGCCAGATCACCCAGCTCGAAGAGTTCGGCAACCTGCAACGTCGGTTCACCTCCGACGTCAGCCACGAACTGCGCACGCCCCTGACCACCGTGCGGATGGCTGCCGACCTGATCTACGACCACAGCTCGGACCTGGATCCCGCGCTGCGGCGCTCCACCGAACTGATGGTCAACGAGCTTGACCGCTTCGAGACGCTGCTCAACGATCTGCTGGAGATCTCCCGCCACGACGCCGGCGTCGCCGAGTTGTCGGTGGAGGCGCTCGACCTGCGCACCACCGTGAACAAGGCGCTGACCAACGTCGGCCACCTGGCCGAGGAGGCCGGCATCGAGCTGCTGGTGGACATGCCGACCGACGAGGTGATCGCGGAGGTCGATGCCCGCCGGGTGGAACGCATTCTGCGTAACCTGATCGCCAACGCCATCGACCACGCCGAGCACAAGCCGGTCCGGATCCGGATGGCCGCCGACGAGGACACCGTCGCCGTCACCGTCCGCGATTACGGCGTGGGCCTGCGACCCGGCGAGGAGAAGCTGGTGTTCAGCCGGTTCTGGCGGTCAGACCCGTCCCGGGTGCGGCGGTCGGGGGGCACCGGGCTGGGACTGGCGATCAGCATCGAAGACGCCCGGCTGCACCAGGGCCGCCTGGAGGCTTGGGGCGAGCCCGGTCAGGGGGCCTGCTTCCGGCTGACATTGCCGCTGGTGCGCGGGCACAAGGTCACCACCAGCCCGCTGCCCATGAAGCCGATCCCGCAGCCGGCGCCGGCGGGCAGCCCGGCTTCGGTCGTCGATCAGCGCACCCGGGAGCACGCCGGATGAGGCGGACGCTGGGTGCCCTGCTCATGGCGGTGAGCGTGCTGGCCGGCTGTGCAAGCGTGCCCAGTTCGTCGGCGCCGCAGGCTATTGGCACCGTGGAGCGGCCCGCGCCGTCGAACCTGCCCAAGCCCACACCGGGCATGGACCCCGACGTGCTGTTGCGCGAATTCCTCAAGGCCACCGCCGACCCGGCCAACCGGCATCTGGCGGCCCGGCAATTCCTCACCCAGTCGGCCTCCAACTCCTGGGACGACGCCGGTAGCGCGCTGCTGATTGACCATGTGGTGTTCGTCGAAACCCGTGGCGCCGAGAAGGTTTCAGCGACCATGCGCGCCGACATCCTGGGCTCGCTGTCGGACATCGGAGTGTTCGAGACCGCCGATGGCCAGCTGCCGGACCCGGGGCCGATCGAGTTGATCAAGACCTCCGGTGGGTGGCGCATCGACCGGCTGCCCAACGGCGTCTTCCTGGACTGGCAGCAGTTCCAGTCGACCTACAAGCGGAACACGCTCTACTTCGCCGACCCCACCGGCAAGACGGTGGTGCCCGATCCGCGCTACGTCGCGGTGTCCGATCACGACCAGCTGGCCACCGAGCTCATCTCCAAGCTGCTGGCCGGGCCGCGCCCGGAGATGGCGCACACGGTGCGCAACCTGCTGGCTCCGCCGCTGCGCTTACGTGGGCCGGTCACCAGGGCCGACGGCGGCAAGAGTGGCGTCGGCAAGGGCTATGGCGGCGCCCGCATCGAACTGGAGAAGCTGTCCACGACGGACCCGCACAGCAGGGCACTGCTAGCCGCCCAGATCATCTGGACGCTGGCACGGGCCGACATTCGCGGACCGTATGTGATCAACGCCGACGGCGCCCCGCTGGACGACCGGTTCGCCCAGGGCTGGAACACCTCCGACGTCGCTGCCACCGATCCGGGCGTGGCCGACGGCGCCGGCGCGGGCCTACACGCGCTGGTGGGCGGATCACTGGTGGAGCTGGACGGACAGCACATCACCACGGTGCCGGGAGCTTTCGGCCATATGGGCGATCAGACCGGCGCCGCGCTGTCGCGCAGCGGGCGGCAGGTGGCGTCGGTGGTGACGTTGCGCCGGGGCGCTCCGGACATGGCGGCGTCGCTGTGGATCGGGGACCTCGGTGGCGAGGCGGTGCAGTCCGCCGACGGGCACAACCTGTCGCGGCCCAGTTGGTCACTGGACGACGCGGTGTGGGTGGTGGTCGACGCCAACAACGTGCTGCGAGCCATTCAAGAACCCGCCTCCGGCCAACCCGCCCGGATCCCTGTGGATTCCACCGCAGTGGCGGCGCGCTTCCCCGGACCGATCAGCGATCTGCAGCTGTCCCGCGACGGGACCCGCGCGGCGATGGTGATCGGTGGACAGGTCATCCTGGCCGGGGTCGAGCAGACCCAGGCCGGCCAGTTCGCCCTGACCTATCCACGGCGGCTGGGTTTCGGACTCGGCACCTCGGTGGTGTCGCTGTATTGGCGAACCGGCGACGACATCGTGGTGACCCGCAACGACGCGACCCATCCGGTGTCCTATGTCAATCTCGACGGCGTCAATTCCGATGCGCCCGCCCGCGGTCTGCAGATCCCCCTGTTCGCCATCGCGGCCAATCCGTCCACCGTGTACGTCGCCGGTCCGCAAGGAGTGTTGATGTACTCGGCGGCCGCCGCGGAAAACCAACAGGGTTGGTCGGAGGTGGCCGGCCTGATGATCGGCGGGGCCGCGCCGGTCCTACCGGGATAGCCGTATCGACCGCTGAACCCACCGGCTACCCTGCTGGTGAGGAGGAGCTTGCCGATGTCGCCCAAGGTTCCCTTCCTGCGCTGGGACGACCCGTTCCGCGCCTTGGAGATGCTCGCCTCACTGTGGTCGTCGACCGGGATACCGTCGGTGGGCGCGCATGCGGTGGCGATGCCGTACCGGACCTTGTTCGCGACGCTGCAGCAGCTGTTGGTCGGCAAGGAAGTCACGGTTCGCATCGGCGATCAAGACGTGACGCTGACCGTCGTGGAACTGGAATCGGAGTTGGATCCACAGGGATTGCCGGTGGGCCAGCTCGGGGAAGTCCGGGTGGCCGCCCGCGACATCCGCTGGGCCGACAACCGATTGCAGAGCGCGGTCGCCCTTATGCGCAACGTGCATATCCGTCCCGGGGTGCCGCCGCTGGTCGTAGCGGCCCCGACGGAGTTGAACACAGAGTTGCCCAAAGACATCTTCGACCACGTGCTGGAGCAGGCGGCGCCGCACCTGCGCAGCGAATCGGGGGAGGACGGGACGGCACGACTGAGCTGGGCACGACGACCCGGTCTCGGCGGTCTCGAGGTCGACGCCGACGTGGTCGGTTCGACGTTGTGGCTGCGCCCGCGCGCGGTGGTGGCCGGGCAGCGGCGGTGGAAGCTGCCGTTGCGCACGCCGTCCTATCAGGTTCAGCTGCCGGAGTTGCCACACGGGCTGATGATCACCGGAGTCGAACTGACGTCGGAATCGCTGCACCTGTCCGGTCTGCTGCCGGAGTGGCGGATGGAGCTGCCGCTGCGGGCGCTCGAGGACTTGATCACGCGGCTGAGTCAGGGTGCGCTGAGCTTTAGCTGGCCGTCGCTGTGGTGGGGCTCGGATTGACCGGGGAATGGAGGCGTTTCGTGGGCACCAGCTCGTCGTCGAAGCCATCCTTCGTCCACCACTTTTGCGGCTGATCGGTCGATAAGTCGTTCTGCGATGGCGGGGCGCGCCACATAATCGCCACATAATTTTGCATCTCCGGCCCATGGACCGGTCGTTGAGACGAGCTTCTCAGAGGTTGGTCGATGTCTCATGTGATCGCTGCGCCCCTGGCTTTGGCGACCGTCGCGAAGGATTTGGTCGGATCGGCTCGTCGTTGGATGCCGCCACTGCGGCGGCGGCGTTGTCGACTACGGGGGTGGCGGCTGCTGCGGGTGATGAGGTGTCAGCGGCGATCGCGGCTCTGCTTTCGCGTCATGGTCAGGTTTATCAGGTGCTCAGTTTGCAGGCGGCGGCTTTTCACGACCAGTTCGTGGGGTCGTTGAGTGCCGCGGGGGTTGCTTACGGGACTGCAGAGGGGTTCAACGCCTCACCGCTGCAGATGGCGCAGGATGCGGTGTTGGGTCTGGTCAATCGGCCTGGCGAGTGGTTGTTTGGGCGGCCGTTGATAGGTAACGGCGTCGACGGGGCGCCGGGGACCGGTCAGGACGGTGGTGCCGGGGGGCTGTTGTGGGGTAATGGCGGAGCTGGGGGCTCGGGCGCTACGGGGCAGTCAGGTGGCGCCGGTGGTGCGGCGGGATTGATCGGTGCCGGTGGGGTCGGAGGTGCCGGTGGTATCGGAGGTAGTGACGGTGGTGCCGGTGGTAGTGGGGGCTGGTTGTGGGGCGCTGGGGGCGCTGGCGGCGCCGGAGGGATAGGGACTGCCACGGTTAGTGGCGGTGCTGGCAGTGCCGGGGGTAGTGCGGTGTGGTTCGGCGATGGTGGGGCCGAGGGTGTCGGTGGGGCTGGTGCGGTCGGAGCGGCGGGTAGCGCAGGAACCTCGACCGCGGCAGGTGGCGTGGGTGGGCCGGGTGGTGGCGGCGGCAACGCGGGTGTTGGCGGGTCTGGCGGTTCCGGGGGCCGGTAGTTCGGTCATGGCGGTGCTGGTGGTCACGGCGGAACTGGTGGTGCCGGTGGGGCCGGGGGGTCGGTGGGGCCGGGTGGGATGCCACGGTGGTGGCGCCGATGGCATCAACATCGGTGCTGGTGGCGGGTTGGGCGGAGATGGCGGGAACGGGGGTAGCGACGATCGGCAATGCTGCGTCCGCCGCCCAAGCCGTTGGTGGCCACGGCGGGGTAGGTGTCAAAGCCGGGCATGGCGGCGCAGCGTTCAACGGTGGAACCGGGGACGCCATCGGTGGGGCCGGGGCTGATGGCGTCGACGGCGGAACGGGTGGGGCAGGCGGTGCCGCAACCATCACCAATGCAGCTGCCAGCGGAAATGCTGTCGGCGGTACTGGCGGAGCGGGCGGTGACGGCGGCGGAGTCGGTGGAGCCGGGGGTGAGGCGACGTCGAACTCTGTCATTGGCAGCGCTACTGGCGGGGCCGGCGGGTCCGGCGGGACCCCCGGGGTAATCGGAACCGGCGGGACCGGTGGTATCGGCGGAAGCGCGTCCCTCAGCAACGCGGCCGCGTCTGGTACCGCGCTTGGCGGTGCGGGCGGGTCAGGCGCTTCAGGCGGCCTTGTAGGCGGAGTCGGCGGAGTGGGCGGTGATGTCTTCCTGGGCAAGGGCAGCACGGCTATCGGTAAGGGCGGTGTTGGCGGAAACGGTGGTGATGGCTCCTTCTTCGGCGGCGCCGGCGGCGATGGTGGGAAGGTTTGGGTAACGAACGGCAAAGGAACTTTTGTCGGCGGCGATGGCGGCGCTGGTGGCATCGGCAGCAGCAACCTCGGAGGGGCGGGGGCACGGGTGGTAACGCAATCGATCTGGGTCCGGACTCGACCGGTAGCTACGCAGGGGCGGTGGCGGGGCCGGCGGCGGCGGGAGTGCAGGTGGAGCCGGCGCAGCGGGCGGCAATGTCGGGCTAGGCATCGGAAGCTCCGCCACCGCTGCGGGTGGCGTGGGCGGAAGCGGTGGTGATGGCACTATTCTCCGGCGGCGCCGGTGGCCAAGGCGGGGAGGTGAGGGTGACGAATGGCAGTGGAACATTCACCGCGGGCGATGGTGGGGCTGGCGGCAGTGGTAGCAGCAACATCGGAGGGGCCGGCGGTCGCGGTGGTGACGTGATCGATCTGGGCCAGGGGTCGACCGGTAGCTACACCGGCGGTGGCGGCGGCGGTGGCGGCAGCGGAAATGCGGGCGGATCGGGCGGAGATGGCGGTATGGCTATTACCTTTTCTGGCCACGGCCGCGGCGGCGATGGAGGCGACGGTGGGACCGGCACTGCGGCGAGTGGCGGTGACGGCGGTCGGGGCGGTGAAGCGATAGGCGGCTATGTCGCCGTTGGCGGACGGGGAGGAAATGGCGGCAACGGCACCTATGGCGGCGCGGGAGGGGATGGCGGTGCCGGAGTGTTGGAATTCAGTTCTTCAGCAACGGAAACGGCAGTGGGCGGCGATGGCGGCGTCGGTGGTAACCGCAACCTAGCAAACACTTCAGGCGGCAGTGGCGGCAACGGCGGCGATGTGGCGGCCTATCCCGTTGCGGGCATCCCGGGCACCGGGGGTGCCGGGGGCGCTGGGGGCCCGGTGGCAGCCCAGGCTTACCCGGTAACAACGGGGCGTTGATCGTGAATTGAGCTCGCTGCAGCGTAGTGGCGTAGCCCATGTCGACCGCGGCAGCGACGTCACGACGCGGCCACCGCCTCACCCGCTCGATTGGTTTCGGCGGGCCCTGCCGAGTACATCGATATACGGCTCGGATTTGAGTGTTGTCCTGAATTCCATAAGTATAAATTACACTGATGTAATTTGCCCGCAAAGATTTGCGGAACGCCTCCCAACCCCGTTTTTTCGGCTTCCTCGTTCGCCTGGCAAATGGTGTCGGTGCGGCCAGGTAGCACAGCTTTGGCCGTCAAAACCGTTCCCCGCGTAACTATTCGGGAAAGACACTGTCACGGCACGGCCGGTGGTTGGCATCGGTTCGGCATCCATCAACTTAGGGCTCTAGGCAGGAATTCAGCGCGCCGATACGGTTCCCCATTGTCAATCAATGCGGGGACAATCGGGGCGAATGAATGGAGTTGGCGTTGCGGAATTTCGATCGATTCTGCGTAGCGGTCGCCGCGGGCGCCGGGCTGTGCGGGGCTGCGCTGGCGCTGAGCCCGGGTGTGGTGGCGACTCCGTTGCGAACCGGTGGCGGGAACTGCATCGAGCAGCAGTTGGGCTTCGCTGCCGGGCCGGTAGCGGCGGCGCCGGTGGTGCTGCCCGGGCCGGTGCCGGCGGCGCCGGTCGTGCCGGTGGTGCCGCCCGTGCCCGTTGTCCCGCCGGTTCCTGTCGTGCCTCCGGTGGCGCCGGTGGTACCGGTGGCGGGCGCCGGGGCCGGGGCTGTCGGCGGTGCGCCGGTAGGCGTTCCGATAGTGACCCAGGCCGGCACGGGTAAGGGGGCGCCGATGAATCCGTCGGCCGGAAAGGCAGCCGACCCGGTCGTGCTGCCGGGCCCGCAGACGCCGACCCAAGCCGCGGCGGCAGAAGTGCCCGCGGCACCCATTCCGGCGGTGCTGGCAGGGACGACGACGGCTCTTCCGGCGTGTGGGGCGGTGGGCGCGCCGGCGCAGTAGTCAGGGAATCCCGTTGCCGGGGGTCCAGTACAAGGTCGATGGATGACGCGGCTTTGATCAGGTCCTGGTCGTCACCAACGGCGACAAGATCATCGTCGCCGACCTGATCGGCGAAGTCCTCATCGAGCACACAAGACCCGCACCCGCGGTGACCTACGTCGGCAACGCACGACCCCGCGGTCCATGCCCCAAGAGCGACGAAACGTCACCGAAGTCCTGACACGCCAACTGTCACCGATGCCCTGGGAGATGACACCCGCGGTGTCGGGGTGAGCAGGTACTATAGAACGTATGTTCGATAGATTGCCGTTCGTTGCGCCGGGGATGGCGGAGTATGACGGCTATCGGGAGGTGTTGGCCCACCGGCGGGCTCTGTTGGAGGAGACTGAGCAATCGGTGGGTTGGATGGCGCGGATCGTGGGGGCGGCGCGCTCGGTCAACCAGGACATGGCTGCGGAGTTGGTGGCGATCGGGCAGTTGTTCGCCCACCGCCTGGTGCCGGGTGCAGAGGCGGGGCAGTGGGCGATCGACACGTTCAAGGCGGTGGCGGGGGAGGTGGCCGCGGGGCAGAAGATCAGCCAGGGGCGCGCGGAGACCAAGCTGCGGTATGCCCGGGCGATGCGGGAGCGGTTGCCGGCGGTGGCGGCGGTGTTTTGTGCCGGGGACATCGATCTGGAGGCGTTTTCCACGATCGTGTTCCGCACCGATCTGATCGAGGACCCGCAGGTGCTGGCGGCGGTGGATGCCGCCATCGCGGCGCGGGTGGCGCGCTGGCCGTCGCTGAGTCGGGGTCGGCTGTCGCAGAAGGTGGACGCGATCGTGACTCGCGCCGATGTGGATGCGGTGCGGCGCCGCCAGAAGGTGCAGGCCGAGCGGGAGGTGTGGATCGGCGGCGTGTATGAGGGGCTGTCTCAGATTGATGGGCGGCTGCGTGCCACCGACGCTCAGGCTGTCGATGCGCGGCTGTCGGGGTTGGCGGCCACGGTGTGCCCGAATGATCCGCGCACGCTGGCCCAGCGCCGCGCCGATGCGTTGGGGGCGCTGGCCGCCGGAGCGACCCGGCTGGGCTGTGAGTGCGGGCGCGACGATTGCACCGCGGGCGGGGGTAAGGCGTCCTCGCCGGTTGTGATCCATGTGATCGCCGAACAGGCCACCCTCAACGGCCACAGTGACGTCCCGGGGTGTGTGCTGGGCGGTGAGGACCTCATCACCGCCGAACTCTTAGCGGAGTTGGCGTTGACCGCTAAGCGGGTACCGCTGATCCACCCCGGCTACCACGCACCCGAACCCCACTACACCCCGTCGGCCGCGTTGGCCGCTTTCGTGCGGGCCCGGGATCTGACGTGCCGGTGGCCGGGTTGTGAGGTGCCGGCCACTGGCTGCGATCTCGACCACACCATCGCCTATGCCCGGGGCGGGCCCACCCATGCCGGCAACCTCAAGTGCTACTGCCGCACTCACCACCTGCTGAAAACGTTCTGGGGCTGGAGCGAACAACAACTCGCTGACGGCACCTTGATCCTGACCTCCCCGGCCGGGGACACCCACGTCACCACCCCGGGCAGTGCCTTGCTGTTTCCCAGCCTGTGCCACGCCGTGGGTGGGATGCCCGCCCCCGAAGCCCAAACCCCACCGCAGGACTACTGCGCCCAACGCACTGCGATGATGCCCCAACGCCGGCGCACCCGCACCCAAGACCGCGCCCAACGCGTGGCCGCCGAACGCCGCGCCAACCACCAAACCCGCATCGCCGCCCACCACACCACCGACGGCCCCGCCCCACCCGACAACGAACCCCCACCCTTTTAGCTGGGCGGCCGGTCCGGGTTGAGCGTCGACGGCTGCATCGGCTTCACATCGGCTTCCTTGCCGCTGTCCACTGCTGGGACGCCTTCTTTGACGATCACCGGGTCGCCGACGTGGACTGTGTTGAAATACCACTCCGCGTCGGTGGGGCTCAGGCTGATGCATCCGTGGCTGACGTTCTCGACGCCCATCGCGTTGATCGCCCACGGAGCCGAATGGACGTACAGGCCCCGATTGGTGATGCGCACGGCGTAGTCGACCTGGAGCCGGTAGCCATCGGGGTTGTCGACGGGAATGCCGACACTGCTCGAATCCATCATCACCGAGCGGTCCTTGGCGAGGACGCTGTAGGTGCCCACCGGCGTCTCGTACTCGGGTCTGCCCATCGACGCCGGCAGCACGCCCGCTTCGCCGAAATGCGACCGATGATGCGGCGCCGGCAGCGCCGGCGGCGGCGTATCCGCCTCCACCCCATCCACGCTGACCGTGAAGGTGTGGTTGGTGATGTCGGCGACGCCGACGACGGCCGGACCCGTCTTGAACTCGGTGCGCAGACCGCCCACCGACAGCGCCACGGTGGTGTGCGCCGGCCAGAACCGGTCGGGCACCCATTGCACGACGTTGCTGTCCACCCACTCGAACCGGCCGCTCATCGCGGGCGTCGATGACACCTCGATGGCCCGCTCCACGGCCTCACGGTTCGCGACCGGAGCGCCGAAGGTCACCACCACCGGGTGCGCCACGCCCACGACTGAGCCGCGCACGGGCAGGATCGCGGCGATGTCGGAGTAGCCGCTCGGCTTGCTCGCCGCCATCAGCGTGACGCCGGCGTGCCCGGCGATCACCGTCGAAGTGATCCCGATGAACACCAGCAGAGACCGGATTGCCGCCCGCATGGCTTTCTCTCTCATTCGGGTAATTAGTCGGATGGGTAATAGGACGTCGCTGCTCGAATGGTAGGGCTGCCACCAGCGCGTAAACGTAAGCGCGCGTGCGCAAGTCGGTCAGTGTTTGGTTACAAGTCGGTCTCCATCCGGACTTGTCAGCCCCGGCGGTGACACTTGGGGGCATGCTCGACTTGCTTGACCTGGTCGTGCCGCTGCTGTGCGGCGGCTGCGGAGCGCCGGCAACCCGATGGTGCCCCGTGTGCGCCCACGCCCTCAATGTCGAACCCGGCGAACCGCTGGTAGTGAGTCCCCGCATCGATCCGGAAGTCCCTGTGTTCGCTTTGGGCCGCTACGCCGGCGTCCGGCGCCAGGCCATATTGGCGCTCAAGGAGCGCGGCCGCGGTGACCTCGTCACGCCCTTGGCCCGTTCGCTCGCCGTCGGCGTCCACCGGTTGTTGTGCTGGGGGATGGTGGACACCCCGCTGACGCTCGTGCCGGCGCCCACCCGGCGCGCTGCGGCGCGCCGGCGCGGCGGCGACCCCGTCACCCGCTTGGCTGAAGCGGCGGTCGCGGGCCATCCGGACATCGCCGTCGCCGCCGCATTGCGGATGCGCTCCCTGGCGCGCGACTCGGTGGGCCTGGACACCTCGGCCCGCGAACGCAATGTCGCCGGCCGGGTGCGGTTGCGCGGCTCGCGCCCGGGCACCGAGGTGTTGCTCGTCGACGACGTCGTCACCACCGGAGCGACCGCGCGCGAATCCGTTCGGGTGCTCCGGGCCGCCGGAGTGCGGGTCGCCGCGGTTCTCGCCGTCGCCGCAGCGTGAAGAACTCGCAACAGGTCTGCGAATGGGGTGGCAAGGTGAGGCGAACAACGGCTAACGTCGACACCACCAGCACCCGCGGTAGGAGGTGAGAATACGGTCTCTTGCTCCGGCGGGCAGCCTGCGGCGGTGGCTCCTCTATACCGCTCTAACCTCGTCGGCGCGTATCTGAAATGAATGCCGGGCACGCAGGTCGCGTGTGACGTGAAAAGAGAAACGAGTTGTCACGAATGCCAAGGCTCACCGCGGATTCCGAACAGGTCCTAGCCGCATCCGGAACCGAAGAACAGGCCGAACCGACGGCCAACGCCGAGATCGTGTTCAAGGGACGCAACGTCGAGATACCCGATCATTTCCGCATCTACGTTTCGCAGAAGCTCGCCCGGTGCGAGCGATTAGACAAGACCATTTATCTTTTCGACGTCGAGCTCGACCATGAACGCAACCGCCGCCAGCGCAAGGCGTGTCAGCGCATAGAGATCACCGCCCGCGGGCGCGGCCCGGTCGTGCGCGGGGAGGCCTGCGCCGACAGCTTCTACGCCGCGCTGGAATCCGCCGTCGCCAAGTTGGAGAACCGGCTGCGGCGCGGCAAGGATCGCCGCAAGGTGCATTACGGCGACAAGACGCCGGTGTCGCTGGCCGAGGCCACCGCGGTGCTCCCACCGCCGGAGAAGGCATTCGCCGCCGAGCCGGCCGAACCCCACGAACACGACGGTGCTGTGCTCGACCATGAGCCCGGGCAGGTCGTCCGGGTCAAGGAACACCCGGCCAAGCCGATGTCGGTCGACGACGCGCTCTACGAGATGGAGCTGGTCGGGCACGACTTCTTCCTGTTCTTCGACAAGGAGACCGAACGTCCTTCGGTGGTCTACCGTCGGCACGCCTACGACTACGGCCTGATCAGATTGGCCTGATCAGCTCTTCACCTAGGATGGGGGTCGCCTGAAAGACTCCTACCCAACAGGGGAATAAAGCTGTGCTGTCGAGATTGCTGCGCCTTGGTGAAGGTCGCATGGTCAAACGCCTCAAGAAGGTGGCCGACTATGTGAACACGTTGTCCGACGACGTCGAGAAACTCACCGACGCGGAGCTGAGGGCCAAGACCGACGAGTTCAGAAAGCGTCTCGCGGACGAGAAAAACCCCGAGGACCTCGAGGACCTGCTCCCCGAGGCCTTCGCGGTGGCCCGCGAGGCCGCCTGGCGGGTGCTCGACCAGCGTCCGTTCGACGTGCAGGTGATGGGCGCCGCAGCCCTGCACCTGGGCAACGTTGCCGAGATGAAGACCGGTGAGGGCAAGACCCTGACCTGTGTGCTGCCGGCCTACCTCAACGCGCTGGCCGGCAAGGGCGTCCACGTCGTCACCGTCAACGACTACCTGGCCAAACGCGACAGCGAGTGGATGGGCCGGGTGCACCGCTTCCTCGGCCTGGACGTCGGGGTCATCCTGGCCCAGATGACGCCGGAGGAGCGCCGCGTCGCCTACAACGCCGACATCACCTACGGCACCAACAACGAGTTCGGCTTCGACTACCTGCGCGACAACATGGCCCATTCGCTGGACGATCTGGTGCAGCGCGGGCACAACTTCGCGATCGTCGACGAGGTCGACTCCATCCTGATCGACGAGGCCCGCACCCCGCTGATCATCTCCGGCCCGGCCGACGGTGCGTCCAACTGGTACACCGAGTTCGCCCGGCTGGCGCCGCTGATGCAGAAGGACACCCACTACGAGGTGGACCTGCGCAAGCGCACGGTCGGCGTGCACGAGAAGGGCGTGGAGTTCGTCGAGGACCAGCTCGGCATCGACAACCTCTACGAGGCGGCCAACTCTCCGCTGGTCAGCTACCTCAACAACGCGCTGAAGGCCAAGGAGCTGTTCAACCGCGACAAGGACTACATCGTCCGCAACGGCGAAGTGCTCATCGTCGACGAGTTCACCGGCCGTGTGCTGATCGGTCGCCGCTACAACGAGGGCATGCACCAGGCCATCGAGGCCAAGGAGCACGTCGAGATCAAGGCCGAGAACCAGACGCTGGCCACCATCACGCTGCAGAACTACTTCCGTCTCTACGACAAGCTGGCCGGCATGACCGGTACCGCCCAGACCGAGGCGGCCGAGTTGCACGAGATCTACAAGCTGGGCGTGGTGCCGATCCCGACCAACAAGGAGATGATCCGCACCGACCAGTCCGACCTGATCTACAAGACCGAAGAGGCCAAGTACATCGCGGTGGTCGACGACGTCGCCGAGCGCTACGAGAAGGGTCAGCCCGTCCTGATCGGTACCACCAGCGTCGAGCGCTCGGAATACCTGTCGCGCCAGTTCACCAAGCGGCGCATCCCACACAACGTCCTCAACGCCAAGTATCACGAGCAGGAGGCGGGCATCATCGCCGAGGCCGGCCGGCGGGGCGGCATCACCGTGGCCACCAACATGGCCGGCCGCGGAACCGACATCGTGCTGGGCGGCAACGTCGACTTCCTCACCGACAAGCGGTTGCGGGAACGCGGCCTGGACCCGGTGGAAACCCCCGAGGAATACGAAGAGGCGTGGCACCAGGAGCTGCCCAAGGTCAAGAAAGAGGCGACCGCAGAAGCCACCGAAGTGATCGAGGCCGGCGGCCTGTACGTGCTGGGCACCGAACGGCACGAGTCACGCCGGATCGACAACCAGCTGCGCGGCCGTTCCGGCCGCCAGGGCGACCCGGGTGAGTCGCGGTTCTACCTGTCGCT
Organism: Mycobacterium gordonae; assembly: GCF_017086405.1. Lineage (NCBI taxonomy): Bacteria > Bacillati > Actinomycetota > Actinomycetes > Mycobacteriales > Mycobacteriaceae > Mycobacterium > Mycobacterium camsae. Next base: position 1,760,279 of record NZ_CP070973.1, read on the forward strand.
GGGTGACGAGCTGATGCGCCGGTTCAACGGGGCCGCGCTGGAGAGCCTGCTGACCCGGTTGAACCTGCCCGACGACGTGCCGATCGAAGCCAAGATGGTCACCCGCGCCATCAAGAGCGCCCAGACCCAGGTCGAGCAGCAGAACTTCGAGATGCGCAAGAACGTCTTGAAGTACGACGAGGTGATGAACCAGCAGCGCAAGGTCATCTACGCCGAGCGCCGCCGCATCCTCGAGGGGGAGAACCTCAAAGAGCAGGCGCTGGACATGCTCCGCGATGTGATAACCGCCTATGTCAACGGCGCCACCAGTGAGGGCTACGCCGAGGACTGGGATCTGGACGCGTTGTGGACGGCGCTGAAGACGCTCTACCCGGTAGGCATCAGCCATGAGTCGCTCACCCATCCGGACGCCGACTCCGACCGCGACGATCTGACCCGCGAGGAACTGCTCGAGGCACTGCTCGAGGACGCTGACAAGGCATATGCCGCAAGGGAAGCCGAGCTGGAGGAGATCGCCGGCGAGGGCGCGATGCGTCAGCTGGAACGCAACGTGCTACTCAACGTGATCGACCGCAAGTGGCGCGAGCACCTCTACGAGATGGACTACCTCAAGGAGGGCATCGGGCTGCGGGCGATGGCGCAGCGCGACCCACTGGTGGAGTACCAGCGCGAAGGTTACGACATGTTCACGGCCATGCTCGACGGCATGAAAGAGGAGTCGGTCGGCTTCCTGTTCAACGTCAGCGTGGAAGCGGTGCCGGCGCCCCAGGTCGATGTGGCGCCGGTCGAACAGCCCGAAGGCCTGGCCGAATTCGCGACGGCGGCCGCCCAGCAGGAAGAGCCGCCGGCCCGCGTGAAAGCCCCGAAAGAGCCGGTAAGCACGTTGCGCGCCAAGGGAATCGACGACAGCGTCGACAGCGAGGCGCCCGCGCTGACCTATTCCGGCCCGTCGGAGGACGGCTCGGCGCAGGTGCAGCGCAACGGTGGCGGGGCGGCCAAGACGTCGGCGGCCGCGGGCGGCAGTCGTCGGGAGCGGCGGGCCGCCGCGCGCCAGCAGGGCCGCGGCACCAAGCCGCCGAAATCGGTGAAGAAGCGCTAGAACCCCAGTACGAACGTGTCGAGCGGACGTGGGTGGCCCCGCAGGTTCAGCCGGCGTCGTCGTCCTGATGCCACCGCCTCGTCGGCCACTCCGGCCGCGACGAGCAACTCTCCACCGGCGGCATGTTGTTGCATGCGCGCGGCGACGTTGACCGGGTCGCCCAGGGCCGTGAAGTCGACGACCGCGCCGCCGACGTTGCCGACGTAGGCGACACCGGCATTGACCGCCACCCCCAACTCGAGCCACGGCCTGACGTCGCTGCCATAACCGACAGCCTTGAGTAGGTCAAACCCGGCCGCGACGGCGTGCTCGCGGTATCGCGGGCCGCTGATGCCGCGCACGAAGAACGCCATCACCTCGTCGCCGATGAGTTTGTCGATCACCGCGTCGTGACGCAGCAGCGCGTGCGTCGCGGCGCCGTAGAACCGGTTGAGCAACGCCGCGAAGTCCGTTGCGGCCCCACGCTGACCCAGGGCCGTCGACCCGCGAACGTCGGCGAACAAGACCGCGACGTCTACTTCGGCACCTCCCGCCGGCAGCGCGTCACAACAACGACTACACAGGTTCGGGTTCTTGCGCGACGGGCTGAACCCGGCGACCGCGAGTACGCGACCGGCAGGGCCGCCGAACGGGTTGTTGCACAGTTTGCAACGCGGTGCCGAGGGCAGATAGCGAAACACCCGCCGCGCCTTGACCAACGGCGCGTGACCTTCGGTCAGAACGCTGTCCCAGGGGTTGTGCTCGATCGCCGTCACCATAGGCAGAGGCTAGGGCGGCGCGACGGGGCCCACATGGGGCAACTGCCCCAGAAAGTGCAGAATGAGGGCGTGCACCCGACCCGGAAGCTGCACGGCTCGCCAACAGGCCTGCGCAAAGCCGAATTGCTGGCGGCCATATCCCTGGCGATCGATCTCGGTCTGGGGCAGCCGATGGAACACATGCTGCGGTCCACCCTGATCGCCACCCGGATAGCCGAACGACTGGGCCTGGACGCAGCGCAGCGCGAGACGATGTACTACGCCAACCTGGTGGGATGGATCGGTTGTCACGCCGATTCCCACGAGCTTTCGACATTGTTCGGAGACGACATCGCCTTCCGTGCCGACACCTACGGGGTGGACATGGCCGGCCTGCCTTTCCTGCGTCTGATGGTCAGCCACATCGGGCGCGGACTACCGGCATGGGAACGCGGCCTGCGCTCGGCGGCCTTTCTGCTGACCGCACGCAACCAGGTGGCCGGCCTGATCAGTTCACACTGCAGTTCCGCCGGCGTGCTGTCCGATCGGATCGGGCTGAACAGCCGGGTCGGGGCGGCGCTGGCCTACATCTTCGAACGCTGGGACGGCCGGGGGATGCCGAATGGTGTTCGGGGAGAGGATATTCCGCTGGAAATCCGCGTCGTTCACCTGGCCGATGTCGTGGAGGTCCACCTGCGCACCGGAGGCCTGGAACAGGCGGCCGAGGTCGCCCGGTCCCGGCGCGGCACCCAGTTCAGCCCGGCGGTGGTCGACGTGTTCGTCGATGACGGCGCGGCGATCGTCGAGGGCCTGCTCGACATCGACGTGTGGGCGGCGGCTCTGGCACTGGCGCCGGATCGCGACCGCATCATCGGTGACGACGAGATCGACGAATTACTCAGGGCCATGGCCGATTTCGTCGATCTCAAGTGTCCCTGCTCGCCGGGCTTTTCGCGCGGTGTCGCCGACCTCGCGGCCGCGGCGGGCCGGCACTGCCGGATGCCGTCGGCCGACGTCACCCGGCTGTACCGGGCCGGTCTGGTTCAGGGTCTCGGCAGACTCGGTGTGTCCAATCAGATCTGGGAGAAGAAGAGCCCGCTGAGCACGGCGGAATGGGAGCGGGTACGCATGTACCCCTACCTGACCGGACGCATCCTGAGCCGGATCGAGGGACTCGAGTCGGTGGTATCGGTGGCCACCAGGCACGAGGAACGTCTGGACGGGTCCGGCTTTCCGCGGGGACTTGCCGGCAACGAGCTGACGCCGCACGACCGGCTGCTCGCCGCGGTCGCCGCCTATCACCAGCTTCTCGAGCCCCGCCCGCAGCGGGCTGCCCTGGACCCGGATGCCGCTGCCGGCCGACTTCGCCAGGAGGCGCGCGACGGCCGGCTCGACGCCGACTCGGTGGAAGCTGTGCTGGCCGCGGCCGGGCACCGGCACGCACGGCGCACCTCGTGGTCGTCGGGGCTCACCGCCCGGGAGGTCGAAGTGCTCCGGCTGGTCGCCCAGGGCCGGTCCAATAAGGAAATTGCCGCCGAGTTGTTCATCGCCGAGAAGACCGCACGCAATCACGTCGAGCGGATCTACGCCAAGTTGGGTGTCAACAACCGCACCCAGGCGAGCCTCGCGGCCATCGATCGCGGAATGATTTGAGGCAGCCGCCCCATGTAACCGGTCCCGCCGCTGGCCGATGATCCTCGACATGACCGCACTAGTGCATGCCATCGACGTGAGCCGGCGGGCCGGCGCACGAAACATCCTGCAGCAGCTGTCCCTGTCCATCGAACCCGGCGAGCTGGTTGCCATCGCCGGTGGCAGCGGAGCGGGAAAGACCACCCTGCTGAAGATCCTTGCGGGACTACAGCCACCGTCCGGCGGCGCAGTCTCACACCACCTGGCCGGGCGTGACGCCGGCATCGGCTACGTGCCCCAGGACGACATCATCCACCAGGAGATGCCGCTGCGCCGCACGCTGCGCTACGCGGCCCGGCTGCGACTGCCGGCGGGCACCACGGCTGCCGAAGCGGATCGGGTGGTCGAGCAGACCATGGCGGATCTCGACCTGACCGATCGGGCCGAGGTGCCGGTCCGTGCGCTGTCCGGCGGCCAGCGCAAGCGCGCCAGCATCGCCGTCGAGCTGCTGACCCGCCCCCGCCTTTTCTTCCTCGACGAACCCACGTCCGGACTCGATCCCTCGACCGCGGCCGACGTTATGCGGCTGCTGCGCGGCCTAAGCGAGCGCGGGGTGACGGTCGTGCTCACCACGCACGAGCCGGCCGGCATCGATCGCTGTGACCGGGTGATCTTCCTCGCCCGCGACGGCCGGCTGGCGTTCAGCGGCAGTCCGATCCATGCGCGGCGGCATTTCGGGGTGGACAGCCTGGCCGACGTCTACGACCGACTGGCCGGCGAGTACCTGCCGATGATCGAGCCGATCGCCAAGATGCCCGTCCAGGCGCCACCGGACGGTCCGGAAGTCAAGCGGCCGAACCCTTTTCGGCAGTGGTGGTTGCTCACGCGGCGCAATCTCGATGTGCTGGTTCGCAACCGGCTGACCCTGGCGGTGCTGCTCGGTTCGCCGGTACTGGTCACCGCGATGATGGCGACGCTGTTTCGCCGCGGGGCCTTCGACGCCGGTGCCGCGGCCGACGTCGGCCCGGCCCAGATCGTCTTCTGGATCGCGTTCGACGGATTCTTCTTCGGCCTCACCTACGGTCTGCTCCAGATCGTCGGGGAGATCGCCGTATTCCGGCGCGAGCGCCGCGCCGGGCTGAGCGTGGGCGCTTACGTGGCGTCCAAGGTCACCGCCCTGTTTCCGGTGCTGGCCGCGGTGAGCGCGGTGCTGCTGGTCGTGCTGCGGGGTCTCGGCCGGCTGCCCGCCGTCGGATGGCACGTGTACGGCCTGCTCTTCGTGACGATGCTCATCGAAGCAACCTCCGCTCTGGCCCTGGGTCTGCTCGCCTCCGCCTCGGTGCACAACGCCGCTCAGGCTGCGCTCGCGTTGCCGATGCTGTGCTTCCCGCAGGTGCTGTTCGGCGGGGCCATCGTCCCCGTCGACAAGATGGCGTTCCCAGGCCGGTTGATGAGCTTCGGCCTGTCCAACCGCCACGCATTCGAAGCGCTGGGGCGCGACCTGAATCTGGACCGGTTCACCACCACACTGCCGGCCATGTCGGCCTACCGGGAAACGTTCAGCGGAAGCACCGGCGGGAGTCTGATCGCGCTGGGTTCGTTCGCCGTGGGCCTCACGCTGGCCACGGTGTGGGTGCTGGACCGGCGGTCGACCGTCAGGTCGACCGGCTGAGCCGCACCCGGCCCACCTCGTCCAGGGCGGCGGCGCCGCGGGGCTGTTCGAACAGCACCTCGGCGCTGCGGCCGTCGATGAGCAGGGTGGCGATGGTGTTTCCGAACAGGGGACCGCAGGTGTTCGCCCAGGAGAACGGGAGCGGTGGGACGCCGCGCAGCCGCGCCCAGCACCGGGCGAGCTTGGCGGCGGGCCGCGTCCAGGCCAGCGTGAACACCGGCTTGACGAACAGCGGCACATAGTTGTTCACCGGCGAGCACACCAGTTGGTGCGCAGTCGCCCCAGCGCACGCGCCGGCCCACTCGACGCGCGCGGCGTAGCTGTGGTGGACGTCGCCGGAGAGCACGTTGACGGTGGCGGGTCCGTCGGGACGACCGGCGACCGAGTAGATCAGCTCCGCGAGCCGTGCGAACGATTTGTGGAACGCCGGCCAATGCTCGAGATCCAAAGCCTGGCGGGTGTTTTCGGCAAGCCTGCCGCGCCAGCCAGGCCGGTCGGCGTTGCGCTCGTTGACCGCCTCGAGATCTCCCAGGGCAGGTGGCATCAACCACGGCACCGACGAGGCCAGCATCAGGTGGTCCAACTGCTCCAAGCCGTCGGCGACCTGTGCTTCGACCCAGCTGAACTCGCGTTCCCCGATCATCATGCGTTCACCGGAATCGAGGATGCGGCCGTTGCGCGAGTCGACCATGATCAGCCGGCTGCGGCCGAAATCCCAGCGGTAGCTGAATCGGACGCCCTTGGTGTGGTCGACCTCGTTGTCGGCGCGGTCGGCCAGGGCGATCAGATGCGGCCAGCAGTCGCCGTCGGTGCTCACCAGGCGCCGGTAGTCCTCGTCCTCGGCCAACTCGGCCGGACTCAGGTTGCCGAGGTGCTGATACACCCAGTACGACGCCAGACCGGCCCGGATCCGGTCTCGCCACCACGGCTTTCGTTTGATGTCGGCCCGCCAGGACGCCGACGTGTTCCAGTCGTCCCTGATGTCGTGATCGTCGAAGATCATCGCGGTGGGCACCGTGGACATCAGCCATCGAATCTCCGGATCGCTCCACGAATGACGGTACAGCCGTTCGTATTCGGCGAAACTCACCACTTCGTCCGGGGGGCGGCCGGCGCGCTTGGTTGGGGTGCGCCGACCGGCCAGGCGGCGTCTCGCCTCTGGTGTCAGTTCGTCGGCGTAGAGCTGGTCGCCCAGCAGGATGAGTGCCTCGGGCCAGTCGTCGATCGGCTGGGTGGCCATCCGGGCGGCGTAGACATCCAGCGCGTCGAGCCCGAGCTTGGGCTCAATGCTCGAATCGTCGGTCTTGGGGTACCGGCACGATCCGAAGATGGCCTGTAGCCGATGGGTGGATGCCGGCCCCCTGGTGCGGATGACGCTCGGCGGGAAGGGCGAGTCCGGAAGCGGCCAGACGACGTCACCGTCACACTTGACGTCGTATTCGGTGACGGTGTCCGGGGTCAGCCCCGTCACCGTCACCAGGGCGTAGTGATAACCCTGCACGGCGAACGTCCGGGCGGATGCGCCCAGCACCTGCACCGTTGCCGCGTGCTCGGTCTGGACCCACACCAAGGCGGTCGTGTCGGATACGTGCCGCAAGGCGGGACCGAGCAGGAGTGCCATTGAACCACCCTACGGGCAGGTGCGCATCGGTGTTTGAGGCATCCGCCCCATGATCGGACCCACTTCCCGGGCCGACAATCGGCCGATGAAACGTTATCTGACAATCGGTTACGGCATCCTGAGCTACCTCACGTTCCTGGTCGCCTTTCTCTACGCCGTCGGCTTCGTCGGCGCACTCGTGGTGCCGCGCAGCGTCGACAACGGGATCGCCGCACCTCCGGGTCAGGCGGTGGCGATCGATTTGGGTCTACTCGGCCTGTTCGGCGTCCAGCACAGCGTGATGGCCCGGCCGGCCTTCAAGCGTTGGTGGACTCGCTTGGTGCCGAAAACGATTGAGCGCAGCACCTATGTGTTGCTGGCCAGTTCGGTGCTGCTGCTGCTCTACTGGCAGTGGCGGGCCCTGCCGGGTCACGTCTGGGAGGTGGGACAACCCGTCGGACGCTGGGCGCTGTGGGCGCTGTTCTGGCTCGGCTGGGTCATGGTGTTGTCCTCGACCTTCATGATCAACCATTTCGACCTGTTCGGCCTGCGTCAGGTGTACCTGGCATGGCGCGGGAAACCGTACCGGGACTTGGGCTTTCGCACCCACCTGTGGTACCGGCTGGTGCGCCATCCGCTCATGCTCGGCTTTCTGGTGGCGTTCTGGGCGGCGCCGACGATGACCGCGGGACGTCTGTTGTTCTCGATCGGCACCACGGCCTACATCCTGATCGCCCTGCAGCTGGAGGAGCGCGACCTGACAGCGCAACTGGGCGAGCGTTACCGCGACTACCGACGCCGGGTGCCGATGTTGATCCCGTTTCCGTCCAGGCGGAGATTGGTCAAGGATGGAGAGCATGGAGGTCAAGGAGGTGCTGCTGCCCGGTGTCGGTCTGCGGTATGAATTCACCAGCCGTCATGGTGAACGGATCGGCATCGTGGCTCGGCGTACCGGCGACTTCGACGTCGTGGTGTACGGCGCGGAAGACCCGGACCAGGCCCGGCCGGTTATCCATCTGGCCGAGGACGAGGCCGAAGCAGTTGCCCAGATCTTCGGAGCGCCAAGGATTGCCGAGCGGTTCGCCGAACTGACCCGCGAGGTGCCCGGACTGGAAGCCGGGCAGGTCCATGTCACGGTGAGCAGTCCGTTCGTCGACCGTCCCCTCGGTGACACCCGCGCCAGGACCCGCAGCGGCGCGTCGATCGTCGCCATCGTGCGCGACGACGAGGTGCTGGCGTCGCCCGGTCCGGCGCAAACCCTGCGGGCACGAGACGTGCTGATCGTGATCGGTACCCAGCAGGGGATTGCCGCGGTCGAGCAGATCATCGACAAGGGCTGAGCCGAGGTGGAAATCTCACGCGCCCTGCTGTTTCAGCTCGGCGCACTTCTGACCATGCTCGCGTTGCTCGGCGCTGTCGCGCGCCGGTTCGGGTTGTCCCCGATACCGGTGTATCTGGTGGCAGGGCTGTCGCTCGGCAAGGGCGGATTGCTGCCGGTGGCCGCTGCCGACGACTTCGTCATCACCGCGGCCCCCATCGGCGTGGTGTTGTTGCTGCTGACATTGGGCTTGGAGTTCTCCGCGACGGAGTTCGCGTCCAGCATGCGCCATCATCTGCCGTCGGCCGGCGTGGACATCGTCCTCAATGCGACGCCGGGCGCGCTGGCCGGCTGGTTCCTGGGGTTGAACGGGGTAGCCATGCTGGCGCTGGCGGGCGTCACCTACGTCTCGTCGTCGGGGATCATCGCGCGGCTGCTGGAAGACCTGGGGCGGCTGGGCAACCGCGAAACGCCGGCGGTGCTGGCCGTCCTGGTACTCGAGGACTTCGCGATGGCGGGTTACCTGCCGCTGCTCGCCGTGTTGGCTGCGCGGGGCAGTTGGCTGGATGCGCTGGGCGGCATGCTGGCGGCGATCGGCGCGCTGCTCGCGGCGTTCGCGGCCTCCTACCGGTGGGGTCATCACATGGGACGCCTGGTGACGCATCCTGATGCCGAGCAGATGTTGCTGCGAGTCCTGGGCATCACCCTGATCGTCGCCGCCGTGGCCGAAACGCTGCGGGCGTCGGCCGCGGTGGGGGCCTTCCTCGTCGGCCTCACGTTGACTGGTGAAACGGCTGATCGGGCGCGTCAGGTCCTGGGGCCGCTGCGCGATCTCTTCGGCGCGATCTTCTTTCTGGCTATCGGACTGACCGTCGACCCGAGAGAGCTGCTGCCCATGCTGCCAGTCGCGATCGCTCTGGCGATCATCACCTCAGCGACCAAGGTGCTCACCGGAATGTTCGCCGCGCGCCGCGACGCAGTGGCCCGCCGCGGGCAGGTACGAGCCGGAGCCGCGCTGGTTGCCAGGGGCGAATTCTCCCTGATCATCATCGGGCTGGTCGCCACGTCGATTCCGGCGGTTGCGGCGCTGGCAACCTCTTACGTCTTCATCATGGCCATTGCCGGGCCGGTGTTGACTCGCTACACCGGGGGGCGGGTGCCCGCGGACACCCTGTAGCCCTCAACCGATGTGCAGCGCGACGACCAACCATCGGCCGGCAGGCAGCTCTTCGACCCGGCAGGCGATCGCGTGGACCCGTTCGCCGCGGCTGTAGGAGCCGAACACCTCGGCTGCGTCATCACCGCGGGCAGGCTGTACCCGCATCCGGCGCAGCACCGCGGCGCCCGGTGTCCCCGCAGTCGCCCGGCTGACCGCGAATACCGAGTCCACCAGGCCCGGCGCCAACACCGCGCCCAGTTGGGCGGCGGGTCGGCGCCGGTCCATCACCTCGAGCACCCGGCGCAACGCGGCGTCGGCGAAGACGGCTGCCTGGCGCATCCGCGGGGACAGCGGGGTGGTCGGCGCCGGATGCAGCCGAGGGCGGGCCGCCGGGGGCGACGGCAGGCAGCGCGGGACATTGGGGCCGGGTGCGCGGGTCGGCGGTTCGTAGTCGATCACCGGCGTTACGGCGGCGTCGGAAACGGGCACCCGTGGAGGGTGGCAGACAGTCGCCGGTCTGCGGTATTCACCCGCCGGCGTTCATCCACAACCACGGGCCGCGCCAGCCCCGACCTTCGCAAAGCCGCGAATGCGGTTACGGTGGGCGACAGCATGATCCCTGAAACGAAAGTGGACGACTTGACGAGGAGGACCGAGCCGCGATGGTGACTCGTTTGTCCACTGCGGACGCGTCCTTCTACCGGCTGGAAAACACGGCGACACCCATGTACGTCGGTTCGCTGTCGATCTTGCGGCGCCCGCGATCCGGGCTGAGCTACGAGACGCTGTTGGCCACCGTTGAGCAGCGGTTACCGCAGATCCCGCGGTATCGGCAGAAGGTGCGCGAGGTCAAGTTCGGGATGGCCCGACCGGTATGGATCGACGACCGCGACTTCGACATCACCTATCACGTCCGGCGCTCGGCGCTGCCCTCCCCGGGCAGCGATGAGCAACTGCACGAGCTGATCGCGCGACTGGCTGCCCGCCCCCTGGACAAGTCCCGACCGTTGTGGGAGATGTACCTCGTCGAAGGTCTGACCAAGAACCGCATCGCCCTCTACACCAAGTCGCACCAGGCGCTGATCAACGGCATGGGCGCGCTGGAGATCAACCACGTCATCGCCGACCGGACGCGACGGCCGCCCGCGTTCCCCGAGGACATCTGGGTCCCCGAACGTGATCCCGGCAGCACCCGACTGATGATCGGCGCTATCGGCGACTGGATCGTGGGTCCGGGCACCCAGCTGCGCGCCGTCGGATCCTCGCTGACCGGCCTGGTGACCAGCTCCACCCAACTGGCCGAGGCGGGGCGCCGGGTGTTCGACATCGCGCGCACAGCGGCCCGGGGGACCGCTCCGAGCAGTCCGCTCAACGCCACCGTGTCGCGCAACCGGCGGTTCACGGTGGCCCGCGGGAAGCTCGACGACTATCGGGCGGTGCGGGCGCGCTATGAGTGCGACATCAACGACGTGGTCCTGGCGGTGGTGACCGGGGCACTGGGCAACTGGCTGATGTCGCGCGGCGAGGCCGTCTCGTCGACGGCGACCGTGCGCGCGCTGGCGCCGCTGTCGGTGTACGCCGACGAACAACTCGACTCGACCGGCCCCGGCCAGGCGATGAGCGAGGTGACCCCGTTTCTCGTCGACCTGCCGGTGGGGGAGGGCAACGCGGTGGTGCGGCTGTCGCAGATCGCGCACGCCACCGAGTCGAATCCGGGGGCATCCAGCCGGGTCGACGCCAGGACCATCGTCACGTTGTCGGGTTTCGCCCCGCCGACCCTGCACGCCATGGGCATCAGGGTGGCGACCAGCTATTCGGCCCGCCAATTCAACCTGCTGATCACCAATGCGCCCGGAGCGCAGTCGCAGATGTACATCGCCGGCACGAAACTGCTGGAAACCTATGCGGTGCCGCCCCTGCTGCACAATCAGGCGCTGGCCATCAGCGTCACGTCCTACAACGGAATGTTGTATTTCGGGATCAACGCCGACCGCGACGCGATGAGCGATGTCGATCTGCTGCCGGGGCTGCTGACCCAGGCGCTGGACGAGCTGCTGGACGCTTCCCGGTAGTTCGCTGCGGGTACCGATAACATCCATTGGTGTGAGCACCCCGAAGAAGAAGAAATCTGCGACCGCGCCGAAGCTCTCCAACGACCTCTATGAGGCCGAATTATTCAGGCTGCAAACAGAATTCGTGAAGCTCCAGGAGTGGGTGCGGCACACCGGGGCGCGGCTGGTGGTCATCTTCGAGGGCCGCGACGCCGCGGGCAAGGGTGGCGCCATCAAGCGGATCACCGAATACCTCAGTCCCCGCGTCGCTCATATCGCCGCGCTGCCCGTGCCGACCGGCCGGGAACGCGGTCAGTGGTACTACCAGCGTTACATCAGCCACCTGCCGGCCAAAGGGGAGATCGTGCTGTTCGACCGGTCGTGGTACAACCGCGCCGGCATCGAGAAAGTCATGGGATTCTGCACACCCCACGAGCATGCGCTGTTCCTGCGCCAGACGCCGATCTTCGAACAGATGCTCATCGACGACGGGATACTGCTGCGCAAATACTGGTTCTCGGTGTCCGAGACCGAGCAGTTGCGGCGATTCAAGGCCAGGCTCAATGATCCCGTGCGGCAATGGAAGTTGAGCCCGATGGACATGGAGTCGGTGTACCGCTGGGAGGATTATTCGCGCGCCAAGGACGAGATGATGGTGCACACCGACACCCCGGTGAGCCCGTGGTACGTCGTGGAGTCCGACATCAAGAAGCACGCGCGGCTGAACATGATGGCGCACCTGCTGTCCACGATCGAGTATCAGGATGTGGAAAAGCCCGTGGTCAAGCTGCCGTCGCGGCCGGTGGTCAGCGGAAACTACAAGCGGCCGGCGCGGGAACTGTCCAAGTACGTCGACGATCACGTCGCCCAATTGATGCGTGGCGCATGACTCACGTCTACATCCCCGCCACCCTGGCCATGCTGCAGCAACTCGTCGCCGACGGATCCTTGCGCCCGGTCAGTGGCACTGCCTTCGCCGTCACCCCGAAATTGCGGGAGTCCTACGCCGAAGGCGACGACGACGAACTCGCCGAGGTGGCACTGCGGGAGGCGGCGCTGGCTTCGTTGCGGTTGCTCGCGGTGGAGCACGGTGACGAGTTGCCGCCGCGACGGGCGGTGCTGGCCGCCGAACTCGACCCGGACGCCGGCGGGGTCACCTTCCGTCCCGATCTGGACGACGCGGTGGTCAGAGTGGTCGGCTCGGTGCCTATGGATCGGGTGATCGCGGCGTATGTGGACAACGCCGCCGCCGAGCAGGCGGTGTCGGCGGCCATCGAGGCCATCGACGACGCGGATCTGGGCGACGAGGACGCCGAGTTAGTCGTCGGTGACGCCCAGGATCACGACCTGGCGTGGTACGCCACCCAGGAGCTGCCCTTCCTGCTCGAACTGCTCTGAGCGCATCATTGAGGCGTGGATACCGGAACGCTCGCGAGTGACCTGGAGAGAGCCCGAGTCGAATTCCACCGTCTGCTGGACGAAGCGGCGCGGACGAACGCGTGGTCCGCGCCGACACGCGGCACCCGCTGGACCAACGAACAGCTGTTGTTCCACATGGTGTTCGGCTACCTGGTCACCCAGCGACTGCTGGTGCTGGTGCGGCTGTTGGGAAGGTTGCCCGATCCCGTCAGCCGCATCTTCGCGGGCACTCTCAACGCCGCGAGCCGGCCCTTTCACGTCGTCAACTACTACGGTTCGTGCGCGGCCGCGCTCGTCTACAACCGGCGCCGGATGGGCCCCAAGTTCGATCGGGTGATCGCGTCACTGCAGCGCGGGCTCGCCCGGGAAAGCGACGGCGACCTGCGTCGCGGCATGTATTACCCGACGCGCTGGGACCCGTTCTTCAGCGTGTACATGACGTTGGAGGACACCTACCGGTACCCGGGACTGCATTTCGACTTCCATCGAGACCAGCTCGCCCTCAGCCCGTTCAGCTAGCTACGGCACCGTAACTTACGGTACCGTAGCCTTTGTTATGGGCATCAAGAACGCGGTATTGTCCGCCAACGTCGTCAACACCAGGCGCCCGACCGTCGCCGGCGCCGATCGGCATCCCGGCTGGCACGCGCTGCGCAAACTGGCCGCACGAATCACCACGCCGCTGCTGCCCGACGACTATCTGCGCCTGGCCAACCCGTTGTGGTCGGCCCGCGAGCTGCGCGGCCGCATCGTGGCGGTGCGCCGCGAGACCGAGGACTCCGCCACGCTGGTCATCAAGCCCGGCTGGGGGTTCAGCTTCGACTACCAGCCCGGCCAGTACATCGGGATCGGGCTGTTCATCGACGGGCGCTGGCGGTGGCGGTCGTACTCGCTCACGTCGAGCCCCGTCAGCGCAGGCACCATCACCATCACCGTCAAGGCGATGCCCGAGGGTTTCCTGTCCAGCCACCTGGTGGCCGGCGTCGAACCCGGGACCATCGTCCGACTGGCCGCACCGCAGGGCAATTTCGTGCTGCCGGACCCGGCGCCGCCGGCGATCCTCTTCCTCACCGCTGGATCCGGCATCACGCCGGTGATGTCGATGCTGCGAACATTGTTGCGCCGCAACCAGATCGGCGATATCACCCACCTGCATTCGGCGCCGACCGAGACGGACGTCATGTTCGCCGCCGAGCTGGCCGCACTGGCTGACCGGCACCCCGGCTATCGCCTGTCGATACGCCAGACCCGGACCCAGGGCCGGCTCGACCTGTCCCGGCTCGACGAACAGGTGCCTGACTGGCGCGACCGCCAGACCTGGGCCTGCGGGCCGGAGAGCATGCTCGCCCAGGCGACCAAGGTCTACAGCGCCGCGGGCATCGAAGACCGGTTGCACCTGGAACGGTTCGCGGTCGCCCGCGCGGCGCCGGCCGGAGCGGGCGGCACGGTGACGTTCGCCCGCAGCGGCAAGACGGTGACCGCCGATGCGGCGACATCGGTGATGGATGCCGGTGAAGGAGCAGGTGTGCAGATGCCGTTCGGCTGCCGGATGGGTATTTGTCAGTCCTGTGTCGTCGACCTGGTGGATGGTCATGTTCGTGACCTGCGCACCGGCGAACAACACGATCCCGGAACTCGCGTACAGACGTGTGTGTCGGCCGCATCCGGCGACTGCGTGGTCGACATCTAGAGTTACTGGCAGGTAACCTACGGGTACGTAGGTTATTCAGAATCCACCGAGGAGACCATGGCGATCACGGACGTCGAAGTATTTGCGCACCTGACAGATGCCGACATCGAAAATCTGGGCATCGAACTGGATGCGATCCGCCGCGACATCGAAGATTCGCGCGGCGAACGCGACGCCCGATACATCCACCGCACCATCGCCGCGCAGCGCGCGATGGAGTTGTCCGGTCGGGTGATCCTGGCCGCCAGCTCACGACGCAAGGCATGGTGGGCCGGCGCCGCGACCCTGGGCGTGGCCAAGATCATCGAGAACATGGAGATCGGCCACAACGTCATGCACGGCCAGTGGGACTGGATGAACGATCCCGAGATCCACTCCTCCACCTGGGAGTGGGACATGAGCGGGTCGTCCAAGCACTGGCGGTACACCCACAACTTCGTGCACCACAAGTACACCAACATCCTGGGCATCGACGACGACGTCGGCTACGGTCTGCTGCGGGTCACCCGAGACCAGCCCTGGAAGCGCTTCAACATCTTCAATCTCGTGTGGAACTCCTTGCTCTTGCTCCTGTTCGAATGGGGCGTCGGCCTACAGCACGTCGAGATCGGCAAGATCGTCAAGAAGCGGATGGACCACGAGGAGGCCCGCGAGCGGATCGACGAGTTCCTGCTCAAGGCCGGTCGGCAGGTGGTCAAGGACTATGTCGCCTTTCCGGCGCTCACCTCACTGTCGCCCGGCGCGACGTACTCCTCGACGCTGAAGGCCAACGCGCTGGCCAACGTGATCCGCAACGTCTGGGCCAACGCCGTCATCTTCTGCGGCCACTTCCCGGACGGCGCAGAGAAATTCACCAAGTCGGACATGATCGGTGAGACGCGGGGCCAGTGGTACCTGCGGCAGATGCTCGGCAGCGCCAACTTCGAGGGCGGCTGGCTGCTGCGCTTCATGAGCGGCAACCTGTGCCACCAGATCGAGCACCACCTCTACCCGGATCTGCCCAGCAACCGGTTGCACGAGATCTCGGTGCGCGTCCGGGAGGTCTGCGACAAATACGACTTGCCTTACACCACAGGCTCTTTCCTGATGCAGTACGGCAAGACGTGGCGCACGCTGGCCAAGCTTTCGCTGCCGGACAAGTACCTGCGCGACGGCGCCGACGATGCGCCCGAGACGCGCAGCGAGCGGATGTTCGCCGAGCTCGGGCCGGATTTCGCCGGCACCGACCCGACGACCGGCCGCCGGCGTGGTCTCAAGACCGCGATCGCCACCGTACGCAGCTGGCGGCGCAACCGGCGTGCGGTGGTCGCGCCCACCGATGACGACCTGGCGGCTTAGCTTTCCCCGGTCACTTTCGTCGAGCGTGTTCTGAAGGGCGGGATTTCGCGCCTCAGCCCGCCATGACGTCACGTTCGGCGACAAGTCGGTTCGCCCGGGCGGCCATACTGGTCTAATGCAGGTGTTCGTCGGGTCCCAGGTGTCGCACTGGGATTTTCCGCGGACCACCGCCAGCGTCGCCCTGATGTCCGAATTCGCTTGCGAGAAAGGACTTTCGGCGGAAGACGTGCTCAAGGGCTCCGGACTGTCGGAAGCCGATCTGCACGACCACGAACGGATGATCCTGGGCCGCCAGGAGTTGGCGGTCGCGACGAACCTGGTGAAACTGCTGGGCGAGCCGGCCGAGCTTGGCGTGCGGGTGGGTCGCAGCTATTACGTCGGTTCCTTCGGCATCTTCGGATTCGCCTGCCTGACCAGCTCGACGCTGGGCGACGCGGTCCGGTTCGCGGCCCGGTACTACGACCTGAGCTACGGCTTCTGCCTGCCGACTGTCACCATGGCGGGAACCGAGGTGGCGTTGCGGCTCGACCTGCCCGAGTTGACCGGTCCGGTGGCCGAGTTCCTGATGCGCCGTGACCTGGCGGCGATCGCCCGGGTGATGTCGGAGTTGCTCGGCAGTCCCATCCCGTTCACCTCGATCGACTTCGCGGGCCCGCCGCCGTCGTCGGGGGACGCCGCGGCCTGCGAGGCGTTCGGGGTGACGCCGGGTTACGGCGCCCCGGCCACCGTGGCCTGCTGGCCGGCCGGGCTGCTGGACAACCGGCTACCCCAGGCCAGCGAGATGAGCAGAATCATGTGCGAGCAGCAGTGCCAGGCTCTGCTGGAGCGCCGCCGCCAGCGCACCGGGGTCGCCCGGCAGGTCCGCGACCGGCTGGCATCCGTCGACGGCGAACCGCACACGATCTGGGCCGTGGCCCGCCAACTGGCGATGAGCGAGCGGACCCTGCGGCGGCGGCTGGCCGAAGAGAACACCACTTTCCGGGAGCTGGTCGAGGAGGTGCACCGGGTGTTGGCCGAGGAGCTGTTGGCAACCGGCGCGCTCTCGGTGGAGGATGTGGCGTTGCGGCTGGGCTATGCCGAGGCGACCAGCTTCATCGCCGCGTTCAAGCGGTGGACGGGGACGACGCCGGCCCGCTATCAGCGCTCGGTGACGGCACGTTTGGCCGGAATCATGGATTTGTCGACCGCAATCGGCTGACGGCGCGGCGCTGCCCGCTCGTAACGTCGGATGCATGACATCAACACCTCGCGTTGTGGTGATCGGGGCCGGCTTCGGTGGGCTCGCCGCCGCCTACGAGTTGTCCAGGGACGGCCTCGCCGACGTCACGGTGCTGGAGAAGGCCGACGACATCGGTGGTGTCTGGCGGGAGAACACCTACCCAGGCGCAGCCTGTGACGTCCCCTCGAACCTGTACTCGTACTCGTTTGCCCGCAAGACCGACTGGGGCCGCCGTTACGCCGAGCAACCCGACATCTTGGGCTACATTCACGACACCGCGGACCGGTTCGGGCTGCGCGGCCTGGTGCGGACCGGCGTTGAGGTCACCTCCGCCAGCTACGACGACAGCACCGCCACCTGGCGGGTGGCGACATCGGCTGGAGATGTCGTCGAGGCCGACGTGCTGGTGCCCGCGGTGGGGCAGCTGTCCCGGCCGGCGTTGCCCGACATTCCGGGACTCGGCACGTTTGAGGGTCCGTCGTTCCACTCGGCGCAGTGG
The DNA here is from genome assembly GCF_017086405.1 of Mycobacterium gordonae. Classification (NCBI taxonomy): domain Bacteria; kingdom Bacillati; phylum Actinomycetota; class Actinomycetes; order Mycobacteriales; family Mycobacteriaceae; genus Mycobacterium; species Mycobacterium camsae. Next base: position 1,777,712 of record NZ_CP070973.1, read on the forward strand.
CGCCACGACGTCGACCTGACCGGCAAGCGGGTCGCGGTGCTGGGCACCGGAGCCTCGGCGATCCAGTTCGTCCCGCGCATCCGCCAGGACGCGGCGCAGGTAACCGTCTTCCAGCGCTCGGCGCCCTACGTGGTGCCGAAGCTGGACCGGGCCTACACCGACTCCCACCACGCCGCCTTCGCGAAGGTCCCAGGTTTCGCCGCGGCCATGCGCGGCACCATCTGGGAGACCACCGAACTACTCGGCTTCGCGCTCACCAAGGCGGCGCCCCTGGCGCGGGTGCTGAAGACCGTCGCGATGTCAAACCTCAAGCGCCACATCAAGGATCCGGTGCTGCGGGCAAAGCTCATCCCCGACTACCCGATCGGGTGCAAGCGTGTGCTGTTCAGCAGCGAATGGTATCCGGCGCTGGCGTGCGACAACGTCGACGTCGAGACCGGGGCAATCACCGAGGTGACGCCGACGGGGGTGCGGACCGCCGACGGCAGACTGCACGACGTCGACGTGATCGTCTACGGCACCGGCTTCAAGGCCACCGAATTCCTGGCCCCGATGACGATCACCGGTCGCGACGGGCGCGACCTGCACACCGAATGGGCCGGCGGGGCCCGCGCCCACCTCGGCATGGCCGTGCCGGGCTTCCCCAACATGTTCCTGATCTACGGCCCGAACACCAACCTCGGCAGCAGCTCGATCATCCTGATGATGGAGCAGCAGGCCCGTTACATCCGCCAGGTCGTGCGGGAGCTGGCCCGCGGCGGGGGGGCCCGCGCGTTCGAGGTCCGCCGCGACGTCGAGCAGGCTTACGACTCGGGCGTGCAGTCCCGCCTGGAGCGCGGGGTGTGGACGACCTGCGACTCCTGGTACCGCGCCTCCTCGGGCCGGGTCACCACCAACTGGCCCGGGCTGGTCCACGAGTATCAGCGCCGCACCCGTTTCGTGGCGCTGGCGGACTACCACGAAATTCTCCCGGTACCGGCGGAGGTCAACGCGTGAGCGGCTTCGACTATGACGTGCTCGTTGTCGGGTCCGGTTTCGGTGGCAGCGTCACCGCGCTGCGGTTGAGCGAAAAAGGCTATTGCGTAGGCGTTCTCGAGGCGGGCCGGCGATTCCGCGACGAGGACTTCGCGAAGAACAGTTGGCATGTGCGCGATTATCTGTTCAAGCCGTCGGTCGGCTGCTACGGCATCCAGCGGATCGACGTGCTCTCCGATGCCGTGGTGCTCAGCGGCGCCGGGGTCGGTGGCGGTTCGCTGGTCTACGCCAACACGCTGTACGAGCCCGGCGACCCGTTCTACAACGATCCGCGGTGGAGCGGGATCACCGACTGGAAAGACGAGCTCGCGCCCTGGTACGACCAGGCCACCCGGATGCTCGGCATCGAAACCTATCCGCGCACAACACCTTCGGACAAGGTGATGCTGCAGATCGCCACCGACCTCGGCGTCGCCGACTCCTTCCATGCCACCCGCGTCGGGGTGTGTTTCAGCGGCGCCGACGGACTGGCCGCCCCGGGCGCTGGGGTGGGCGACCCCTATTTCGGTGGCGTCGGCCCGGACCGCAACGCCTGCCTGCATTGCGGCGAGTGCATGACGGGTTGCCGGCACAACGCCAAGAACACGCTCGTCAAGAACTACCTGTATCTGGCCGAAAAGCTCGGTGCGACAATCCATCCGCTGACCACGGTGGTCGATGTCCGGCCGCGCCGGGACGGCGGGTACGACGTGCTCACCCGTCGCACCGGCAGCAAGCTGCGCCGGCGGCGCCGGACCTTCACCGCCGAGCAGGTGGTGTTCTCCGCGGCCGCGCTCGGCACCCAGCGACTGTTGCACCGGTTGCGCGACGGTGGCAGTCTGCCGCACATTTCGTCCAAGCTGGGCGAGCTGTCGCGCACCAACTCCGAGGCGATCCTGGCCGTACGGGCGCGCCGCGACGATGTGGACTACTCCGAGGGCGTGGCCATCACGTCGTCCATTCACCCCGACGAGCACACCCACGTCGAACCCTGTCGCTACGGCCACGATTCCAACCTGATGGGCTTGTTGGGCACGGTGCTGGTCGACGGGCTGGACGGTGGGCTCGGAAGAAGGGGCCGCTGGCGTACCGGCATGAAAGAGCTGGTGCGCCAACGCCGCGACCTGCGACGTCTGCTCAACCCGAAAAGCTGGTCGCAGCAGACCATCCCGCTGCTGGTGATGCAGACACACGACAACTCGCTGACCACCTTCACCCGGCGTGGGCTGTTCGGCCGTCGCATGGTGACCCGGCAGGGCGTGGGCGAGCCGAACCCGACCTGGATTCCGGTCGGCCACGAGGTCGCACGCCGCGCGGCAGAGCACACCGACGGCATCGCCGGCGGGGCCTGGGCGGACCTGGCGGACATCCCGATGACCGGACACTTCATCGGCGGCTGTGTGATCGGCGAAAGCGCCGCAGACGGCGTCGTCGATCCCTATCACCGCATGCATGGTCACCCGGGCCTGCACGTGATCGACGGCTCCACGATCACCGCCAATCTCGGGGTGAACCCGTCGCTCACCATCACCGCGCTGGCCGAGCGTGCCACGTCGCTGTGGCCGAACAAGGGTGAGCCCGACCGCAGGCCCCCACTGGGGTCGGCATACCTACGCGTCGATCCGGTGCCACCGGTCAGCCCGGCGGTGCCGGCCAGTGCGCCGGGGGCGTTGCGTGGCAACCGGGACTACGCTCGATAGATGCTCGCAGCGTTCGGCTTTGAAACCCTGGGTGTGGTGGTCGGGGACATGTACTTCGTCGACCCGTCCCCGATGCAAGGTCAGGAAACCCCCGAACGTGGGGTGCGGCTGGAACTCCGTCTGGTCGACCGCGCCGATCCGCAGGGGTCGATCTATGCCGGCATCCCGATCACGTTCACCAGGCCGGTGTGGCGCGTCGACCTTTTCGGCTCGACCGAGAGTCCGCCGGGCACGCTGGACCGGGCCCACCACCATCCCCGGTTCGACGGTTGGGAGCCCGGGCGCCGCCACTTCGTCGCTGAACTGTCCGCCGACCCGGTGTCCTGGCTGGCCGGTCAGCTGGCTGACCCGGCCGCGGTGCTGCAGCGGGCCGGCGTCGACACCTCGGAAGTCACCGAGGCCGATCTGACCGGGCTGGCGCGGGCTGCGCCGGAGATCGTCGCCACCGTCAAGCGGATGCTCGACGGGGTCCGCGACGGATCCCTGGCCCCCTCGCCTCCCGAGCCCGTTGCTGCGGCCCGCACCGGCTGGCTCTGAGTCCGTGGGTCCCGTCATCATCGAGTGCGCCATCAACGGCGCCACTGCCAAGGCGGCCAATCCTCATGTGCCGGTTGACCCTTCGGAGATCACCAGGGACGCTCTGGCCTGCATCGAGGCGGGTGCGGCCATTGTCCACAACCACATCGACCGCTACGGCATCAGCGTCGAGCAGGCCGCGGAGCGCTACCTGCAGGGCTGGCGACCGATCCTGGCTGCCCGGCCCGACGCCCTGCTGTACCCGACCATCCACTTCGGCGAGGGCTTCTCCATCTCCTACGAACACCTCATCCCGCTCGCCGCGGCCGGGATGCGCGTCGGGCTCGCCGACCCCGGATCGGTCAACCTGGGTGGCACCGACGCCGACGGCGTACCCACCGGAGATCTGATCTACCGCAACTCATTTGACACGATCGGCCGGGCATTCGAGATCTGCCACCAAACGGGACTGGGCCCGAGCCTGGCGATCTATGAACCCGGCTTCCTGCGGGCCACGCTGGCCTGGTGGCGGGCGGGGCGGTTACCGCGCGGCGCCATGATCAAGCTCTACTTCTCCACCGAACTCGGTTATCTGGGAGCGCCATTCGGGCTACCCCCGACCGCGCGCGCGTTGGATGCCTACCTGGAATTGCTGGACGGATGCGATCTTCCTTGGGCAGTCTCCGTCGTCGGTGGTGACCTCTGCGCCAGCCCGGTGGCCGAGCTCGCGCTGCAGCGCGGCGGACATCTGCACCTGGGGCTGGAGTTCTATCGCGGCGAGCGCACCCCGACCAATGTGGAACTGGTCGCCGAGGCCGTGGGTCTCTGTAGACGGTTCGGTCGCGCCGTGGCCACGCCCGAGCAGGCCGCGCACATTCTCGGATTGCTGTAGTTTCAGTGGCTTATTGCTCATCAGGTTGTTGGGCTACTAGCCGCTGATCACCGACACCGTATTGTCGGCAAAGTTGGTGACATAGATTGAGCCGGTGGCGGGGTCGATCGCTATCCCTGTCGCCGAGTTCCCGACGCCGATGGCGCCGAGGCTGGTGTTGGTAGTCGGGTCGATGACCGTCACCACCCCGGCACTGCCGCTGGCGACAAAAATATGCCCAGTTTGTTGGCTAATGGCGATTCCGGTCGGCGCGTCGGGGACATCGAACGTATCGATGACAACGTTGGAAGTATCGATTACCGACACCGTGTCGCTTCCATTGTTGGTGACGTATACGTTCCCATTCGGATGGACCGCTACCCCGACTGGTAGGTCCTCAACGTTAGTGGTAGTGATGCCGGTGCTGGTATTGATCACTGTCACCGAGTCTCCTAGGGCGTTGGCAACGTAAACGTTGCCATTGCCCGCCGCCACAGCGTTCGGCAAGCTACCGACCGGTACGGTGTAGGAAACTTGGTTGGTGTCGGTCTGGATACCCGAGACCGTGTTGCTACCGCTGTTGGTCACCCAGATGTAGCCATCTGCGTCGAAGGCCACAGCGGACGGGCCGGAGCCGACTGTAATGGGTTGTCCGGTGACTGTGTTGGTGCTGGGATCGATCAAAGTCACATAACCACCGGTGTTGCTACTGACGTAGACGTAGCCATTCGGGTCAACGGCTACCCCCCACGGTGTAGTGGGGAGGGAGATTCCGGTGACCACAGTATTAGTGCTGGGATCGATCGCCACCACCAAGGTGTTGCCACGATTCGTCACGTAGACGTCGCCACCTGGGTTGGCGGCTATCGCGGAGGGGTGATTGAAACGAGGATCGTGAATCGTCGTCACGGTGCCGCCTGAGCCCGCCGTCCCACCGGTTCCGCCGACCCCACCGAACTGCCCGGTCGGTGCGCCGCCGGGATCGCCTGCGCCGCCGATGCCGCTCCTGAAGCCGGCGATCATCGCCCCGCCTTGACCGCCGTTACCGCCGATCCCGCCGGCACCGCCCACACCGGTGGCACCCGGAGCCCCTTCCCAGCCAAGTAAGCCCGACCCGAATAATCCGCCGGCCCCGCCGCGGCCACCGCCCCCACCGTCGCCGCCCGTACCACCGACCCCGCCGACCCCGCCGACCGCGGTGAATACCGTGCTCGCTCCACCGATCCCGCCAAAACCCCCAATCCCACCGCTACCACCGACGCCACCAGCACCACCGGTAGAGAACAATCCCCAGCTTGCTCCCCCTGCCCCGCCCTGACCGCCCCCGCCTCCAGCTAGACCAGTGCCACCAACTGCACCGGAACCAATGCCGGCAGCACCGGTCGCGCCCTGCTCGCCGGTTCCGCCTGAGCCACCGGCGCCGCCCGGCCCATACAACAGCGCCCGCCCGACACCCCCGTCGCCTCCGTTGCCGCCACTTCCGCCGACCCCCGTCAAGTGGTCCCCGCCTATCCCGCCGGTGCCACCGGCCCCGCCAGAGCCGAACAACCAGCCGCCTGCGCCTCCGGCCCCACCGTTTCCACCAGTTCCGCCATTGACACCGGCCCCGCCGGCCCCTCCGGCCCCGCCCGACCCGAAGAACAGCGCCCGACCGGCACCGCCGGCGCCACCGGTGCCGCCGGCGGCGGTGGCACCGATCAGACTGTCGCCACCAACTCCGCCGATACCCCCCGCCCCGCCAGAGCCGACCAGCCATCCGCCGGCACCACCGGCATCCCCAGCCGCGCCGACTGCGCCGTTGACACCAGACCCACCGGTACCACCAGCTCCACCGTTACCGAATAGTCCCGCAGACCCACCATTACCGCCCGCTTGCCCCGCCGCCCCCGAGCCCCCAGCACCGCCACTGCCCCACAACAAGCCGCCATCCATACCAGCCTGCCCACTCCCGGGCGCCCCGTCAGCCCCATTGCCGATCAAAGGCCGCCCGAACAACGCCCGTGCGGGCGCATTCACCGCTCCCAACATCGACTCCTGCACACCGTCTATGACCGCGACATTGGCGGCCTCAGCCCCCGCATACGCCACCGCGGCCGCACCAAGCATCTGCGTAAACCGCTCATGAGCCAACCCCGCCTGCACACTGAGCGCCTGAAACTCCCGCCCAAACCCACCAAACCACTCCGACACCGCCACCGACACCTCATCAGCAGCCGCCGGCAACACACCCGCCGTCGCCGGACCCGCCGTCGCCGACACCGACCTCACCGCAGCGCCGATCGCCGCCACATCACCCGACGCTGCAGCTAACAATTCCGGAAACACACTCATGAATGACGACACGCCAACCCCTTGGACACCGCAGCGCATGTCTCGTCAGTAAGACCGCCACGTGATGACAACAAATCCCTGAGCCGCCACAGCGACGGTCGCAGACTCTAATGTTGAATGCGCCTGCAGAGGCGCAAGAGTGGTGTACGAACTTGCACGCCGCGTTAGGGAGCTCGTCGCTCAGAAAGTGAGCCGCTGGTCACCTTGGCCGCGACTGCAGCCAGCTTGGCGTCGAGTCTCTCTGCGGCGGTGAGTAACTCGGGATTGGGTTCGAGGACCATCAGCGACGACGGCTTGACGTAGGTCAGGCTGCTGCCGTCCGGTTCGTCGAGTATGAGGATCTCGACCGGGGCGAACAATCCGACGGTGACGTCGTGGCGCAACATGGTGACGGCGATCAGCGGGTTGCCGAGGATGACGCGCAGCGCCTTGCGGTGCAGATCGGCGTGGCGGATCCAGGCCCCATGGTCGATCAGCGCGAAGAGCATGAATCCGCTGGGGCCCTCGTAGGCTTCGACGTTGCGCGCGAACGATTCCCAGTCGCCCGAGGTTGCCATGATGTCCGCGATGGGCACCGGTTGGTCGCCGATGTCGGCGAGCAACGCGGTGACCACCTCGTGGTAACTCTTGGTGCTGCCGTAGCGCACCCGCACACCCTCGAACCGAGTTTCGTCGGGCCCGTCCACTACCCGAGCCGTTCGATGATGGTGGCATTGGCCATCCCGCCGCCCTCGCACATCGTCTGCAACCCGTACCGGGCGCCGCGCTGCTCCAGCGCATTCACCAGGGTCGTCATGATGCGGGCGCCACTGGCGCCCAGCGGGTGACCGATCGCGATCGCACCGCCGTTGACGTTTGTCTTGGCCAGATCCGCTCCGGTGTCGTGCGCCCATGCCAGCACCACCGGGGCGAAAGCCTCGTTCACCTCGAACAGGTCGATGTCGGCCAGCGTCAAACCCGCGCGCTGCAGCACCCGTTCCGTCGCCGGGATGACGCCGGTCAGCATGTAGAGCGGGTCGGAGCCCACGGCGGTGGCGGTGTGGATGCGGGCCAGCGGCCGCAGGCCCAGCTTCCCGGCCACCTCGCTGCTGGTGATCATCACCGCGGCACTGCCGTCGGACAGCGGCGAGGAGTTGCCCGGCGTGATGTGCCAGCTGATCTGCGGGAACCGTGCTGCCGTCGCCTCGCTGTAGAACGCCGGCCGCAGCCCGGCCAACGAGTCGACGGTGGTGCCGGGCCGGATGATCTCATCGGTGGACAGCCCCGGGATCGGGATCAGTTCGTTGTCGAACAGCCCGTCTTTGGTGGCTCGGGCGGCCTTCTCGTGGCTGGCAGCGGAGAAATCGTCGAGCTGGGCGCGGGAGAAGCCCCACTTCGCCGCGATCAGTTCGGCGCTGATGCCCTGTGGCACCAGTCCGTCGGGGTAGCGGCGGGTCATGTCGTCGCCGAACGGGTTGCTGCCCGGCAATACCGACGTGCCCATCGGCACCCGGCTCATCGACTCCACGCCGCCGGCGATGACGATGTCGTAGGCGCCGGCGATGACACCCTGGGCGGCGAAGCTGATCGCCTGCTGGCTGCTGCCGCATTGCCGGTCGACCGTGGTGCCGGGCACCGACTCGGGAAAACCCGCCCCCAGCAACGCGTTACGGGCGACGTTGACGGCCTGGTCGCCGACCTGGGTGACGGCGCCGGCAATCACGTCGTCGACCTGCACCGGGTCGATGCCGGTACGGGCCACCACCTCGCGCAGGCTGTGCGCCAGCAGGTCGGCCGGCAGCACGTCATGCAGCGCACCGCTGGCTTTTCCCTTGCCGACGGGGGTGCGAACAGCGCCGACGATCACGGCGTCACGGGTCATGGCTCCTCCTTGAGTCCTGGCGGCTGAGTATTGCTGTCTATACTCAGCTATAACACCTCGGTATAGTGAAAGCAACCCAGACCGGGAGGTGATGTGCGTGACAATGCTGCAGGGCCGGCTGGCCGATCGGGATTCGTGGTCGGCAGTCGGGGAGTGTGCGATCGAGAAGACAATGGCTGTGGTGGGCACCAAGTCCGCGATGCTGATCATGCGCGAGGCCTACTACGGCACCACCCGGTTCGACGACTTCGCCCGCCGGGTGGGCATCACCAAGGCCGCCACCTCGGCGCGCCTGGCTGAACTCGTCGCTCTCGGACTGCTGGAACGCCGGCCCTACCGGGACCCCGGGCAGCGCAGTCGCGACGAGTACGTGCTCACCGGGTCCGGTATCGAGTTCATGCCGGTGGTGTGGTCGTTGTTCCAGTGGGGGCAGCGGCACCTACCGGGGCGGCATCGGCAGTTACGGCTTACCCACCTGGGCTGTCGAGCCGATGTCGAGGTCGAACTGCGTTGCGCCGAAGGGCATCTGGTGCCGCCGGACGAGTTGGGTATGCGGGTGGTCAAGTCTCCCTGAGGGTGGCCAGCAGCCGTCGCGCGGCGGTGATGCGGCGCGGCGCCGTTCCGGTGAGCGCATCCAACGCGCATTCGGGGTCGGCGGGCGGTCCCATGTGCCCGCAGCCGCGCGGACAGTCTTCGATGGCCTCGGAAAGGTCGGAGAACGCCTTCATCACGTCGTCGGGCTGGATGTGGGCGAGCCCGAACGAGCGGATCCCGGGCGTGTCGATCACCCAGCCGCCTTTGGCTAAGGGAAGCGCGACGGATTGCGTGGAGGTATGTCGTCCGCGGCCGATATCCGTCACCTCGCCGACCGCCCGGTCCGCCTCGGGCACAAGGCGATTCACCAGTGTCGACTTGCCCACACCGGAATGCCCCAGCAGCACGGTGACCTTGTCGTCGAGCAGGTCGGCCACCGCCAGCAGCGGATCGTCGACACCAGCGGCCACTACCGTCAGATCCAGGTCCACGAACTGCTCGGCGAACGGTTCGGGTGGCGCGAGGTCGGTCTTGGTCAGGCACAGAATCGGCCGCAGCCCGCCCGCGTACGCGGCGATCAGTGCGCGATCCACCAGCCCGCTGCGCGGCGGCGGGTCGGCCAAAGCCACCACCATCAGCAGTTGGTCGGCGTTGGCGACCACCACCCGTTCGGTCGGGTCGGTGTCATCGGCGGTGCGCCGCAACACCGTTCGCCGGGGCCCGCGCCGGACGATGCGGGCCAGGGTGTCGGTGCGCCCGGACAGGTCACCGACGATGTCGACGTCGTCGCCGACGACGATCGGGGTGCGGCCGAGCTCACGGGCCCGCATGGCGACGACGCGGCGCTGCGGGTCCCCGCCCAGCACGCATCCCCAGCGGCCGCGGTCGACACTGACCACCTTGGCGGACTCGGCATCGGCGTGCTGCGGACGAGTCTTGGTTCGGGGTCGCGATCCCTTGCCGGATCGGACCTTGACGTCGGACTCGTCGTAGTCGCCAGGTCTCAAGCGCCCACCATTTCACGCCACAGCCGCGGGAACTCCGGCAGCGTCTTGGTGGTGGCGGCGATGTCGTCGACTTCGACGCCGGGGACCCGCAACCCGACGATGGCGCCCGCCATCGCCATCCGATGGTCGGCGTAGGCGTGCCAGAGACCATGCCCCAGCGGTGCCGCGGTGACCACCAGGCCGTCCTCGGTTTCCCGGCAGTCGCCGCCCAGGCGGTTGATCTCGGTACTCAGCGCGGCCAGTCGGTCGGTCTCGTGGCCGCGCAGATGCGCGATGCCGGTCAGCCGGGACGTCGCGCCCGGGGCGGCCAGTGCAGCCAACGCGGCCACCGTCGGGGTGAGCTCGCCGACGTCGCGCAGGTCGACGTCGAATCCGTCATACCCCGTCGCGCCCTGGACTTCGAGAACCGAATCGACCTGTGCGACAACGGCACCGGTCATCTTGAGCACGTCCAGGATATGTTCGGCCGGCTGAACGCTGGTCTGTGGCCAGCCGGTGATGCGTACCGTGCCGCCGGTAACGACCGCCGCCGCGAGGAACGCGACCGCGTTGGTCAGATCCGGTTCCACCTCCCAGTGCCGGGCCCTGACCATACCCGGTAGGACCTGCCAGCGGTTGGCAACCGAATCGTCGACTTCCACGCCGGCCTGGCGCAGCATCGCCACCGTCATCGCGATGTGCGGCGCCGAGGGGAGCGACGCGCCGGTGTGTTGGACGGTCAGGCCCTCGGTGAACGACGCGCTGGACAGCAGCAGGCCCGAGACGAACTGTGAGGACGCCGACGCGTCGATGGCCACGGTGCCGCCGGCCACCGCGCCGCTGCCCCGCACTTGGAACGGCAGCCCCGAACCGTCGACCGGAACACCCAGTCCGCGCAGGGCGTCGAGCAACGGGGCGATGGGCCGGGCGCGGGCCTGCTCGTCTCCGTCGAAGACGACCGGGGTGTCGCTCAACGCTGCCAGCGGCGGCACGAAACGAAGCACCGTACCGGCCAGGCCGCAGTCCACTCGCGCATCCGGGGCGGGGGCGATGCGGCCGCTGACCGTCAGGTCGGACCCGGCGCCCGCCACGCTCAGGCCCAAGGTTTTCAGCGCACCGATCATCAGGTCGGTGTCGCGGCTGCGCAGCGCGCCGGCGATGGTCGAGCCGCCCTGGCCCTGGGCGGCGGCCAGCGCGGCCAGTATCAGCGTGCGGTTGGTCTGGGATTTCGAGCCGGGAACGGTCACTGTCGCGTGCACCGGTGCACGAGTGGAGGGGGCCTGCCATGCGCTCACCGGTCCATCATCCCGTGTCAGACCCCTTCCTGGGTCATCTGCCACCATTGGAGATATGTGCGGACGTTTCGCAGTCACCACCGATCCGGCCCTGCTGGCCGAGAAGATCAAGGCAATAGACGAGGCCACGGGCACCGACGAACGTGCGTCAGAGCCAAATTACAACGTCGCCCCGACCACCACGATCGCCACCGTGGTCACCCGCCACGACGAGCCCGACGACCAGGCCACCCGCCGAGTCCGGCTGATGCGGTGGGGTCTGCTGCCACCGTGGGTCAAGGCCGACGCGGACGGTAGGCCGGAGACCAAGGGCCCGCTGTTGATCAACGCGCGCGCCGACAAGGTCGCCACCTCGCCGGCCTTCCGGGCCTCGGCTAAGAGCAAGCGCTGCCTGGTGCCGATGGACGGCTACTACGAATGGCGCCCGAACCCTGACGGCGGGACCGCGAAGAAGGCGGGTAAGACCCCGTTCTTCATGCACCGGGGAGACGGCGAACCCTTGTTCGCCGCCGGGTTGTGGTCGGTGTGGAAACCGGCCGACGACGCCTCCCCGCTGCTGAGCTGCACGATCATCACCACCGACGCGGTGGGTGAGCTGGCCGAGATTCACGACCGGATGCCGCTGATGCTGGGTGAGGGCGACTGGGAGGGATGGCTGAACCCGGACGCGCCGCTGGATCCCGAACTGCTGCAGCGGCCGCCGGATGTGCATGACATCGAGATCCGCGAGGTGTCGAAGTTGGTCAACAACATCCGCAACAACGGACCGGAGTTGCTGGAACCGGCCGCGCCGGAGCACGGGCAGATGACGCTGTTGTAGCGCGGGCAATCGTCCGGCGTAGCCGCGGCTCCTAGCATGCATATGTGACCGGCAACTACACGTACACGTTCGAGGAAATCCAGGATCGTCCCGTGGCGGTGATCGGCGCCGGCACCTTGGGCCGTCGTATCGCGCTGATGATGGCGAGTCGCGGAGGAACGGTGCGGATCTATGCGCGTCGGGCCGAACAACGCGCCGAGGCGGTCCGATACGTGACGGAGAATCTTCCGAAGCTGTTGCACGACAGAGGTTTCGGCGAGACGGGTAGCGCACTCGGGGCGGCGACGCTGCCGGAGGCGCTCGATGGCGCCTGGCTTGCCGTCGAGTCTGTTCCCGAGCGGCTCGATATCAAGATCCCGGTCTGGGGCGAAATCGACCGGGCCGCGCCACCGGACACCATTTTCGGCACCAATTCGTCGTCTTTTCCCTCGCGGCTGATGGCCGAACATGTTCGCGACAAGACACGGCTGTGCAACACGCACTTCCACATGCCGCCGCAACTCAACGCGTTGGAACTGATGTCGGACGGCCAGACCGACCGTGGTCTGCTCGACACGTTGCTGGCCGTGCTCCCGGAATTCGGTGTGCATCCCTTCGAAGCCCGCCAGGAGTGCACCGGGTTCATCTTCAATCGGGTCTGGGCCGCCATCAAGCGCGAGTGCGTCGCCGTCGTCGCCGAGGGTGTGGCCCGCCCCGAGGATGTCGACGGCATTTTCAAGGTCAACTGGGGCTTCCCGGCGGGACCGTTCCAGATGATGGACCTGGTCGGCCTGGACGTGGTGCTCGACATCGAGAACAACTATGCGCAGGAGTTTCCTTATCTGCCCGAGAGTGTGCGTGACCTGTTGAAGTCCTACGTGGACGCGGGCAAGCTCGGCGTCAAGACGGGCGAGGGTTTCTACAGCTACCGGTCTATGCCCTGATATCCGCGGTGACGGCACCGGTCACCCGGATCAGGTCCTGCGGTGCAACGGCGACATCCCAGCCGCGCCGGCCCGCACTGCAGTACACGGTCGCCCAGTCCAGCGCGCTGGCATCGAGTACCGTCGGCAGTCGCTTGCGCTGCCCGAAGGGGGAGACAGCGCCCAGAACGTAACCGGTGGTGCGCTCGGCCACGACCCGGTCGGCCATGCCCGCTCTGGCCGCCCCCAGTGCCGCGGCCGCCGCTTTCAGCGACAACTTCGACGAGGCCGGCACGACGGCTACCGCCAAGCCCGCCGGCACCGCGATCACCAGGGTCTTGTAGATCTGTTCTGGCGCAATGTCTCCCGCTTCGGTCAGCGCTCTGACCGCCTCGGCGCCGAACGAACGTTCGCGGGAATCGTGGTCGTACTTCACCACCTCATGCGGCACACCGGCTTTGGTCAACGCGGCCAAAGCCGGTGTGGCGGCGGCGGCCACGTCAGGGCTGGGAGTATCCCGGCGGGTTGACGCCGTCCACCCAGAAGTCCACGCCGAGTTGCCCACCCGGCACGCAGTCGTAGACCGACAGGTCGGTGACGCCGGATTCGAGCAGCACGTCCTCGCACAGCGCCATGTTGCCGGTGTACTCCCGCGACGGCTTGTTGAGGATCACGTAGGCGGCGTCGGAGTAGACCTCGGGCTTGCGGGCACGCGCCATCGCCTCGTCGCCGCCGAGCAGGTTCTGCACCGCGGCGGTGGCCACCAGAGTGCGCGGCCACAACGTGTTCGACGCGATGCCCGCTTCGCGCATCTCCTCGGCGATTCCCAAGGCGCACAACGTCATACCGAACTTGGCCATCATGTAGGCGGTGGGCTTCAGCCACTCCTTGTCCAGTAGCACCGGCGGCGACAGGGTCAGAATGTGCGGGTTCTCCCGGCCTTTGAGGTGCGGGATACAGGCCTGCGACACGGCGTACGTGCCGCGCACCTGGATGCCGTTCATCAGGTCGAAGCGCTTCATCGGCACCTCGAGGATCGATCCGAGATTGATGGCCGAGGCGTTGTTGACGCAGATGTCGATGCCGCCGAACTGCTCGACGGTCTTGGCCACGGCGGCCTGGACCGAGTCGGGGTCGCGGACGTCCCCGACGATCGGTAGGGCCTGTCCGCCCGCTTCCTCCAGCTCCTTGGCGGCGGTGTACACCGTGCCGGAGAGCTTCGGGTGGGGCTCGGCCGTCTTGGCGATCAGGGCGACGTTGGCGCCGTCTTGGGCGGCGCGTTTGGCGATCGCCAGGCCGATACCGCGGCTGGCGCCGGAGATGAACATGGTTTTGCCGTTAAGGGACATGGCCGTCACATTAACGCCACATTCCATCGCGCTGTACCGCGGGATCGCGGGCCGGAAATAGGGCGCCGGAAATTGCCGTTATGTGAGGCGGTGACTGCACGAGTCGGTGGCGGCCTTTAGATTGAAGGAGGGAGTTCGGTGTCAACTGCGACGAGCCTGTCGGGTGCGGAGCGGTTGGATCGCTTCCTTGCGAGTCCGGCGGCGTGGTTTGCGCCCTCCGGTGACGCCGCAACCGAAGGGACCGTGTTAATCAAGATGGCCGACACCGATGGCGAGTCCGGGCTCGAGGTCGCCGAGAACGGGCCGCCGCACCCTGTCGAGACCGACGCTGAGTTGACGGCGCGCTTCGAGCGCGACGCGATCCCGCTGCTTGACCAGCTCTACGGCGGTGCGCTGCGCATGACGCGCAACCCCGCCGACGCCGAGGACCTGCTGCAGGAGACGATGGTGAAGGCGTACGCCGGATTCCGCTCGTTCCGCGAGGGCACCAACCTCAAGGCATGGCTCTACCGCATCCTCACCAACACCTACATCAACAGCTACCGCAAGAAGCAGCGGCAGCCATCGGAGTATCCGACCGAGGAGATCACCGATTGGCAGCTGGCGGCCAATGCCGAGCACACCTCGACCGGGCTGCGCTCAGCCGAGGTCGAGGCGCTCGAGTCGCTGCCGGACACCGAGATCAAGGAGGCGCTGCAGGCGCTTCCGGAAGAGTTCCGGATGGCCGTTTACTACGCGGACGTCGAAGGTTTTCCGTATAAAGAGATCGCCGAGATCATGGGAACGCCGATCGGCACGGTGATGTCACGGCTGCACAGAGGCCGACGTCAGCTGCGCGAATTGTTGGCTGACGTGGCCAAGGATCGCGGCTTCATCCGCGGCGAGCAGACACACGAGGAGGTGTCGTCATGAGTGAGTCCTGCGGCCGGCCCAGCGAGCACGACGACCACGGCGCCTTCGGCTGTGCCGAGGTGATCGCGGAAGTATGGACCCTGCTCGACGGGGAATGCACCCCCGAGAAGAAGGAAAGCCTGCGTCGCCACCTCGAAGCCTGCCCCGGATGCTTCCAGCACTACGGCATCGAAGAGCGGCTCAAAGCATTGATCGCGACCAAATGCAGTGGTGAGAAGGCGCCCGAGAGCCTGCGTGAGCGCCTGCGACTGGAGATCCGCCGGACCACGATCGTCCGCGGCGAGTTTCAGTCCTGACGGTCAGGCGTTGGGGCGCTTGCCGTGGTTGGCCTTGCTGTGCTTGCGGTCACGCTTCTTGCGGCCACGCTTGGCCATGATGAAACCTCGTTTCGTCTGAAAGCTGCAGGGCGGCGCGGCCGCCGCCGAATTGCCCTCCAGTGTCTCATGCGGCCGGCGACGCGCCCTCATTAGCCCGCGCGCCGCCACCCCGACCGGCCTTATGGTTCGATATACGCAGAACCGGCCGATACGAGTGGGGTGATGATGTCCGAGGAGGTCCGCGCCGAGATCGTGGCCAGCGTGCTCGAAGTCGTGGTCAACGAAGGCGACCAAATCGGCCAGGGTGACGTCGTGGTGTTACTGGAGTCCATGAAGATGGAGATCCCCGTCCTGGCCGAGGTTGCCGGAACCATCAGTCAGGTGAGTGTGGCCGTCGGGGACGTGATCCAGGCCGGCGACCTTATCGCTGTGATCAGCTAGCCGTCAGGGCGTCACGTACCTGCATGTCCACTCTCGGTAATCTGCTCGCCGAGCACACCGTCTTGCCCGGCAACGCCGTCGATCATCTGCATGCCGTGGTGGGGGAGTGGCAGCTGCTGGCCGACCTGTCGTTCGCCGACTACCTGATGTGGGTGCGCCGCGACGACGGCATGCTGGTGTGCGTGGCGCAGTGCCGGCCCAACACGGCGCCGACAGTTCTGCAGACCGACGCGGTGGGCAGCGTCGTATCCACCGAGCGGTTGCCGCTGGTCGCCGAGACGTTCAGCTCGGGCGTCACCATTCAGGAAAGCGAAGCCGCAGAACAGCATTCGTGGCAACTCCCCGGCCCCAACATCGCGGCTTCCCCGGTGCGCTATGGCGAGCAGGTGGTGGCGGTGCTCACCCAGCACCAGACCGAACTGGCCGCGCAGCGCATGTCGGGCCATCTGGAGACCGCGTACCGCGAGTGCGCCGTCGACCTGCTCCACATGATCGCCGAGGGCACCTTCCCCGACGTCGGCGACGTCGCGATGTCGCGCTCGACGCCGCGCGCGGGTGACGGATTCATCCGGCTCGATGTCGAGGGTGTCGTCGCCTATGCCAGCCCCAATGCGCTGTCGGCCTATCACCGGATGGGCCTGACGAGTGAGCTGGAAGGCCATAACCTCATCAAGGTCACCCGCCCGTTGATCTCCGACCCGTTCGAGGCTCAGGAGGTGGCCGAACACGTGCTCAACCTGCTGGCCGGCGGCGCGAGTATGCGTATGGAGGTGGACGCGGGCGGTGCCACCGTGCTGCTGCGGACGCTACCGCTGGTGGTCCACGGCGAGAACGTCGGGGCGGCGATCCTGATCCGCGATGTCACCGAGGTGAAGCGGCGCGACCGCGCGTTGATCTCCAAGGACGCCACCATCCGCGAAATCCACCATCGGGTGAAGAACAACCTGCAGACCGTGGCCGCTCTGTTGCGGCTGCAAGCCCGCCGCACCGTCAACGCCGAGGGCCGTGAGGCACTGATCGAGTCGGTGCGCCGGGTATCGTCGATCGCCCTGGTCCACGACGCGTTGTCCATGTCGGTGGACGAGCAGGTGAACCTCGACGAGGTCATCGATCGCATCCTGCCGATCATGAACGACGTGGCGTCGGTGGACCGGCCGATCCGGATCAACCGCGTGGGTGATCTGGGTGTGCTGGATTCCGACCGGGCGACCGCGCTGATCATGGTGATCACCGAACTGGTGCAGAACGCCATCGAGCATGCGTTCGATCCGTCGGCCGCCGGGGGGTCGGTGACCATCCGCGCGGAACGCTCGGCGCGCTGGCTGGACGTGGTGGTGCACGACGACGGGCGTGGGCTGCCCGAGGGCTTCAGCCTGGAGAAGTCAGACAGCCTGGGGCTGCAGATCGTGCGGACTCTGGTGTCGGCGGAACTCGACGGCTCCCTGGGGATGCGCGAGGGCACCGATCGCGGCACCGACGTGGTGCTGCGGGTTCCGATCGGCCGGATGGGCCGGTTGCTGGTGTGAGCGCGCAGCAATACGGCCCCGATTTCTCGGGGCCGCAAAGCTACTTAGCTGAGTTGTCAGACTCCGCTGCGGGCCTTCGTCCGGGCGTTGCGACGCTTGAGTGCGCGCCGCTCGTCTTCGCTCATCCCACCCCAGACGCCCGAGTCCTGACCAGTGTTCAGAGCCCATCCGAGACACTCTGTGGTCACCGGGCACCGATTACAGACCAGTTTCGCGTCGGCGATCTGCGCGAGCGCCGGGCCGCTGTTCCCAACCGGGAAAAACAGCTCCGGATCCTCGTCACGGCAGACCGCCCTGTGGCGCCAATCCATTAGTTGCTACTCCTCACTAAGTGCGCAGCAATGCGCACGGGCATTTTTCTTCTTGGCTGTTGAGCGTGCGCAAGAAAGGTTCCGTACCTCTGCATATTTCTGCATGCAACCTTTTGATCGTTTCACAGGCTCAACAGATGTCAATAGTGTTACGCAGGCCCGTGGGGTATCTCACTTCAACAAACTCTTACACAAGCCCTTACTCCGTTGTACTACACTACCTGGGAAATTTCGCCCCACAATTTTGTCGCGGGCTTGTCACATCTCCGATTTATGCAGCTCAGAGCCTTATCTGGGGAGTGGCGCAACTACCGCCAGGGCGGCCGGAACGGCCCGGAACGTCATGGTTTCGCGCAGTCCGAGGTACTCACCGTCGTACTGGCAGGCTGACGGACCCGCCATCGTGCACACCCGGATGTGGCTGATGTCGTCGTCTCGGATGAGCTGCTCGGCTTCCAGCTTCGGCCGCTTGGCCAGCAACTGGCGCAGCAGTCGCAGGGTGGGGATCAGCTTCATGCTGGTGAGTGCGAACAGGCCCAGGCCGGACTCGAAGCTGCAACCGGGGTTGGTGACCATCGGCCGGTCGTCGCTGTAGGTCCACGGATTTGTGTTCGACACCCAGACGAAGTGCACGCCGGAAACGGGCTCGTGGTCGGGCCTCTCGAGGACGAGGTTGGGCTCGCGGCGGCTGAATCGCACCGCGACCGGGGTCGCCACCCGCCAATAGCGCACCGGGGTGATCTTGTGGCCCTTCCTGCGCTCCTCTTCGACCGCCTGGACCACCTCCGCATCCACCCCCATGCCCGCGTTGACCAGCGCGTATATCTCGCCGCAGTCGATCAGGCTGATGCGGCGCCACCGATGGTCGCGCTCATAGGCGTTCAGCAGCGCGATGAGTTGGTCGGTCGCGCCGGAGGCATCCCGCGGTATGCCCAGGGCCCTGGCCAGCACGTTCGCCGAGCCGCCGGGAATGATCCCCAGTGCCGGAACGGGTCCCGCGGGGGTGGAGCCGGGCCGGCCGAGCATGCCGTTGACCACCTGGTTGACCGTTCCGTCCCCGCCGTGGACGACGACCAGGTCGAAACCGTCGGCGACGGCCTTGCGGCCGAGTTCTTCCGCGTGACCGGAGTAGTTGGTCAGCTCGATGGTGAGGTCAAGGCGGCTGCCCAGGGCGTGCGCCACCAGCTGACGGGCGCTCGGCGTGATGGTGGTGGCAATCGGATTGACGATCAACATGGCACGCATGACGGTTGAGCTTATGCGCCAGCCCTAGGGTCGAGATTGCCGCCACGGTCGCGATTCCGGCTGCGGCACAGCCCTCACGGCAATCTCGGAACGCTGGCGCCGGCTGACTACGCTGATGCTGTGACCGTCCCCGCCCCGTCCGCAGTCCGTCGTGCCGGTTTCATCGTCGCGGCCCAGGGAGTGGCAGGGCTGGTAGTGGCCGTGGTCCTGGTGATTCGCGGCCTGGCCGGCGCCGACCAGCATGTGGTCAACGGATTGGGTACGGCGGCCTGGTTCGCGGTGATCGGGGGCGGGGTGCTGGCGGGTGGGATCGCGCTGGTCAAGGGCAAGCGCTGGGGCCGGGGACTGGCCGTGTTCACCCAGCTGTTGCTGCTGCCGGTGGCCTGGTACCTGGCGATCGGGTCGCATCGGCCGGTCTTCGGCACCCCGGTCGCGCTGGTCGGGCTGGTCACCCTCGGGCTGCTGTTCAGTGGCCCGGCGGTGCGCTGGGCCGCCGGGCGCGATCAACCCGGTCCGGCGAGTGCGGCCAATGCCGGACCGGACACCCGATAGGTGGTCCACTCGGTCTGTGGCTGCCCACCCACGCCGTCGTACAACGCGATCGCGTCGCTGTTCCAGTTGAGCACCGCCCACGACAGCCGGCTGTAGCCGTTGCGAACGCATTCGCCTGCCAGGGCCGCCAGCAGCCCGCGGGCCAGGCCGCGGCGGCGAAACGGCGGCCGCACGTAGAGGTCCTCCAGATACATGCCCGCCACGCCGTCCCAGGTGGAGAAGTTGCAGAACCACAGCGCCATGGCGGCGATTTGTCCGTCGGCTTCGGTGACATGTCCGTGCACCGTCGGCGATGCCCCGAAAAGTGCTGCGGCGATCTGTGTTTCGGTGACGGTGCACTGCTCGGCGGCATGCTCGAACTCGGCGAGCTGGTGAATCATGGCGGTGATGTCGGCAACATCATCCGGCCTGGCGCGGCGGGTCTGCTCGTTCACTGCTGAACTCCCAGTGCTTTCAATATCGTCGCGAATTTCGTTGTGGTTTCTGCGACTTCGTCATCGGGATCGGATTCGGCGACGATGCCGCCGCCTGCGCGGGCCAGCGCCGTCCGCCGGTCGGCCGCCAACTCGGCGCAGCGGATCGACACCACCCAGTAACCGTCGCCGCCTCCGTCGCACCAGCCCACCGCGCCGGCGTAGAAGCCGCGGTCGCCTTCCAGTTCGGCGATCAACTCGGTGGCCTCCCGGGTCGGCACTCCGCCCACCGCCGGGGTGGGATGCAGTGCCAGCGCCAGATCCATTGCACTCGTTGACCTCTGGCGAAGGTGGCCGACGATCGGGGTGCACAGATGCCAGACCGCCGCGGTGCGGCTCAATTGCGGTTCGGCGGCGATCGTCAGGTCGTCACACAGCGGCTCGAGGGCGGCGCGCATGGTGTCGATGACCAGTTGATGCTCGTGCCGGTTTTTGTCGGATCCGGCCAGCGCGGCGCCGTTGGCCGCGTCGGTGTCGGGATCGGGCGAGCGTGGCGCCGAACCCGCGAATGGCCGGCACGCGACCTGTTCGCCGGATCTGGCGATCAGCAGTTCGGGGCTGGCGCCCACCAGTGCCGTTCCGGCGTAGGGCGCACCGGCCGGGCTCAGATCGGCCAGGAAGCCGTAGGCCGAGGGGTCGGCGTCGACCAGCCGACGCAGGACGACACGGCCATCGAGGGGGGCATCGGCGGACAGTCGCAGCGCCCGGGCCAGCACCACTTTGTGTAGCGGATTGTCCGGAGCGGCAAGCTGATCGCGGGCGCGGGCAATGCGCTGGCGATGTTCGTCACTGGAAGGTACGGCCCGGTCGATGCGCACCGCCGGCAGCGGGCCGGTGGGCCAGTCGGGCAGTGCGTCGAGGCGCCGCAGCCCGTCCGGGGCCAACAGTGCCGCCGGCCTGTCCGCGTCGAAAGGCAACGCGCCCAACACTATCGATGCTTCGCCCGAACGCAAGGCGGCTTGTGCCGACGGGATGTCGGGGTAACGGTCGCGGGCCCGGGCGGCGATCAACGTGCCCCGCGGTCCGGTCAGCGCAAAGGCCGGTTCGGAGCTCACGCGACGGCTGTGGGTCGGGGATGGCAGCTCAACCCGAGCTGCGCCAGCTGCCGGATGCCGTGCTCGAACCCACAGATGGCGATCGTCGCGGTGGGCATCCCGAAGCGGCTGCCTTCCACCAGCTCGAACTGCGACCATCGGGTGATCACCGCGCGGGAGAAGTGGCCGTGGCTCACCAGGAGCACGTCGCGCGACTCCATGTTCTCCAGGGCGAGCGCGATGGCCCGGTCGGCGCGCGCGCTGACCTGTGCGACGCTTTCGCCGCCGGGACATCCGTGCGTCCACACCAACCAGTCGGGGTCGGTTTCACGGATCTGCGGCGTGGTCAGTCCCTCATAGTCGCCGTAGTCCCATTCGGCGACCAGTGGTGTGACCTGGTCGACGATGAGTCCGGCCAGGTCGGCGGTGACCAGGGCCCGGCGGCGCGGGCTGCAGATCACCATCGGGCGTTGAAGATGCAGGTCGCCGAGCACCACCCCGGCGAACTCGGCCTGCTCCCGGCCGGCGTCGGTCAGCTCGATGTCGGTGCGGCCGGTGTGCTGACCCGATTTCGACCATTCGGTCTCTCCGTGGCGCAACAGCACCAGCCGGTGATTCTGTACGCCCATGCCCGCGATTCTGCCCTGAGACACGCCGGGAGCCGCGCCGGGCCCGCCACCCGAACGGGGCAATGGGTTCCGTGCCAGGATGGGCACTGTGAGTGACATGCGCGTGCTGGCGGTGGCCAACCAGAAGGGCGGTGTGGCCAAGACGACGACGGTCGCTTCGCTCGGTGCGGCGATGGTGGATGAGGGAAAGCGGGTACTGCTCGTCGACCTCGACCCGCAAGGGTGTCTGACCTTCTCGCTGGGCCAGGATCCGGACAAATTGCCGGTATCCGTCCATGAGGTGCTGCTCGGTGACGTCGAACCGAGCGCCGCGCTGGTGCGGACGGATGAAGGAATGACGTTGCTGCCGGCCAACATTGACCTCGCGGGTGCCGAGGCGATGCTGCTGATGCGGGCCGGACGCGAGTACGCCCTCAAGCGGGCGCTGGCCAAGCTCGCCGACGATTTCGACGTGGTGATCATCGACTGCCCGCCATCGCTCGGCGTGCTCACGCTCAACGGGCTCACCGCCGCCGACGAGGTCATCGTGCCGCTGCAGTGCGAGACCCTGGCTCATCGGGGCGTGGGTCAGTTCCTGCGTACGGTGGCCGACGTCCAGCAGATCACCAATCCGAACCTGCGGTTGCTGGGCGCCCTGCCGACGCTGTACGACTCCCGGACCACGCACACCCGCGACGTGCTGCTCGACGTCGCCGACCGCTACGAGCTGCCCGTCCTGGCCCCGCCCATCCCGCGCACGGTGCGCTTCGCCGAGGCCAGCGCCTCGGGCTCGTCGGTGCTGGCCGGTCGCAAGAACAAGGGGGCGCTGGCCTATCGGGAGCTGGCGAAGGCGCTGCTCAAGCACTGGAAGACCGGCAAGGCGCTGCCCACCTTCGCGGTGGAGTACTAACCCAGCGCCACCACGGTGTCGCCGCGCTGCTCGATCACCCGGGAACCCGACACGGCCGGGATCACCGCCGAGCCATTGGGCTGCCGCTGTACCGGGATGTAGCGGCGGGCCTCGCCGTTGACCGGGTCGTACACCCCGATCGCGCCGGTGACCGGCACCAGCAGCTGTCCGGCCATCGTCACGCCGGGGCCCAGCGGCGCAGCGGTCTCGCCGGCGGCGATCGTGTAGCGCGCCGTCAGATTGCCCGCGTCCAACACAAGCAGCGCATCCCCGGTCCACCAGGTGATTAGGTTCCCGGTCTGGGATGCCACCGACGAGGGAGACGGCTGGCCGGCCAGCAGGGTGCTCGCCACGGTCGCGCCCGTTTCGTCCACCACGTCGAGGTGTGGCTGTGGGGTCGGCAGATATACCGCGGTGCGGTTCTGGGAGACCACCACCACGCGCGCACCGGTACCCGGACGCACCCCGGACTCCTGCACCACCTGCTGTTGCGGCTCGTCGTCCTCTTTGCCGGGACGCAGCAGGACCAGCTTCAGGTCGGCTTGGTTCGTGCAGGCCTCGAGCACCGCCACCGCGGACGAGCTGGCCGCCGCCGATTCCAGGGTGCAGCCCGAATGCAGCCCCCGGTTCACCGGTTTGACGCGGGCGTCGGTCTCGCCGTACGCCATCATCCGGACCATGTCGGAGCGCCACATCTCCAGGCGGGTGTCGCCCGCCGACAACACGGTGGTGCCGTCGGAGGACAGGCGGACCCGGGGATCGGCGTAGCTGCTACGGGCCGGGCCGCGGCGACCCGTCGAGCCGTCGATGGTGCTGACCTGACCGCAGCCCCGATCGTCTTTGTAGACGGCGACCGCGTAGTGATACACCCAGGTCAGTCCACACAGGTCGGTGTCGCGGGAGTAACTCCACTGCACCTGTCCGGTGCCGGGGTCGCGGCCCTGCACCTCTCGCCCGTCGCCGGTAGCCACGCTGCCGGCCACCACCACCGGCACCCGGGTGCCCGGGCTGGGTGCGGACCAGAGCTGGCGCAGCGTCGCCGGGACGTCTCGGGCCAGGGTCGGGGCGGGTGCGGCCGTCGCGGCCGGCCGGCTGATGGTGGCCCGCGCGTCGCTGGTCCACCAGACGAGCGACGCGACTACCGCGACGACGACCGCGATTGCGGCGGCGGCCGTTAAATCCGTCTTGGCGCGGCGCTCGGGTCGGACCACGGAATTGAGTATGCCGTCAGTTGGCTACCGCGGCGGCATCCGCCGGCTTGCGACGACGCCGGCGCCGCCTTGTGCTGCTGGTCGGAGCTCCGGTTCCGGCAGCGGCGGGCGCCGCAGTCTCGGGAGCCGCGTCGGCGGGAGCCGCCCCGGTGGTCTCGGGATGGCCGGTGACGGGCTTGCCCCCGCGGGTACGCTTGCGTCGGTCCGGGCGGCGCGCGGGGCGCTCGGAGGTCCCGCTGCTGGCCTCGCGGCGCTTGGCCGGCGCCGTGCGCGGCTTTCCTACCGTGCCGCCGGCCTCGGCCGGAATGCCCAGCTCGGCGTACAGGTGCGGGGAGTTTGAATAGGTCTCGGACGGGTCGGGGGAGCCCAGGCCTAGCGCCTTGTCGATCGTCGCCCAGCGCTCCAGCTCGTCCCAGTCCACCAGCGTGACCGCGATGCCGGTGCGACCGGCGCGGCCGGTGCGCCCGATGCGGTGGACGTACATCTTGTCGTCCTCAGGGCATTGGTAGTTGATGACGTGGGTGATGTCGTCGATGTCAATGCCCCGCGCGGCCACGTCGGTGGCCACCAAGACGTCGATGTCGCCGGCCCGGAACGCCTTGAGCGCCTTCTCGCGCGCGATCTGCCCGAGGTCGCCGTGCACGGCTCCGACCGCGAAACCGCGCTCCTGCAGCTCGTCGGCGACCTTCTGAGCGGTGCGCTTGGTGCGGGTGAAGATCATCGTCGCGCCACGGTCGCGGGCCTGCAGGATCCGGGTGACGAGCTCCACCTTGTCCAGCGCGTGGGCGCGGTAGACGAACTGCTCTGTGGTGTCGTGCACTGCGAGCGAGTGCGGGGCCTCGGCGCGGATGTGGGTCGGCTGGACCATGAAGGTGCGCGCCAGGGTGATGATCGGGTCCGGCATGGTCGCCGAGAACAGCATCGACTGCCGGTCGGCCGGGATCTGGCGCAGGATGCGCTCGATGTCGGGCAGGAAGCCCAGGTCCAGCATTTCGTCGGCCTCGTCGAGCACCAGCACCGACAATCCGCCCAATTGCAGATGGCCCTGCTGGCAGAGGTCGAGCAGCCGGCCCGGCGTGCCCACCACGACGTCGACGCCCTTGTGCAGCGCGTCGATCTGCGGCTCGTAAGCGCGACCGCCGTAGATCGCGAGGACCGAGAGCGGACGCTGGGCGCCGTCCTCTTTGGTCGCCTTCAGGTATTTGGCTGCGGTGGCCAGGTCCCCGGTGACCTGCAGGCACAGCTCCCGGGTGGGCACCACGACCAGGGCGCGCGGCGCGCCGGTCAGCGGCCGGGTGGCGGTCTCGGAGGTGATCCGCTGCAACAGCGGTACGCCGAACCCGAAGGTCTTGCCCATGCCGGTGCGGGCCTGGCCGATGACGTCTTCGCCGGCGAGTGCAAGCGGCAGGGTGAGTTCCTGAATAGCAAACGGGGTTTCGATACCCTTTTCGGCCAGTGCGCTCACGATTTCGTCGCGAACGCCGAGGCTGGCAAATCCTGTTGTGAGGGTCAGTCCAGAGGTGCTTTTAAGTGCGGTCATACGCGGGATGAGAGCCTTTCGGTGACAGTAATCGAGTCTGAGTCGGTACTTCGTCTGTGTCGCGGTTCGCGCGCACGATTTCCGACTCCGATTACGTCGCCGAGGCCCACTGCTTGATGAGGGGCGGGCCAGTTGCGTGCACGCACATTTCTTTTCTGCACAGGTAGGAGCAGCACAGATTCAGCCACTACCTAGCAACATGATACCTGGTCGCCCAGCGGGCACCCATAGTCCGTTTATTCTGCCGACTAAAGTGTCACCATGCCTTCGCCAACCACCGCCGACTCCAACGACGAGGCGGCCGGTTCGCCCAGGCCACAGCTGCCGGCGGATCATCCTGGCGTCAACGAACTATTCGCGTTGCTCGCATATGGCGAGGTGGCGGCGTTCTACCGGCTGACCGAAGAGGCGCGGATGGCGCCGAATCTGCGCGGCCGGATCTCGATGGCCGGCATCGCCGCCGCCGAGATGGGGCACTACGAACTGCTGCGGGACGCGCTGGAGCGGCGCGGTGTCGACGTGGTTGCGGCGATGTCGAAGTACGTCTCCGCACTGGAGAACTACCACCGGCTGACCACCCCCAGCACCTGGCTGGAAGCCCTGGTGAAGACGTATGTCGGCGACGCCCTGGCCGCGGATCTGTATTTGGAGATCGCCGACGGGTTGCCCGACGAGGTCGCCGACGTGGTGCGCGCGGCGCTGTCCGAGACGGGGCACTCACAGTTCGTCGTCGCCGAGGTGCGGGCGGCGGTGACGTCCAGCGGCAAGCAGCGCAGCCGGCTGGCGCTGTGGTCGCGCCGGCTGCTCGGCGAGGCGATCACGCAGGCTCAGTTCCTGCTCGCCGATCACGACGAACTGGTCGACCTGGTGGTCTCCGGGACGGGCGGTCTCGGCCAGCTGGGCGCGTTCTTCGAACGGCTGCAGCGCACGCATGACAGCCGCATGCGCGAATTGGGGCCTGGGCTAGCGGGTGCAGGTGGCCAGGGCGGAGTTGTTGGCCGACGCCTTCACCAGCTGCCCCTGCGCGTTGACGATCGAGCAGTTCAACTGGCCGTAGAGGCTCGTCGCGATCACCGATTCGGTCTGCACGCCCGGATTGAGCACGACAACCTTGGTCCAGGGCAGCGCGACGTTGAATTCGGTGACCGGAAAGCCGCGCGCGTCCGTGTAGGCGACGTTGACCAGGTCGAACAGCGCCTTGGTGCCCGTCACGCTGTAGACGATGGTGCGCGGGTCGATCGTCGCGCCCGGGGGAGTCGCCGCCGGGGCAGGGGCAGCGTTCGGCAGCCGGGTCGGCGGGGTCGCCGTCTTGGTCGGCGCGTTGCCGGGAGTCAGAGTGGTCACCGTCTCGGGCGGCAGCCCGGTGTTGGGCGGGGTGGGCGGGGCACTGGTCGCGGCGCTCGGTGGCGCACTGGATCGGGGCGCTGTGACGGCTGTTCTCGGCGCTGGCACCCCGACCGTCGCCTTGGTGGTCGCACTGTCGCCGCTGTTGATGATGACCGCCGTGGCGATCGCGCCGACCGCGACGATGGCGCCCACGAACAACGCGACCGGGCGCCAACGGCGGTCGGTTGGCCACGCCCATTCTTCGTCGTCTTCTTCGTCGGCCTGATCCCAGCTGTCCGTCGCGGGGTCCTCGTCGAAGTCCTCGGCGTAGCCGGCTACGCAGGGTTCATCGCCCGGGAACTCTCTGAGGTCTCGGACGATGTCGTGGAGGGTGTCACGGATGGTACTGATGATGCCGATGTTAATGACGTGATCTACACGTCGCCGGGAGCGGACGAAGGCTAGACCGAATCGTGACGGGTTTGTTCACTAACCGCGAACTGTCCGGTTCGGGGATGGGGCGCAGTGCCGGTCTGGCCCGTCTACTAGCCTGCTGCACAGACGCCTGCGATGAAAACGCCAACGGAAGGGGCCCCCGTGGAGGTCAAGATCGGTATCACGGACAGTCCGCGCGAGCTGGTGTTCTCCAGTACGCAGACGCCCGGAGAGGTAGAAGAACTGGTCGGAGCGGCGCTGCGCGACGATGCCGGTCTGCTGAGCCTGAATGACGAGCGCGGCCGGCGTTTCCTGATCAATGCGGCCAAGATCGCTTACGTTGAGATCGGTGTTTCCGACGCACGCCGGGTGGGTTTCGGGGTCGGCGCTGAGGCGATGGCCAAAGCCAAGGCTTAGGAGCGAGTGAGCGGCACGTGTGACAGGCCGCCCCAGGCGAACTGCACCGTGCCCTCGACCGCGTCGGACTTCGAGATCGGGCGATCCGAGTCCAGCCAGTACCGGGCGCAGTCGACGCTCATGCCGACCAAACCCACCGCGATCATCCGCGCGCGGTGCGGGTCCAGGCCCGAGTCCTCTGCGATGAGCGCGAAGACCGCGTCGATGCACGATTCGGTGGCCGCCCGCACCTGGGCGGCGACCTCGGGCTCGGTGACGTAGTCGTTCTCGAATATGAGCCGGTAGCCCTGGCTGTCATGCTCGATGAAGTCGAAGAATGCCTGCACCGCGCAGTGCAGCCGGCGCCGGTTGTCGGTGGTGCGGGCCAGAGCCTGCTGCACGCCGGACACCAGGTTCTCCACGTGCCGATTCAGTACCGCCAGGTACAATTCCAGCTTGCTCGAAAAGTGTTGGTACAGAACCGGTTTGCTGACTCCGGCGCGGTCGGCGATTTCGTCCATCCCGGCTGCGTGGTAGCCGCTCTCCACGAACACGTCGCTAGCGACGATAAGCAGTTGGCCGCGTCGCTCGTCGCGGGGCAACCGGTTGCCCCGGCGGTTGGAGACCGGAGCGCCTTCAATCGGCCGAACACCGTCGGCCGATCTGACGGCACGTCGCTGCGCCGTCTTGGCTAGCTCGCTCATCGTCCTCAATCTGGTCGCTTGTGCCGGCGACCGTTGTGTCATCCCCCGCGGTCGCGCTTTGTCTGCCATGACCTTACTACCTGCGGGCTACCTGGGGTGTTAGGTCGATGTGAAGCGGGCCGAGGCGTTTTTCGGGCGCGCCAGGGCTGGTTGCCCGCTGCTGCTGTGCGATCCTGGGAAAATGACGTCCCAGTGGCCGCCCCGCGGTACCGGCCGCGCGCCTGTGCTGCGTGACGACTGGCGTGAGCCGCTGCGGGCCCAGCGTGACCCACTGGGACAGAGTGCCGGCCGGGTCCGCGCGGATCGGGACCGGCCGCGCCAATGGCGAAAGCAAACCTGGCTGGGACGGTTCGTGTCCACCTACGGCTGGCGGGCCTACGCGCTGCCCCTGCTGACGGTGCTCACCCTGGTCGTCGTCTACCAGACGGTGACCGGGACGAGCACCCCGAAGCCGGCGGCGCGATCGATCCACCAGGAGCCGCCCACCATCGGTGCGGTGGGCACGTCGATCATCGACATGCCGCCGCGCGGTCTCGTCGCGTTCGACGCGAACCTGCCGGCCGGCACCCTGCCCGACGGCGGGCCCTACACCGAGGCCGGGGACAAGACCTATCGCGTCATCCCGGGTGGCACCCCGCAGATCGGTCAGGGCACCGGCAAGGTGTTCCGCTACACCATCGAGATCGAGAACGGTATGGACCCGAACATGTACGGCGGCGACACCGCGTTCGCACAGATGGTCGACATGACACTGGCCAATCCCAAGGGCTGGACCCACAACCCGCAGTTCGCGTTCATCCGGATCGATGCAACTAGTGGGAGCAAGCCGGATTTCCGCGTATCGCTGGTGTCGCCGGTGTCGGTGCGGGAGGGCTGCGGCTACGAGTTTCGGCTCGAGACGTCCTGCTACAACCCGTCTTTCGGGCCGGATCGGCAGTCGCGAGTATTCATCAACGAGGCGCGCTGGATCCGCGGAGCCGTCCCATTCGAGGGTGATGTCGGCTCCTACCGGCAATACGTGATCAACCACGAAGTGGGCCACGCCATCGGATATGTCAAGCATGAGCCGTGCGATCAGCAAGGTGCGCTGGCGCCGGTGATGATGCAGCAGACGTTCTCCACCTCGAACGACGACGGGGCCAAGTTCGACCCCGATCAGGTCAAGGCCGACGGCAAGACGTGCCGGTTCAATCCCTGGCCGTACCCGATCGCCTGACTGGCGCGAGCAGACACAAAAGCACCCGTTCTCGCTCCGAAATGGGTGCATTTGCGTCTGCTCGCTGGCGGGCTGATCGCCTAACCTCAAAGATGTGACGCCATCGTTGCCGCCGCTAGTGGAACCCGCCGCCACGCTCAGCCGTGCGGAGGTGGCTCGCTACAGTCGCCACCTGATCATTCCGGACCTGGGGATGGATGGGCAGAAGCGGCTGAAGAACGCCCGCGTGCTGGTGATCGGCGCCGGGGGACTCGGATCGCCGACGTTGCTGTATCTGGCGGCGGCCGGAGTCGGCACCATCGGGATCGTCGACTTCGATGTGGTCGACGAGTCCAACCTGCAGCGGCAGATCATTCACGGCACTGCGGACGTCGGACGGTCCAAGGCGCAGTCGGCGCGCGACTCGATCATGGCGATCAATCCCCTGATCGAGGTGCGACTGCACGAGTTCCGCCTCGAGGCGGACAACGCTGTCGACCTGTTCGGCCGGTACGACCTGATCCTGGATGGAACCGACAACTTCGCCACCCGGTATCTGGTCAACGACGCCGCGGTCCTGGCCGGCAAGCCGTACGTGTGGGGTTCGATATACCGCTTCGAGGGCCAGGCCTCCGTGTTCTGGGAGGACGCGCCGAATGGGCTGGGCCTGAACTACCGGGATCTGTACCCGGAGCCGCCGCCGCCGGGCATGGTGCCGTCGTGCGCCGAGGGCGGTGTGCTGGGCATCATCTGCGCCTCGATTGCCTCAGTCATGGGAACCGAGGCGATCAAGCTGATCACCGGCATCGGCGAGACTCTGCTGGGCCGGTTGATGGTCTACGACGCACTGGAAATGAGCTACCGCACCATCCGGATCCGCAAAGACCCCTCGACGCCGAAGATCACGGAGCTGATCGACTACGAGCAGTTCTGTGGCGCGCTGTCCGAGGACGCCGCAACGGCGGCCAGCGGATCGACCATCACACCGCTGGAACTGCGCGCGATGTTGGACGCCGGCAAGAAGCTGGCCCTGATCGACGTTCGCGAGCAGGTGGAGTGGGACATCGTGCACATCGACGGGGCCCAACTGGTGCCGAAGGGCATGATCACCTCCGGCGAGGGCCTGGCGCGGTTGCCACAAGACCGGCCCACGGTGCTGTACTGCAAGAGCGGGGTGCGGTCGGCGGAGGCGCTGGCCGCGGTGAAACAGGCCGGATTCTCCGACGCCGTGCATCTGCAGGGCGGGATCGTGGCGTGGGCCAGGCAGATCGAGCCCGACATGGTCGTGTACTAGAACCTCGCGCCGACCGACACGCTCGGCCTTTGTGGAGATCGCCGCGCCCGCCCGCTGGGTTGGACTGTGGGGCTCCTCAGCGTGTGCATTCCGGCGCGCATCGTCGCCCGCTGGGTTGGACTGTGGGGCTCCTCAGCGTGTGCATTCCGGCGCGCATCGTCGCCCGCTGGGTTGGATTGTGGGGCTCCTCAGCGTGTGCATTCCGGCGCGCATCGTCGCCCGCTGGGTTGGATTGTGGGGCTCCTCAGCGTGTGCATTCCGGCGCGCATCGTCGCCCGACTAGGCTGACCGCTGTGACAGTCGAGCCGCCGCCCGAACATGTGCTGGCGGCTTTCGGTTTGACCGGAGTCCAGCCCGCGGCCCTGGGTCCCGCCTGGGAGGGCGGCTGGCGATGCGGCGAAGTGGTCTTGTCGATGGTCGCCGACAACGCACGCGCCACGTGGTCGGCCCGGGTGCGGGAGACGTTGTTCGTCGACGGTGTGCGGCTGGCCCGGCCGGTCCGTTCCACCGACGGCCGCTACGTAGTGTCGGGCTGGCGGGCAGACACGTTCGTCGCCGGCGCCCCGGAGGCCCGCCACGACGAAGTCGTCTCGGCTGCGGTTCGGCTGCATGAGGCCACCGGCAAGCTGGAGCGCCCCCGATTCCTCACCCAGGGGCCCACCGCACCGTGGGCCGACGTCGA
Organism: Mycobacterium gordonae; assembly: GCF_017086405.1. Classification (NCBI taxonomy): domain Bacteria; kingdom Bacillati; phylum Actinomycetota; class Actinomycetes; order Mycobacteriales; family Mycobacteriaceae; genus Mycobacterium; species Mycobacterium camsae. The sequence continues at coordinate 1,809,003 of NZ_CP070973.1, forward strand.
CGTCTTCATCGCCGCCGACCGCGCCGCCTGGGAGGAACGGCCGATGCAGTCGGTGCCTCCCGATGCCCGCACCGCACCGCCGTCCGCGGACGCGCAACGATCCGTTGAATTGATCAATCAGCTTGCGACACTGCGCAAGCCGACCCGCAGCCCAAACCAATTGGTGCACGGAGACCTCTACGGCACCGTGCTTTTCGCCGGCACCGCACCCCCCGGTATCACGGACATCACCCCGTACTGGCGGCCTGCGTCGTGGGCGGCCGGTGTGGTGGTCGTCGATGCCCTGTCCTGGGGCGAGGCCGACGACGGCCTCATCGAACGATGGAGCGCATTGCCGGAGTGGTCGCAGATGTTGTTGCGTGCGTTGATGTTCCGCCTAGCGGTACACGCGCTGCACCCGCGGTCCACCGCTGAGGCGTTTCCGGGTCTGGCCCGCACCGCGGCCATGGTGCGGATGATTCTCTAGTTCCCGAATTCGTGGCGTACCTCGCTCAGCGCGATCCGCCCGTCTACCGAGAACACCCCCTCCGCGCGCAGCAGCTCCAGCTGTCGGGTGGTCAGATGCGCGGCGGGCCGACCCGACGCGGTGATCACCCGGTGCCAAGGCAGATCCGCGGAGTCGGTGCGCATGATCCAGCCGACGATGCGCGGGCTGGAAAGCCCTGCCGCAGAAGCGATGTCACCGTAGGTCGACACTCTGCCGACCGGGATGGCCGCGACCAGCGAACGCACCCGCTCAATCTGCTCGTCGGTCACCGCTGCCATGGTTACCGCGCGGCCAGCCGCTTACGCACCAGTGCGGCAACGTCATCGGGCTTGGCGTGCGGCACCATGTGGTCGCATTCGTAATCCAGCAGCTCGAAGTCTTCTCCCAGCCGCTCGCGCAATCCGGCGATCAGCCCGTCGCTGACATACGGCGGCGACGTCCACATCGCACGAACCAGCGTCGTCGGCACTCCGGCCGGCGGCAGCACGACGTCGCGCGCCAACTCGCTCCAGTAGGACATCATGGCGGGCAGGCTGATCCGCCAGCCGTACCGCCCGTTGGGCAGCTGCACCAGGTGTTCGTCGACATCGGCGTCGAGCACGGCCGGATCCACGTCAGCCCACACTCCGCTGCCCTTCTCCTGGCGCGCCTCAGCCCGCTCGGCGTAGTCGGGGGAGGCGAACATGGCCTCGGCGATCTCGGCCATCCATTGCCCGTCCAAACCGGTCGCGGGATCCAGCAGCAGCAATGACGACACCAGGTCGGGTCTGGCCGCCGCCAGGTGCATCGCCACCGCTGAGCCGAACGAATGCCCCACCACCAGGGCCGGAGCATCGGCCTGGGCATCGAGCAGCGCGGCGAGAGCGGCGACGTTGGCCTCGATGGTCCATGGCGCGGCCCACGACGAGCGGGCATGCCCGAGCAGATCGGGTGCGGCCACCGCGATTTCGGGCACATAGTCCGCCAAGTGCTGCCAGCGCCGCCCATGACCGGTCAAGCCGTGCAACGCCAACATCTGGATGGAGCCGGACGGGCCGAAGCGGTGCACATGAAGGGTCACGCTTCGATGATGCCAGTCGGTATCGGGCCTGCTCGCGGCAACTTGTCAGAGGCTGGTGATTGCATGCGGTCATGCCGATGCAGTGGGATCCAGGGGCGCGCGAGGTTCTGCAGCGCCGGTTTCGCGGGCAGGTGCGCATCCTGGGCGGCCCCGGTACCGGCAAGAGCACCCTGCTGGTCGAGGCGGCGATCGCACATATCGCGGCGGGCGTTGCGCCGGAATCGGTTCTGCTGCTGAGCAGCTCGGGCCGGATGGGGATGCGCGAACGGAGCGCGCTAACCAGGGTCCTGCTGGGATCGAGTCGGTCGGCGGCCGTGCGCGAACCGTTGGTGCGCACGCTGCACAGCTACGCCTACGCCGTGTTGCGCAGGGCCGCCGAGCGGGTCGGAGACCCTTCGCCACGGCTGCTCACCAGTGCCGAACAGGACGCCATCATCCGGGAACTGCTGGCCGGCGACGCCGAAGACGGTGACCGGTGGCCCGAGCACCTACTGCCGGCGCTACGCACCACCGGGTTCGCCAATGAATTGCGAAACCTGTTGGCGCGCTGCGCCGAGCGCGGCCTGGACCCCCAGCAACTCGAGCGCCTCGGCCGTCGCTGCGGCCGGCAGGAGTGGGCCGCGGCCGGGCAGTTCGCTCGACAGTATGAACAGGTGATGCTGCTGCGGTCAGCGGTCGGCACGGCGGCGCCCCAGGCGACCGCGCCGGCACTGGCCGCCGCCGAACTGGTCGGCGCGGCGCTGGAGACCCTCGCGGTAGATCGCGAATTGCTGGCCGCCGAACGCGCCCGAGTCCGGTTGCTGCTGGTCGATGACGCCCAGCAGCTCGATCCGCAGGCGGCGCAACTGGTTCGGGTGCTGGCGGCAGGCGCCGATACCGCCCTGATCGCCGGCGACCCGAACCAGGCGGTCTTCGGCTTCCGGGGCGGCGGACCGGCCGGGCTGCTCGACGTTGACGGTCAGGCGGTGACGTTGACGAAGTCGCATCGCTGCGGGCCCGCCGTGGCCCGCGCCGTCAGTGCCATTGCCGAACGACTGCCCGCGACCACGGCCGGCCGACGCATTGAGGGCACCGGCAGCGACGAGGGAGCCGTCACGGCTCGGCTGGCCGCCTCTGCGCATGCGGAGACAGCGCTGATCGCCGACACCCTGCGACGCGCGCACCTCGTCGATGGGGTGCCCTGGTCGCAGATGGCGGTGATCGTGCGGTCGGTGCCGCGTGCCGGCGCCCGGTTGCCGCGCGCTCTCGCCGCCGCGGGCGTGCCGGTCGCGATCCCCGCGCTCGGCGGCTCGCTGTCCGAGGAGCCGGCGGCCCGAACGTTGCTTGCCGTTCTTTCCGCCGCGGCCGACGGACTGGACGGCGACCGGGCCCTGGCGCTGCTGTCCGGGCCGATCGGCCGGGTGGACCCGGTCTCACTGCGGCAGCTGCGCAGGACGTTGCAGCGCGGCCGGTCGGACGCCTTTGCCGATCTGCTGGTGGAGACGCTCAACGGGGATGAGCCGCTGTCGGGGCCGCAGTCCGGCGCGGTGCGACGGGTGCGTGCGGTGCTGGCTGCCGCGGCCCGCTGTCACCGGGACGGCCAAGACCCGCGCTACACGCTATGGGCAGCCTGGCACCGCAGCGGCTTGCAGAAGCGCTGGCTGGCGGCTATCGAGCGCGGCGGCCCGGCCGCCGCCCAGGCCACGCGGGACCTGGAAGTGGTGACCGCACTGTTCGACGTCACCGACGCCTACGTCTCACGCACCTCCGGGGCGTCCCTGCGCGGACTCGTCGAGCACGTCGAGGCGCTGCAGTTGCCGCCGGCCCGCCGTGATCCGGATGCGCAGACCGAGCAGGTCAAGGTGCTCAGCGCACACGCGGCGCTGGGCCAGGAATTCGACGTGGTGGTCATCGCCGGTCTGCAGGACGGATTGTGGCCGAACACGGTTCCGCGCGGCGGTGTCCTGGCCACCCAGCGACTGCTCGACGAACTCGACGGTGTGGGCGGTGATGCCTCGGTGCGCGCCCCGTTGCTGGCCGAGGAGCGCCGGTTGCTGGTCGCCGCGATGGGGCGGGCCCGGCGCAAGTTGCTGGTGACGGCGATCGACAGCGACACCGGCGGCAGCTCGGGGGAGGCCGCGCTGCCCTCGCCGTTCTTCTTCGAAATCGCGCAGTTGGCCGATGAGGAAATCGTTGCGACACAGCCGGTTTACGCGCCGCGCGTGCTGTCTGCCGCGGCGGTGGTGGGCCGGTTGCGGTCGGTGGTGTGCGCACCCGACGGCGCGGTCGAGGACGGCGTTCGTGCCTGTGCGGCAACGCAACTGGCCCGTTTGGCCGCAGCCGGCGTGCCGGGCGCTGATCCTCGCGTCTGGCACGGATTGGTCCCGGTCAGCACCAGCGCGCCGCTGTGCGGCGGCGATGATGTCGTCACGCTGACGCCGTCCACCCTGCAGACTCTCTCCGATTGCCCACTGCGCTGGCTGGCCGAACGGCACGGCGGCGCCAACCCACGTGAGCTGCGCTCGGCGATCGGTTCGGTGGTGCACGCCCTGATCGCCGAAACCGGCAAGACGGAATCCCAGCTGTTTGCCGATCTGGACCGGGTGTGGCAACACCTGCCCTTCGATGCCGAGTGGCATGCGGCCAACGAACTCGCCCGGCACCGCGCCATGCTTGCGGCGTTCGTCGAGTGGCGCGCGCAGACGCGCACCGAACTGACCGAGGTCGGCGTCGAAGTCGCCGTCGACGGAGTCCTGGAGACGCCGCGCCATGACGGCGGACAGGTCCGCCTGCGTGGCCGGGTCGACCGGCTGGAACGCGACGCCGCCGGCCGCCTGGTGATCGTCGACGTCAAGACGGGAAAGAGTCCGGTCAGCAAGGATGACGCGCAGCAGCACGCCCAGTTGGCCATGTATCAGCTGGCCGTGGCCGAAGGCATGATCGCCGCCTGCCAAACCGGACCCGACGAGCCTGGCGGCGCCCGGCTGGTGTATCCCGGCAAGACCGGGGTGGCCGGCGCCACCCAACGCGAGCAGGATCCGCTCACCCCGGCGGCCCGCGAGCACTGGGGCGAGTTGGTCCGGCAAGCCGCCGAGGCGACGGCCGGCCCGCAGTTCGTCGCCCGGCGCAACGACGGCTGTTCGCACTGTCCGCTGCGGCCGTCCTGCCCCGCCTACGACGGGTCCGCGACGTGAGCCCGCGCTACAGTCCCACTGAATTGGCCAGTGCGCTGGGCGTTTTCCCGCCCACCGAAGAACAGGCGGCGGTCATTGCCGCGCCGCCGGGTCCGCTGGTCGTCATTGCGGGAGCCGGGGCCGGCAAGACCGAGACGATGGCAGCGCGGGTGGTGTGGCTGGTCGCCAACGGCTACGCCGAACCCGCTCAGGTGCTCGGCTTGACCTTTACCCGTAAGGCGGCCGGGCAGCTGTTGCGCCGGGTGCGGCAGCGGCTGGCGCGGCTCTCCGGCGTGGGTGTCGGGCCCGGCGACGGCGCGCCGACAGTCAGCACCTACCACGCTTTCGCCGGTACGCTCCTGCGCGAGTTCGGCCTGCTGCTGCCCGTGGAACCCGACACCCGCCTGCTCACCGAGACCGAGCTGTGGCAGCTGGCATTCGACGTCGTCAACGGCTATCCGGGCCGACTGGAGACCGACAAGACACCGGCCGCAGTCACCGCCCTGGTGCTACGGCTGTGGGGTCAGCTCGCCGAGCACCTCGTGAGCACCGACCAACTGCGTGACACGCATCTCGAGTTGGAGAGACTGGTGCACACCCTGCCGCCCGGACCGCGGCAGGGTGATCGAGGTCCCAACCAAGCGCTGCTGCGCGTGCTGGCCACCCAGACTCAACGCGCCGAATTGGTGCCGCTGTTGGATGCGCTGGCCGAACGCATGCGCGCCGCCAAGGTCATGGACTTCGGCATGCAGATGGCCTCGGCGGCCCAGCTGGCGGCCAGGTTTCCGCAGGTGGGACAGGATCTGCGCAGCCGCTACCGGGTAGTGCTGCTCGATGAATACCAGGACACCGGGCACTCGCAGCGCATTGCCTTGTCATCGCTGTTCGGTAGAGGTGTGGACGACGAACTAGCGTTGACGGCGGTCGGTGACCCCATCCAGTCGATCTACGGCTGGCGTGGCGCATCGGCCACCAACCTGCCGCGGTTCACCACCGACTTCCCGCTGTCCGACGGTTCCCCGGCGCCGACCCTGGAATTGCGGACGAGCTGGCGCAACCCGCCGAGCACGTTGCATCTGGCCAACGCCATATCCGCCGAGGCGCGGCGGCGCTCGGTCGCCGTGCGCCCGCTGCGTCCGCGTCCGGACGCCCCGCCGGGCACGGTCCGCTGCGCGCTGCTGCCCGACGTGGCCGCCGAGCGTGAGTGGATCGCGGACCACCTACAGCAGCACTATCGCCAGGCCCGCGACGAGGGGACCCCGCCGCCCACGGCCGCGGTCCTGGTGCGCCGCAACGCCGACGCCGCCCCCATCGCCGATGTGTTGCGGGCCCGCGGAATTCCGGTGGAAGTCGTCGGTTTGGCGGGTCTGTTGTCGGTTCCCGAGGTCGCCGATGTGGTGGCCATGTTGCGCCTGGCCGCCGACCCGACGGCCGGTGCCGCCGCGATGCGGGTACTCAGCGGCGCGCGCTGGCGCCTCGGCGGCCGCGATATCGCCGCGCTGTGGCAACGCGCTCAGGATCTGTACGGTGCGCCCCGGGTGACGCTCTGCGCCGAGTCGATCGCGAAAGCGGCCGGGCCCGACGCCGACGCCGCCTGCCTGGCTGACGCCATCGCCGACCCCGGGCCGGCCGGCGCCTATTCGGCAGCCGGATACCAGCGGATCGCGGCGCTGGCCGCCGAACTGACTTCGTTGCGCGGACATCTGGGTTACTCCCTGCCCGACCTGGTCGCCGAGGTGCGCCGGGTTCTGGGAGTCGACTGCGAGGTCCGCGCCACCGCCACCGGGCAATGGTCCGGCGCCGAGCACCTCGACGCCTTCGCCGACGAGGTCCTCGGCTATGCAGAGCGCGCCGGCGGATCGGCCAAGGCATCGGTGGCCGGCCTGCTCGCCTATCTGGACGCCGCCGCGGAGGTGGAGAACGGTCTGACACCCGCGCAGCCGATCGTCGCACGCGACCGCGTTCAGATCCTCACGGTGCACGCCGCCAAGGGCCTGGAATGGCAGGTGGTGACGGTGGCACACCTGTCGGGGGGGACGTTTCCCTCCAACGCTTCGCGCAGCAGTTGGCTCACCGATGCCGGCGAGCTGCCGCCGCTGCTGCGCGGTGATCGGGCCGCGGTCGGCGCGCTCGGCATCCCGGTCCTGGACACAACGGCCGTCACAAACCGAAAGCAGTTGTCGGACAAGATTTCCGAGCACCGGTCCCAGCTCGATCAGCGACGCGTGGACGAGGAACGCCGGCTGCTCTACGTGGCTGTCACCCGGGCCGAGGACACCCTGCTGGTATCCGGTCACCATTGGGGCGCCACCGGCATCAAGCCACGCGGACCATCGGAATTCCTGTGCGAACTCCGGGACATCATCGAAGAATCCGAGCCATCCGGCCAACCCTGCGGCATCGTCGAGCAGTGGACCCCGCCGCCGCCCGAGGGTGAACGAAACCCGTTGCAGGACAATGTTGTCGAAGCGATCTGGCCCGTCGACCCACTGTCGCGGCGGCGTGCCGACGTCGAGCGCGGCGCCATGCTGGTCACCAAGGCCGAGTTAGCCGACCCGGACTCGGGTGCCGATGTAGAAGGGTGGGCCGCCGACGTCGACGCGTTGCTGGCCGAGCGCGCTCGGGCGGTCCAGCCGCTGGAACGCGCCCTGCCGAGCCAGCTCTCGGTCAGCGGCCTGGTGGACTTGGCGCGTGACCCCGACGCGGCGGCGCAGCGGCTGATCCATCGACTTCCCACCCGCCCGGATCCACATGCTTTGCTGGGTAACGCGTTTCACGCTTGGGTGCAGCAGTTCTACGGTGCCGAGTTGCTGTTCGACCTGGGCGATCTGCCCGGTGCGGCGGACGCCGATGTGGGCGAGCCGCAGGAGCTGGCCGCGCTGCAGCAGGCGTTCACCGCTTCGCCGTGGGCGGCCCGCACCCCGATCGCGGTCGAGGTGGCGTTCGAGATGCCGATCGGTGACGCCGTGGTGCGCGGGCGCATCGACGCGGTATTCGCCGACGCGGACGGCGGCGTCACCGTCGTGGACTGGAAGACCGGTGAGCCGCCGCGCGGCCTGGAAGCCAGGCGTCACGCCGCCGTGCAACTGGCGGTGTACCGGTTGGCCTGGTCCGCCCTGCAGGGTTGCCCGGAATCGTCGGTGCGCACCGCCTTCTACTACGTGCGCAGCGGGACGACCGTCGTGCCCGATGAGCTCGCTGATGCCGACGAGCTGAGCATGCTGCTGGCCGACTCCGGTCGCCCCACCATCGCCTGATCGTGGTTACATGACTTCCGTGGCGAAAGGGAGCTGGCGGCGGCTGCGGCGTCTGGATGAGAGGCTGACCGTCCAGCCCAGTTACGCGCTTGTCGGCGTGCTGCGCATCCCGCAGGGTCACGCCAGTCCGGCCCGCATCATCTCCCGCCGGATCAGCATCGCCCTGGTGGCCCTGCTGGTCGGCGCCGTTACCGTCTACCTGGACCGCGACGGCTATAACGACGCGCACGGTGACAGCCTGACGTTTCTCGACTGCCTGTACTACTCGGCGGTGACGTTGTCGACGACCGGCTACGGCGACATCACGCCGGTCTCCGAGTTCGCGCGGGCGACGAACGTCCTGATCATCACCCCGCTGCGCATTGCGTTCCTGATCTTGCTCGTCGGCACGACGCTCGAGGTCGTCACCGAAACCTCGCGGCAGGCGTTCAAGATCCAGCGTTGGAGGAGCAGAGTGCGCAACCACACCGTCGTCATCGGCTACGGCACCAAGGGCAAGACGGCGATCAGCGCCATGCTCAGTGACGAAGTGCCCCCCGGCGAGATCGTCGTCGTCGACACCGACCGGGCCGCCTTGGAGCGGGCCGCGTCAGCGGGCCTGGTCACCGTGCACGGCGACGCGACGAAGTCCGACGTGCTGCGGCTGGCCGGCGCCCAGCACGCCGCCTCGATCATCGTCGCCGCCAACCGGGACGACACCGCGGTGCTCGTCACACTGACGGCGCGGGAGATCTCGCCCAAGGCCAAGATCGTCGCCTCGATCCGGGAGGCCGAGAACCAGCACCTACTGCAGCAATCCGGGGCCAACTCGGTGGTGGTGTCGTCGGAAACCGCGGGTCGGCTGCTCGGCCTGGCCACCACCACACCCAGCGTCGTGCAGATGATCGAGGACCTGCTGACTCCGGATCAGGGTCTGGCGATCGCCGAGCGTGAGGTGGAGCAGTCCGAGGTGGGTGGGTCGCCCCGGCATCTGCGCGACATCGTCCTCGGAGTGGTCCGCGGTGGGCAGTTGCTGCGCATCGGCGCCCCACAGGTCGACGCCATCGAGGCCGGCGACCGCCTGCTCTACGTCCGGCACATCGCAGACGAACGATAGGGACACACGTGGATTTCCGGCTGCGTGACGTTCCGCTGCTCTCCCGTGTCGGAGCTGATCGTGCCGACCAACTGCGCACCGACATCGACGCCGCCGCGGCCGGTTGGTCCGATGCCGCCCTGCTGCGTGTCGACGCCCGTAACCAGGTGCTGGCCGCCGGCGGCAAGGTGGTGCTCGGCCCGGCGGCCGCGCTGGGCGACAAGCCGCCCGCCGAGGCGGTATTTCTGGGTCGCATCGAAGGCGGTCGCCATGTCTGGGCGATCCGGGGCCCGCTGCAGACCCCCGACCACGGCGACGTCGAGGTGCTGGATCTGCGCGGGCTCGGACGCATCATCGACGACACCAGCAGCCAATTGGTGTCTTCGGCGCTGGCCCTGCTCAATTGGCACGACAGCGCCCGATTCAGCCCGGTCGACGGCACACCCACCAAGCCGGCCCGCGCCGGTTGGGCGCGAGTCAACCCGCTGACCGGCCACGAAGAGTTTCCCCGCATCGATCCGGCGGTGATCTGCCTGGTCCACGACGGCGGCGACCGTGCGGTGCTGGCCCGCCATACGGTCTGGCCGCAGCGGATGTTCTCGCTGCTGGCCGGGTTCGTCGAGGCCGGTGAGTCGTTCGAAGTCTGCGTTGCCCGGGAAGTCCGCGAGGAGATCGGCCTGAGCGTGCGCGACGTGCGCTACCTCGGCAGCCAGCCCTGGCCGTTCCCACGCTCGCTGATGGTCGGTTTTCACGCTCTGGGCGATCCGGACGAGCCGTTCTCGTTCAACGACGGCGAGATCGCCGAAGCGGCCTGGTTCACCCGCGGCGAAATCCGGGCGGCGCTCGACGCCGGCGACTGGTCCAGCGCTTCGGAGTCGAAACTGCTTCTGCCGGGATCGATCTCGATCGCCCGGGTCATCATCGAATCGTGGGCGGCCGGGGACTGAGGGGCCGGTTGCGCCGGTTACTTGATGCGGTCGCAGATGTTGTCCAGGATCGTGCCGGCGATCCGCTCAGCCGGTTCGATACCCAGCACACCGACGGACATCAACACCGACTTGCGCACCCGATACTGGTGGCTCCAACCGTTGTCGGTGATCCGCAGGCTGGTCGCATCCGGCTTGTCGAGCTTGAAGTTGTATCTCGGGTCCTGCAAGGCCACGCACGCGGTCAGTGACGCTTCCAGCTGATCGAGCGCGGAGCGGGCAGCCTGCGCATCCGGATAGATCGCGACGGCCTGACTGACCGAGTCCTTCATGGTGCGGCCACCCGGGTCGAGGTCGTCGGTCACTCCGCTGTAGCCGGCGCTCCGAAACTCGGTCCAGCCGCTGGCGAAGGTGAGATCGCTGGTGCCGGCCGCCCGGCAGGGTCCGGGTGCGTTGACGTCACCGGCCGGCGGTTGGTTCAGGTTCGCGTGAGCGTGGGTGGTCAGTTCCTCGTAGTTGGCGATGCGGCGCACGTCTTCGACGCTGACGATCAGCGCGTCGACTCCGGTGGCCGCCGAGGAGGTGCTCGGGGCGGCCGGGGTGGTGCGGTGTGAGCACGCGGTGAGTGCGGCAAGCGTGCAGACCATGACAAAAATCGCCCGCCGGACCAGCGCCGCTGCCATGGTCCTTATCGTAAAGGCGACCGGACCTGGGAGTCTGCACCAATCGCGCTCCCGTGTCGGCACCGGGGTCAGCCGGCGAGCTTCGCCTTGACCTCACCTGCGCTCGGATTGGTCATCGTCGACCCGTCGGCGAACCTCACGGTCGGCACGGTCCGGTTGCCGCCGTTGACGGAACTGACGAAATCCGCTGCCGCGGAATCCCGTTCGATGTCGACCTCGTCGTAGGCGATGCCCTGAGCCTTGAGCGCCGTCTTGAGCCGGAAGCAGTAGCCACACCAGCTGGTGGTGTACATGGTCAGCGAAGCGTTAGTCATGACTCGATAACCTAGCCCGGTGGCGATCCATTCCAGGCTCGGCCCGCCCAGAGACGAGTCACGCCCGGTGTGTCGGCAGGCACTGCCAAGATGGGCGGCATGCCGGTGATGGCCGATCCCCTGATTGCGGGGCTGGACGACGAACAGCGTGAAGCCGTGCTCGCTCCGCGCGGCCCGGTCTGCGTGCTGGCCGGGGCCGGAACCGGCAAGACGCGCACCATCACACACCGCATCGCCCAGCTCGTGGCGGGTGGTCACGTCGCCGCCGGGCAGGTGCTGGCGGTCACCTTCACCCAGCGCGCGGCCGGAGAGATGCGCTCCCGGCTGCGGGCGCTGGACGCGGCTGCACGCACCGATGCGCGCGTCGGCGCCGTGCAGGCCCTCACCTTCCACGCCGCCGCCCACCGCCAGCTGCGCTACTTCTGGCCCCGGGTGGTCGGCAACACCCGCTGGGAGCTGCTGGACACCAAGTTCGCTGTCGTCGCCCGGGCGGCCAGCCGCTGCCGGTTCAACGTCAGCACCGACGACGTGCGCGACCTGGCCGGCGAGATCGAGTGGGCCAAGGCGTCGCTGATCACCCGGAGCAGTACGCCGGGGCGGTGGCAGGCGCGGGCCGGGACATTCCACTGGACGCCGAAAAGGTGGTGGCCGTCTACGCGGCCTATGAGGCACTGAAGGTCCGGGACGAGGACGTCACATTGCTCGATTTCGACGACTTGTTGCTGCACACCGCAGCGGCGATCGAGAACGATGCCGCGGTGGCCGCCGAGTTCCGGGACCGGTACCGCTGCTTCGTGGTCGACGAGTATCAGGACGTCACCCCGCTGCAGCAGCGGGTGCTGTCGGCCTGGCTGGGCGATCGTGACGACCTGACCGTCGTCGGCGATGCGAATCAGACCATTTATTCGTTCACCGGCGCCTCGCCCCGTTTTCTGCTGGACTTCTCGCGGCGCTTCCCCGACGCCACGGTGGTGCGGCTGGAACGCGACTACCGGTCCACCCCCCAGGTCGTGTCGCTGGCCAATCGGGTGATCGCCGCCGCGCGGGGCCGGGTCGCGGGTAGCAAGCTGCAGCTGATCGGTCAGCGCGAGCCGGGACCGGCACCGTCTTTCCGCGAGCATCCCGACGAGCACACCGAGGCCGCCGCGGTCGCCGCCTCCATTGCGCAGCTGATCGAAAACGGAACGACGCCTTCGGAAATCGCGATCCTGTACCGGGTCAACGCGCAGTCCGAGGTTTACGAGGAAGCGTTGACCGAGGCCGGTATCGCCTATCAGATCCGCGGCGGCGAGGGTTTCTTCAATCGCCAGGAGATCAAGCAGGCCCTGTTGGCCCTGCAGCGCACGGCGGACCGCGGTGCCGAAGGTGATTTGGCCGAGTTCGTTCGCGGCGTCCTCGAACCACTCGGGCTGACGGCAGAGCCGCCCGCCGGCACCAAGGCCCGGGAACGCTGGGAAGCCCTGACCGCACTGGCCGAACTGGTCGACGATGAAGTGGCCCAGCGCCCGGGACTGGAGCTGCCCGGGTTGGTGGCCGAGTTGCGGCTACGGGCCGATTCCCGTCACCCGCCGGTGGTGCAGGGCGTCACGCTGGCGTCGCTGCACGCGGCCAAGGGGCTCGAGTGGGACGCGGTATTCCTGGTTGGCCTGGCCGACGGCACGCTACCCATCTCACACGCGCTGGCACACGGCCCTGACAGCGAGCCGGTCGAGGAAGAGCGCCGACTGCTCTACGTCGGAGTCACCCGGGCGAGAGTGCATGTGGCGCTCAGTTGGGCGCTGGCGCGGTCCCAGGGCGGCCGTCAGACCCGCAAACCGTCCCGGTTCCTCAACGGCATCGCCCCGCAGACGCGGGTCGAGGCCGCACCTGGCAAGTCGCGGCGCAACAAGGGTCCGGCGCGCTGCCGGGTCTGCAATAAGGATCTGTCCGCGCCGGCCGCCATCATGTTGCGGCGGTGTGAAACCTGCGCCGGCGACGTCGACGAGGAATTGCTGCTGCAACTCAAGGACTGGCGCCTCAACGCAGCCAAAGAACAGAACGTGCCGGCCTACATCGTGTTCAGCGACAACACCCTGATCGCGATCGCCGAGCTGCGGCCCACCGACAACGCGTCTCTGATCGCCATCCCCGGCATCGGGGCGCGCAAGCTCGAACAGTACGGACCCGAGGTGCTCGAATTGGTCCGCCAGGCCAACTGAAAGCCGCATACCCGCAGGTCAGAAAATCGGTTGCCGGATGTGGCTGGTACCGTTTAGTCTCGAAACCGCATTTTGCCCACAGCTGGTAGCGCACTTGAGAGGAGGGTGGCTCGCGATGATTTTGATGAATTGCTTCGGCGTACGCACCGCCACCCGCCATCGCGCCGCTAGCCCGGCGGCAGCGGGAAAGCACCGTGTCGCCGCCGTGACTGAAGCGTCCGTGAGGCTCAACGTAGAGACGTAAACGCCAAGCTTTTCGCCCTATGGCCACGGACCCGAAGTCGATCCGTGGCCATCGTTGTCTCTCCAGGCAACGTCCCTGGTCCGGATCAGTGCAAAAGGACAGCCAACCGACCAGGAAGCAGGTGAAAGGACATGTCGGCATCGACGGTCCCCAGACCGACGCGGCCGGCCTTGCCGTGTCATGCCGGTGACCCCGACCTTTGGTTTGCCGAAACCCCCGCCGACCTCGAACGTGCCAAGACCCTGTGTGTGCGCTGCCCAGTGCGGCGTCAGTGTCTGGCCGCGGCTCTGGAACGTGCAGAGCCGTGGGGTGTGTGGGGCGGCGAGATCTTCGAGCGGGGCTCGGTGGTCGACCGTAAGCGTCCCCGAGGGCGGCCTCGTAAAGAGGCCGCATGAGGGGCGTCTACACCACTACGGCATCGGGTTCGGCGAACCCGGGGATCAGTCCCTCTGACAGGGCCTTGATAGGCACCGTCGCATCCAGCTGGCACAGGATCGCGGTCACCGACGCGATCACCCGCATCGGGATCGCCAGCTTGGGCGGCAGGTCCATCTGCCGCGCCGTCTTGATCTGCGCCACCGAGCGGTCGAACTGGCTGACCGTCATCCGCTGCAGCCACTTGCGGGTGTAGTGGAACTCGTCGACCTCGATGGGTTGGACGTATTGGCGCAGCATCTCGTCGATGTCGCGGACCGACACTTGTTGACCCTTTTGGATGAACCCGACCTTCTCCAGGGTCGGCAGCAGCAGGTCGTAATTCTTGTCGCGGGCCAATCGAATGGTCATGCCCAACTCGACGGGGTAGCCGCCGGGCAACGGCGCGACAGCACCGAAGTCGATGACGCCCATCCGCCCGTCGGGCAGCAGCATGAAGTTTCCCGGGTGGGCGTCGCCGTGCAGCATTTCCAGACGCCGCGGCGCGTCGAAGGTGAGTTCCAGCAGCCGAATTCCGATCAGGTCGCGTTCTTCTGGGGTGCCGTGCCGGATGATCTCCGCCATGTGCTTGCCGTCGATCCACTCCTGGATCACCACCTTCGGCGCGCTGGCCACCACGTGCGGCACCGCGAAGTGTGGATGCCCCTCGTACGCCTTGGCGAACTTGCGCTGGTTGTCGGCTTCGAGCCGGTAGTCCAGCTCCATCTCGGTGCGCTCGATCAGCTCGTCGACGACGCCCTGAATGTCGGCGCCGGGGGAGAGTTGCTTGAACACCCCGACCATGCGTTGCATGGTCTTGAGGTCGGCCCGCAGCGCTTCGTCGGCGCCCGGGTACTGGATCTTGACGGCCACCTCGCGACCGTCGGACCAGATCGCCTTGTGTACCTGGCCGATGCTGGCCGAGGCGACCGGGGTGTCGTTGAACGACGTGAAGCGCTCCCGCCACTTGGTGCCCAGCTGGGCGTCGAGAACCCGATGCACCTTCCCGGCCGGCAGCGGCGGAGCGTCCTTCTGCAGCTTGGTCAGCGCTTCGCGATACGGCTCGCCGAACTGCTCGGGGATGGCCGCTTCCATTACCGACAGCGCCTGCCCGACCTTCATCGCGCCGCCCTTGAGCTCGCCCAGGACGGTGAAGAGCTGGTGGGCCGCCTTCTCAATCAGCTCGGCGTTGACTTCGTCCTTCGACTTACCGGTTAGTCGCTTGCCGAATCCGAGAGCCGCGCGCCCGGCCATGCCGACCGGCAGGCTGGCGAGCTTTGCATTGCGGGCCGCGCGGCCGCGCTTGATCTCTGACACATACCCATCATCCACGACGACCACCGCATCGTCTGCATCGAATTGAGTCGGTGTTCTCCTGCGATATGTACTCTCTTCGGGTCGCGCATCCGTGTGACACATCGATCCCCACGTCCGGAGGGTGGACCGCAACAGCCATGGCAGCCAAACAAGCTCAGCACGACGCAGCCGACGCTTTGTTCCGAGCGATCATCGAGACGTTGGACAAGCACCGCAATGAGCGCACCCTGACCGAGGACGTGCTGGACACCCTCGGCCGGGCATATGCGTCGATCTCCTCGTGTGTCCCTGAGCAGGGGCGCCTCGGCTAACACGAACACAACGGGTGCCGGGCCCACGGCCGGGCCACGATCGTGCTCGCGCGCAGGTCGAACTCCAACGTGGCGTTGAGCGCCGCCGGGGGATCGGGCCGCTGTCCGCGCACCGCGGCGACGACCTGATTGACCTGACTGAGCGCCAGCGCCGCGGTCGCCAGCATGGTGGCGCGATCGGCGACCCCGATGGTGTCGCGCAGCTGAGCAGCGATGGCCGGCCATGCCGCGTCGCGGTCGCGTCGGTGCAGATCGGCGCAGCCCAGGCAGCTGGTGATGCCGGGCAGCACCAGCGGGCCCACCAGGCCGGTGCCGTCGCGGACCCGAACCGGCAGGTGCGGGACTCCTGCGCTGTGCAGGTCCCGGACGACGCGCGGATCGGCCACCAGGAAATCCGTCAACACCACCAGATCGGCGGTGGCGGTCGTGACCAAGGCGTGTGGCCGGCTGGTGTGCCCAGTCCGGACGCCCGAGGAGCGCAATGCCGGGACCAGCAGATCGGAGAGGGGACCCCGGCCGTGCACCCGGATCGATGCGGTCCGCCCGGACGAGTTGCCGTCCCCGCTGGTGGCCACGCCCGCCTCGACCAGCTGGGTGATCAGATGTGCCAGGTCGTCACCGGTCAATTCGCCGACCTGGCGCTGCAGCTCGGTGAGCGACACCGGCGATCGCATGGACCGCAACAGCGCAGCCAGACCCGGTGCGGTCAGCTCACCGGGAGGACGGACGAGCACCGCGCGGCGGGGATCCCAGCCCACCTGGACGACGCCGTCGGGCCGGAGCAGTACCGGCATCGCCGGATCCAGCGTGTACAAATTCGCCGCGGCCTGGGCCATGGCATGTCACGCTGCCAGGCCGGGCGTGCAGCTGCGGTCAGTTATCCACAGGACCGGGATCGTCGCGGTCGAGCTCGGCGATCGCTTCGTCGATCCCGCTGGTGTCGCCACCGATGATCCGGTCGATGAATGCCGCGGGGTCGTCGAGGTCGTCGGAGCCGGGCAGCAGGTCGGGGTGCTGCCAGACGGCGTCACGGGCGTCCATCCCGGCGGCCTCCGTCAGCCGCTGCCACAGCGCGCCGGCCTCGCGCAGCTTGCGCGGTCGAAGCTCCAGCCCGACCAGGGTCGCGAAAGTCTGCTCGGCGGGGCCACCGCTGGCCCGGCGCCGGCGCAGCGTCTCGCTGAGCGCCGCCTCGCCGGGCAGCCGCTCACCCAATGCGGCGGTCACCACCGTCTGCACCCAGCCCTCGATGAGGGCCAGCAGCGTCTCGAGCCGTTCGAGGGCCTGGGTCTGCGCAGGCGTCGCCTTCGGTTCGAACACGCCCTGGCTCAGCAGTTGCTCCATGGCGCCCGGGTCGGCCAGCGATGCCGGATTGAAATCCCGGGCCAGTTCCTCGATTCCGGTCATGTCGATCTGCATGCCCGCGGCGTAGGCCTCGACGGCCCCCAACAATTGGCTGGACAGCCAGGGCACGTGGCTGAACAGGCGGTGGTGCGCGGCCTCCCGGGCGGCCAGGAACGTCATAATCTCGCTGCGCGGCTGCTCGAGGCCTTCGGCGAAGGATTCCACCGCGTCCGGCAGGATCGCGGCCACCCCCTTCGGGCCGAGCGGCAAGCCGATGTCGGTGGACGTCAGCACTTCTTTGGACAGCCGGGCCAGCGCCTGGCCGAGCTGCGAGCCGAACGCGATACCACCCATCTGCGACATCATCTGCAGCAGCGGGCCGGCCATGCTCTTGGCCTCTTCCGGCAGCGATTGCGCCCACACCGACGAGATCTGCCCGGCCATCGGATCGCACAGCCGCTTCCACGTGCCCAGCGTGTTCTCGACCCAGTCCGACGGGCTCCAGCCGACCGCCCTGGTGGTGCCCTCGGGCAGTGCCGTCGCGCCGTTGAGCCACGTCTCGGCTAGGTGCACGGCGTCGGCGATCGCGGAGTTGGTGGTGGCGGGGATCGGAGCGATGAACCCGATCGAACTCGTTGCGACCTGCCGGGCCAGGTCGTAGTTGACCGGTCCGGCATCCTTACCCGAACTCATCGCGCTGCCGACGCCGCCGAACATCTCACCGAGGCGGGTGAACAACTGGCCGAGGTTGGCCATATCGAAGTCACCTCCGAACCCGAACGGGTTGGCGCCGGAGTTGGGGTCGTTCTTCTCGCGCTTCTCACGCTCGGGGTCATCTCCACCGGAGAAGCCGAAAGGCAGGTCAGCCATGAGGTCAACCGTACTCACCGCACCGACGGAAAGCGCGAGGCACCGGTCACGCTCTCAGCTGAACGGCTCCACGGCCTGGCCGGCTGGGGCCGGTTAGGGTAAGCGGCGTGAACAGGCGGATTCTGACCTTGATGGTCGCGCTCGTGCCGATCGTGGTCTTCGGGGTGCTGCTTGCGGTGGTCACGGTGCCGTTCGTGTCGTTGGGCCCGGGCCCGACGTTCGACACGCTCGGGGAGGTCGACGGCAAGCAGGTCGTGCAGATCGAGGGCACCCAGACCCACCCGACGACGGGTCACCTCAACATGACGACGGTCTCCCAGCGTGACGACCTCACCCTGGGCGAAGCGCTGAGCCTGTGGATCTCCGGCCAGGAGCAGCTGGTGCCGCGCGACCTGATCTATCCGCCGGGCAAATCACGCGACGAGGTCGACCAGGCCAACAACGCCGATTTCAAGACCTCCGAGGACAGCGCTCAGTACGCCGCCCTCGGTTATCTGAAGTACCCGGAAGCCGTCACCGTCGCCTCGGTCACCGATCCCGGTCCGTCGGCCGGCAAGCTGAAGGCCGGCGACGCCATCGACGCGGTCGACCGCACCCCGGTGGCCAACGTCGAGCAGTTCACCTCGCTGCTGAAGAACACCAAGCCTGGGCAGGTCGTCACCATCGACTACCGCCGCAAGAACGAACCGGCGGGAATCGCCGAGATCACCCTGGGCACCAATAAGGACCGCGACTACGGATTCATGGGCGTCGCGGTGCTGGACGCGCCGTGGGCGCCCTTCACCGTCGACTTCAACCTGGCCAACATCGGCGGCCCGTCGGCCGGGCTCATGTTCAGTCTCGCCGTCGTGGACAAACTCACCACCGGTGACCTGGCCGGTTCGACGTTCGTCGCCGGCACCGGAACGATCACGGTCGACGGCAAGGTAGGGCCCATCGGGGGCATCACCCACAAGATGGCCGCGGCCCGTGCGGCCGGCGCCTCGGTGTTCCTGGTGCCGGCCAAGAACTGCTATGAGGCGATGTCCGACATTCCATCGGGTCTGAAGCTGGTGAAGGTGGAAACTCTCAGTTCCGCGGTGGACGCCTTGCATGCGATGACGTCGGGGGCGGCAACTCCGAGCTGTTAGCCCGGCAGTTTGCGTACAGTTGTGACCATCGGAAAACAATGCAGGGAGCGTAGCTAGTGGGAATGCGGCCCGCCGCAAGGATGCCGAAGCTGACTCGGCGTAGCCGGATTCTGATCCTCGTCGCACTGGGTGTGATCGTGCTGTTGCTGGCCGGTCCTCGGCTGATCGACGCGTACGTCGACTGGCTGTGGTTCGGTGAGCTCGGCTACCGCTCGGTGTTCACCACCGTGTTGGTCACCCGCATCGTGGTGTTTCTGGTGGCCGGCCTGCTGGTCGGCGGCATCGTGTTCGGCGGGCTCGCGCTGGCCTACCGCACCCGCCCGGTGTTCGTGCCGAGCAACGACAACGACCCGGTGGCGCGCTATCGCGCGGTGGTCATGAGCCGGCTGCGTCTGGTGGGCATCGGGATCCCGACGGCGATCGGTGTGCTGGCCGGCATGGTGGCGCAGAGTTACTGGGTGCGCATCCAGCTGTTCCTGCACGGCGGTGACTTCGGTATCGCCGATCCGCAGTTCGGCAAGGACCTCGGTTTCTACGCGTTCGAGTTGCCGTTCTACCGGCTGGTGCTCAGCTACCTGTTCGTCGCGGTGTTCCTCGCCCTGGTGGCGAATGTGGTATCGCACTACCTGTTCGGCGGGATCAGGCTGTCGGGACGGGCGGGGGCGTTGAGCCGGTCGGCGCGTATCCAGCTGATCAGCCTGGTCGGTGTTCTGGTGGTGCTCAAGGCCGTTGCGTACTGGCTGGATCGCTACGAGTTGCTGTCGCACACCCGCGGGGGCAAGCCGTTCACGGGAGCGGGATACACCGACATCAACGCGGTGCTGCCGGCGAAACTGATCCTGATGGCGATCGCGTTGATCTGCGCGGCGGCGGTGTTCTCCGCGATCACGCTGCGCGACTTGCGGATTCCGGCGATCGGCCTGGTGCTGTTGCTGTTGTCGTCGCTGATCGTGGGTGCGGGCTGGCCCTTGATCGTCGAGCAGATCAGCGTCAAACCCAATGCGGCGCAGAAAGAAAGCGAATACATCAGCCGAAGTATCGCCGCCACCCGCCAGGCCTACGGATTGACGCCGGACGTGGTGACCTACCGCAACTACACCGGCGATGGACAGGCGACCGCGCAGCAGGTGGCCGCCGACCGCGCGACCACTGCGAATATCCGGCTACTGGACCCCACCATCGTCAGCCCGGCGTTCACCCAGTTCCAGCAGGGCAAGAACTTCTACTACTTCCCCGACCAGTTGTCCATCGACCGCTACCAGGACCGCGGCGGCAATCTGCGCGACTATGTGGTAGCCGCCCGCGAGCTCAACCCGGACCGGCTGATCGACAACCAGCGGGACTGGATCAACCGGCACACCGTCTACACCCACGGCAACGGCTTCATCGCGTCGCCGGCCAACACCGTGCGTGGCATCGCCAACGATCCGAATCAGAACGGCGGATACCCACAGTTCCTGGCGAACGTCGTCGGAGCCAACGGCAGCATCGTGTCCGACGGTCCGGCGCCGCTGGACCAGCCGCGCGTCTACTTCGGACCGGTTATCGCCGGCGCGGCCGCCGACTATGCGATCGTCGGAAAGACCGGGGCCGACCGTGAATACGACTACGAGACCAGCACCGAAACCAAGAACTACACCTATACCGGTGCCGGCGGCGTGCCGATCGGCAGCTGGATCTCCCGCAGCGTGTTCGCCGCGAAGTTCGCCGAGCGAAACTTTCTGTTCTCCAACGTGATCGGCTCGAACAGCAGGATCCTGTTCAATCGCGACCCGGCGCAGCGGGTGGAAGCGGTGGCGCCGTGGCTGACCACCGACAGCGCGGTGTACCCGGCGATCGTGAACAAGCGGATGGTGTGGATCATCGACGGCTACACCACGCTGGACAACTATCCCTACTCCGAGCTCACGTCGCTGTCCTCGGCGACCGCGGACTCCACCGAGGTGGCGTTCAACCGGCTGGCTCCCGACAAGCGGGTCTCCTATATCCGCAACTCGGTGAAGGCCACCGTGGACGCCTACGACGGCACCGTCACGCTGTATCAGCAGGACGAGAACGATCCGGTGCTCAAGGCCTGGATGCAGGTGTTCCCCGGCACGGTGAAGCCCAAGAGCGATATCACCCCCGAGCTCGCCGAGCACCTGCGGTATCCCGAAGATCTGTTCAAGGTGCAGCGCATGCTGCTGGCGAAATACCACGTCAACGACCCGGTGACGTTCTTCTCCACCTCGGACTTCTGGGATGTCCCGCTGGACCCGAACCCGACGGCCAGCAGCTACCAGCCGCCGTACTACATCGTCGCGAAAAACATTGCGAAGAACGATAATTCGGCGTCCTATCAGCTGACCAGCGCGATGAACAGGTTCAAGCGCGACTACCTGGCGGCCTATATCAGCGCGAGTTCGGATCCCGCGACGTACGGCAAGATCACGGTGCTGACCATCCCGGGTCAGGTCAACGGGCCGAAGCTGGCCAACAATGCGATCACCACCGATCCGGCGGTTTCCCAGGATCTGGGCGTGATCGGTCGGGACAACCAGAACCGCATCCGCTGGGGCAATCTGCTCACGCTGCCGGTGGGTCAGGGTGGGCTGCTCTATGTCGAGCCGGTCTACGCCTCGCCGGGGGCCAGTGACGCGGCGTCGTCGTATCCGCGGTTGATCCGCGTGGCGATGATGTACAACGACAAGGTCGGCTACGGGCCCACCGTGGGCGATGCGCTGACGACGCTGTTCGGCCCGGGCGCGGGAGCCGCTGCGACGGGCATTCAACCCACCGACGGCGGGGCGCCGGCCGCACCCCCGGCCAATCTGCCGCCCCCGGCCAACGGACCGGGCACGCCGCCACCGACCGCCGCGATACCGGTGCCGCCCGATGCTTCAGCGACCACCCTCTCGCCAGCCAAAGCCGCTGTGATGCAAGAGATTCAAGCGGCAATCGGTGCGGCCAGAGATGCGCAGAAGAAGGGTGACTTCGCCGCTTTCGGTGCTGCGTTGCAGCGGGTGGACGACGCGATCACGAAGTTCAACAACACCAAGTAGGATTCGCGGCCGGCTTCAGGGGGCGCGCGTTTGTCCATCGACACGCCGCGATCAGCGGCATTTTGGGCGCCCTCGCCGCGCTGATCAGCCCCTTGCCGCGGTGCGGAACCTTTCCCGGTAGGCATTCGGTGAGACGCCGAGGTGTTCGACGAATACCCGTCGCAGGCTCTCGGGGCTGCCGAATCCCGCCAGCCGTGCGGTCTCGGCCACCGTGCGCCCGGCATCGAGCGCCGCACGGGCCGCGTCGATGCGCACCATTTCCACATAGCGGGCCGGCGTTGTCCCGAGTTCGGCCTGAAACAACCGGGTCAGTTGCCGCGTGCTCACCGATGCCCGCGCGGCCAGGGTGTGGACGCTGTGGTTGTCCGCCGGATTAGCCGAGATCGCGGCAGTGACCTTGCCTGACGACACCCCAGCGGAGGTGAAAACCTCGCCGTCTTGGACGAAGATGGCGTCCGGCTCGACGGCGACGTCGGGGAACGCGCGGGCGAACAACCGGACCTCGTGCCAGTGGGTGGTGGCGCGGCGGCCTTGCAGCAGCCCGGCCTGTGCCAAGATGAACGACCCCGTGCAGATGGAGGCCAGCCGCCGGGTCCGGCCGGCAATCGATCTGATCGCCTTGACCAGCGCGGGGTCCACCGGCCGTCGCGGCAGGTCGTCGCTGCCGGCGACCAGCACGGTGTCCGCGGATTCGATGGACGCGATGACGTCGGTGACGCCCAATCGGGTCCCGATCGAGGTGGTGACGTCCTGGCCGTCCACCGACGCGATCTTGAGCTGATATTCGGCGCCGGCGCGGTTGGCTTCGGCGAACACTTCGCCGGCCCCGGCAACGTCCAGCAGCGTCACGTCGTCGAAGACGACGATCACGATCACACGAGCCCCCACCCGTCCATTGTGTGCCCTGTCGCTTTCTGAGGGAAAGACGGCACAAACGGGGCTGACCGGTCGCGTAATTCTGTTCGCACACTGACGGCATGAACATTCAATCGATGGAAACCATCGCCGGCGTCGTCATCCCGGACACGTCCTTGGTTCGTGAGGTCACTGACTACATCCGCGCCGCCGAAGACGATCTGCTCTTCGACCACTCCCGGCGGGTGTTTCTCTTCGGAGCCCTGCACGGACGCCGGCTGGGCCTGCAACCCGACCTTGAGTTGCTGTACGTGGGAGCGATGTTCCGCGACATCGGCCTGACCGAGCGTTACCGGACGTCGATGCTGCGCTTCGAAGTCGACGGCGCCAACGCGGCACGCGCCTTCCTGCTGGAGCGCGGCTGCGACCCTGCCGACGCCCAGAAAGTGTGGCTGGGTATCGCCTTACACACCACTCCGGGAGTGCCGGAGTTCCTGGACCCCGAAATCGCTTTGGTCACAGCCGGTGTCGAGACCGACGTGCTGGGTATGGGCCGCAAGGAGCTGACACCCCCAGCATTGGACGCCGTCGTGGCCGCACACCCGCGCCCGGATTTCAAGAACCGGATCATCGCCGCGTTCAACGACGGCATGAAGCACCGGCCGGAGAGCACCTTCGGCACCATGAACGACGATGTGCTGGCGCATTTCGACCCCTCGTTCCAGCGGCAGAACTTCGTCGAGGTCATTCTGGGCAACGGGTGGGCCGAGTAATGGACGTCTGCGAAGCGCTCCGCTCCACCACGATGATGCGGCGGTTGCGGCCGGATCCCCTTCGACTCGACACGCAGGCCCGCATCCTCAATGCGGGCGTCCGCGCCCCGCCCGGGGGCAACACCGAGCAGTGTCACTTCGGCGGCGTCGTGACGATGGCACTGCGCCGCGTCCCGGACCGGGGGAACGCGCGACGGCGCGGCGTCGCGGCCAATCGCCATCCGGCGCATGAGGTCTCATCTCGGCATGACTGGGATGCGCCATTCGGTATCGAAATTCCGCAGCCGCTCTGGCCTGCGGCGTGACAGAGAGGGGACAACCGTGACAGCATCAGCATCCTCCCACCGTCGTAATGCGAACGAAGTCAATGTATTTCAAGCTCCGGCCGCTCTGTTTGACAACCTGCAGCAGGTGCTCGTCGATCTGATCGAGCTGCACTTGCAGGGCAAGCAGGCGCATTGGAACGTCGTGGGAACGAACTTCCGGGATCTGCATCTGCAACTCGACAGCCTGGTCGACGTGGCACGGGAGGCCAGCGACACCATCGCCGAACGGATGCGCGCCCTGAACGCGGTCCCCGACGGGCGCTCCGACACGGTGGTCGCCCGCACCACGGTGCCCGCGGCACCGCCGGGCCTGCTCAGCGTCAGCGACATGGTCGACGTCATCACCACCGGGATCTACGCCGTCGTCGGCACCTTGCGTGCGGTGCACGACGACGTCGATGACGTGGACCCTACGACCGCGGATCTGCTGCACGCCATCATCGATGACTTGGAGAAGCAAGCATGGTTACTCAGGGCCGAGACCGAGACGGCATAACCGACAGGTGTGCGAGTGGGAAATGATGGGTGCCGTGCTGGGCCGCAGGCGCCCGCGCCGCAACCAGTCCTGCGGGTCACCAGGATCACCCACCGCGACGACCCGGATGCTGATCGACGCCACCCGCAGTTGGGAATTCGAGCCGAGGCCGGAGTGGGGTGGGCGGCACTACCCGCCGATCAACACAATTGAGTCGGAGCCGGAGTCGACCGTGACTGCCCGATGGGACGAATACGCGATCGGCATGCACGAGCTAGATGATCAACGGCGGGAACTGTTGACGAGGCAGCAGCTGGGCAGGCGCCTACCGGATGTGTAGGCGCCTACCTCACTGCCCCTTGACATTCATGATCTGCCGCAGTGCCGTCACCACTTCGACGAGCGGTTGCGCGTCGAGCATGACCTGGTCAATGTCCTTGTAGGCCTGCGGGATCTCGTCGATCCACTCCTTGCCGTGGCGGTATTCGATACCCAGCATCGCGTCGGCCAGATCCTGTTCGGTGAACAGCTCCTTGGCCTTGGTCCTGCTGAACCGGCGGCCGGCCCCGTGCGGCGCCGACCACAGGCCGTCAGCGTTTCCCTTGCCCCGCACAATGTATGAGCGAGTGCCCATCGAACCGGGAATGATGCCCAGCTTGCCTTCGGTGGCATCGATCGCGCCCTTGCGGGTTAGCCAGACGATTTCCCCGGCGATCGTCGTCGGGACCGTGTAGTTGTGGTGAGTGTTGATCGTTTCGATCGCCACCCGCTGAGCCTGCGCACCCATCCACGACGCGAACACATGGATGAACCGGTCCATCATCTCGGCGCGGTTCAGGTAGGCAAAGCGCTGCGCCCACTGCAAATCCTTGATGTAGCGGTCGAATTCGCGTGTGCCTTCCTGAAGGTATGCCAGATCGCGGTTCGGCAGCTTGATCGACGGGTCAGCGGCGCAGTGGTCGAGTGCGACCTTGATGTGCCGCTGCGCGATCTTGTTGCCGACGCCCCGAGAACCGCTGTGCAGGAACAGCCAGACGTTGTCGTCGGTGTCCAGGCACAGTTCGATGAAGTGGTTGCCACCGCCCAACGAACCCAACTGCTGCATCCACTTCGGGCTGTGCGACAGGTCGACGCCGAGGCGCTGCTGCAGTGTCAGCAACTCGTCGTGCTTGCGGGCCGTGAACGAAAACCGCTGCAGGCTCTTGTTGTAGTTGCCGGGGGACAGCGGGATCGCGTCTTCGACCAGTTGCCTCAGTGCCGGCAGCTCGGGTCGGTAGTCACCGCCGAACTTGGCCGACAGATCCCGCTCGGTGAACCGGGTCTTGGCCGCGACCATGCCGCAGCCGATGTCTACACCGACCGCCGCCGGGATTACCGCGCCCCGGGTGGGGATGACTGTGCCGACAGCCGAGCCCTTGCCCAGGTGGGCGTCGGGCATCAGCGAAACGTGCGGGTGCACGAACGGCATCGACGCGGTGACCTTCGCCTGCTCGACGGTGTTGCCGGCGATGTCGGTGGCGAAGTTGAGCAGCTTGGGCCCGAGCTGTTCGGGCATGACGGACTCCTGAGACGTTGGGCTGGATGTGTGGACGGTATTCCCTCGGCGGCGGCGGGTGCAACGGATTTTCGGCCAGCGCCCGGCATCGGCGCTGGTCAGGGCGCGATTTGGAGAGGTCCCCCCGGGTTGGGTAACCTTGCGTTTACCGACGCGGGGTGGAGCAGCTCGGTAGCTCGCTGGGCTCATAACCCAGAGGTCGCAGGTTCGAATCCTGTCCCCGCTACCAGCGGAAATGGCCCTTCAGGCAGCAGCCTGGGGGCCATTTTCATGCCGGTTGGGAACACTTTTGGGAACATTCGCAAAGCTAATCATGTCGTTACGCAGCCGGCCGTCCACCTATCGCTGAAACAGGGGGAGCCAGAACCCGCTCAGGACGAGGCGGTCGGAACTGACGCAAGCCGCAACACGCTCGTCGGTTGGGTGTCGCTGCGGCCGTGCAATCGACCCGCCTCGGCCATGATGTTGGTATGAGGATCGAGCGACTCCAAGTTGAAGAAGGTTTTCTTGACGGACTCCGCCTCGACTTGGCGCCGGGACTGAATGTCATCATCGGAGCTCGAGGGGTCGGCAAGACCAGCATCCTGGAGATGATTCGGTACGCACTGCGCCTTGAACACGTCGATCAGAGGCGTGCGGCAAGTGCTCAACAGCATGCTGAAGCGATTCTAAGTGGCGGCAGAGTTCTACTGACCTTCGTCGACAACTCCGGCGCGCGTGTGACTGTGGCAAGGTCAGCCGCCGATCCAGTTGACGTACCTTCAGGCGTTCCCCGAGACCAGGCGCCGGTTGTCCTGGGTCAGAACGAACTTGAAGGAATTGGCCTTGACCAGCGCAGCCGTCTTCGACTAATCGACAATTACGCGGCGATGGACCCGGGGCGAGACCAAGCAGACATCGGCCGGCTTACATCGACGGTTAAGTCGCTAACTCTTCAGCGTCGCGACCTTGTCCTCCAAAGCGAGGCACTTCGTCAGCAAGAACTGCTTCGGCCGAAGGTGGAGGAAGAGCTTGACGCTGCACGCGCGATTGAAGCAGCGCTGCTGGACAGAGCTGGAACCGATGCAGCACGTCTTCGCGAGCGTTTGGGCGAGCAAACCACCCGGCAAGCACAGGTGGGACGTGAACTGTCTGATTTGGAAAGCATAAAGGAGGCATTCCTCCGGCTGTTCGAAGAGTCTGAGTCTCTTCACGCATCAATTGCGGAGGCGCGTTCAGACCTGCCAAACGCCGGTAGCGCGAGTTCTCGTTATCTGGCCGAACTCGATCGAATTGCTGGACTTCAAAGGTCAGTATCGAATGCGGTTAAAGAGCTCACCGACAGGGTCTCCGCTGACATCGGCTCACAGCAATCTGAGTACTCACGTATTGACGATGAGATACGTCCACTACGGAGGGAATTTGAAGAGTTTGAAGTTGGCGCTGCCGCCGCCGCCCAGGCGACTGCACGCTTAGAGCAGCAGCTGGCAGGCATCGACTCAGGCATCGAACGCTCAAACGCTTTGGAGAAGCGAACTCTTGCCCTAAGCCTCGAACGTAGTGACGCAATGAAGGCGATTGAGGCTATTCGAGAATCTAACTGGTCGGAACGGACCAGGGCAACGGAATTATTGAATCTCCGTTTTGAACCACGAATTCGCATCCGGATGGAGCACTACGGCGACCGCAGCAATTACGAGGGCGCTTTAGCAGTTGCTCTTCGTGGCAGTGGCCTCCAGCACAACCAGCTAGCGGAATGGCTGGCTGAGCGTATGAGTCCGCAGGAGCTCGTGAGTGCGGTCGAAGCTAGCGACGCTGCACAGCTAGCGTTGATTGGAGAGCTTACAAGTTCGCGGGTCGAGAAGTTAGTGAATCACCTCGCGAAATCGGACGCGCTTGGCGATATCCTTACATCCCAAGTTGACGACCTAGTAGTCTTCGAACTTCTCGTCGGGCGGGACTATCGGAGCAGCGAGCAACTGTCCACAGGTCAGCGCTGCGCAGTCGTGTTGCCTCTATTGCTTGCCGACGAAGACCGTGTGTTACTTATGGACCAGCCTGAGGACCATCTAGACAACGCTTATTTGGTTGAAAACACCATTAAAACGTTGTTGGCGAGGAGTACAGAATCACAGACGATCATTGCCACTCACAATGCCAATATTCCTGTCCTGGGGAATGCTGAGCTAGTTATTTGTCTCGAAAGTGACGGACGGAGGGGTTACATTCGACACGCCGGTCCCCTGACGGACAAGCCAACGGTCGGTCTCATTTCTGATCTCATGGAAGGCGGGCGCGAAGCATTTGCTCGTCGAGCAGATTTCTACCGGAGCTGGGTTGCGCGCGCATGAATCGCGCTGAAGCATTATTGGCTCTGGCTAGCGACACACCCGCGGAGCGGCTCAGTGCCGCACGATTCCTGCAGCTCTGGGCTTTACCGTCTGACGTTCCGGCGCTTCGAGCTGCCATTTCTCGTGAGCCGGTCGGGTGGGTGCGGCGAGCGCTGGAGTCAGCACTCCAACGCATGGGCGACAGGCGTTCGGTCACCGTAGACTTGGACGATCTGCGTAAAGACGAAGCCCAAACCAGCGAGGAACTTGCCGCGATGGCTCGGGCGCGTATTGCTAGAACTGTCGTACACGAGTTGGAACCGATAGTTGGACTCATCGAATATTATGCATCGAGCGAATTTCCTTCTTATGTGGGAAGTCAAACGAAGTCGCACGTGGAGAGGCTTGCTGCGATGCTGCGTGCAATCGAAACACTCGGAAAAATTTCGGCGACGCCACACGTTGAGGTAGTCGATATCACGCTTATCCTTAATGAAGTCGTCGCAGCGGAACAAACTAAATTCGATGTAGATATCCGCCTTGAAGGGCCGATCGGTTTGCGTGTGAACACGGACGCTGGACTTGTCAGGGTCATCGTGGGTAATGGCGTAAGAAATGCGTGTGAATCTATTTTACAGGTGGGAGACAGACCCACCGCCGTCAGCGTGATCTATGGTGCGACCGACCGGGAAGCGTGGGTCACCATTGCGGACAACGGCGTGGGCCTCCCTTCCGGCAGCACCGAGAATTTATTCGAGATGGGCACGTCCACCAAAGAGGATCACCTCGGAATGGGCTTGACTTTGTGTTCCGAAGCGGCGCGAGCGCTGGGTGGAGATCTGCGATTAATCACGGATTCAGCGAGCACGCGCCTTGAATTGAGCTTGCCATTCAATAGGGGAGGCGAAGATGCAAGTTCTGTTGGTTGAGGACGAAAAGGCGATCCGTACCCTTTTTGCGAACCATTGCAGTGCTCAGGGGGTTGATATCACCATTGCCTCGTCCCTTGGTGAGGCCAAGCAAATAATTGATCAAGACAATCAGGACTTCGACCTCGGCATATGCGATCTGAAGATTCCCTCGGCACCGGGTGTCGTTGATGAAGATGTACAACATGGGCTCGCCGTGCTGAGGCATTTGCTGTCTGTTTGGCCTGGCGTGCCCCTGATTGTACTTTCTGCTTTTGGTACTGTCGACGTGGTCTCTAAAATGCTTTACGATGCGAGATCATTGGATCTGTATGGCGACAGGGACCCTCGACCAATGTTACGTTTCGTTCAGAAGGCCCGACTTGTTGATGCAGTCGCCGCTATAGATGAGGTTAATGCAGAAATAGAGGCGCTTGAACAGATCGAACTGGTCTCCCCGAGCTTGACTCCCGCTTACTGTCGTGCGGTGCGTGTATTCGCGCGCCGAAAGGCCGGCACATTCGTTGAATACACGCCGCTGGCTGGGGGCCGTTCGGGGGCGCAGACGGGACTTGCAACGGTCAAGAACGCGTGGGGCGCCCAGGTTGCGCACGTAGTTACCAAACTAACCCGGCTCGACAGGGCAACAGAAGAAAAAGGCCGCTACATCTCTCATATATCGGGAAAACTGGGTGCCGCAACCTTTGCAGATCTAGGCGACGAGGTTATGGCCGGCTGCGGTGGATCGGCAGGGCTGTTTTACAGCGTAGCTGATACATTCAATCGCAATCTTTTCTGGGTATTAGCCAACGACCCGGGAAACGTAGAAGGCGTAATTGATGAGCTTGCAGCTATGTGTGCACCCTGGCTTACGGGCGTACCCCATACGGCAAAGAAATGGTCAGATGTCCGCCGGAATCTGATCGCTGACTCGAGGTACACTGATGTGCGCACGAGTTACGAAATAGTAGAGATCGCCGACGAAAAGGCTGTGCAATGCTTGTGGACCTCCCAACATGGGGACCTTCATGGCGCTAATGTGCTAATCAACGATAAGTCGCGACCTGTCCTGATCGATTACGGCCGAACTGGGGACGCACCGAGCGTGTTAGATCCGTTGACACTAGAGCTCTCAGCGATCTTTCATCCCGATTCACCCGTCGCCGCCGACCCATGGCCCACTGTCGATGACTTGCAGAACTGGGCGGACGTAGATGTGTACGTGAGGGACTGTCCATATCCAGCATTTGTCCGCGCATGCCGCAGCTGGGCTACCTCCGTAAAGGTTGGTCAAAGAGATCTGTTTGCGACAGTTAGCGCTTTCTGTCTGCGCAACCTCCAATACGACGACGTGGATAAGGACAAAGCATTGGCACTGCAGCGCGTGGCGAGCGCCTACGTCAACGAGGCCTGATGGCCGGAACCTAGCTGGGGTGCGGCGCAGGGACGGACAACCGGGTGTAAGAATGGGCTGCTATCAGTGAAGCTGTAGGAGTTGGAGATTGGGTCGAGGGCAGGCCCCTAGCTCGACGGTGCTTCTATCAAGCAGCGACGATCTGAAGGCTTCCGCCGACTGCGGCAATGTAGGACTTCACTATGCCTAGTTGTCCCACGCGTCCCCGAGCAAGAACTCGGCAGCTTGTTCCGCTGCCTCGCGATCGTCCTTGCCCAGCACATGGGCGTAGGTCTCCAGGAAGAACCCGACGTTGGCGTGCCCGATGCGTTCGCTGATCACCTTCGGGCTGACACCGGCCCGCAGCGCACCGGTAGCGTAGGAGTGGCGTAGATCGTGGAAGGTGATGCGTGACAAACCTGCTGCGGCCGCGAGACGGTCGAAGCGTTGACGGATCGTATCGGGATGCGGCGGCCGGCCATCCTGGTAGGTGAAGAGGTAGTCGCCGGGATGGTATGCGTCGCCGAAGAATTGACGCTCGCGGTCTTGGAGTTCGCGCCAACGGCGCAGTGCCGCAACGGTGGCACGGTCGATCGAAATGGTCTGATCGGCATTGCGGGTCTTGCCGCCGGCCTTGTCGACTGCCCGGCCGCCGACCACCACGCGATTGTCATGGACGGTGATGACACCGGTATCCAGGTCGACGTCAGACCACTTCAGGCCGCACACCTGGCCGCGCCGAATGCCGGTTGTGAGTTCGAGTAGGAACAGCGCCGCGAACCGGTCGTCGCGGATAGACTTGAGGAACGTCCGGATTTCGTCAGCGCTCCACACCGTTCGGCGCGTGCGCGGACGACGCGGTGGTTTCACATTGCTCGCCGGGTTGTCGGTGAGGTATTTCCACGCCACCGCGTCGACGAGTGCTCGGTGCAGAAACGCGTGGACATTGCGGACGGTCTTGGGTGCTAATCCAGGCGAAACCGGTTTCGGCACAATGCCTACCCGATAGCGCCTTACCGCGGTGCGGGCCGCGTGGATTGTTGTGTCGCATGCCTCCGACAGCTGCCGGGGTGTGGGCGGGGCGCCCGCGGCGCTGCGCTGGGACCAATAGGCATACATCACGGTGTCGTTGTCGCGCTTGACGCGACCCTCGGTCAGCAGCTTGTTGTAGAGCTTCAAGAGTTGAGGCTCGTCAAGTCGCTGCAGACGCTCGGCACCGATATGGGGAATGACGTATGTGCGCGCGTAATCGCTCCAGCTGCGCCACGTCGTGGCGTCGAGTGCGGGTTCGATAGCGGCGAGCCATTCGGTGAGGAATTGCGCGACTGTGCGGTTCGAAGGCTTGACGACCCGGCCGCGGTCAGCATCTCGCATGGCTTCCCGGCAGGCTTTCCAGGCCTCGCGCTCGGTCTCGAAGCCGCCTTTGGTGATCCAGGGATATCGGCCGGTCGCGGGGTCCCGCTCTGGGAGGCGGAATTTGTAGTACCACGCCGAACCACGCTGATGGACAGTGCCTTTCATGAGGCCACCAGCTCGCGCAAGCCAGCCGTTACCACGTAGATCCGGCCGCCAAGGCGACGAACGGGCAGCTCGTCGGAGGCCACCAGTCGGTAGGCTGCCGCCCGGCTGATTCCCAGTAGCTGCGCGGCGTGGGGAACCGCGAGCAGCAGGGGGAGATCATTGAACACGTTGTTTTCCAAGGTATTTCACCACCTTCCCACAATCTTGTCGGGATTTTGCACGGATGAACGGTTCCTGTGGACTTGGGGGCTGCACTGTGGACAAAAGCCCGCAGCTTCCGTTCCGTCGGCCGCAGTGACGGTGATTGTGCGAGAATGCGCGTCTTCGCATTCACCGCACCAAGGCACTGCTGGCGCGGGCGAGCTTGGTGGCTGCCACGGGTGCGTGAGACGCCGGGCTAGCACGCGGATCGGATCCCGTGCCCCTTTCGGGTTTCGGATGAGGTGGGTGGCG
This sequence comes from Mycobacterium gordonae, assembly GCF_017086405.1. Taxonomy (NCBI): domain Bacteria; kingdom Bacillati; phylum Actinomycetota; class Actinomycetes; order Mycobacteriales; family Mycobacteriaceae; genus Mycobacterium; species Mycobacterium camsae. Next base: position 1,841,391 of record NZ_CP070973.1, read on the forward strand.
AGATCTGCGGCCGGCCAGCCGCGTGCCAGGGCGGACTCGATGGCTGGCAGGAGAGTGTGCGCCTCGCACTCACCCAGCCGCCACGAATCGCTCACGGCGTGCAAGATTTGTGCTGCGGAGTCATCCGGTTCGGATGGGGATTGGGTTGATGGATTCAAGGGGTCCCGATTCGGGACCCCCGTAGGGTGCCTCTCTGATACCGCCCCCGTCCCACTGCGGGACGGCCCCCGTGTCAACACGGGACCAGGGGGTCCCGCATCGGGACTAGGGGGTCCCGGATCGGGACCGGGTGGAAGGTGTGGTGCCCGAGGGTGATTCAGGTAGTAGCGGGTGGAGCGGCGGGCACCGGAATCGTGGAATTGCGGGCGTCGAGACATGAAGCCCCGCGTCTCTAGAAAGCTCAGCGCGCGCAAGACCGTGCTTCTTCCGGCACCGGATTCAGCCATCAGCGTGCGGATCGACGGATAGCAGGAGAAGTTTTCATCCGCCTTGTTTGCGAGCAGGACGAGGATGAACTTCGCCACCGGTTGGGCGATGTCCGAGTCTTTCGCCCACGCGAGGGCTTCCCAGCTCATGTTGACGCACCGAAAAGGCGCTGCCCACCGGCAGCCGTTTCGGCGGGCTGCGCCGAGCGGCGATCCATGGCGCGTCGTCTCATGTCTAAACGGTAAGTCCGCTCATGTGCCTAGCGCGACGGTCGCGCAAATATTTCTCTGTCGAGTTTTACTGCGGCACAGGTGAATTACCGCCAATTCCCGCGACGGGGCAAAACATCGCGAAACGTGCCGCTTCGCAACGGCATTCCGCGTGGCGCGGTGCTGACGCGGACGAGGCGGCGGATCTGCTCGTCGGGTGTGCCGGGATTGGCCGATCGCGGCCCCTGGCCCTTAGTGGACACTGAGTTGGCTTCGGGAGAGTCCCGCTCTAGCCATTGAGAAGGCGCGCCTTCCTCAACGAAGTCAGCAAGCGCTGAGCGGCGCGCAGCGTCGGTGCATGCGCCGCGGCGTTCAGTTGTCCCGAGTCCGCTGCAGCGGCCAACGCCTCCAGAACAGTGCGACATGCCCGCGGCGACTTCAGCACGATCTGGGCGGCCTCGGCGGGGCTGGACGGAATCTGCTTTGTCTCGACCCGAACACGCTCCACGATCCGCCCGACGGGTTTCTCAACCACTTCGACCCGCACGGCGACGGCGCCGCTTTTCGCTGCTCTTCGCTCCTCATAGGCTGCTCGCCGGCACTGCTGCGAACACCAGATGGAGGGACGTCCCGGCTTCGGCGGCCAAGTGCTGTTCGGTATCTCCGCGCCGCATCGCGGGCATCGTTTCGCGGGCATGGGAGCAATGGTAAGTGCACCCTACATAGTTAGATACGGACGAAATTGCGTTATCGTTTCGTGACCCTGAGTGCAAGAGGTGTGATGTGTAGAGAGGCGGTCAAGTTAGGGGCGCCTAAGTGCCGGCGGCGGCGAAGTGTTGTTGTGACCGGCAGATCGCGGTGATCGCGCGGATGTCCAGCCGACAAATCTGCGGCCAAGACCGGGCTGGTGTCGGTAACGTTTGCCAAGTCATGAGTAACGAGGACGTTGCCAGCCTTCTCCCTGCGGAGGCGCGTGCTCGTGTGCGTATTGATCAGCAACTGATCCAGGCAGGCTGGAAGGTCCAGGACAGAAAAGACCTGAATCTGTTGGCGGGACAGGGCATCGCCGTCCGAGAAGTCGTGATGAAGCCCGGGCACGGCCGGGTCGACTACCTGCTGTACGTGGACAAGGCCGTCGTCGGCGTCATCGAGGCCAAGCCAATGGGAACACCGCTTTCAGGCGTGGAGTGGCAGTCGGCCATGTACGCGGAAGGGCTCCCGGCTGATGTGCGGCTCGCCGCCAAGACCCGGGATGGTCGGCTGCCGTTCGTGTTCGAGGCGTCGGGAGTCGAGACACACTTCACCAACGGCTTCGATCCCGATCCGCGGGCGCGCTTAGTCTTCAACTTACTCAAGCCGGCAACGTTGGCGCGCCTCCTTCGTGACGCCGATGCTTCACCCGAGCGCCCGACGTGGCGCGCCAAGGTTCGCGATCTCCCAGCCCTCGAGACCGACCCGCTGCGTCCAGCGCAGGTCAATGCGATTAGCGGGATCGAGAAGAGCCTCGCCGATCAGCAGTTCGACCGATCGCTGGTACAGATGGCGACCGGGGCCGGCAAGACCTACACGGCGGTTACCGAGTCGTACCGATTACTGAAATTCGGTGGATTCAACCGAATTCTCTTTCTCGTCGACCGCAACAACCTCGCCGATCAGACGCTGGCGGAGTTTCAGAACTACCGCACGCCCGATGACGGCCGCCGCTTCACCGAGCTGTACAACGTGACCAAACTGTCCAGTGCCGGACTACTCGGCTCGAGCAAGGTCGTCATCTCGACCATCCAAAGGGTCTACAAGTTCCTCAATGACGGCGAGGTCAGCGACGCCGATGATCCCAACCTCGATAAGTTCACCCCGGAAACCCCTGTCACGGTCTCCTACAGCGAGGCACTTCCGCCGGAAACGTTTGATCTTGTCATCGTCGATGAGGCGCACCGAAGCATCTACGGAGTCTGGCGCGGTGTCTTGGAGTACTTCGACGCCCACGTCATCGGTCTAACCGCCACGCCGGGCAAGCAGACCTTCGGGTTCTTCCGTCAGAACCTCGTTTCTGAATACACCTACCCTAAGTCCGTCGCCGACGGCGTCAACGTGGACTTTGACATCTACCGGATCCGCACCCGAATCAGTGAAGACGGGTCTCGGATCGAAGCCGGGACTCTAGTACCGAAAGTGGACCGCCGAACCAGAGAACAGAAACTCGAAACCCTTGACGAGGATCTGGATTACCGCGCCGCGCAACTGGACCGCGCCGTGACCGCCACCGACCAGATCCGCACCGTCCTAGAAACTTTCCGCGATCGGCTTTCCACCGAGATCTTCCCAGGACGCTCCACCGTCCCGAAGACCTTGATTTTCGCCAAGGACGACAACCACGCGGAGGAGATCGTCACACAGGTTCGCGAGGTGTTCGGCAAAGGCAATGACTTCGCGGCGAAGATCACTTACAACGCCCGCAACGCCAAAGAACAACTCCAGGCCCTGCGGACGAGCCCGTCGCTGCGTATCGCGGTGACCGTCGACATGATCGCGACCGGAACCGACGTCAAACCGCTGGAATGCGTGTTCTTCATGCGTGATGTCCGCTCCGCCCAATACTTCGAGCAAATGAAAGGTCGTGGCGCGCGCACGATCACTTCGGCCGATTTCCAGGCGGTCACGCCCGACGCGAAAAACAAGACCCGGTTCGTAATCGTCGATGCGGTGGGCGTGACTGAGCACCCCTTCGTCGAACCACCGCTTAATCGGCAGAAGTCGATCAGCCTCAAGAAGCTCCTCGACAAGGCCGCCGCCCTCACACTTGGCGAGGACGAAGCGGCAACCCTGGCGTCACGGCTGGTGAAACTCGAAGTTGCACTTACCGATGAGGAGAGGCAGGAACTCGACAACGTCGCCGGCCAACCCGTCCGCGATATCGCCAGGGCGCTCGTGGATGCTGTCGAGCCGTCCACTGGGTCGACCGAGGCGATCGAGCGGGCTATCGAACCGATTGCTGCCAACCCGGAACTGCGCAACCGCATACTCGAACTCCGCACCGCCCACGACCGGGTCATCGACGAGGTGAGTAGAGACGAACTCGTTGACGCCGGCGGAGTGGTTAATACTGACCGTGCCCGGTCGATCGTGGACTCGTGGCGCGTTTACCTCGATGAGCACCGCGCGGAAATCACAGCGATCCAGGTCGCCTATGAGGCGGGCGAACAGCGAATCGACTTCGCCTACATCCAGGGACTCGCCGCCCGTATCGCCCGGCCGCCGCACAACTGGACCCCCGACATCATCTGGAACGCCTACGCAGCGATCGACGCGCCCAAGGTCCGTAAGTGTCCCACGCACACCCTCACGGATCTCGTTCCGCTGATCCGCTACACCATCGGCGTCGACGACGAACTCGTTCCCTACGGTGAGCGGGTGCGGGAGAAATACGCGGCCTGGTTAACACAACAGGAACAGGCTGGTGTGGTGTTTAACGACACTGAGCGCTGGTGGCTGGATCGGATCGTGTCGGTGATCGCCAACTCGGCGGGGATCCGGGTGGAAGACCTGGACGACGCGCCGTTTGTTGAGCGTGGCGGTACCGATGGAGCGTTGCGCGATTTGGGTGACAGGGCCGGCGATCTCGTCGAGCAGCTCAATGCGGAGCTGACCGCATGAATTGGCCGTTGGTGCAGCTCGGGGATCTCATTGAGGACATCACCGCAGGCAAATCGTTTGGCGCTTCAAACGCACCTGCGGAGGAAGGACATTGGGGCATCATCAAGGTAAGTGCGATGACGTGGGGCAAATTCAAACCAGAGGAGAACAAGGCCGTACCGGCCGAGCTTGCAGACCCGAGGTTTGAGATTCGCGAAGGTGATCTACTTGTAAGTCGGGCCAACACAGCCGAATATGTGGGAGCCAGCGTCCTTGTCCGCGCTGTTCGCCCCAAGCTACTTCTAAGCGACAAGAGCCTTCGACTGACGCCCAAGTCCAGCGTTCACCCAGAATGGCTCTGGTACACGCTACAAGCACCTGCGGTTCGCAGCCAGATTCGCGAATTGGCCACTGGTACAAAGGATTCAATGCGAAATATATCGCAGTCAGCTTTGCGCACAATTCGGATCCTGATCCCACCACTCGACGAACAGCGGCGCATCGTCGATCTCCTCGAAGACCACCTGTCTCGACTCGATGCCGCGGAGACATACGTGCGCAATGCGATGCAGAAGTTGAGACTCTTGAAAGCCAGCGTTCTTGCTTCACTTCACGCCGGTGAGCCGTACCCACTGGGGGCTTTGGCGGTCGACTCTGGCTACGGAACGTCGGTGAAGTGCGTTGCCGATGGCAAAGGCGCGGCAGTGGTTCGGATTCCAAATCTGGTCGACGGGCAGATCGATCTGTCAGATGAGAAGCGCGTGCTTAACGCAGAAGCGGACACGTCTGCGTACATGCTTGCTCCGGGCGATGTCCTCATCGTCCGTACGAATGGATCTGTTGACCTGATCGGGCGCTCTGCCGTAGTCCAGCCTGGGATTGATGCAGCTTTTGCTTCGTATCTGATTCGGTATCGCGTGCGGGAAGAGGTCGTCCGGCCGCGTTGGGTTCAAATCATGCTTAGCACGCCACAAGTTCGCTCCCGGATCGAATCATTAGCAGCCTCAAGCGCCGGCCAACACAACCTAAGCCTCAGTAAGCTCAACCCATTGGAGTTGCCCGTCCCGCCCATCACGACCCAAGATGCCGGCATTCAACTTGTTGTCGGGATGGAAGTTGAGGCGTCTCGTCTAGCGGCATCGATTGCTGCTACGCGATTGCGCGCCGCAAGGCTTCGATCGTCGATCCTCGCTGCTGCCTTCTCCGGACGTTTGACTACATCGGAGTCCGACCTGTCGCTCAACGAAGAGTTGATCGATGCATGAGGGGAAACAGATCAAGCTATGGGGCATTCAGTGATCGTGACTTTTCTTGGCAAGTTGCGGTGACGTGTCGTAGGCCGCTGCGATGATAGAAAACATATGTTCCCCTGCTGGTGCGGGCAGAATTGACTCGGATGACGGGCGCCGAGCCATGGTGACGATTCGTCAGCGATGAACTAGGGAGGTAGTTGCGATGATGAAGGAGATCGAGCTCCGCCTTGTTGACGCGTCCACCCCCAGCGGCGAGATTCCGGTCAAGGACCTCGCCGCGCTCGCGACTGCCTTGCAGGAATTGACGACTCGAATCAGCCGGGAAGTAGTCAATACGCCTGGACCTGGTCGCACGAAGCAGTTCATGGAGGAGCTCTCGCAACTGCGGCTTCATGCGGTTGAGCCTGGAAGCACCGTACTCCGATTCAGCAAGGGCCCGACTGACAAACTTGACGTCGACTTGCCCGAACAAGCCGTGGCAGATGATCGCTTGTGGGAAATTATGCGGGCCATGGGGGAGGACCGTCGCCCCGATTGGGCCACCGACCTGATCGCGGAGAGCGTCGGCAAGTTGGTCAACGCCATTCAAGCAGCGGCGCCGACCGTAATCCTCGGCGCGCCTTCGCGACCGGAAGTGCGGATTGCGTCGTCAGTGATGCATGTCGAAACGTGGACACCGACGCGTGTCCGCACAGGAACTGTCATGACTGCCGCTGGCCGACTCGAGAAGGTCGATCTACGGTCGCACGATTTCCGTCTCCGCGACGACGTCGATACCACGGTCGAACTCAAGAGCGTCGAAAACGACACCTTCGCAGCACAACTCGTTGGCCAATGGGTGGTTGCGGAAGGAACCGGGATACAACGTGCGTCTGGCCGGCTTGTCGCACTTCAGAATGTGCGTGTGCTTCCAGCGAATGATCCCGCAGCCGACTTTGGCGGCCCCAAAGTCGTTACCCTCGACGAGATTTTGGCCAGCGCTCCCGGACCAGACCCGAATGGTGGGCTCGACCTCACCGACTACGAATTCGCGGCATTCCTTGAGGCAGCGCGTTCGTGAGCGAAATCGCGGCGACGGTAGTCGATACCGATGTGTTCAGTCTGATCTACCTTCGCCGCGCCAGCTGTGATGCGCGCGTCCCTGGCTGGCGCGAATACCTGACGGGGCGGCGTGTACTCATTTCCTTCCAGACCAGGGCTGAGGTGCTTGCCGGTGCGCGAGTCGCCGGCTGGGGCGAGCGTTGGGTGGCGATGACGATTGAGACCCTTGACCGGACGCCCACCATTCGCCCCGACAACGAAGTCGTAGACGCGTACGCCCTTCTTGTCAGCGAATGCCGAAGGCTCGGTAACGCTCTGCACGGCAGAAAGCACACCGGTGATCGATGGGTTGCGGCCTGCGCCATCGCCAAGCGGCTAGATCTATTGGCCGGCGACGGGATCTACCAGGACGCACCAAATCTTGTCGTGCGCAGCTGAATAGAAGGGCAAACCACGTTGTCTGATTCCCGGCGCCTGGTCGACAAACTCTGGGCGTACTGCAATGTGCTGCGCGACGATGGCGTTGGTGTCATCGAGTACACCGAGCAACTCACTTACTTGCTGTTCCTGAAGATGGCACACGAGCGGGCAACGAGAAAACTTAACCCGCAGCAGATCGTTCCCGACGAGTATTCCTGGCAGAGGCTCCTGGATGCTGAGGGAACGGACCTTGAGGTCGAATACACGAAGATCCTCGTCGGGTTAGCGCAGCAGCCGGGCACACTTGGCACGATTTTCCGCAAGGCGCAGAACAGGATTCAGGATCCGGCCAAGCTCAAACGCCTCATCGTGGATTTGATCGACAAAGAAAACTGGTCCGCTTCGGGCACAGATCTCAAAGGCGACGCCTACGAGGCGCTGCTGTCCAAGGGCGCATCCGATAAAGGGTCGGGTGCGGGTCAGTACTTCACCCCGCGCGACCTCATCCGGGCAATGGTCGACGTGATCGACCCCTCGCCTGCTGACATGGTCGTCGACCCGGCGTGTGGCACAGGCGGCTTCCTCCTGGTTGCCCATGAACACGCCGTCCAAGGGGCTGAAAACCTGACCCCAACGAAGCGTAAGCACCTGCGGGACACTTTCGTCACTGGCTATGAACTCGTCGACGGGACAGCGCGTCTAGCCGCGATGAACCTGCTGCTCCATGGCATCGGAACCGCCGACGGCGACTCACTGATCGATGTTCGAGACGCACTCATATCTGACCCCGGCCGTCGCTGGTCGGTGGTGCTGACCAACCCACCGTTCGGCCGCAAATCGTCGCTGATGATGGTGGGCGCGGATGGTCGGGAAGTGCGCGAGGACATCGAGATCGAACGGCAGGACTTCGTTGTTACGACCAGCAACAAGCAACTCAATTTCCTGCAGCACATCATGACGATTCTCGATATCAACGGCCGCGCCGCCGTCGTGCTTCCCGATAACGTCCTCTTCGAAGGCGGCGCCGGCGAGACGTTGCGGCGAAAGCTGTTGGCCGACTTTGACCTACACACAATGCTTCGTCTGCCTACCGGCATCTTCTACGCTCAAGGCGTCAAGGCCAACGTGCTCTTTTTCGACAAGAAGCCGGCATCTGAACAGCCGTGGAGCACCAAGCTCTGGGTCTACGACCTGCGCACCAACCAGCACTTCACCCTCAAGCAGAACCCACTGCGGCGCCACCATCTCGACGAGTTCGTCGACTTCTATCTCAGCGGAAAGCCCCGTGACGAACGTGTTGAGTCGGAGAGGTGGAAATCGTTCAGCTACGAGGAACTCGTCGCGCGGGACAAGGTCAATCTCGACATCATCTGGTTGCGTGACGAGTCGCTCGATGACGCCGACAACCTTCCAGCGCCCGAGGTCATCGCCAGAGAGATCGTCGAAGACCTCACCGCCGCGCTCGCGGAGTTTGAGGCGGTCGCGGCAGCCCTCGAAGCCGCCGCGAATGGAGATGCCGTTTAGCGGGAGAGTTCGACCAGATCTCCCTTGATCGCCCAACGTCGATCGACCGGTTCAGCGGCAAGTAACTCGCCAGCGACGCACAGGTGGTCCTTGGGATCCCACTTGACGCCAGCACCGTAGGGGGAAACGAGTCGGTGCGCGGCGCCAAGCACCGCCCGGCGCTCGTCAAGCAAATGATGCTCGATCTCTGCAGGCTGTGCAGGAATGTCTTTCGCGAGCCGCGCCACGACGTCAGGCAGGACCGCTGTGTCGGTGTGGGCCTGGAGCGCGCAGATCACCCCATCGAAAATCCCCTTCACCAATCCACCCCACACCGGTTGAAGTCCATGCGGTGGCCGAACTTGCACTCTGACGGCGAATGGGGTCTCGGGCGCGCACGCTGGCTCGCTCACCTCCACCTGGCCGCGTGCGAGTGCTAGCCAAACTTGTGCCAACTTCTTCTCGCCGGCAAACGCACCCAGGTCGGTCCAGTCGAACGAGGCTAGTGTTCGCCCATGCCGCCAGTAGGCGAAGGCGTCCGATCGTCGCGAGAGCGCGTAGCGATAACAGAACGGATATTTGGCACCATCGGGCGCCGACGGTACAGCGGCGCCGTGTTCGAAGCGAATCCCGTTGCGGCCGGCGACTCTAAACGAATCGATGTAGTAGAGCACGAGGTTCTCGACGTCGGCCCTGGGATGCTTGGGGCCGAAGAACGTGGTGTGCAGCACCTGCTCAGCTGGCGGCGCGAGCTCTTGGCAGCGGTTGCGGATCTCATGCCGAAGATGCTGTTGCCAGACCGGCAGGTGTTCGAAGCGGATGTAGTCGTCGGCCCAGGCCTGGACTGCGGGACTGCTCGCCGTCGGTCCGTGGATTTCGCAGTGGCCGTAGGGCAACGGGGGCGCGACCGCCTGCTCGGTCGGCTTGGTCGACTTTGTCGGAGGAGGTTGTACGGCGTCGCGCGCCGGTTGGCAGGTCCCGCAACTCGGGATAGGCTGCCCCACTTGGTCGCTCGCCCACTGCTCAAGTTCGGCAATATGTTGCGCGCACACTTTGACGTACGGTCCGGTCCATGCACTCCCGCCAGGTTTCTCACCCCTGATCGTCCAGCAACCGGCATGATGCACACGCGCTGCTGTCGCGCTGTGGCTGCGCGCGATGTTGATCACGTAGCCATCGGGGTGGGTGTCGAGCCAGGCCAGATAGCCGGCGTCGTCGTCGCGGAACTCACGCGCGGGTTGGACGCCGACAAAGACGCCACCGAACTTGGCCTCCCCCATAAGGCACTCGTAGCCCTCGACCCACACCAGCCCAGTCCGGCCGACCTCTTCACAGACGCTGTGGTCATCGACGTGCATGGCCTCGAAACCACCGCTGAAGTCGGTGTTGTAACCGGTGACAATGCGGCCATGACTACACACGGTTTTCGCGAAGCAATCGTCGCAAACGCTGAAGTACTGCCAGGGTCTTCCGAGCGCCGGAAAGCCGCAGACCGGGCATTGATGTGCTCGTCTGTCCTCTTGGGGTACCTCGAGAAGCCAGTCGTTGCTCGCCAGCGTGCGCAGCGCCGACTCCTCGGAGCGCTCTCTGACATGTCGGCGCAGCATGATGAACAACGCGTCCGCTCGTCCGGTGTCGGTTACGCCCAGACGCGCCTCAGGAGGAACATCTGCGACACTCCTCGCACTTGAGACCAATGCAGCGATCGCCGCGCGGTGCCACGGGCTCACATCGTCCAGTCGGAGCGCCCGATTCCGGTGCTGGCTCTCGCGCCAGTACTGCTCGACCTTGGCAAATCTGCTGGCGGCATCCCCAGGATCCAGTGACCACGTGCTGGCGCCGTCCAAGCCATAGATGAGCAGACCGCGGTCGCACAGGAACGCATAGCCACCGCTGTGTTGGTCGGCGTTGAACTCACGGTGAACGATTTCAACCGTGGTTGAGGGGTCATCGGCCCAGTCCACAGCCAGCGCCTCAACCTTCGTCCGCGTGACCGGCCCCGTGATTTTGTCCATCGTCCCTCCCATCGAGAAGATAGCGGGTAGGTCTGACAATCTGTCGTTCGTTGCCAAGTGTCACCGAGCGCGGTGATTGATCCAGTCCAAGTAGCGCGCCCCGGCACACGCGTCGCGGCAGATGTTGAGAGCGACCTCGACGGCATCACGGCGGTTTCGGTGCCAGAGTTGGGAACGAATTTGGGAACCAAACTCCGCGAAACCTCCCAAAATCAGCGCAACACGGCGCAACCACCCGAACACCCGATCCCCGCTGACCTGCACAAATTAGACCACCCGGACACCCAAAACTCCCTGGCCCGTAGCTCATAACCCAGAGGTCGCAGGTTCGAATCCTGTCCCCGCTACAAATGTGGTGTCTCGAGACATCGGAATAGCTCCGAACCTCCGTTAGGTTCGGGGCTTTTTCGGTGTGGGGCCTTTGGGTGCGCCGGTGGGTTGGTAGTCCCTGGTGGGTCGAGGGTGGAGGCGGTAGGAATACTTCTGGGAAAATTAGCCAAGCTAACGAGATGCCGGAGCCGGCCTCCCGGGTCTGCGGATCGCGAACCGCCCTGCTCTTACCAGATCTCTCAATTCAGGATCGTTTTCAATCCGGCAGCACTGCCGGCCTGAATGCAACATCGAAAATCACACGACGACGTCGTGCACCACGTCCCTCGACTTCACCTTTGTTGGTATCCAGGAGATCGCGGAGACCATTCTGCGGCGACGATGGGCATCCCAGGGGCGACGTCTGCGCCGATGTCGAAGGCTCCCAACGGCTGCGGCGCTAGTGTGGGGGTGAGTTCGGCGAGGGCCTTCTCATGGTCAGTGATTTCGTCGTTGAGTTGTTCCCCGCGGCGTACGAGCGGAACCCAGCGTGTGTTTGGCAGCGGCCGCGACCCTGCTGATTGGGCCGAGACCTAGGCCGGCGCAGCGGTGGATCAGTGGCATCTTCGAAACGGATGAGTTCGATGTCATCCGACATTCAGTCAGACAAGCCACAGGAAATCCACAAGCTGACCGGAGTTTCGTCAATCATAGAGTGCCACAGTCGATTTGGTATTGCTATGACTAACGCGCCACTCAAGATCGACCGCATGCGCACGAAAGTGCCGCGCCGTGAGATGCGTGGGCTGGAACGAGATGCGACGATGGCCGCCGAAATGAGTGGATCAACAATGATGACCCGGGTGTGCCGGGCCTCTGTCGTAGCCAGCGCGATGCTCGCTATCGCCGCGTTCGGTGCTGGCACCGCACACGCCGACGGCCCTGTGCAATTGAAGAGCCGAATGGGCGACTATTGTCTGGACGCCCCGAGTGGCAGCGACTGGTCCCCGATAGTTATCAACCCGTGCAACGGGACCGATTTCCAGCGCTGGACTCTCACCGGCGACGGAGAACTCGAAAGCGTGGCGTTCCCCGGGAATTGCTTGGCGCCGGCGGAGTCCGGCTTTACGGCGCACCTGCGGAACTGTTTGGCTGGGTACACTCACCACTGGACAATCCATCCCAATGGGCAGGTCACCACTTATATTGGTGCCTGCCTCAATGTTCTCGGCGGGCCGAGTCCAGGGACGTGGGTGTCCACTCAGTTTTGCGACGGCAATATCGATCAAGGCTGGGACAGTGTCCCGTGACTGGGCCCCTGGGTCGCAGCGCCAGCCGCCGGCGTGGCTAGTGCTGACGGCGTGAGTCAGCGGAAAAGCCGGTTAGGCATCGTTTGTCTGGACACCCCTAATGGGAGCTGAGCCAACCCGGTGGTGATTGACCCTTGCGGGTCTGCTCGACGCAGCGGGTGGCTATGGCGCAAACCGCGTCCGTCGGGTCGCCCGGAAGTTCCGGTACAGACGCTTGCAGGGTGTTCGGTTCCTCCGTCCGTAGGGGTTGGGTCAAGGCCGACCACAGTCGAGTTGACTACCTGCGCTTGCCGTGGGCGTGCAGCCGTAATACGTCCGGATGACGCGGCGTGTAGTCCGTACGGCAACGAGGTCGCCGTGGGCGGCCGGCTCGACCCTCCACTGCCACAATCATTCGTCCGGAAAGCGACGGCGGTGTTGCAGTGCTGGACCGGCGAGACTATCGCACTGATCACTGTTTGACACGTGTTTATCAGGGTAAGTCCGGAGGGAGGCGGCATCGGAGCCGCACCGAGGAGATGACGAGATATGGACGGGTCGAAGACGGTCGATCCAGCCGCCGCAGTCATTGATTGTCCTGCGTCCCTGGTGGTAGCCGATCCGCAGCGTGAGGACAAGCCGGCCACTGCGCCCAGTCGACAGGTGACCGGTGGTGCCCATTTTGGCAACAAAGTTGTCGATAAGGCGGCAACGCGATGCTGAGCCCGCGACGGACTGTTTGGATGGCACGTGCCCGAAACGGGCCGGCGTGTTGTGGGTTTCAGGCGGACGTTGACGGGAAGCATCCAGCCTTCCCTTACCAACGGATCCCAACGGCAGGGACCGCCACAGCCTGCGCAGTGCAATGACGGTGACGTCGTCGTCAGGGCTAACGGTGGGGGAGAGGAGGCGTGTCTTGGTAGTCGTCGCCGCATCTCGACAATCGCGTATTGAAGCCCATACTACGATCGCGAATCATGACTGAAGGAGCTCCTGAACTGTCGGCACAAGCGCAGGACGGCGCGATTGCCCCGCTCGATGTCAACGGCTCCGGAGTCCTTCCCCCGGTCGAAGCCAGAGTGCGCAGACTCTTTTGGCTGCTCGAGCGCCTCGCGCCCGCTTTGGGATCGCGGTGGGCAGTCGAGTTATGGTGCACCCCACCGGTTCTCGAGTCGGCTCTGCGCATGCCACCGGGGGTGTCCCCGGGCCGGCCGGTCGAAGCGTATTGGGATGGGCATCGGGTCGCTGGTGAGGAATGGGGCGAGGGACCGCCGATATATCTGGTACATGGCTGGGGCGGCCAGCGCGCGCATCTGGCAATCTTCGTCAAACCGCTGGTGGAGGCGGGGTATCGAGTCATTGCGTTCGACCTGCCCAGCCACAACGAATCTGATCCAGGTGAGCTTGCGCCCGGGCGTACCACCGCCACTGAGTGCGCCGACGCGATTGCGGCCATGATCGAGACCCATGGGCCCGCCCACGCGGTGGTGGCTCACTCACTCGGGGCGAACGCGACTGCGTTGGCGGCGGCCCAGGGCGCACCCGTAGGGCGCTTGGTCCTATTGGCGCCAATGGGCGATTTTCCTCTCTATCTCGACTGGTTCGCCGCACGCCATGGCTTCGGTCGCCGGATCCGCGCGGGCCTGCACCGTCGTCTGGAAAAACGGATCGCCATGCCGCTGCAAGAGACGAACATGACGCGGATCGGTCGGCGAGCCAACTACCCACCACTGCTGCTCATCCACGACCCCGACGACCCGGACAGCCCCTATGCCGCCAGCAAGCGCCTGGCCGCGGCGTGGCAAGGCGCACAATTCATGACCACACAAGGGCTCGGCCGCCTGGCGCATTACCGAATCCTGCGCCACCGTCCCGCTATTCGCGCCGGGGTGGAATTCATCGGCGCAACCACGCAACCTGGCCCGTAGCCCCAACGGCGCCCTAGCCGCCGATGTCAGGGCTGCCCATCACCCCCGTCATTGGTCACAGAGCTACCCCAGCCTGTGCCTCCGAGACCTCCAACGCCGACAGTGCCTCCGTGACCTCCGGCGTTGGGGAAACCACCATTGTTGGCACCGAGGCCGCCCGTCCCCCCGCCGGCACCGGCTGCGCCGGCGCTACCGGGGAAGGGGAAGCCCAGGGTTTCCAGGCCCCCGCCCCCGCCGCCGCCGCCGGTGCCGGGGCCGGCGTTCCCCGCCGAACCTCCGGCAGCGAATATTGCGCCGGAGGAGGCGGAACCTCCGGCGCCTCCGGCTCCTGCGGTGCCGCCGGCGTAACCGGCCCCACCGCCTCCGCCGCCGCCGCCGGCGCCGGCTGCTTGCAGGATTGCAGTACCTCCCGCGCCGCCGCCGCCGCCGGCGCCACCTGGCCCGCCGTCCGGTGCGCCGGCGCCGCCGGCGCCGCCAGAGCCGCCGACTGCTTTGGCGACGACGTTGCCGCCGGTTTCGGTGGTGGCGGTGCCGCCCGCGCCCCCAGTGCCGCCGAGACCGCCGGTGCCGTCGCCGCCGGAGAAGGCGCCGCCGCTACCGGCGTGGCCGCCCGTCCCGCCGGCACCGCCGCCACCCCCGCCGCCGGCAACGGCCGCAATGAGGCTGGCTGCGTCGTTCTTGGCGGTGCCGCCGAGTCCGCCGGCGCCGCCGTTGCCCCCGCCGCCGCCGCTGCCGTTGACGCCGCTGCCGCTGGAGTTCCCGCCGGCCCCACCGGTGCCGCCGTGGCCGCCTTGGCCGCCGTGGCCGGCGTAATCGCTGGCAAAGGTGCCGTCGTTGGATCCGCCGGTACCACCGATACCGCCGGTTCCTCCGGTGCCGCCCGCGCCGCCGTTGCCGGCTTGCCCGTAATACCCTCCACCCGGCCATACCCCGGCGCCGCCGGCCCCACCTGCACCGGCGGCACCGCCGTCGCCTCCGACACCCCCGGCGCCGGCAGTCGGCCCGCCGCTTCCGCCGCTGCCGCCATGGCCGCCGGTGCCGCCGTGGCCACCCACACCGCCCACCCCGCCGAACCCGCCAATTAGGGCCTGATTCGCGCCGCCGGCACCACCGTTACCACCGGCCCCGCCGTGATAGCCGCTCCCACCGTCGCCTCCGGGCGCGGCGTTGTCGAAGCCGGCATCGCCGACGCCGCCGCTGCCACCCGCTCCACCGGCCCCGCCGGCGCCGCCGAACAGGGAAAACAGTTGCCGGTTGATGCCACCGGCCCCGCCATCTCCGCCATGCCCCCCGGGCCCGCTGAAGATGTTCACGCCGCCGCCCCCGCCGGCCCCGCCGGCTCCGGGGGTGCCGCCGCCGAGGAGCCCATTGGCCCCTCCTGCGCCGCCGGTTCCGCCGGGGCCGCCGAACAAGAGGAGGCCCTTCCCGCCGGCGCCGCCGTCACCGCCGTGGCCCCACAGGCCCGCCGATCCGCCGGCCCCACCGGCCTGTCCGGTGCCGCCGGAGCCCCCGTTGCCGCCATCGCCGATGAGCCACCCGCCGTCGCCACCCTTCTGTCCGGTCAACGGCGTCCCGTCGGCTCCGTTGCCGAACAGCGGGCGACCCGTCAACATCTTGACCGGGTCGTAATTGAACAGCCCCGTGGCTTGGATCTGACCGACCAGCGTCGTCAGCGGGTCGGAGGCGGCCGCCGCATTGGCCGCCTCCGCGGTCGCATACGCCCCCGCGCCCGACGTCAACGCCTGGACAAAGCGCTGATGAAACAACGCCGCCTGCGCGCTGAACGCCTGATACTGCTGGCCGTAGGCGCCGAACAACGCAGAGATCACCGCCGAAACCTCATCCGCACCCGCCGCCAGTACCGCCGTCGTCGAGCCCGACGCCGCCGCCCCGGCAGCCTGAAGCGCCGACCCGACAGTGGCCAAATCCCCGGCAGCCGAACCGATTAACTCCGGTGCCACGGTCACAAACGACATGGTGTCCTACCTTCACATCAGCGCCACAGCAAACCGACACAAGTTAGGGCGTGGTGCCCTGCTGGAAGATGCCGGCGAGGTTGTGGCCGATGTTCTCCACGCCCGACACGAAGTTGTACGCGGCCCCGATGCCCAGCTCGCCGACGTTGGCGATACCCGATACGGCGTTGCCGAGGTTAGAGAATCCCGAGGAGAGTTGGCCGGTGGCGTTGAACCCCGAGGTCCCAAAATTCAAGAACGGGAACGGGTTTGTGTTCTGGTAGCCCGAGACGAAGCCGCCGGTGTTGAAGACGCCGGAGCTGCCACCGGTGCCGGTGTTGAAGAAGCCCGACGAGGTGGGGGTGTCGGTGGTGTTGAAGAAGCCCGGCGCCGACGGAATGTCGATACGGGCGATCGTGACGGGGGCAGTTGTGATGCTCGGGACGTCGATGGCGGGCGCGTCGAAGCCGAAGATGTTGATCGGCGGAATGACTACCGTCGGCGTCAAGGGGCCCGGCGGGATAGTGATCGTCGGCGTGTTGAATCCGCCCAAGTTGATCGGTGGGACGGTGAAGCTGTTCGTTGAAATGACTGGAGTGTTGTAGCCCCCAGCCGCGCCGATGGTGATGATCGGGGCATTGAATGATGTCAGACCGATCGTTGGCAGGTTGAAAGCAGAAATAAAGCCCGCGACGCCGTTTTGGGTTATCTGGCTGCCACTGCCATTCGCCGATGTGTAGGTGATGGGGAACCCTGGGTCGCCGATCAGGATCGGAGGGATGAAGACGTTCGTTAGGTTGATGTAGGTGCCGAGGCCGTCCAACTTGCCAAACGTCTGGAATGGTATGCCGCCAACTTCGAAGTTCGCGGCCAGCGGGAGATAGACCGACGGCGCTTGAATGAAGGGGAGGTTGAACTTACCGATTGATATCGTGGGCGCGGTGAAACCACCCACTGTTATCGGTGGGGTCGAGAACTGCGGAATATGTACGCTCGGAAGGTTGATTCCCGGGATTGTTATCTGTGGCGCCGAAAACGCACCTATGGTAAACGAGGGTATCGTGAACTGGGAGTTGTTGATGATCGACGGTATGACCATCTTTGGCGCAAAGAAACCGCCAATATGGGCGGACGGCATGTGGATCGCGGGCAGGGTGAGGGCTGGTACGCCGATCTGAACATGCAAACTACCTTCGTAATTGCCGGTATAGAACATACCGTTGTTGAAGTTGCCGCTGTTGAACATGCCGTTGTTGAAACTGCCGGTGTTCAAAGCGCCGGTGTTGACGTTGCCGAAATTGTAGGAGCCAGTGTTGAAGCTGCCGATGTTGAAGTCGCCGGTGTTGACCCAGCCGGGGTTGAAGGAGCCCGTGTTGTAACTACCGGCGTTCCAGCCACCCGTGTTGACGGCGCCCGAATTGAAGATGCCCGTGTTGAGGTTTCCGGAATTGAAGAACCCGGTGTTGGCCAAGCCCGAGTTGCCGACGCCCGTGCTGAAGTCTCCCGAGTTGAAGACGCCGAAGCTGCCCTTGCCCGAGTTGAAGAAACCCACGCTTCCGTCACCGGAATTGAACAAGCCGAAACTATTGGCGCCCGAGTTCAGCTGGATGCCGATCTGGTTGTTCCCTGTCAGGCCGATGCCGATATTGTTATCGCCCTTGTTGGCTATACCGATATTGAAGTTGCCCAGGTTGCCGATACCCTGGTTGTTGTTGCCCAGGTTCCCGAGCAGGAAATTGTGGCTGCCGACGTTTGCGGAGCCGACATTTCCATCGCCGATGTTGGTGGATCCGAAGTTGGAATTACCGAGGTTCGCGTTGCCGATGTTTCCGAAGCCGAAGTTGCCCATGCCTATGTTGTTCATGCCGTTGTTGGCCAGGCCGATAGCAAAGTCGATCGACCTGGTGGTCGCGGCGGGTAACGCCGCGGCGGTAGCCGATGCGGCCGTCGGCGATCCGGCGATCGGCAGCAAGGCCGCAACAGCGCTCGATGCGTCGGCGTAGTAGCCGAGCATCGCGGCCACGTCCTGGGCCCACATCTCCGCATAGTCGGCCTCGACAGCCGCAATAGCCGGAAAGTTCAGCCCGAACAGATTCGTCCGCGCCAGCGACGACACCACCACACGGTTCAGCGTCACCAGGTCGGGGTGAACCGTCGCCGCCTGCACCTTCTCGAATGCTGCCACCATGGTGCGCGCCGCCACGGCCGTCTGATCGGCTTGTGCGGAAACCGTATTGAGCCAGCCGACGTAAGGCGCGGCGGCTTCCATCATCGCCTGCGATGCCGCGCCCTGATAGGACGCGCTGGTCAGCGCTGAGGTCACCCCGTCGAAAGACCTGGCCGCCAAACCGAGTTCCGTGGCCAGATCGTCCCAAGCCTGCGCCGCGCCCAACATCGGCGCGGACCCCGCACCCGCGAATATCTGGGCCGAGTTGATCTCCGGTGGCAACACTAGGAAGCTCATCGCCTCAAACCTTCTTTCTCCCAGCACTTTCGGCATACAGCTCGCGGCGAGACCGCATCGAGCTCTCTCAGCGTGTCGTGCTCGGCGGCGGCCGTACAGGGGTCGAAATACCCAATCACCGGGGTGGCCCGCGATTGGGTCGGCTCATGCGCACACTGGTGGTCGGCGGGTGGGCAGTCGAAGGACGCGCTTACCCCAACGGCCGCGTTCGACCGTCAAAAGTGTTGTTTCAGAGGTGATGTCGAACCGCGCCGGAACGCGTCCCAATTCAGGGGTCGGGAAGGAGCGGGCTCGCTATTTTCCACCGAGTTGCAGTGGCGAGGCATTGGCGTCCTCAGCGGCGGCATACGCGCACCCGCAACCACGCAGAGTCTCCACGAAATTGTCGTGATACGCGGCCATCTGGGCGCTCAGCTGCCGGTAGGAATCGGCGTGCCCGGAGAACAACGCCGCAATGAATGCCGACACCTCATCGGCACCGGCGGCTGCCACCTCGCTAATCGGATCCGCAACAACGGCATTCGCGGTTCGAAGGCCCGACCCGATACCCAGCAAGTCTGCTGCGGCCTGCGCCAGCGTCGCTGGCGCGGTGACAACGAACATCAGATCCCACCTCGCAACTCCCTGTTCGCGGGCTCGCAATGCTCATCAGCATGTCGTGCCGGCAGCTTGTGCGATAGGGGCCGAAATACCCAATCTGTGCAGTGCGGCGGCTTATCGCGCCAGGTGCAGACTCGTGCTCCGGGCGCGCAGGTGTTCCGGCCGGGCCTGCTGGTCCAGCAGGCCCAGTTCGATTGCCAAGAGGGTTAATTGGGGGCGGCGTCGGCGCCCGGTCTTGTCACGGATCCGATCCAAGTGTGATCGCACGGTGCGCAGCGATATGAATAATGTCTGCGCGATCTGCTGATCTGTCTTGCCGTGGGCCAGCAACGCCAGGAGCTCCAACTCGCGTCGGCTCAGCGTGTGAGAAGCCCCGGGCTCCTTTGTCTCTGCGGGCGTTGGTTTGGAGCTGGCGGCCGCATCGAGCCCGCTGCGGTAGCGCGCGGCGATCGCGCGGTACCCCGCCGCCGTGGCGGCATCAGCGGCCTCGCGGTACAGCGCGGCGGCACCCTGCAAATCGTCGCGGTAGGCGGCGAGATCGGCCGCCGCACCTACGGCCAGCGGATGGCGGTCCGGACCGAGGGCGGCGTCCACACAGTGCTCGGCCTCGGCGGCGGACCCGGCTGCCAGCAACGCGGGCACCACGGTGCTTACGACGAACGGGTCTTTGGCCAGCACGGGCACCCGGGCCAGCAGGGCTCTCGCCGCGTTGGCAGCCGTTTCGGGGTCACCGCCCCGAGCCACGGCCAGGTCGACACGGGTAGGGCCGCAGATGCGGTGCCACCAGCCGTCCCGCGGCCCGAGGTCTTCTAGTAGCGCCTCGGCTTCGGTGAGGCGGCCCTGCTGCAGTCGCACCCAGGCCAAGAGTTCGCGCCCGAGGAAGGACGACATCCCGGTGGGGACAGCTTCCGAGGCCTCGAGCACAGCCAGCGCGGCCGCCTCGGTTCGGTCGATATCGCCCAGGAACCTGCTTGCCACCGCCTCAACGAGCGAAACCAACACCTCGGGGGCCGGGCCGACGTTGAGCGCGCGAGCGCCGGTGCGGATCAGGTTGACCACCGATGACAGCTCGCCGGCGCGCATCGCCAACGCCTTCTGCAAGACGCTGACGATGATGCCGGCGCCGAATTCTTCGGGCAACTTCAGCCGCGTCGCCTCGGAGATCCCGCGGTCGATCACGGCAACACCCTCGTCGCGGCGCCCGAGCTCACACAGCGCCGCACCACGGTAGATCAATGCCGCGGCGCGGGCATGCTTGGCATCGGACTGTTCGGCCAGCGCCAGCGCTCGATCGGCACAGGCGAGACCAGCCTCACCTTCCAGGTTGGAGTCGTGCCACATCGCCAGGCGGGCGTACAGCAAGGCCAGATCCGGACCCGGCAGCGCGGTTTCGAGTATCAGACGTGCCCGCTCGAATGCATCGAGGGCCGCCTGATGCTCACCCAGGGCCAGCTGCACAGAACCAAGGACGATGAGAAGCTTTGCGGTCAAAGCATTTCCGGATTCCCCCAGCAGTTCCACACCCTCTTGCAGCGGGGCGATCGCGGCCGCCGGATCCCCACTGGCCAGCAGCATGCGACTGCGCTCGCACAACAGATTGCCGCGCTCGACAGGATTGACGACGTTGACCAGCGCGTGGTCATACAGCATCGCCGCCTCGGCGAACGCCCCAGCGCGCGAGGTCATCTCGGCCGCCTGGGCGCACAGCGGTGCGGCGTCGGCCGCACGCCCGGCGGCCAGCAGGTGACGGCTCCGCTCTATCACCGGCGCCGGCGGCACTGCCGCCGCGAGCGCGTCGGCGGCCCGGCTGTGCATGGTGGTGGCTTCCCAGACCGGCACCGCGTCACGCACGGCCTCGTAGGTGAGAGCGTGACGAAACCGCAGCCCGCCGCGGTGGGTCGGGTCGGTTTCTACCAGCCGCGCACGGGTCGCGGCGGTCAGTGCTGCCCACACCACCGGAGCGCGCAGTCCGGTCAACGCCGACAGCAACCCGGGGTCGAAGGTGCTTCCCAGCACCGCGGCAGCCATGACGACGCGCCGGTGCTCGGGCTCGAGGCGATCGAGTCGCTGCAAGACGCCGACCGCCAGCGTGGTGGGCAGGTGAAGCCCCGAAAGCTCTGAACACTGCCACCCCCCAGCGTGCGGGGAGACATGTCCTGACCTGATCGCCGCCTCCAGCAACTCCTCTACCGCGTACGGCACGCCCTCACTGCGGTGCACCAGCATGTCGACCAGCTCGCTGCTGACACGCTCGGCCTCGAGCCGAGCGCACGCGAGACGCTGGACGTCGGGCCGGGCCAACGGCGACAACTGCACCACGCTGGCCAGGCCGGCGCGTCGCCACCCGTCGAGCATCACGCGCACCGGGTGGGTCGCACTGCCCTCATCGGGGCGTTCCGTCACCACCATCAGCAACGGCAGCTTGCGGGTGCGCCGAGCAACGAAGTCGATCAGCGCGCGCGTCGAGGCATCGGCCCAGTGCACATCCTCGACCACGAACAGCGCGCCCGACCGGGCCGCCAGGGTGCGCAGCACCGCCACCACACCCTCGAAGAGCCGCAGCCGGATCGGTGCACCGCAAAGATCGTCTGACCGGGACGTCTCGTCGCAAAGTTCCGGGACGATCGCGCCCACCGCACCGGCCGCCGGCCCGAGTCGCTCGCGAATCTCCGCCACATCGGCGGTGGTCAGGTAGGTGTCGATCGCTTCGCAAAAGGGCAGAAACGGCAATGCGAGCTCGAGTTCCCGACACCCGCCCCACAACGCGGCACAGCCGCGCTCCTCGGCCCGGCGGCTGAGCTCGCGGGCCAGGCGCGTCTTGCCCATGCCGGCATCGCCGGCCACCACCCGGACCCGGCCCGTTCCCCGTCGGGCATCGTCGAGAGTCTCCTCCAGCGCCGCTAGGTCTGCATCCCGCGCGATCAGCGGGATCACCGGGAACCACCAGACATGCCGCTGCGGCCCGAAATCGCGATGGTCTTGTGCATGCCAGGTCCTTAAGTTCGTAGGTGCAGTTACTTCGTGTTGTTACGTTGTGCTGTGACCCGGGTGGGTCGGGTGTGGCTGCATGTCTGGTTGCCGGCCTGGTGGTGCGGCTTGAAAGGACTGGCCGCCCGACCCGCTTGGACTTCTCTGGCCGCTGATTGAGATCTGCGATGTGATCGCTTGTTTAAGGAAATGCCGGCGGGGTTGTCCGTGGTGATCATGTTGGCAGACAAGCGAATAGAGGTGTAGTGGCTACGGTCCAGTTGTGGGCTGGTGTGGATGTCGGCAAGGAACACCACTGGGTGTGCGTGGTCGACGACAGGGGCGCGGTGGTGCTTTCGCGCAGGCTCGCCAACGACGAGCAACAGATCCGTGGACTCGTGTCCGAAGTGGACAGGCTCGGTGGTCAGGTGTCGTGGACGGTGGACCTGACCACCGTCTACGCCACCCTGTTGTTGACGGTGCTTGCTGATGCCGGCAAGTCGGTGCGCTATCTGGCGGGCCGCCAAGTGTGGCAGGCCTCGGTGACCTACCGCGGCGGGGAGGCCAAGGCCGACGCCAAAGACGCCCGGGTGATCGCCGATCAATCCCGGATGCGCGGTGCCGATCTGCCGGTGCTGCATCCTGGCGATGACCTGATCACCGAACTGCGCATGCTGACCGCTCATCGGGCTGATCTGGTCGCTGACCGCACCCGCACCATCAACCGGCTGCGCCAACAGCTGGTCGCGGTGTGCCCGGCTCTGGAGCGAGCAGCGCAGCTGACCCAAGATCGTGGTTGCGTAGTGCTGCTGGCGCGCTACCAGCGTCCGAAAGCCATTCGGCAGAAGGGGCTTTCGCGGCTGACTCGGGTGCTGGCCGAGGCCGGGGTACGCAACGCCTCGACCATCGCAACCGCGGCCGTGGCGGCGGCGAAGACCCAGACGGTGCGCCTTCCGGGCGAAGAAGTCGCCGCTGGGCTGGTCGCACAATTGGCGCAGGAGGTGATCTCCCTCGATGAACGCATCAAAACCACCGACGCCGACATCGAGGGCCGATTTCGCCGCCATCCACTCGCCGACGTGATCACCAGCATGCCCGGCATGGGATTTCGGCTCGGCGCCGAATTCCTGGCCGCGGTTGGTGATCCCGCCCCGATTGAATCGGCCGACCAACTCGCCGCCTGGGCCGGGCTGGCCCCAGTCTCGCGCGACTCGGGAAAACGCACCGGACGCCTGCACACCCCGAAGCGCTACAGCCGCCGACTGCGCCGGGTCATGTACATGTCCGCGCTCACCGCAATCCGCTGCGACCCGCACTCGAAGGCCTACTACCAGCGCAAACGGGACGAAGCCAAACGACCGATCCCGGCCACCATCTGCCTGGCGCGACGCCGCACCAACGTCCTCTACGCCCTCATCCGCGACAACCGCACCTGGCAACCCGACTCACCCCCAATCACCGAATCGGCGGCTTGACATCGTCATTGAGAGTCCCTTCGTCGCACTTCTCTCCTAAATGCGCAGCGCGGTTGCCAAGTCTTGAGACCCCGGCGGTCTACCGATCCCAAGATCGCCGCAATGGGACTGGGTTTCCGCCCGCCAACCCCGCCGACGCAAAGTCACAGTTCAGGTAGCTCACAATCATCGCGGGTACACATGTGGATTTTCCGCACGAATTTGAAGGGGGAGATGGCGACAGCGACGCGGGAATGCGAATCAGGGCGTCACAAGCGCTTGTCTCGGCTGGCGTGCCACCCGCTCGGCCAGCCAGGGCAGTGTGACCGCAAAGGCCCCCGCCGCCGACGGCCAGTCGTGCTTACCCGGCAACCCCATCACCTCACACGAAACGCGTTGAGCGCGGCCCGCGTTGCACAGCGCCTCTGCCGCCTCCTGCCCGACCCCGTCCCGATCCTCCGTGGTTCCCGGAACGGCGAAGAGGCCGGCGAGATCGCTGTACGGACCGTGCCGGCTCATCACCGTCGTAGGCTCGAACTGCCAGTACGCCTCGGCGTCACCGCCGAAGAGCCGGTCGATGGTCTGTTCGCGGGTGCCCGCGTTCGGCGCGATATCGCCGCCGATGTCCACGAACGCGCTGAAGATCTCGGGATGCATGACTGCCAGATCGACGGCGCAGGTCCCGCCGGAGGAGAACCCGACGACACCCCAGTTCGCTTGTCTGCCAAGGCCGAACAGTTCGCCGATTTCCGGCACCACTTCGGAGGTCAAGTGCTCGGCGGCGTTTCCGCGTGGTCCGTCGACGCATTCGGTGTCGACAGTGAATCCGCCGGTTGCGTCGGCGAATACGGCGATCGGCGCGTAACCGTCGTGCGCGGCCGAATATACGTCGAGGGCACGGGTGGCATCGCCGACGCGAATCCAGTCCGCCGGAGTTCCGAATTCGCCGCCGATCATCAGGATCGCCGGTAGCGGCGTTCCGGTGAACCAGGCGGGGGGAAGATAAACCCACTCACGACGGTGCGAGAACCCGGATATCCGACTCCCCGTGGTCACTGCCACCAGCTTCCCGTCCTGCACCGCAACGTTATCGCGCTGCATCCCGTAGGCGGTCCCGATGTGGATCTGACTCCGCAGGGGCCGGTTCGTCAGCTGAGCCCATGCGGCATCGACGGTGGGGAAGTAGCCCAACCAGCCGTTGATCGTCAGCCCGGCGCTGAGTAGGCAGAACGACGTCGCGAACGCCGACGCGTTGCGTCGCCACCCGCTCGCCCCCGGCCAACCGGCGACCAGGACGGCGGCGGCCAGCCCGAAAAGGAAAACCCATAGCCAAAGTTGCCAAGGTGCAGGCTCACTGGCGATTCCGAGCGTGTCGTACGTCCAGTGCGCCGCCGCGGCCGTCACCGCACCCGCAGTCGCGCCCACCGCAACAAGTCGCGCCCGCCACCCGATGGCATAAAAGAGCGCCGCAACGGTGACGAATTGCACCACGGCGGGGATAAATCCGTGCATCAGCGAGGTGTACAGGCCGAAAGTTCTACCCGTAGCTAAGCGGGGGAAAACGTGGCACGCGACACCCGCAGAGTTCGCCGATGGTCTTTTCGCCTTCGGGCGCCGCTGTTTATCATGATGCCGATTGCCGGTAATGGGTTTTCATCGGCACTTCCTGGGAAGTTGATATTTGAAGTAGGCGTGGCTCCTGGAGGGGGACGTGACGTCGATGGTCGACATCAAGCAGCGATCGACATGACAGCCTTGAGAACAGGCGGGGGACTCCCGGACGTCGTCATCACCGGGGTGGCGTCGACGACCTCGCTCGCGCCGGATGCCGAAGAAACCTGGCAGGAACTGCTGCGGGGGAGCAGTGGAATTCGAAAAATGGACAAGGACTTCGTCGACGAGTTCGACTCGCCGGTGCGGATCGGCGGGGAGCTGCGCGAAGATCTGGACGAGCAGTTCGGACGGGTCGAGCTGCGCCGGTTGGCGTTCATGCAGAAATTGTCCGCGGTGGTGAGCCGGCGCCTGTGGGAGCAGGCCGGCTCGCCCGAGGTGGACACCGATCGGCTGATGGTGTCGGTGGGTTTGGGCCTGGGCAGTACCGAGGACATCCCGCTGTGGCACAACATCTGGAAGGTCAAGGGCCTGCGGGCGATCTCGCCGATTTCGGTACAGAAGCACATGCCTAACGCGCCCGCCGCTGCCATCGGCCTCGACCGTGCGGCGAAGGCGGGCGTGGAGACATCGGTGATGGCCGACGCGTCGGGTACCGCGGCTATTGCGCAAGCCTGGCAGAGCATCGTCCTTGGCGAGGCCGACATGGCGATCTGCGGCGGTGTGGAGACCGTGATCGAGGCGGTTCCCCTCGCCACGTTCTGGCGGTTGGGCATGCTCTCCACCAACAATGACGACCCGACCGGCGCCTGCCGCCCGTTCGACAGGCACCGCGACGGCATGGTGTTGAGCGAAGGCGGCGCGATGCTGCTGGTGGAAACCGAGGAGCACGCCAAAGCGCGCGGCGCGCCGATTCTGGCCCGGCTGATGGGTGCTGCCCTCACATCCGACGGATGCGACGCCGTCATGCCGGACCCGACTGGTGAGCGCGCCGGTGACGCCATCACCCGTGCCCTGTACCTGGCCGGCCTGACCCCCGCCGACATCGACCTGGTCAACGCGCATGCCGCCGGCACGACGTTCGGAGATGCTGCAGAGGCACGCGCCATCCACCGGGCACTGGGCGACCACCACCCGGCGGTCTACGCGCCGAAGGCGGCGCTGGGCAATGCGCTGGGTGCGTCCGGCGCGATCGAGGCGGTGTTGACCGTCCAGGCCCTGCGCGATCAAATCGTGCCGCCCACACTGAATTTCAGCGCCGAAGACCCCGAAATCGAACTCGACGTCGTCGCCGGCGAGCCACGCCGGGGCAATTTCCGCTACGCCGTCAAGGAGTCGTTCGGCCTGGGCGGGAACAACGTCGCACTGGTATTCGGCGCGGCCTGAGCCGCAGGTTCAGCTGCGCACCTCGACGTCGTCGATCTCGTGACGTCCTTGTCTTGCGGACCGTGCGCCCGCCCGATGTGCGCTTCGGACCGCTTCCGCTGCACCATGTGCGAGTAGTGCAGCTCGAAAGCCGGCCGCTCCGAACGGATTCGGGGCTGCTCGGTGAAGTTGTGCCGCGGCGGTGGGCAGCTCGTGGCCCATTCCAGCGAGTTGCCGTAGCCCCACGGGTCGTCGACGGTCACCACCTCGCCGTAGCGCCAGCTCTCGAAGACGTTCCACACGAACCGGAACATCGACACGCCCAGGATGAGAGCCCCGACCGTGGAAACGTGGTGTGGACCCCGAGGAACGTCAACCAGAAGTGCACCTTGCCCAATCGCTCGTCGAGCAGCCGGCCGGTCATCTTCGGGAACCAGAAATAGACCCCGGCATACGTGGCGAACACGATGGTGCCGAACAGCACGTAGTGGAAATGGGCGACCACGAAATAGGAGTCAGTGACGTGGAAGTCCAGCGGGGGGCTGGCCAGCATCACTCCGGTCAGCCCGCCCAGCTGGAAGGTGGGCAGAAAGCCGATCGAGAACACTTGATTCCGGTCGGCACCGCGATGAGGTACGTCATGAACGAGAAGAACTGCAGCAGAACGGCTCCGGTGGCGAACATGTGGTGCGCCCACACCGCTACGGACAGGCCGCCGATCGACAGCGTCGCATAAACCAGTGTCGGATAACCGAATACCGGCTTGCGGGAGAACACCGGGATGATCTCGGTGACGATGCCGAAGAACGGCAGCGCCACGATGTAGACCTCCGGATGGCCGAAGAACCAGAACACATGCTGCCACAGCAGAACTCCGCCGTTGGCCGGATCGTAGACGTGGGCGCCCAGGTGCCGGTCGGCCGCCAGCCCGAACAACGCGGCCGTCAGCAACGGGAACGCGATCAGCACCAGCACCGAGGTCACCAGGATGTTCCAGGTGAAAATCGGTATCCGGAACATCGTCATGCCGGGCGCGCGCATGCAGACCACGGTGGTGATCATGTTCACCGCGCCCAGGATGGTGCCCAGACCGGCGATGATTAGGCCGGTGATCCACAGGTCGGTACCGGCCCCGGGCGAGTGCACGGCGTCACTGAGCGGCGTGTAAGCGGTCCAGCCGAACTCGGCCGCGCCTCCTGGCGTGACGAAGCCCGCGAGCACGATCAGCCCGCCGAACAGGAACAGCCAGATTTGGGGCCTCAAACATCACCAGCGGGTTTGAACGCGAACGTAGTGGTTAGGGGGAGCGGGTGACCACAATCGATCTCTACCTCGATCCGGTATGTCCGTTCTCCTGGGTGACTTCGCGCTGGCTGCTCGATGCCGCGGAGAGGACGGACCGGCCGGTCATGCTGCGGCAGATGAACCTGGCGGTCCTCAACGAGGGACAGCAAGAGGGAGAGGAAACTGACGCGGCGCACCAGCGGATGTACGAACGGTCCCGGCGATTGGGCCGCGTATTCGCAGCGGTCACCGATCGCTACGGTCCGGAGGCGTTCGCCAGGTTGTATGAGCCGATCGGTACCCGGCTTCACGTCCAGAAAGACGAGGTCACACTAGGCGTGGCCGCCGATTTGCTCGGCGATCTGGGCTTCGAGGCGTCGTTGGCGCAGGCTCTGGACGAGCCCGAACGCGACGAGGCTGTCAGGCGGGTTCATGCAGACAGCCAGGACACCCTTGGTGACGAAGCCGGCAGCCCGATCATCGCGATCGGCGGCCGCGCCTTTTTCGGCCCGGTCCTGACCGGTCTGCCCAGTCTTGGCGACCGCGTCGTGCTGCTCGACGCGATAGTCAGCGTCGCGAGTGTCCCGGAGTTCGCGGCCCTGCAGCGCCCACGCGGGTAGACACACCGGATGGGCATCCGCAAGTACTCCCCGGAACTCCAATTCGACACCTATTATTCGTCCGGTGTTCATCGGCGAGGAGCAGCGAGCGCAATGGCGTTCCCGTGCGCCCCGGCTCGGTGCGGCGTCTGCAGTCGCGATGATCGCGATGGTGCTGATCGCACTGCAGATCACCGCGACCGGCGCAGGTTTCGTGGGTCCGTTGCGCAGCCTGGCCGGCGATTACGTCGACACCCCGACGTCGGCGACCGTGCCCTGGGTGGGACTCGGGGTGGCGATGGTCGGGTTATCGGCGCGGTACCGGGTGTGGTCGTTGTCGGTGGCCGCGACTCTCGATCTGGTTTTCGCCGCCGTGCGGCTGGCGCGCGGCGGTGCGTGGACGCTCGGCAACGGGCCGCTGATCGTGCTGACCGGACTGGCGGTGATCGTGGGGTGGCGGCGCTGGGCCAGGGCCGAACACGGCACCGCGTTACGCGGAATCGCATTCGGTCTGCTGCTCATCATCGCCACCAAGGTCGGCGATGCCTGGTTGCGCATCACCGCGATCGTCCGGCCGGTAGTCCTGGACGAGTACGCCCTGTTGGCCGATCACGCACTGGCGCAACCGTCCTGGCTGTTGGGCCGGCTCGTCCACGCGGGCGGGCCGCTGCTGAGCGCGGCGTTTCACTGGGTGTACATCGAGTTGCCCGTCGCGGCCATGGTGGTTGCCGTCTACCAGCTGCGCAACGTCAGCACCGGCGGCTGGCCGCGTCACTTCCTCATACCGACGTTCCTGGTCCTGGGCCTCATCGGGCCGCTGATCTACGTGTTCTTTCCGCTGGTGGGTCCAGACTTCGCCTTCGGAAGTGCGGGCAGGGGATTCGAACTCGGCGACTTCTGGCCGCACGCCGTGCCGCGGATCAACCTGTCGCCGCGAGCGATTGCCTTCGACGGATCAACCCCGCGCAACTGCATGCCGTCGATGCACACCGCTTGGGCGCTGGCGGTTTTCCTGCACTCCCGCGGCGGGCCCCGTTGGCTGCGGATGGGCGGCACGCTGTGGCTGGCGTGCACCATCGCGGCGACCCTGGGCTTCGGGTACCACTATGGCGTTGATCTGCTGGCGGGTGGGGTGCTGTGCCTGACTGTGGAGTCCGCGCTGCGGGAACCTGTTCGGGACAGGACATGGTGGCGGGTTGCGATGACCGGCTTCGGCGCCGCGTTCCTGGCCGCGCTGTTGGTGTGCTGCCGCTATTTCGCTCAGGACATGGCGCGCTACTCGGTGCCGTTCGGTGTGCTCATCATCGGCACGCTGGTGACATTCTGCGCCGCTTTCTACGCGACCTATTTCGCCCGGCCGGCCGAGTCGGCGATGGAAAGAGGTCTGACCGTCCCCGGCGTGTTCGTCGGTCAGGGTTCGTCGGTCGCGTCCTGACGCACACCCTGGCGAAATTTGCTGCAGCAGAACAAATTCGCTCGCAAGGCCCGGATGGTGCCCGCCATTGCACCGCCGACCCCAGGCTTTAGTCGGCACCGGGGACGTCTTCGCGCCGGGGGCGACATGGGCGGCGCCGGCAGCGACAACTGGCTTATCTTCGGCTCGGCGCTCGGCATGGACATGAGCCGCCATGAGCATCGACGGACCCACCGGCGACACCTGGCGCGGCCCGTCGATCACCTTGGGCAGGTTCCCGGTGTGCATCGGAAACATCGTCACGCCGAGTTCAGCGGCCAGTTGCACGACCCGGTGGTGGTCGTGGCCGATCCACTGCCCGCCGAGGTCGAAGCGCGACCCCAGGACGCTGGTCTGACCAAGGACTCGGCCACCCATCCGATCGGCGGCTTACAGGACGACGACGTCGACGCCCCGGCAATGCAGCTCGCGCGCCGCCGTCGGCCCCGACAGACCGGCGCCCACCACCGCAACCTCCGAGTCCTGCACGCGGGGCCCTCCGAAGTCAGGTCTGGCGTCCCACCCTACGAAGGGGTGGAATAGGCGTGTGAAGCGACTCAACGGTGTGGATGCCCTGATGCTGTACACCGAGACGCCCGAGATCCATATGCACACGCTGAAGATCGGCATCCTCGATGTGTCGAACATGGCCCAGGACTTCAGCTTTGAGATGTTCCGTGCGGTTGGCTATCAACGGCTCATGGCGCTGGAGCCGCTGCGCTACCAGCTGCTGGACATCCCGCTGAAACTGCACCACCCCATGTGGGTGGTCAACGACGACATCGATCTCGATTATCACGTACGCCGCGCGCGGGTGCCGGCGCCCGGCGGGCGCCGCGAACTCGACGAGCTGATCGGCCACATCGCGAGCACGCCGCTGCGCCGCGACCACCCGTTGTGGGAGATGTACGTCGCCGAGGGGCTGGCTGGTGACCGCATCGCCATCATCCACAAGGTCCACCACGTGCTGGCCGACGGGATGGCGTCGGCTAACCAGATGGCGCAGGCGATATCTGCGCACCAGCCGCAACCGCGGCGGGGGCCGCATGAGGTGCCCACCCGCTCGCATCTGCTCAAGGCCGCTGCCCGGGACCACGTCGGGCTCGTCCGCAAACTCCCGCGTCTGGTCAACGAGACGGCCTCCGGAGTATCTCGGGTACGGCGCCGATCGAAGGAGCGCGGCGCGCACCCCGACCTCGCCCGCAATTTCGCGCCGCCGCCCTGCTTCATCAATCACCGGGTCGGGCCGGGTCGCCGGTTCGCGACCGCGCCGCTGGCGATGGCCGACGTCAAGGAGACCAGCAAGCATCTCGGCGTCACCCTCAACGACGTCGTGCTGGCGATGGTGGCCGGGGCGCTACGCCGACTGCTGTTGCGCTACGACGGCCGCGCCGATGTCCCGCTGATCGCCGGGGTGCCGGTGAGCTACAACCCGTCACCAGACCGCCTGGCGGGCAATGAATTCACGTATATGACCCCGTCGCTGCCGGTGCACATCGCGGACCCGATGCAACGAGTGCGGATCACGGCGATGGCGACCAAGATCGCCAAGGAGAACCACCAGTTGCTCGGGCCGACCGTGCTGCCCGCCTGGATGTCCTATCTGCCGACGGCATTGGCGCCGCGCATTTTTCGGACGCAGGCTCGACGGATGGAGTCGGCCAACGTCATGAACCTGGTCGTCTCGAACGTCCCGGGGCCACGCGAACGAGGCTGCATCGAGGGAGCGACGCTCAGCGAAATCTATTCGGTCGGACCGATCGTCGCCGGCAGCGGCATGAACATCACGGTGTGGAGCTACGTCGACCAACTGGCCGTCTCGGTGCTCACCGATGAAGTCACCCTCGAAGACCCGCACGAGGCCACCGACGCGCTGATCGACGCCTTCCGCGAACTGCGCAGCGCCGCGGGGCTTTCTGACGCTCTCCGGCCGGTCGCAGCGACGTTGCCAGTGGCTGCGGCAACACGTTGACGGCAATGGAAGCGCAGGGCTGGCACCGGCACGTCGTCACTCGGCTGATCGTGGCAGGACTCGTCGGCGCCGCGGCGGTGTCGTTGTTCGTGACAAGATCAGGGTGGGCGTACGCACCGAGTGTGGGTTGGATTGCCGCGGCCTTGGTGTATCTGGTGTGGACGTGGATTGTCGTGCTGCCGATGGACGCCGAGCGCACGCGCGAACACGTGGTGCCCGAGGACCCGCCGACCGGCTGGCTGATCGACGTGGTGATCCTGTCGGCGAGTGTGGCGAGTTTGGCCGGGGTGGCGCATCTGCTCACCGCGAGCTCGAAGTCGGGAGTGGAGAAGAATATCGCTGCGGGGACCGGGGTGGTCTGCATCGCCGTCGCGTGGTGCGTCGTGCACACCGTATTCAGCATCCGCTATGCCGATGTCTACTACTCGAACTCGGCCAGCGGCATCGACTTCAGCGGCACCGAGACCCCCCGCTTCCTGGATTTCTTCTACCTCGGATTCACCATCGGAATGACCTACCAGGTGTCTGACACCACGCTGCAGACACCGCAGCTGCGGCGCATTGCGCTGTGCCAGGCGCTGCTGTCCTATCTGTTCGGGGCGGTTATTCTGGCCGTCACCATCAATCTTGTTGTTGGGCTGAGTAATTGACGAAGGGATCGCTCATGGCCGGTACCGACCAGCGCGCGCATCAGGAGGCCCGGAAGGCTCGCGTCATCGAGCACATGCAGAGCGAGAACGTCCAGGACTGGGATCGGACGATGGCGACGTTCAGCCACCCGCGCTACGAGCTGCCCGATGGGACGGTGTTCGACGGCGCCGACGAGGTGATGCGGTACTGGGTCGATGGTCGTACGCTGGTGCCCGATCAGACCAACGAGCTGATCGAGCTCACCCACCTCGACGACGGGCAGGTGCAGATCGAGTTCTGGCTGCGCGGCACCCCGACCACGGCGACAGAGCCGTTCGAGGTGCGGCTGTGGGCGGTGTTCGGCTTCGACGACGCCGACCTGATCACCGGCGAGCGCGTCTTCGTCCAGCCGCCGACGGCCGGGCAGATCGCGGGATGATGTTTCTGAAATCCATCTGACGGGAACGAGGACGTGTGCCGAATAGTGAGGAGCAACCGGGTCCGATCCGCAGCCTGATCCCCGCCCGCATCGATCGGCTGCCCTGGTCGCCGTTCCACACCCGCATGGTGGTGGCGCTCGGCGTGGCCTGGATCCTCGACGGCCTGGAGATCACCGTGGCCAGTGCGGTGGCCGAAACCTTGACCGAACCGCAGACATTGCATCTGTCCTCGGCCGCCGTCGGATTCGTCGCCACCGTCTATCTGGCGGGGGAGGTGGCCGGGGCGCTGTTTTTCGGGCGCCTGTCCGACAAGCTGGGCCGGCGCAACCTGTTCATGGTCACGCTCGGTGTCTACCTGCTCGGCAGTGCGCTCACCGCGGCGACGCTGGGCAACAACCCGGCCTGGATCGCCTTTCTCTATGCAACGCGGTTCATCGCCGGAATGGGCATCGGCGGGGAGTACGCAGCCATCAACTCGGCGATCGACGAGCTGATTCCGGCGCGCTTCCGCGGCCGCGTCGACATCGCCGTCAACGGCACTTACTGGGCCGGGGCGGTCCTGGGCACGCTGGGCACCTTCGTCTTCCTGAAAGCGATCGACCTGAGCCTGGGCTGGCGCCTGGCGTTTCTGCTAGGCCCGGTACTGGCTTCGGTGATCCTGCTGGTGCGGCGCAATCTGCCGGAAAGCCCGCGCTGGCAGGTCATGAACGGCCGCACCGAAGACGCCGAACGCACCATCTCCCACATCGAGGAGGAGGTGCGCGCCAGCGGGGCCACTCTGCCGCCGGTCGAGGAGTCCACTGCCATCGAGTTGCGACCCGCACAGGAGATCGGCTACGTCGCGTTGACGCGCGTGCTGTTCCGCGAGTACCCCAGCCGCGCCGTGTTGGGCGCGGCGCTGATGATCAGCCAGTCCTTCCTCTACAACGCGATCTTCTTCACCTACACCCTGGTGCTGGGCAAATTCTACGGCGTGCCCTCGGCCTCGACACCGCTGTATCTGATCGCGTTCGCCGTGGGAAACCTGTTGGGCCCGTTGACCATCGGGCACTTCTTCGACACCATCGGCCGACGCAAGATGATCGCCGGAACGTATCTGCTCTCGGGGCTGCTGCTGGCGCTGAGCGCGGGGTTGTTCCAGGCCGGCGCACTCAACGCGATCACCCAGACCATCGCCTGGTGTGTCATCTTCTATATCGCCTCGGCCGGGGCCAGCGCGGCCTACCTCACCGTCAGCGAGATCTTCCCGCTCGAGGTCCGCGCCAAGGCGATCGCGGTGTTCTTCGCCATCGCACAATGTTTCGGCGCGCTGGGCCCGGTTATCTACGGCGCACTGATCGGCGACGGCTCCCGGCCGCTGCTGCTCTTCCTGGGTTATCTGCTGGGCGCGGCCGTGATGATCGCCGGTGGCCTGGTCGCATGGTTCCTCGCCGTCGACGCCGAGGGGAAATCCCTGGAAGACATCGCCACACCGCTGGCCGCCAGGTGAGGTCATACTGAGTGTCCAGTTCTGATGACAGGAGAGGGGCGCCGGTGGTCTTCCGCGCCGACCAGCAGATAGGCCGCGATCTGGCTGCCGTCGACTGGGCGTCCACTCCGCTCGGGCCAGCTGAGGAATGGCCGCAGAGCCTGCGCACCGCCGTCGACATCCTGCTGTCCTCCCAGTTCTCGATGTGGATGGGATGGGGGCCGGAGCTCACCTTCTTCTGCAATGCGGCCTACCGCCGGGACACCCTCGGCCGCAAGTACCCGTGGGCGCTGGGCCGGCCGGCCAGCGAGGTGTGGGCTGAAATCTGGGCGGATATCGCTCCGCGGGTTGAGCGTGTCCTGACCGAGGGTGAGGCGACCTGGGACGAGGCGTTGATGCTCATCCTGGGGCGGTCCGGCTATCCCGAAGAGACGTACCACACGTTCTCCTACAGCCCGCTGCGCGATGACGAGGCACGCGTCGTCGGTCTGCTCTGCGTGGTCAGCGAGGACACCGAAAGAGTGATCGCGCAGCGGCGGATGGCGACCCTGCGCGATCTGGGTTCGGACCCGAGCGTCGTTCGCACCGAGCGGCAGATGCTGGACTTCGCCGCCGACCAGCTCAGCAAGAACCCGTACGATCTCCCCTTCACGCTGACCTACCTGTTCGGCGAGCAGGGCGGCGCACACCTGGCCGGGGTGAGTGGCATCGCGGTCGGGCACCCGGCGGCACCCGAAGAACTGCCGGGTGGCGTCGTCTCGCTGTGGCCGACGGAGAAGGTGGCCAGCGGTGAGTGGGAGCTGGTCGAACTGGACGGTGCCGCAATGAGTTTGCCCACCGGCGCGTGGCCCGAGCCGCCCAAACAGGCGCTGGCGGTGCCGTTGCTGCAGCAGGGTGGGCCGCCGGTCGGCTTCCTGGTCGCGGGGCTCAACCGGTACCGGGAACTCGACGACGGCTATCGCGGTTTCGTCGAACTGGCGGCCGGCTACCTCGCGGCCGGGGTGAGCAGCGTGCGCAGCTACCAGGCTCAGCAGCAGCGCGCCGAGGAGCTCGCTGAGCTGGACCGCGCGAAAACCACCTTTTTCTCCAATATCAGCCACGAATTCCGTACCCCGCTCACCCTGATCCTGGGACCGATCGACGAATTGCGCAGCCGCGCCGACGGCTTCGACGAACGAGCTCGCCAGGAACTGGAGCTGGTGCACCGCAACGGATTACGGCTGGCCAAGCTGGTCAACACGCTGCTCGATTTCTCGCGCATCGAGGCGGGGCGGATGCGGGCCCGGTTCGAGCCGGTGGATCTGGCATCCGTTACCGCGGAATTGGCCAGCGTGTTCCGGTCGGCGATCGACCAGGCCGGACTGACGTTCACGGTGGACTGTCCACCGCTTGACGAACCGGTGTACCTGGACCGTGAGATGTGGGAGAAGGTGGTGCTCAACCTGCTCTCGAACGCGTTGAAGTTCACCTTCGACGGAGCGATCACCGTACGGGTGGCCCGCGACGGCGGGCAGGCGGTCCTCACCGTCTCCGACACCGGGGTAGGGATTTCCGCGGCCGAAATGCCGCGGCTGTTCGAACGTTTCCATCGCATCGAGACCACCCGTGCGCGGTCCACCGAGGGCAGCGGCATCGGTCTGGCCCTGGTGATGGAATTGGTCGGTTTGCACGGTGGCAGCATCTCGGCCGACAGCACCGAGGGTGCGGGCACCACCTTCACCATCCGACTTCCCTTCGGCGCCGGTCATCTGCCACCCGAGGAGCTGGCCGAGCCGCAGGGCACCAGCCGGGCCGCCGGTCCGGTATCCGAGCCGTATGTGCAGGAGGCCCTGCGCTGGTTGCCGGGCGAATCCGGGATGGCGGCGCCCGTCCTGGCGGCGCTGCCGGCCCAGAGTGGGGGCAGCGGCGTGCGGGCGCGGGTGCTAATCGCCGACGACAACCTGGACATGCGGAAGTATCTGTCGAACCTGCTGGGAGCATCCGGTTACGACGTGACCGGCGTCGGGGACGGGCGTCAGGCGCTGGAAGCCATTCGCGCCCAGGTCCCCGATCTGGTGATCAGCGACGTGATGATGCCCGGGCTGGATGGACTGCAGCTGCTGGCCGCGTTGCGCGCCGACCCGCGCACCGCGGCGTTGCCCGTGCTGCTGCTCTCGGCGCGGGCCGGACAGGAAGCCTCCATCGAGGGGCTGTTGGCCGGCGCCGACGACTACCTGGTCAAGCCCTTCGTCGCCGCCGAACTGCTGGCCCGGGTGCGCGCCAACGTCGAACTGGCGCGGATGCGTAACTATCACGCCCGGTGGCGCACCGCTCTGGTGGACTCGCTGCAGGAAGCCTTCTTCGTCATCGACGAAGACGGCACCGTCATCGAGATCAACGCCGCTTTCGCCGACATCCTCGGCTACGGTCCCGAGGGACTCCCGTACCAGGCACCCCACGCGTGGTGGCCGGACCCCGACGCCGATGTCACGGCCCGGCAGCTGGTCGAGAGCGAATTCGCCAAGTCGCTCAATGAATCTCACGGCAGCCTGAGCATCCCGGTCACCCACCGCGACGGGCACCGGCTGTGGATCGCGGTCACCTTCAACCACGCGCACGATCCCGACTCCGGGCGTCAGGTCATGGTCGGCACATTCCGCGACGTCACCGCGGAGCACTACGCCGTGCAGAGCCAGAGTGCGCTTGCCGAGCTCAATCAGCAACTGGTGCAAGCCGATACCATGACCGAAGCGCTGCAAGGCGCCGCCGAGGTGCTGCGCCGGGTGTGGCAGGCGCGGCGCGTGCTGGCGGTGACCTTCGCCACCGGCTCGGCCACCGAACGCGCACCGCAGGTGGTCTGTGCGGGGGAGCCGACCCAGTGGGCCGACCTTTCCCCGCGGCAACGGCAGCAGATCGAGTCGCTGCGGGAAACCGACCTGCTCAGCACCGCGACCGTCGATGCGGGCACGGCCGGTATCGCCTCGCAGCATCCCCGGGGGCTGCTGGTCATCTGGGCCGAACTGTCCGAGCACCGGCGGTTCACCCGGGAAGATCAGACGCTGCTCGCCGTGCTGGCCGGCCGGCTCGGCCAGGGGCTGCAGCGCGTGTTTCAGCTCGACGAGCAACGAGAAACCGCGGTGGCGCTCCAGCACGCGATGCTGGGGCCGGCGACGCTGCCCGAGGGTTTCGCGGTGCGCTATCTGCCCGCGAGTCACCCGCTGCAGGTGGGCGGCGACTGGTACGACGTCGTCGATCTCGGCGAGGAACGCGTCGCGTTGATCGTCGGCGACTGTGTCGGTCACGGTCTGGCAGCCGCCACCGTGATGGGCCAACTGCGCAGTGCCTGCCGCGCACTGCTGCTCGAACAGCCCAGCCCCGGCGCCGTGCTCACCGCCCTGGACCGCTTCGCCGCGCGTCTGCCCGGCGCCCGCTGCACGACCGCGTTCTGCGCGGTGCTCACCCAGGAGACCGGGGAGCTGGTGTATTCCAGCGCCGGCCATCCGCCCCCGATCGTGGTGTACGCGGACGGCACCACGGTGCTGCTGGGCGGCGAACACGGGCTTCCTCTGGCGCTGCGTCCCAATTGGCAGCGGCCGGAAGGCCGCATCACGATGCCGCCACGCGCCACTCTCCTGCTCTACACCGACGGTCTGGTGGAACGACGCGGGCATTCGCTGGACGACGGGATGGCGCGCGCGGCTGATCTGGTGCAAAGTGGGCGATCGCAGGCACTGGAAGAGGTGGCCGACCGGCTCATGTCCCAGTTGGAGCCCGGCGGCGGATATCCCGACGACGTGGCCATGTTGCTCTACCGGCAGCCCGCGCCCTTCTCGCTGGAGTTCGCCGCCGACGCCAGTAACCTCGCCGATAGCCGAAATGCGTTGCGCGGCTGGCTCAACCGTGCGGGTGTTGAGCCCGATCAGATTCAGGACGTGCTCATCGCCACGGGTGAAGCGGTGGCCAACGCGATCGAGCACGGACACCGCGACCAGGTGGGCACCGTGTCGCTGCGGGCAACCGCGATCGTCGACCGGCTGCAGGTGACCGTCACCGACACCGGTGCCTGGAAGACACCGACCGAGGTCGCCGACTTCAGCCGCGGGCGCGGGATTTCCCTGATGCGAGTCCTGATGGAAGACTGCAGCATTCAATCCAGCGAAGCCGGCACGACCGTTTCGATGCACGCAAGGATCACGTAATGGCGACACCGCTCACCTTGAACACCGACCTCGATTCCGAAGGGTCGCCCCGCTTGACGGCCGCCGGCGAGATCGACCTGAGCAACATCGACGTATTCAAGCGGGCTCTGTCCGACGTGAACGCGGGCACCGGCGATTCGATCACCATCGATCTCAGTGCGGTCAAATACGTGGACAGTGCCGGCATCAACGCTTTGTTCGATCAGGCCGACGCGGTCGACCAGCTACACGTGATCGTGCACCCGTTGCTTGTCCGCGTCCTGACGGTCAGTGGGTTCAGCAAGATCGCACGCGTCGAGGCCGCCACCCTGCCGCCAGGCCAAGGCACCTGAGTTTTGCGATCACAGTGACTTTTTCGGCGGTGCGGGCGCCCGTACTCTGTTAACTTTCCGCCCATGCACTCGACGTTCGGCGCGGTCGGACTCCGCTTCGTCGTGTGCTGTTGTCGCTGATTCGTCATCACCGTTGTCAGCGTCCGGAAGGTCCTCCTCATGTTCATCGGCAGTCGCTGGCGTCAGGTCGTCGGCCTGACGCTGATCGTCGGCGTGATCGCGGCGTGCCACGGCGGTCCCAGCGACGCCGCCGACGGCGGCGCATTGCCAGACGCGGACACCAACATCACCCTGGTCGCCTACTCGGTACCAGAACCCGGCTGGACCAAAGTGATTACCGCGTTCA
Organism: Mycobacterium gordonae; assembly: GCF_017086405.1. Taxonomy (NCBI): domain Bacteria; kingdom Bacillati; phylum Actinomycetota; class Actinomycetes; order Mycobacteriales; family Mycobacteriaceae; genus Mycobacterium; species Mycobacterium camsae. Next base: position 1,880,535 of record NZ_CP070973.1, read on the forward strand.
ACGCCTCCGAGGAGGGCCGCGACGTCCAGGTGATCACCTCCTACGGCGCTTCCGGTGACCAGTCCCGCGGCGTGGTGGCCGGCAAGCCCGCCGACATCGTCAACTTCTCGGTGCAACCCGACATCACCAGGCTGGTCAAGGCGGGCAAAGTCGCCGCGGACTGGGACACCGAAGCGTCCAAGGGCATCCCGTTCGGGTCGGTGGTGACGCTGGTGGTGCGCAAGGGCAATCCCAAGCACATCAGGGACTGGGACGACCTGCTGCAACCCGGTGTGGAGATCATCACCCCGACCCCGTTGAGCTCCGGCTCGGCGAAGTGGAATCTGTTGGCTCCGTATGCCGTCAAGAGCGGCGGCGGCCGCAACAGTCAGGCCGGTATCGACTTCATCGCCAACCTGGTGCGCGATCACGTCAAGCTGCGTCCGGGATCGGGCCGGATCGCCACCGACGTGTTCGTCGAGGGCAGCGGTGACGTGCTGATCAGCTACGAGAACGAAGCCATTGCCGCTGAGCGGCAGGGACATCCGGTGGAACACATCAATCCGCCGCAGACCTTCAAGATCGAGAACCCGGTCGCGGTGGTGACGACCAGCCCGAACCTGGACGCCGCCGTTTCGTTCAAGAACTTTCAATACACCGCTGTGGCCCAACGCCTTTGGGCACAGGCGGGCTTCCGTCCCGTCGACCCGGCCGTCGCCGCCGAATTCCGCAACCAGTTCCCCACACCGGTGAAACTCTGGACCGTCACCGACCTCGGTGGCTGGGGCCGGGTTGATCCCCAGCTTTTCGACCGCAGGACCGGCGCTATCACCAAGGTCTATCTGGAGGCGACGGGATGACAGCCGCGGTGGCCACCCCGGAACAGGAGTCGCTCCCGGCGCCCGAGGTCGTCGTCCCCGAGCCCCCGGTCGGCACGGCGCTGCGGGTCGGCGTGGTCACGCTGTGGCTGTCGGTGATCGTGCTGCTCCCGCTGGCCGCGATCGCCTGGCAGTCGGTTGGCGGCGGCTGGCAGCACTTCTGGCTGGCGGTGACCTCGCATGCCGCTTTGGAGTCGTTCAAGGTGACGCTGATCATCTCCGTGGTCGTCACCGTCCTGGACGTGGTGTTCGGTGTCCTGGTGGCCTGGATGCTGGTGCGCGACCAGTTCGCCTGGAAGGGCCTGCTGGACGCCGTCATCGACCTGCCGTTCGCGCTGCCCACGATCGTGACCAGCCTGGTCATGCTGGCGCTCTACGGTCCGAGCAGTCCGATCGGCCTGCATCTGCAGCACACGCCGCCGGGTGTGGCGATGGCCCTGGCGTTCGTCACCTTGCCGTTCGTGGTGCGCGCCGTCCAACCGGTCCTGCGGGAGATCGACCGCGAGGTCGAAGAGGCCGCCGCATCCCTGGGCGCCGGCGGCCGGAAGGTGTTCACGTCCATCGTGCTCCCGTCGCTGTTACCGGCCGTGCTTTCCGGTGCAGGACTCGCCTTTTCCCGCTGCATCGGCGAGTTCGGTTCGGTGGTGACGATCGGCGGCGCGGTGCCGGGCAGCACCGAAGTCTCGTCACAATGGATCCGGTCGTTGATCGAGAACGACGACCGACCCGCCGCCGCTGCCATCTCTATTGTGCTGCTTACGGTTTCGTTCAGCGTGCTGTTCATTCTGCGGATCATCGGCGGCCGCGCGGCCAAACGTGAGGAGCGGTCCGGGTGACGGCGGCGACCTCGCCGGTCTGGGCGCGCTACCTGATCCGCTACGTGGCGTCCGGCTACATCGTCGTGATGCTGATCGTGCCGGTGTCGCTGATCCTCTGGCGGACCTTCCGGCCGGGCTTTCACCAGTTCTACATCTGGATCACCACGCCGGCGGCGATCTCAGCACTGCACCTGTCGCTGCTGGTGCTGGCGATCGTGGTGCCGCTGAATGTGTTGTTCGGCGTCCCGACCGCGCTACTGCTGGCGCGCAATCGAATTCGCGGCAAGGGCATACTGCAGTCGGTCATCGACCTGCCGTTCGCGGTGTCGCCGATCATCGTCGGCGTGGCGCTGATCTCGGCGTGGGGATCGGCCGGTGCGCTGGGGTTCATCGAACGAGACACCGGCGTGAGGATCATTTTCGGAGTTCCTGGCATCGTGCTTGCCAGCATCTTCGTCACCCTGCCGTTCGTAGTGCGCGAGGTGCAACTGGTACTCAGCGAGGTGGGTACCGAACAGGAGCAGGCGGCGGCGACGCTGGGCTCGGGTTGGTGGCAGACGTTCTGGCGGATCACCCTGCCCTCGATCCGTTGGGGCCTGACCTACGGCGTCGTGTTGACCGTGGCGCGCACACTCGGCGAGTTCGGCGGCGTCATCATGGTGTCGTCCAACCTGCCGGGCAGCACGCAGACCCTCACGCTGCTGGTCAACGACCGCTACAACCGCGGCCACGTCTACGGCGCCTACGCGCTGTCGTCACTGATGATGGCCGTGGCCATCGCCTTCCTGATCGTCAAAGTGATCCTGCACCTGCGCCGGGCGCGCAAGGCCGACGGCTGAACTGCATGTCGAGGCTGCGCAGGTAAGTCTGTAACCCGGCGTCCTGCACCGGAATCAGGTGCGCCGGCGCGCCGGACTCGTTGTAGTGCGCGTGCCACATGCCGGGCGGCGTCGTGAAGGCTCCGCCGGCCTGCCAGTCCACCCGAATCGGGTCGGCGATGCGCCCCTGCCCGTCGAGGTCGGTGCCCAGCAGGGTGTAGCACCCCGGCTGGGCATCCAGGATCAGGTCGAGCGCAACCGACTGGTGCCGGTGCGGACGCTGCTCCTGGCCGGGCGGCAGCACGCCGAACATTGCCCACAGCACGTGCGTCAGCGTCAGGGTCTGCTCCTGCTCGGCGTTGGCCAGCAGCACGCTGACCCGGTTCTTGTCGTTGGCGCCCGGTCGCGAAGCGATGTGCTCGAGCTCGGCGACCACGTCCGCACCGCGATACCTAGTCGGGCGGAACCGCGGTTCGGACGCTCGGACGCCGAGGTGACGAAGCAGTGGCTCGTCATGCACCCAGTACAGCGCCGCGTCGTCGTCGGCCTGGAACACCGCCCGGGCGCCGGCCGGCAGGGTCAGGAAATCGCCCTTCTCCCAACGCACTGGTCGGCCGTCGACCGCGACCATGCCGTGCCCGCAGAGCACGAAGTAGAGCTGCGACGTGGCATTGGGGCAGGTGTCGATCTCCTCGCCCGCCCGAATCCGCACGAAGTTCGCCAGCAGCGCAGGACTGGTGGCGGCGCCGTTGCCGATCCCGAGGTCGGCCGACAGGTCCAGGGGAATCACCCCGGTGGGCTTGCCGAGGTAGATGTCCGGGCTGAACTGGACGATCGGCACGCGGGGTGTGTGGCCGGACCCGATCGGATCGGCGGCCTGGGAGTACTCGAAATAGCGGGCGTCCACGGTCCACTCCCGGGCGCCGGCATCCAGAATCGCAGTCATGTCTATATCGTATCTATCTTGTATCTATGCAGCAAGCCGTTAGAGTCTGTCCTACCGCTGAGCCGCAAGGGAGGGCCATGACGTCGGAGGTGACCAGTGGCCCGGGCGCGGCCAAGGACCGCGCGCTCGACTACGTCAAAGCCAAGGTGCTGACCGGGGAGTTCCCCGGCGGGCAGCTGATCAGCGAGGGGGAGGTCGCGACCGCACTGGGAATGTCGCGCACCCCGGTCCGCGAGGCGTTCCTGCAACTGGAAGCCGCGGGCCTGCTGCGGCTGTACCCCAAGCGCGGGGCGCTTGTGGTGCCGGTGTCGCCCGACGAGGTGCGGGCCGTGCTGGAGGCCAGACTGGTGCTGGAAGAGTTCGCGGTGCGGGCGCTCATCCAGCGCGGTCCTGATGCTTGTGCCGTTGTCTACGAGCGACTTTCGGCGCAGGTGCAGCGTCAGCGCGAGGCCGCCGCCGTCGGCCGGTTGCATGAGTTCCTGGACTCCGACCGTGCCTTTCATAACGTCACGCTGGAAGCGGCGGGCAACGCCATTCTGGCCGGCTTCTACTCCACCCTGCGCGACCGGCAGATGCGGATGATCGGTGAATCGGCACGTCAGCCCCAACGCCTGGCCACCATCATCGAGGAGCATGAACGCATCGCCCGGGCGCTTCGTGATGGAGACGGCGATGCGGCGCGAGCTGCGGTGCGCACGCATCTGGCGGGCACCATGCGGGCGCTGGGTCTGGCCATTGAGGGGGGACTGTGACAGATCAGTGGCTGCCGCGGTCAGGCGCGAGCGGCGTGACCTCGAAAATTCGCATCGACGGTCATCCCGGTTGGCGGGGGCCGATGTCGTCTTGCCTGCTCAGGTTGCTGATGGTTTGAATCTCGCTGGCTTGGTAAGGCGTTCCGTCGGGATGGATTAGGTCGTGAAACCAAATCTTGGGATCCGTCGGGTACGGATGATCCCATGAGTCCCAGGGCAGGTAGGTCTGGGTCTTCCCGGCGACGAGACCCCAATTGATTGCACCTACGTTGTAGCGCTTGGCAATTGGCAATATTGCCTCGACAGTGTTGCCGAGCGTCCGGGCCAGGTACTCGGTGCAGATTATCGGCCGCCCCAGCGGGGCGAGTTCGGCGATCCGAGCCTCGAATACCGCTGGTCGGTCATAGGAGTGAAATGTGATCACATCGGAATTGTCGAGCTGTATGTTGGCGATTGTGCTGCGGCGCTGAGGATTTCCCCACTCGCCTTGCCACACGGCACTCGTCAATGGCTGAATCGGATCCACCGAACGTGCCCAATCGAATGCCAATGAGAGCAGGTCGGCAACCCGCTCCTGCTTGTCTTTCCGCTCGACCTTGCTGTATGCACGCGCTGGATTGTCGGGCTCGTTCCACAGGTCCCAACCCAGAATGCGATCGTCGGTGCGGAACTGCTTCAAAATTCCCGTCACGTAGTCATGCAGCGTGCGGCGGTAGTCCAGGTTGTCGAGGTGTTGCGCCCCCGGACTCTGCACCCAACCGGAGTTGTGGACGCCGGGCGTCGGCGCGCGCTGCGGACCGGGTTTGGGGAACGGATCCCAACATGAGTCGAAGAAGACAAAGATCGGCTTGATGCGATGTTTCGCCGCGATGGCGACAAATTCCGCGAGACGCAGTCGAAAGCCCCAGGGATTCTGGGCCCAGAGCTGGTCGTGCAGGAATACCCGCACCGTGTTGAGCTTGTGCAGCTGGGCCCAGCCGAGCTCGACATCGATGCGGTGTGGGTCGAAGGTGTCGGCTTGAAACATCTCGAGCTGGTTGATGGCGTTCGAGGTGATGTAGTTGGCGCCGACGGGCCAGGCTTGCGCTTGGTACCAACGGTTGGCTCGGTCGGGCGACCAACGGCTTTGCTGTGCCGCGGCGCGGGGCACACGCGTCAGTGTAGGCCCTGCCGCCAGCAGCACCGGTAGCTTCAGCACCGTTCGACGCCGCACGATTTGACGATATTCCCCGAATATGGAGATTGCGCATCTTTGATCGATTTGCAACCGTTTGAGTTGCGCTGGCGGCGACGGCGTTACGGCGACAATGCTTCCGGATCCTTCACTGCAGCGCCCGGGCGCCCCCGGCGGCCCAGGTTTGGGTGATCGCAGGCCGCGCGAACCCGGCGTCACACGCCGCTCGGCGCACCGCTTCGCCGACCATTTCCGCCCGGCCGATCGGCACCAAGGCGATGACGCAGCCCCCGAATCCGCCGCCGGTCATCCGGGCGCCCAAAGCGCCCGCATCGACGGCGGCATCGACGATCAGGTCGATGTGCGCGGTGGTGATGTCGAAATCGTCGCGCATCGACGCGTGCGAGGCGACCATGATCCGGCCGGCTCGGGAGAAGTCCGAATCACCCAGCGCAGCAACAAAGTCAAGCACCCGGCGGTTTTCGGTCAACACATGACGGGCACGACGGGCAGCGACCGGTTCGGTCACCGCAGCCAAGACCGAAGGCAGGCGATCCTGAACCTCGCGCAGCGACGACACCCGGAGATCGGCCGCCGCTCTCTCGCACGATGCGCGCCGGGCGGCGTACTCTCCGCCGGCATGACGGTGGCGTGCTCGGGAGTCGATCAGCAGCAGCGCAACGCCGGCAGCGCCCGGGTCGAAGGGCACAGGCGTGACGATGACGGTGCGAAAGTCGATCAGCAGCGCCGTGGCCGGTTCGCCGAACAGCGATGCCAGCTGGTCAAGTAAACCCGTTGGCGCGCCGACGTAATCGTTTTCCGCGCGCTGCGCAAGCCGCGCCTGTTCGATGCGGTCGATACGTTCATCGGCGGCCGACGCGATCGCGCCCAGGACCGCACACTCCAACGCCGCCGACGAGGACAGACCCGATCCGATCGGCACTTGGCTGGTGATCGACATCGCGCCGCCGGGCACCGGGTGGCCGGCCTCACGCAGCGCCCACATCACCCCGGCTACGTAGCCGGCCCAGCCCGCTATGTAGCTGTCGGGGTCGCCGGGTGCGGTGCCCAGCGGAATGCGCACGGAGCCGTTCGCGTGATCGCTGCGGACGGTAATCGCATCGGTGTGGGCGGGGGTGAAAGAGACCGTGGTGCGCTGCGGTAGCGCGATCGGCAGTGCAAAGCCGAGGTTGTAATCGGTGTGCTCACCGATCAGGTTGATCCGCCCGGGTGCGGCGAACCGGACCGTCATCCGAGTTCCCGTAGCCGCCGGGCCACGCTTTCCGGCGTGACGTCGCTGATGAACGTCCCCATCGCAGATTCGGAGGCCGCCAGGTACTTGAGCTTGGTGGCGGTACGCCGGATTGACATCAACTCGACGTGGAAGTAGCCGTCGGCCTGGGCCTCGGTCACCGCGAACTGATGTAGCGCCGAAATATAGGGCAGCGTAACGCAATTAGGGGCGTACATGCGGTCGAATCGCCCCAGTACATCGAGGTAGAGCTGCGCAAACCCGTCCAGTTCCTGGTCTTCGAGATCGACCAGATTGCGCACGAACCTGTTCGGATAGATGTGCACCTCGACCGGCCAGCGCGCCGCGAACGGCACAAAGGCGGTGAAGTGTTCGTTGCGCGCCACCACGCGACTGCCGTCGGCGACCTCGCGCGCCAATAGGTCGGCAAAGAGGTTGCCGCCGTAGCGCATCCGATGTTCGCGCGCCTGCCCCAGCATCGTGGTGAACCGCGGCGTCAAAAAGGGGTAGCCGTAGATCTGACCATGCGGATGGGTCAGCGTCACCCCAATTTCCTCGCCGCGGTTTTCGAAACAGAACACCTGCTCGATGCCCGGTTCGGCCATCAGGTCAGCAGTGCGGTGCCGCCACGCGTCGACGACCAACCGGGCATGGGCCGGCTCCAAATTCGCGAACGACCCGGAGTGTTCGCTGGAAAAGCAGACCACCTCGCATCGGCCGTGGCCCGGCGCGGACACAAAGCCGCCACCGGCAGGCACCGGGATCGACGTGCAAGTGCCGGACAGGCTCGGGAAGCGGTTCTCAAAAACGACCACGTCGTAGTCGGGGGCGGGCACCTCGCTGGTCAGTCCAGTCGGACCTGGACACAGCGGGCACTGGTCGGCAGGCGGCTTGTACGTGCGGTCTTGACGCCGCGCGGCGACGATAACCCACTGACCGGTTGACCGGTCGAACCGCAACTCCGACTGGTCCGGGTCTTGCTCGGGCAGCGGCCGGCGATCCGGAACCGGCGCTGGACGGTGCCCGGGCAACGCGAAGAACAGCAGGTCGCGGCCATCGGCCAGCTTTGCCCGCGTTGGCGATTCCACGACATTGAACACTAGCTCGGCTGCTGCAAACGCAGTTCGGGTAGCCAGCCGGACGCGCGCAGTACAGCGCGACCTCCCCGACCTTGGCGAGTCGGTCCCCGTCGTAAGCGAACTCCACGCGCACCCGGTGCTTCCCGGCGGTACTGGGGGAGGGCAGACGAAGGCCGCTCGCCCTGCGACGAAGGTTGTGTGATGGCGGGCAAGAACCAAAGATATTCGCACACAGCAGATTTCATCTAAGCCGAGCCGACCTCGGGCGGCTGAACGCATCCGGGCGCCCGCCGTATGAGATTCTGGGCCGCATGGCGAAGCTGCGGGGGCGACGGGTGGCCATCACCGGCGGGGCGCAGGGCATCGGCCGGGCGATCGGTGCGGCGCTGATCGCCGGCGGCGCCACCGTGGCCCTCGGCGACATCCAGGAAGCCGCCGTCAGGCAGACCGCCATCGACATCGGGGCAACGGGTTATCCCCTCGACGTGACCGACCCAACGAGCTTCGAGGCCTTCCTGGACCGGGCCACCGCCGATCTGGGCGGGCTCGACGTCCTGGTCAACAACGCGGGCATCATGCCGATCGGGCCATTCCTGCAGGAGAGCCCCGGCGTCACCCGGCGCACGATCGAGATCGACGTGCTGGGGGTGCTCACCGGCACCCGGTTGGCCGGCTCCCGTTTCGCCGAGCGCGGATCGGGCCACATCGTCAACATCGCCTCGGTGATGGGCACCCTGGCCTCGCCGAACGCGGCCACCTACTGCGCATCCAAATACGCCGTCGTCGGCTTCAGTGAGGCGCTGCGTCAGGAGTGGCGGGGTAGCGGCGTCAAGATCTCGGCGATCTGCCCTGGCTTCGTTCGCACCGAGTTGATCGCCGGAATGTCGGCGCCGGGGCCGCTGGAGCGGTTCCTGGTGGTCAACCCCGAGGACGTCGCCGGCGCCGTGGCCGCCGAACTGGCCAAGGGTGCCTCGCGCACGGTCTTCGTCCCCAAGTTGGTGGGGCTGGTTTCGCGCGGCACCGTCACCCTGCCGGCAAGCATCGTCGACGCGGCGTTCCGGTTGTCGGGGGGTAACAAGGTCACCGCGGAACTGGACCGCGAGCAGCGGGCCGCCTATCAGGCGCGCCTCGAGAATCAGGAGTAATCATGGGGGACAACGACACTCGCATCGAGTTGACCGGACTGCGCGGTGTGCCGGAAAGCGCGCTGAGCCAGGCGCTGGTCGCGGCGCTGCCGAGCAACCAAGCACCCGCGCCGTGGGAGTGCCGCTGCTCGGCGTTGCTGTGGTTGGGTCGCGGCGGTCGCGCCGCCGCCTCGGTGCTGCCTCCGGCGCTGGCGGGCAGCCCGGCGCTGGTCACCCTTGGCGCGTTCGTCCGCTACTCCGACACCCCGGTCGGCGCCTACGACGAGGTGCTCGGCATCGTCGGTTCGCGGACCGGTCTGCGGCCGTGGGGCAACGTGGCCTTCATGTCGGTGGATTCGCAGACCAGTCTGGTCGGCGGCCGCACCAACTGGGCGATGCCCAAGACGCTGGCCCGTTTCGACGGGGAATTGGCCGACGGCAACCTCATCACCGGCAGCAGCACCGCCGAGCCGTCCTGGACGGTCAGCGCGAAGCCCCGGATCAAAGGACCTGCCCTGCCGTTGAAGGTCAAGGGCAGTGCGCGCCAGCAGTTCCCCGACGGTGGGGTGGGTGATTCGCTGCTGACGTTCGCCGGCCGGATCCGGCCGGCCCTGGTAACGGTCGGAGTGTCGTCATCGGGTTCGCTGCCGACGTGGCTGCGGCCCGGACTGCATCTGGGTGCGTTCGTCGAAGAGGCGACTTTCACCCTGGGCGAACCGACGTTCCGGCGCTAGGTGGATCCATGGCCGACAGCTTGACCCGCATCCTCGATGCCCACGGTGGGCTGGACTACTGGCGCTCCCTGGCGGCTGTCGAACTCAAGATTTCGGCGTCCGGCTTCCTCTTCAAGGCTAAACATGTTCCCCGCCAACGCCACGTCCAACTGACCATCAGCACCCGCAGGCCGGAGGTCGTGCTGCACGACTACCCCGAGACAGGCAAGCGGGCGGTTCTGCACGGCTCGGACCGCATCGAGATCTGCGATCCGGGCGGCGCCATCATCGAGTCCCGTTCGCGCCCACGAGACTCATTCGGACTTGGCCGGCGCACAATTTATTGGGACGCAATGGATTTCGCGTACTTCTCGGGATACGCCATGTGGAATTACATCAATCTGCCGTTCCTGATCACCGAACCGGGTTTTATCGTGGAGGAGTCACCGGCCGCGGACGGCACGACCCGGCTGACGGTTGGCTTCCCGCCCGGATTGCCCACTCACTGCCCGACCCAGGTGTTGTACTTCGACGCCGCGGGGAGGCTGAACCGGCATGACTACACCGCGCAGGTCGTCGGCTCCTGGGCCAGCGCGGTCCACCTCTGCGCGAACTATCAGCAGTTCGGCCGGTTGTGGCTGCCTACTCGCCGACGGGTATATCCGAAGGGCCCGCTCAACCGCCCGCTGCCGGCACCCACGTTGGTCGCGATCGACATCCACGATGCCCGGCCGCAGCTGCACGGGGGCACCTGAGTCGAGTCGGCTGCCGAGTGGGGTGGGTGCTATTCCAGCTCGCCGTATTCGTCGAACCAGTGCGCGAGCTTGCCGCGCCGGCTGACGGCCCGGAGTCTGGCCTCCGCCGCGGCGCGGGTCTTGCTGGTGGTGATGATCAGTAGCTCGTCGCCGCTCTCGATGCGGGTGTCGGGCTCGGGGACGAAGGTGTGGCCGTCCCGGATGATCAGCGTGATGACGGCCGGGTCGGGCAGGCGCAGTTCCAAGATCGTGACGTTGTGCAGCCGCGACGGCCGCTGCACCGTCATGGTCAGCAACTCGGCGTCGAGCATGTCCAGCGGAGCGGCCTCCACCTGAATCTCGCGCGTCGCCTCGCGGGAGATCAGCCCCAGCATCCGGGCGATCGGCCGCAGACTGGGGCCCTGGATCAAGGTGAAAACCACGACCAGCACGAACACGATGTTGAGCAGCCGAGAACTGTCCGGGACGCCTGCGACGATCGGGAAGGTCGCCAGCACGATGGGAACCGCGCCGCGCAGGCCCGCCCACGACAGGAACGCCTGGTCGCGCCAGGGCACCCGAAACCAGATCAGCGTTCCCACCACCGACAGCGGCCGCGCGACCAACAGCAGGACCAGCCCGATGATGATTGCCGGGATCACGTCGACCGCCAGCTCGCTCGGGTCGACCAGCAGCCCCAGCAACACGAACAGGCCGATCTGTGCCAACCAGCCCACCCCTTCGGCGAAGGAGCGGGTCGCCGAACGGTGCGGCAGCCCCGAGTTCGCCAGCACCACCGCGGCCAGGTACGCGGCAATGAATCCGCTGGTGTGGGCGTCCCCGGCGGCGGCGAACGCGACCAGGCCGAGCCCGAACGTCGCAATCGGATACAGCCCGGACGCCGGCAGCGCGATGCGCCGCAGCCCGAACGCCCCGAGATAACCGATCACCAGTCCGATCGCGGAACCGCCGACCAGTTCATAGACCAGGTCGGTGATGGCGCCCTGCGGTTTGAACACGAACGGCACCACGCTGAACATCAGCACCAGGATCACGCCGGGCGCGTCGTTGAAGCCGGATTCGGCCTCCAGTAATCCCGCAAGTCGGCGCGGCAGCGGCAGGACTCGCAACACCGAGAACACCGCCGCGGCGTCGGTGGAGGCGATGATGGCCCCGAGCAGTAGGGCCAGTTGCCAGTCCGAGCCCAGCAACAGATGTGCTCCCACCGCGGTGATCACCGTGCTGATGACCACGCCGACGGTCCCCAGCGTGACCGCGGGCGCCAGTACCTTGCGAATGTCGCTGAACCGCGTGGTCAGGCCGCCTTCGACGAGGATGACAGCCAGTGCCGCGGTGCCGACATTGCGGGCCAGGATCACGTCATCGAACTGCAGACCCAACCCGTCCTCGCCGATCGCGACACCGACCAGCAAAAACAACAGCAGACTGGGGAAACCGACGACCGTGGCCACGCGGGTGCCCACGATGCTCGCCAGCAGCACGAGGCCGCCGATCGACACGGTCAGGTACAGCTGTTCCAGGGTCATTTGGTTTGTCAGTAAATCAGTCCGCACCCGACGGCCGCGCGTTGCACAGCGGGAAGTGCCGGGTGTCATGGCATACGCAAAGATGGTCAGGTGGCCAAGCGGAAATTGAGGATCGGGATTGCCGGCGCCGGCAATGTCGGCCGCTCGGTCGCGCAGGAATTGCTCGACGCCGGACACAAGGTCCTGCTGATCGAACGGCAACGACGCAACTTCGAGCCGCACAAGGTGCCGGACGCGGATTGGTTGAACGCCGACGCCTGCGAGATGTCGGCGTTGCAGGAAGCCGGGGCCCAGACGTGCGACGTCGTGATCGCCGCGACCGGAGACGACAAGGCCAATCTGGTGGTGGGGCTGCTGGCCAAGTCCGAGTTCGGCGTGCCCAGGGTGGTGGCCCGGATCAACGACGTCCGCAACGAGTGGCTGTTCGGCCAGGCGTGGGGGATCGACGTGTCGGTCTCGACGCCGGGTGCGATGGTAGCCGGCATCGAGGGCGCCATCGACGTAGGTCACCTGGTACGGCTGATGGGACTTCGCGAAGGTCGCATGGCATTGACGAAACTCACTCTGCCTGAAGACAATCCGTTGGTCGGACAGTCTGTCGGTGCGCTCGGATTGCCGGCGAACACCGCGCTGGTCAGCGTGGTCCGCGGCGACACCGTCTTGGTCCCGCAAGCCGACGATGTGCTGGAAGCGCGCGACGAAGTGCTCTTCGTCGCCGACAATGCCCGGGAGGGTGCTCTCAGAGCAGCCATCAACAGGCTCCGGATATCGGGGACGGTGCCGCGCTCGCGGGCGTGAAGTCAGGACCAGAGCGGCGCCAGCGCGTCGGCGATGGCAGCAGGGTCCTGATCGTCGGTGTTGCAGCTGACGGCCAGGGACTTGTGGCGGTCCTTGCTGATGTGAAACGCGGTGACGAATCCAGCCCAGCGACCATCGTGATCGAGCATGCCGTTGGCGCGCAGGTAAATCCCGGCCCCGTAGCGGTCGCCACTGCCGGACTCGATCGGCATCGCCCCGGCCAACTGCTCCTCGAGCAGTTTCGAGCCGCCCACCTTGCCGGTTCGGTAGTTGTCCGCCCACCGCACCAGCTGGGATGGACTGGTCATGACGCCGCCGTCGCCGATCTGTTCCCAGGGTGAGTCGGGCACCGCTTCGCCGTGTTCGTAGGGCGTCGCCCGATCGCGGGCGTTGCCGGCCAGATCCAATGACATGGCCAGATCCAGCGGTTGGAAGATGTTCGCACTGAGGAACTGTGGCAGCGGCTGTCCGGATACTCGCTGGACGACCTCGCCGAGCAGCATGTAATTGGAGTTGGAGTAATCGAAGCGGGAGCCGGGCTCGAACTCCAATGCCGGCACGGTCGTCAGCACCTGCACGGCCTGCGCTTGGGTGGTGCGGTCGCTCAGCCCGTAGCCCTGCGCGTGGAGCAAATCGACGTAGTCGGGTATCCCGCTGGCCTGGTGCATCAGTTGCGCGATGCTGACGGTTGAAGCCCACGGCGGCAACTCGTGCACGTGAGCAGACAGCGGGTCGTCGAGCGACAGCTTGCCCGCGTCGGCCAGCAGCAGGGTCGCAGTGGCGGTGAATTGCTTAGAAACTGAGGCGATGTCGAACCTGGTGTCCGGAGTGATCTTGCTGCCGTTGGTCAAATTGGCCATGCCCCGAACGCCGGTCCACACCACGTTGCCGTCGATACCCACCGCTGCCGAGCAGCCCGGCTGGTCGGCCTTGATGCGGCTGTCGAGCACCTCCTGACTGCGCGCGTCGACAGCCGATCGGGGCGTCGTGGACTCCGGACCCGTCGCGGGTCCTGCGGCGCCCCGACTGTCGTCCGCGTCGTCGCAGGCGCTGAGCAACAGCGCAAGCACGACGACGATTCGACTCATATATTCTGTAGCACAACGAATTTCGTGCTTCACCGGCGGAGATTAACACTTCCGGCTCGGTTTCGTGGCAGAACGGGCGCCAAAGTGCGGGGCGGTCTTGACTACCCCGGCAATCGGTCATACGTTGCCGCACATGTCGGTTGCGCTGCTTCGTGAAATGTTCGAGCGGATGGTGGTCGCCAAGAACGGCGACCTGATCGAGCACTACTATCATCCGCAATTCGTGATGTCCTCTGATGGGTTGACGCAGGGTTTCGCCGAATTCCGCGACAGTCACCGCAAGCTGTATGCCACGTCCATCGCATACTCGGTCGAGTACGACGAGCAGGCCTGGGTCGAAGCTGCGGACCGGATCGCCGGCCGGGTGTGGATCACCACGTCACGGCCCGGCGAGGCTCCGACCCGAATCGAGGTGGTGCTGATCGCCACCTACCGCGACGGGCGGATTCACCGGATCTGGGAGACCACCTGGCCCAGTTGGCGCAAGGTCGATGCGCTGGAAAGCTATTGAGCAGCAACCGCCTTCAGGGTTTCGGCAGGCGCCGCATCAGTTCGGCGGCCGCGTGTCGCCCGCTGAGCAGGGCGCCGTGGACGGTGGCGGGGTTGTCGGCTCCCACGGCCTCACCGGCCAGGTACAGCCGGTCGCCGATCGGTTCCTGGAGTCGGCGGCGGTCGTCGGGACCGGAACCCGGTGCGTGGAAAGAATAGGAACCCAGCGCGTAGGGGTCGGTGGTCCAACCCGACGAGCACACCTCGACGACGTCGCCGCCGAACAGTTGCCGGGCGATGGGCGATGCGCCGGCCACCAACTCGGCGGGGGACGTGGACTCCACGCCGCGGCCTCGCGACCCGGGGTTGAAGGCCAGCACAATCGGGCCGGCGACGGCCGGCAGGGTGAACCATTGGGCCCACAGACCTTTCTCGGCGCCCAGATACTCATAGAAAGCGTTCTCAGAGTCCCAGGTCCGCTGCTGAAAGCGGAAGTAGCTCTTGGCCAGCACGCCGAACCCGAGCGCATTGACCGCGTGCGTATGTCCTTCGGGCAGTGGTGGATCGAAGGTGATGCTTGCCGCCTTCAGCACGCCGAGCGGCACCGTGACGATCGCCGCGGGCCCTTCGAAGGTTCGATCACCGGCTCGGACTGTTATCGAATTCGGTTTCCGGACAATGGAATTGACGGCTGCATTCAGTACGATCTGGAGTCCGTCGGACAGCAGCCGCGGAATCGCGTCGTACCCGCTGGTGATCACCGACTGCGGCCCGGAGGTGAACGTGCCCAGATCGAACGTCGTGGCCGATAGCTGGCCGGCGTCGGCGGCGTACTCGTCCTCGATTTCGGTGGTGACGTAGAAGTCCAGCTCCGCGCGCTCCCGGGCGGTGAGCTCCTCGCGGTCGGCCTGGGCGGTGATGGCAGCGCCCAGCGTTCCGCTGGTCACCTCGTCGCGGGCGTCGGACACCAGCCGGCGCCAGGTCTTGGGCTCGAACGTCAGGGGCCGCAGCCGGGGGTCGATCACCAGCTTCGTCGAGTCGTCGTAGTCGGTGGTCGCGACATCGGCGTGGACCTGCTGCGCCAACTCCACCAACGGGTTGTTGGTGGTCCCGTGGATCCAGGACGCGCCCATCTCCAGCGGCGCGCCCCAATCGCGGGTGGTGTGCACCCGCCCGCCGATCCGGTTGCGGGCCTCGATCACCCGCACCGGCCAGCCCGCGTCTGCGAGGCTGCGCGCGGCGGCCAAACCGGCCATGCCCGCGCCGATCACCAGCACCGATTTCGTGTCCGGCGGCACGGTCGAAGTGGTGGGTGTGCTGGGCGCCTGGGCCGGCCGGGTAGGCCCCGCGCAGGCACCAGCCAGCAGGGCGGTGGTCGCCAAAAATCCACGGCGGGATAACTGTGGCACGGTTTCGCCGTTATCTGATCGTGTTCTGGTTTGTGACGGACCGCACATTACGGTCAGGTAAAGTCGCCGGCAACCGGATGGCGGCAACGGAGCCGCGACCAAGGTGGGAGCGGCATGAATGCTGACAAGAGTCCTCGGATGACTACCCGTGAAAAACCGGTTCGGCAGTTGCCTGCCGACTTGCCGCCAAGTCGCACCGTCAAGGTCCGCGCGGCCGACGGCACCGCACTGCATGCGGAGGTGTTCGGCCCGGCCGACGGTTACCCGATCGTCCTGACCCACGGCTTCGTCTGCGCGATCCGGGCGTGGTCGCATCAGATCGCCGACCTGGCCACCGATTATCGCGTGATCGCCTTCGACCACCGCGGCCACGGCCGCAGCGCTGTCCCCCGCCGCGGTGGCTACAGCCTCAAACACCTCGCTTCCGACCTGGATTGCGTGCTGGACGCGACGCTGGCCCCGCACGAACGCGCGCTGATCGCCGGGCATTCGATGGGCGGCATGACCATCCAGGCATGGTCGGAGCGCTACCGTCACAAGGTCCGTCGCCGCGCTGACGCGGTCGCGCTGATCAACACGGCCAGTGGCGACCTGCTGAGCAAGATCAAGTTGTTGTCGGTGCCGCGTGGCTTGTCGCCGGCCCGGGTGGTGGCCGGGCGAACCCTGATCAGCGCGGTCGGCGGACTGCCCTTACCGGGAGCCGTCCGGATTCCGAGCCGGTATCTCGTGTCGATGATGGCGGTCGGCGTCGGCGCCGACCCGGCGGTCGTCGAGTTGGTCTACGAACTGTTCGCGCAGACCTCGCCGATGGGCCGCGGCGGCTGCGCGCGGATGCTCATCGAGGAGATCGGCTCGCGGCACCTCAACCTGGAGGGCCTGACAGTGCCGACGCTGGTCATCGGCAGCGAGCAGGACCGGTTGACGCCGATCAGCCAGGCCCGCAAGCTGGCGCGCACCGTACCCAACGTCGTCGACCTGGTCGAACTGCCCGGCGGGCACTGCTCAATGCTGGAACAGCCCGACGCGGTGAACCGGCAGTTGCGCGGACTGGCCGAAGCGGCGATCGGCCGTCAGGCCCGCGTCACGCTGATCAGCTCATAGCAGCGCGGCGACCTCGGCGGCGGCCCGCTGGCCGGACCTGACCGCGCCGTCGAAATATCCGGTCCATTCGTCTGCGGTCTCGGTGCCTGCCCAGTGAATCGGGCCGACCGGCCTGCGCAGCACCTTGCCGTACTTGGTCCATGATCCCGGCGGCACCGCTGCCGTGGGGCCTCCTGGCGCGAACTCCTCTGTGCCCCAACGAAAATCCGTGTAGTCAAGTGGATTGAGAGCTTCCTCGCCGTACAGCGAGGCGAAGCAGCGCAGTGCGTCGCGGCGACGCTGCTCAGCGGGCAGCGAGTCGAAGGCGCGGGGGTCGACGAAGCCCAGCAGCACACCCGGGCCGTCCGCGTTCGGGCTGACATCGAACGTGATGAACACCGGGCCGTTGTCCAGCAGTGCCTGCCCGGAGAATCCCTTGGCCCGCCAGAACGGCGTCTCGTAGGCGGCGTAGGCCTTGGTCAGCCGGCCTTGCGGCCAATGCCGGGTGAGTTCGGTGTACTCGGGCGGCAGCGGGGGATCGAACTCGATGCCGGCGCGGTGGGCCGGCGGAATCGCGACGATGACGAACCCGGCCTCGGCCTGACCCTGATCGGAGGTGACCGTCACCCCGGACCCGTGCCGGTCGATGCGACGCACGCACGCGTCCAGCACGACGCGGTCGCCGAGTTCGGCCGCCGCCCGATCGGCGATCTGCTGCGTGCCGCCTGGGATCAGGTCCTGCTGCGCGCCGTTCTCGGTGTCCAGCAGCCGGTCGAGGCCACCGGCCGCGCGCACATAGCGGGCGGCGTGCAGCATCGAGACGTCCTCGGGTTCACAACCCCACGTCACCCGGGTCATGATCGCCATCAGATCCCGGGACGACGCGGTGGCGCGCACCATCCCCAGCCACTGGCCGAGCGAGACGCCGTCGAGCTGGCGCGCGCGCTTGGCATGCCATGGCGCCGCTATCGGAACGGTGCGCGAGATCCGCTCGAACTGCCACTGCAGCCGTCCGATGTCGAGTAGTCCGACCAGCGACAGCCGGGGGATCGTGCCGCTGTAGGCACGCGCCGCGCCGCGCCAGTGGATCACGTTCTTGCCGTCGTGGTAGGTCGGGACGGTGGGCAGCCCGAGCTCGCTGATCAGCGTGAGCACGGCGTCCTGGGTTGGCCCCACGAAGGAGCCTCCCCGGTCGATCGGCAGGCCGGCGACGCTGCCGCTGAAGGTGCGGCCGCCGACCCGGTCTCGGCCTTCTAGTACCAGCACCTCGTGGCCCTGTTGCGTCAGGTCCCGAGCTGCGGCGAGTCCGGCGAGGCCGGCCCCCACGACAACAACGTCGACATTCCACTGTGGGTTCGGCACGTGCTCCAGTGAACAGCATCGGCCGCCGGTTCCGTAGGGTGACTTCCGTGCCGGCTCTCATGGTAGGCGTGCGATGAAGGTCTTCACCGCTTTATACGGACTGGCTGACGCGGGCGCGCGGGCGCGCGAGCTGCGCGACGCCGGCGCCAGCGGCGTGGCCACCTTCGAAGGCCCGCACGACGTGTTCGCGCCGTTGACCCTGGCGGCCACGGTGGGTGGCCTAGACCTGCTGACAAATGTCGCGATCGCGTTCCCGCGCAATCCGATTCATCTGGCGCACCAGGCCAACGACCACCAGCTGCTCAGCGGTGGACGCTTCCACCTGGGCCTGGGCACCCAGATTCGTCCGCAGATCGAGAAGCGGTTCGGCGCCCAGTTCGACCGCCCGGTGCAGCGGATGACGGAGCTGATCGCGGCGCTGCGCGCGATCTTCGAAGCCTGGAATAGCGGCGGGCGCCTGGACTTTCGCGGCGATTTTTACCGGCACACGCTGATGACCCCGACCTTCAATCCCGGCCCGAACCCGTATGGTCCGCCGCCGATCTACGTGGGAGCGCTGGGACCGCGGCTGACCCGGGCCACCGCCGAACACGCCGACGGTTTGCTCGTCATGCCGTTCGGGTCGAGGCGTTTCCTGCATGACAGCACCATGCCCGCGGTGCGGGAAGGCCTACAGGCCAGTGGGCGTCGGCCCGAGGATTTCCGGATCATTCCGGAAGTCATCGTCTCGGCCGGCGATCACGAGGCAACGCGGCGGCTGCTGTCGTTCTACGGGTCCACTCCGGCCTACCGGCCGGTGCTGGCCGCGCACGGCTGGGAGGACCTGCAGCCCGAGCTCAACGCGATGTCCAAACAGGGCCGGTGGCAGGAGATGGGCTCGCTGATCACCGACGAGATCATGCACACCATCGCGGCGTGCGGCACGCCGGCGGAGATCGCCGCGCATATCCGCGATCGTGTCGACGGCGTCTCGGACACGGTGTTCCTGTATCAGGCCGCGCCGATCGGGGTGTCCACGCTGGCCGAGATCATCGACGAGTTGCGTTAGGGCGCCACGGTCAACCAGTCGGCGAAGCCGGACGGGTCGTGCCGGCCCAGCGCGCCGTGCTCGTACAGGCCCCAGCCCTCGACCGGATCGCCGTCGCCGTCGCGGCATACCGCGCGCCCGACGTGGTCGATGACGCCGAAGCCAGAGCGGGCGATGATCCCGGGGTCGGTCATGTCGTAGGTCAGCCGCTCGGTGAACTTCTCGCCCTTCCACACCCCGTGCGTCCAGTCCGAGTCGCCGCCGTAGCCGCCGCCGACGTGGATCGGCACCGGCAACTTGGATTCCACGTCGAAGTGGACCAGGGTGCCGTCGGGCGCCGTCGCGTCGATGGTGGCGCCGGTCGGGATCCGGGTGCCCGAGCGGTAGTGGATCTTGACCCGCGGCCAGCCGAGTTGCTCGACCCGGCCGTCGCGCCACACCCGGGTGCAGTCGTTGAGCGAGCGGAACCCGTCGGGCTCCTCCTGGATAATCAGCACGATCGCGAAGTGGTCGAAAGCCATCGGCACGTACAGCCACCACATGCCTTCGAACGGCGGATCCGCGGGCCGGCCGGCCGGTTCCGGCTCGCCGATCGGACGGATGCCCCAGGACCGGTCGCGGCTGCCGAGCCACACGGACGGGTCGACGGTGATGTCCTCGCCGTCGACGGACAGCTGCCCGCTCCAGCTGCCGAGTTGGGCGAACCGCTGGGCGTTCAGCGTGACGCGGTTGCCCGACCGGAGTATGTGTGGCTGCTCCTGGACCACATCGAACAGGCCCTCCCAGGTGAGATCGGCTGCCATACCTTCGGTTTCGTCGAGCACGATGCGCAGTTTGCGCAGCGGTTCGATGACCTCGACTCGGTAGCCGTTGACATGCTGGTTCAGCCGGTCCCCGTCGATGGCGTCCGAAAGGTGCACTGCCGTCTGAGTCTGCCCGCGCCGGACGAGTAGGAAGGCGTCCTTGACTCCGAGGTTGGGATAATAGCCGAGGCCGGTGATGACGAAGATGTCTCCGCTGCGGTCGTGGGCGTTGAAGTAGGAGCGGTCGTAGAAGTTGCGGTCGGACGACCCGGGCCAGGCGATCGGCTGCGGGATCTGGTGAACCGGGTACTCATCGAGCGGCCCAAGCATTAGCTTTCCTCTCCAATAAGACGTTTCATCAACCCGGCGTGGTAGAACAACGTCTCCACGTCCTCGGGTTTGTCCACCTCGCCGAAATGCACTCGCCGCGCACCGGTGCGCATGAACACGCACGCCCACATGACCCCGGAGTACACGTAGAACCAGTTCAGGTCGCTGAGTTCCACCCCGGTGAGCCGTTGATACGTGGCGCGCACGTCGTCTTCGCGCATCACCCCGGGCAGGCCCGGCAACGTCGCCAGCCCCGCTAGCTCTTGAAAGACCTTGTGCGCGAATATCATCCAAGCGACGTCGAGTTCCCGCGGGCCCAGGGTCACCATCTCCCAGTCCAGCACCGCCACTGGTTCGAAGTCTCGATAAAGTACGTTGCCCACCCGGGCGTCGCCCCAGTTCAGAACCGGCTCGCGCGCATCGGCCTCGGTTGGCCAATTGTCCTGCAGCCAGCCGAAGGTGCGCTCCACCAACGGAGATCGGCCGATGTCGGGGACCGCGAAGTCGTACCACGACCTCACCCAGCCGAAGTGCTTGCGCAACGCGGTACCGCCGGCCAAGTCCGCGGTGAGGAAGCCGAATGTGTTCTGCGCGTCCGGGATCGAATGCAGGGTGGCCAGCACCTTGACCGAGGCGTCCTGCAGCTTGCGTTGTTGCTCGGCCGGTGCGTCGGCAAACCAGTTGCCGCCGAAGGTGTACGGCATGACGTCAGGCGGTACCACGCCGTCGACGTAGTCCATCAGGAAGAACGGCGCCCCGAGGACTTCCCCGGTGTTCTCGATCCAGCGCACCCGGGGCACCTGCACGTCGGTCAGCTCACCGACCTGTCGGATCACTTCGAACTGATGGTCCAGGCGATAGGTCGGGAAGACCGGAACGTCCTGGGCGGTGGGTGCGACCCGGGCGACGAGCTTCTGCTCGTGTCCGTCCCACCGCGCGGTCAGGATGATGGTTTCCGACGACATGCCCGTCGAGTCCACCCCGCTTTCCACGGTGACCTCGGGTGTTGCCGACAATTTGGTCGACAACCACCCCGATATCAGGGCCGGGACGGTGGCGGTATCGCGGCTCGAGCGTTGCATGCGGCCCACATCTTCGAGAGCCGGTTCATTGGCCACGGTGCTTCCTTTGCGGAGTAATTACGATACGGTAGGTAGCGTTATGAAAGCAGACCAGTCCACCCTTGACAAGATCCCCGGCGCCGGGCGGCCGCGAGATCCACGCATCGACTCTGCCATCCTGGCGGCGACCGCGGAACTGCTCGTCAGCATCGGATATTCGAATCTCAGTCTGGCCGCGGTCGCCGAGCGGGCCGGAACGACCAAGTCGGCGCTGTATCGAAGGTGGTCCAGCAAGGCCGAGTTGGTGCATGAGGCGGCCTTCCCGGTGGCCCCGACGGCTTTGGTGGCCCCAGCTGGTGATTTCGCCGCCGACATCCGGATGATGATCGAGGCCACCCGCGACGTGTTCACCACCCCGGTGGTGCGCGCGGCGTTGCCCGGACTGGTGGCCGACATGACCGCCGACCCCGAACTGAATGCGCGGGTGATGTCTCGTTTTGCCGGTTTGTTCGCCGAGGTGCGGACACGGCTGCGTGAGGCGATCGACCGCGGGCAGGCGCATCCCGACGTCGACCCAGGTCGCCTCATCGAATTGATCGGAGGCGCCACGATGCTGCGGATGATGCTGTACCCGGACCAGAAGCTGGACGACGCCTGGGTGGAGCAGACCGCGGCCATCGTGGTGCACGGAGTGACCCGTTGACCGCCATCGTCACCGGCGCCAGCCGCGGTCTCGGACGGGCGATCGCGCTGGCGCTGGCTGCCGACGGCGAGGCGGTGGCCGTCGTCGGCCGCACCGAGGCCGTCTGGGACCAACGGCTGCCCGGCACCATCGGCGAAACGGTGTCCGACATCGAGGCTGCCGGCGGACGGGCTGTGGCGGTCCGGGCCGACCTGACCGCGCACGACGACATCGTACGGTTGGTCGACGAAGCCCGAGATGCGTTGGGCCCCATCACGATTCTGATCAACAATGCCGCGTTCACCGCGCCAGGGCGCCCCGGTGGCACGCCACGTACCAAGAAAGCCACGACGGACAAGGCCCGGTACCCCGGTTTCATCAGCGTCCCGTTGGCCGCGTACCGGCGGCACTTCGAGATCGCCGTCTTCGCCGCGTACGAACTGATGCAACTGGTCAGCCCCGACATGATCACCGCCGGCGGCGGTTCGATCGTCAACATCACCTCCGTCGCCTCCCGGCTGGGTGGGGGATTGCCCGGGTACGGGGGCTCCAAGGCGGCGCTGGAACACCTCACCGGCTGCGCGGCGCTCGACCTCGCCGACTACGACATCGCGGTCAACGCACTCGCGCCGTCCAAGCCGATCATGACGCCAGGCCTGTCCTACTATGCGGACGGCTTCGACGACGAGAGCACCGCCGAGGAATTCGCGCAGGCGGCACTGCAACTCGCACGCGTGAGCCCGAGCGTGGTGACCGGCCGCACGATCGGACACCTGCAGGTGCTCGATGGCAGCTTCGCGCCGTTCATGGTGTAGACCGTCAGGCGGCATGGTGGTAAATGAGTCGGATGCCGAGCGCGTCTTCGACCTCACTGATGTCGATGCGTTGGTAGATCGGTGGTGCGGCGGATCGGTAGCGGGCGTCGGTGGGGGTGATGAATTCGGTGGTGTGTACGCCGTTGGCGTCGTGGGTGGTGACGCGCCAGCCGGGTGATTCTTTGGCGTAGTTGCAGCGTTCGCAGAGGCCTTGGCCGTTGGTGGCGGTGGTGGTGCCGCCGTGTGCGACGGGGGTGATGTGGTCGCGGTGGCGGATGGGGGCGTCGCAGTAGGGGGTGCGGCAGGTTTGGTCGCGCAGGTTGATGAACTCGGCCAGCGCGCGGGGGAAGGGTCGGGCGCGTGATTCCATGGCCACCAGTGCGCCGGTGGTGGGGTTGGCGTAGAGGCGGCGCAGGCTGGTCAGCGCGGTGGCATCGGCGTGCGCGGCGGTCAGCCAGCGGCGGGCTACCTCGGCGGGGATGGGGCCGTAGCCCTCGACGGTGGCGGGGTCGTTGTCGTTGCCGAGCAGGGCGCGGTCGGAGATGACGACGTTCAGGGCGATCGAGGCCGCAGTGGTGGCCGGGGTGGCGGTGATGCGCTCGACCAGGGTGTCGGCCATGACCTGGCCGCGGGTGCGGCCATCTGAGGTGGTGTCGGCGGCGCGGCGCAGCGCGGCATAGACCCCGACGCCCTGGGCCAGGGGTAGCAGGGCGTTGACCCGGGTCATGTTGTCCGGAGCCGGGCGGATGGTGACGGTGCGGTCTTCGACGGCGTGGGCGGCGCGATCGACCACGGCTTGTGCGTCAAGGCGGTAGGCGATTTTCTGGGCCGCGGCGGTGATGCGTTTGTCGCCCCACCCCGCGAGCTGGTCTGCCGCGGCGCATAGTTCGCGGTCCAGCTCGCGGCGGTCCTCGAGGTCCAGGCAGGCCGATTCGCGCACGATCAGGGTGGCTCGCCATTCGGTGAGCGCGCCTTGTTCCAGGGCGGCCAGGGTGCAGGGCATCTCGTGCACCAGGGCTTTGGCCAATCCCAGGTGCCGGCCTCCGCGTGCGGGGGAATCGTGGCGGGCCAACGCGACTTCGCTGGCCACCCCCCGGCCCCGTTTGGCAGCGGGTACCCCCGCCGCCGACTCCGCCGCGCGCCGGGCCGCATCCAGCGCGGCCGCCGCGCGGGCCTGCCCTGCGGCCGCAGCGGACTTGACTAGCTCCAACTGTCCGAGGCGCGCGACCAGTTCCGCCTCGGTGGCGGCAGGGTCGACCCGCGAGAACCAATCGAGTTCGAACACATGTTCGATATTATCACACTCGCCGGGCGCGTCGACTCGTCAGAAATGCGCGCGAAAGGGTGGGTCGTTGCCTCATCGGAGATGTGCGCGTACCTCCGATGAATGGGGGTAGACGTTGGCACAGCGCACAGCAATCACCGAGATGACCGCGACCCGTTACCAGGCGGCGAGTAAGCGCGGTAAGGGAGTGATCCCGGATGAGTTGTGTGCCAATACCGGCTGGCATCGCAGTCATGCCCGTAAGGCGCTCAAAGCCGCGCTGGCGCCCACGGTCGTCACCATGCGCAGTGCTCGGCCGGTGAAGTACGGACCCGAGGTCATCGCGGCGCTGACGATCTGCTGGACGGTGCTGGGCAAACGGCTCGCGTCGATGCTTACCGAGCTGGTGGCTGTGTGCGCGTGGGCACAAGCCGAGTTCGCTGATCCGAAGTCAGATCCCGACACGTACCTGGGCCCGATGGGATGACGCTGTGCCCGGCTTCGTCGAGATCGACACGGTCTTCCACGACGGCGGCAACCGGGATGGAGGCCATGCGTTCACGTTGACGGTCACCGACATCGCCACCGGTTGGACCGGAAGCCGCCCGCTACCGGATAGGACGGCCAAACACGTACTGGCCGCCCTCAATCACATCGCCGCCTCGATGCCGTTCCCGATCCCAGCAGAAACTGGTATCCAAAATCCGCACAGGCGCCAAGGTATCCAGGAAACACGACAAGGCCACCACCCCGTTTCACCCGGCGACCGACCACCCGAGCATGACCGTGGACCGTATCGTGGGGCTCACGCGGACCTACTCGCTGATCAATCCAGCCGCCACCCAACGCCAGATTCAGGCGTTGACCAACCGTCTCTTCACCCTGACCACCAGCAAAGCACCAGTGAGCATCCCCGCCCCAGTCACCAAGCGCGCACGCTCACGTGCGGCAACCAACCGTCCGTCGCGCGCATCTTGACATGAGGCAACGCGGCGACAAGTGTCCGCGACTGGACCCGGGCAGCCCGACGCCGCTAGCCTTCGGCTATGGGGCGCAAGCCGCCAGGAAACTTCCGCTGATGTTCGACAAGCCCACCACCCGGGTGGTGGCCCTGGTCGCGCTGCTGATGCTGGCCGCTGCCGCGCTACGTGGGTATCTCCCCGCGCACCACGGTCGCCGCATCGCCGAGGAGGGCCCCAGCAAGACGGCACTGATGTTCCTGGTCGCTGCGGTCGCGGCCACCCTGGCACTGCTGGCATTCTCGATCATCGCCCGGCTGCGCGACCCGCGCACGGCAGCCCCCAGCGCCGGCGCGCTGCCTGAGATGCTGGGCAGCGGCAGTGCCCGGCCAAGCTGGCGCGTAGTGCTGATCGCACTGGGCGTGATCGTCGCCTGGATCCTGGTCGCGGTCCTGGTGTCGCGTTTCTTCGCCCCACCCCAACTCGCTCTTGATGCGCCGCAACCGAATTCGGGTGCAAACGGGCCCGGGACGGGAGGCGCTCCGCAACCGGCGCAACCTCCGCGGCACAAGGACACCCCGGACATGCTCGGCTCGTTGCTGGCGTTTGTGCCGGTGTTGCTGATGCTGTTCGTCGGCGGCTTCATCGTATCGCGCCGGCGGCGGCGCCCGGCCGTCACGGCGGCTCACGCCGACGGTCCCGTCGAATCGCCGCCTCTGGAAGCCGCTTCGGAGTCACTGGTTCGTGCCGCCGAAGTCGGGCTGGCTGAGATGACAGACCTCAGCCGCGAACCTCGCGAGGCCATCATCGCCTGCTATGCGGCAATGGAGCGTGAACTTGCCAATGTTCCGGGCGCGGTGCCGCAGGAATTCGACACCCCGACCGAGGTGCTCGCCCGCGCGGTCGAACAGCGTGCGCTGCAGGCGCAGAACGCGGTGCAGTTGGTGAACCTCTTCGAGGAGGCACGGTTCAGTCCGCACGTGATGGACGAGGGACACCGCGAGACCGCGGTCCGCGTGCTCGAACTCGTGCTCGACGAGATCGCCCCACGATCCGGCAGGGCCGCATGAAAAGACTGATCGCACTCGGTATTTGCCTCATCACGGGCGTCGAGCTGCTGGCCCTGATCGTGCAGGACCGCCGGTTCGTCCTGATCGGCGCCGGCATCGCGCTGACCCTGGTGTTGCTGAACGTGCGCCGGGTGCTGGGCCACCCGAGTGAACCGGAAGTCGAACCAGACGACGACGACCTCGGGGATTCGCTGCGTCGCTGGTTGTCCAACACCGAGACGATGATCAGGTGGTCGGATTCCAGCCGTAAGGATTGGGATCGACACCTGCGCCCGATGTTGGCGCGGCGCTTCGAGATCACCACCGGTCAACGACAGGCCAAGGACCCGGAGGCATTCCGCGCCACCGGCGAAATGCTTTTCGGTGCACAACTGTGGGAATGGGTTAATCCGAACAACGTCGGGCATGCCACTGCCAGCCAACCGGGACCGGGTCGCGCGGCGCTCGAGGAGATTCTGGGAAGGTTGGAGAAGGTATGACGATGGAGCAGAGATGACGACACCGGCGGCAATGCCAGTTGGTTCGACCACGGCCCAGTGTGAGGCGGTACTCGACGAGATCGAACGCGTCGTTGTCGGAAAGCGCGCCGCCCTGACGCTGATCCTGACCGCGCTGCTGGCTCGCGGCCACGTGCTGATCGAAGACCTTCCCGGACTTGGCAAGACGCTGATTGCCCGATCGTTTGCCTCCGCGTTGGGGCTGGAATTCACCCGAGTTCAGTTCACGCCCGACTTGTTGCCCGCCGACCTGCTCGGTTCGACGATCTATGACATGCAGTCGGGGCGTTTCGAATTCCGCCGCGGCCCGATCTTCACCAACCTGCTGCTAGGCGACGAAATCAACCGCACGCCGCCCAAGACACAGGCCGCGCTGCTCGAGGCGATGGCCGAGGGGCAGGTCAGCATTGACGGCCAAACCCACAAGCTGCCAACGCCTTTCATCGTGCTGGCCACCGACAACCCGATCGAGTACGAAGGCACCTACCCGTTGCCGGAGGCTCAGTTGGACCGGTTCGCCATCCGGCTGGAACTGCGCTACCTCTCCGAGCAGGACGAGGCGGCGATGCTGCGCCGGCGCCTGGATCGTGGTTCGGCGGAGCCGATAGTCAACCAGGTCGTCGATGCGACCGATCTGCTGGCGATGCGCGAAGCGGTGGAGCAGGTCACGGTGCACGAGGATGTGCTGCAGTATGTGGTGTCGCTGGCCACCGCGACCCGGCACCATCCGCAGGTCGCCGTCGGTGCCAGTCCGCGCGCCGAACTGGACCTGGTTCAACTCGCCCGCGCCCGCGCCTTGTTGTTGGGCCGCGACTACGTGATTCCGGAAGACGTCAAGGCGCTCGCCGTCCCCGCTGTCGCCCACCGGATCACGCTGCGTCCGGAGATGTGGGTGCGCAAGATTCAGGGCGCCGACGTGGTCGGGGAACTGTTGCGGCGCCTTCCCGTACCACGAGCCGACCGCCGGCCCACGTGATCACCCATCGGCCGGTCGAGATCCGCTGGCGGGCATCGCAACTGACGTTGACGATCGCCACCTGCGCCGGGGTGGCGCTGGCGGCCGCGATCATGGGTGGGCGCTGGCAGCTGATCGCGTTCGCCGCGCCGCTGCTCGGGGTGCTGTGCTCGCTCAGCTGGCAATCTCCGGTCCCGACGGTTCAGTTGCACGCGGAACCCGATGCACAACGATGTTTCGAGAATGAAGAAGCGCGGGTGCGGGTTTGGGTGACTACCGAATCCGGGCCGGCCACCGTCGACCTCACGGTGCCGCCCGTCGAGGGGATGGAAATGGACGAAACGGAAACGGAACCCGGCGCGAAAACGGTTGTCGCGGTGGCGAAGAGGTGGGGCCGCTACCACATCAGCGGCCGGGTCGACGTGGTCGCACGTGGCGGGTTGCTCAAGGGGACCGGAACAATCGATGTCGCCGACGTGATCGTGTTTCCCCTGACGCCACCACAATCGACCTCGCTGCCGCAGATCGAGTTGCTCGACCGGCTGGGCGCGCACCTCACCCGCCACATCGGCCCTGGCGTGGAGTACGCCGACATTCGTCTCTATGTACCGGGTGACCAACTGCGCGCGGTGAACTGGGCGGTGAGCGCGCGGCGCGGCCGCCTGCACGTCACGCAGCGATTGACCGACCGCGCCGCCGACGTGGTGGTGCTGATCGACACCTACCGTCAGCCTGCCGGACCCGCGACCACCGCGACAGAACGGGTCGTGCGCGGCGCCGCTCAGGTGGTGCAGACGGCGCTGCGCAACGGCGACCGGGCCGGGATCGTCGCACTCGGCGGCAACCGCCCCCGCTGGCTCGGCGCCGAGATCGGCCAGCGCCAGTTCTATCGGGTGCTGGACACCGTGCTGGATGCCGGCGAGCGGTTTGAAACCACCACCGGCACCCTGGCTCCTCGGGCCGCCGTCCCGTCGGGTGCGATCGTCATCGCCTTCTCGACCCTACTCGACACCGAATTCGCCTTGGCGCTCATCGATTTGCGCAAGCGTGGACACGTCGTGGTCGCAGTGGACGTGCTGGACAGTTCTCCGTTCGAGGGCGAACACGACCCGTTGGTGGTCAAGATGTGGGCGCTGCAGCGCTCGGGGATGTACCGCGACATGGCCACCGTCGGCGTGGACGTGCTGTCCTGGCCGTCGGATCGCTCGCTCGAGCAGTCGATGAGCGTGCTGCCCGATCGCCGGGTGCGGGTTCGGGGCAGGCGCTGACATGCCCGCTCAATCCGGTACCCGCGTCTTCTCGGTGGCTTTCGGTCTGCTGATGGTGGCGGCGGCGGCCATCGGATCCCATGGGCTACCGCTGATGGCGGCAGCCGCGGCCGTGCTCGCCGTCGGGTTCGGAACGGTATTTCGCTCCGCTGCAACGGTTGCCGTCCTGTTGGTGATTATCGTCATCGTGGTATCGGAACCGTCGCACGTGCTGGCCGCATTGTCGGGCCTGTGCGCCGCGGCCTACTTGGTGAGCCGGCACGCCTCCGGTGACGTCGTGACCGGAAGCTGGCCGACGATCGTCGCTGCCGTCGGGTTCACCTTCGCGGGGCTGGTGGCAACGTCGTTCCCGGTGCAGGTGCCCTGGTTGCCGTTGGTGGCGCCACTGGCGGTGTTGGCGATTTACGTCCTGGCGACGCGTCCGTTTATCAACTAAGGCGGAATTTGCCGGAACCGCATAAAGTGCCCTGCGGTTTCTTCTATGGTTCCTTCTGACGAATCGTGTCGGGTGCGAACCTCGGTCGCAGCGAGCAGCGCCCGTTTTGCGGGAAGGAAGTCGCCTCATGAGTTTCTTTATGTTGCCGCCGGAGATCAATTCGATCCGCATGTTCGCGGGTGCGGGTCCGGCGCCGATGCTTGAGGCGGCGCTGGCCTGGGACGGATTGGCGCAGGAGTTGGCTACCGCCGCGCAGTCGTTCCGGTCGGTCACATCCGGTTTGGCTGGTCAGGCGTGGCAGGGCACCGCAGCGGAGAAGATGGTTGCAGCCGCCACCCCGTACGCCGGGTTGCTGAGCAAGTCGGCGATACGTGCCGCATCGGCGTCGACCGCCGCCAAGGCGGTGGTCAGTGCGTTCGAGGCGGCCCGGGCGGCGACGGTGCACCCACAGGCTGTATCGGCGAACCGAAATGCGTTCGTGCGGTTGGTAATCGGCAATCTGTTCGGTCAGAATGCTCCGGCGATCGCGGCCGCCGAGAGTGTCTATGAAGAGTTCTGGGCCGCTGACGTGGCGGCGATGGTGAGCTATCACGGCGGGGCGTCGGCCGCGGCCGCGGCGTTGTCGTCGTGGGGCAGTGCATTGGCCGCGATGCCCGGTTTGGGTCAGGCCGCGGCCGCCGCGGCCGCGATTCCCGACGTGAACACCGGCGTCGGGAACATCGGGTCGTGGAATTTCGGTGGTGGCAACAACGGATTCCTGAACCTCGGTAACGGCAACACCGGGAACGTGAACCTGGGTGGCGGCAACGTGGGCAACCTGAACCTGGGTAGCGGCAACTTCGGCTCCTTCAATCTGGGTATTGGAAACACGGGCTACACCAACCTCGGCCTCGGGAATGCGGGTCGGCTGAACGTGGGATTCGGCCATTTGGGGAGCGGCAACGCCGGCTTCGGCAATATCGGAAACAGCAACCTCGGCAGTGGCAACCTCGGCACCCTGAACTTCGGCAGTGGAAATCTAGGCTCGTTCAACCTGGGCAGCGGCAACGTGGGATCGTCCAACATCGGTTTGGCCAACAACGGCAACTTCAACTTCGGCTTCGGGAACCACGGCAACAACAACATCGGGTTCGGGCTGACCGGAGACAATCAGATCGGTATCGGCGCGCTGAACTCCGGAACCGGCAATATCGGCTTCGGAAACTCGGGCAACAACAACGTCGGCTTCTTCAACTCCGGCAACGGCAACTCCGGCTTCTTCAACTCCGGCGACGGAAACTTCGGATTCGGCAACGCGGGAGGCGGCAACACCGGATTCTGGAATGCGGGTGACACCAACACCGGCTTTGGCAACGCCGGTTTGACAAACTTTGGATTCGGAAACTCGGGGAATCTCAACGCGGGCCTCGGGAATTCCGGTGGATTGAACATGGGCTCGGGGAACACGGGCTTCCACAACGCCGGATCTTTCAACTCCGGTGACTACAACACCGGTCTGTCGAACAGCGGTGGTCTCAATACCGGCCTGGGCAATTCCGGCAACACCAACACCGGCTTGCTGAATTCGGGCGACTTCAACACCGGTGTCGGCAGTGCGATCACGCCGGCAGGAGCGACGGGCTCCGGTATCGGCAACACGGGATTCAACAGCTCCGGGTTTTACAACACGGCCAACTTCTCGTCCGGTTTCCAGAACTCCGACGCCGGCGTAGGAGCCACGTTGATGTCCGGTTTCAATAACTCGGCCGCGTCGGCGACCGGGTGGTACAACACCGGTCAGGTTACGGTCGGGATTCTGAACTCGGGCAACCTCAGCGCCGGTATTTCGGTTGCGGGAGTGGGTAGCTCGGGTATCAACATTCCAGGTAACACGAGCTCCGGTTTCTTCAACCAGGGCAACAACCAATCCGGCTTTTTCGGCCCGGCGGCCACCGTTTCCTTGCTCGCCTTGGGACCGTTGGCCCCAGCCCTCGCGTCATTGCCCGCAGCACCCGCTATCGGCGTGGCACTGCCCGACATCAACACCGGCCCGGGCAATCTGGGCAGTTGGAACCTCGGCGGAGGAAACGACGGCGACTTCAACCTGGGCATCGGCAACATCGGAAACGTGAACCTGGGTGGCGGTAACCTCGGAAATCTCAACCTGGGCGGCGGCAACTGGGGCTCCTACAACCTGGGCGGCGGCAACGTCGGCTACACCAACCTGGGTGGTGGCAACTACTTCGGGAACCTGAACTTCGGCGGCGGGAACTATGTCGGCAACGGGAATTTCGGTTTCGGCAACCACTTCGGTGACGGAAACTTCGGCAGCGGAAACTCGGGCAGTGGAAACATCGGTAGCGGCAATCTCGGCTCGTTCAACCTCGGCAGCGGCAACCTGGGTACCTCCAACTTCGGGTTCGGCAACAAGGGCAGCTTCAACTTCGGGTTCGGCAACAGCGGCAACAACAACATCGGCTTCGGACTCACCGGTGACAACCAGTTCGGCATCGGGGCATTGAACGCCGGCACCGGCAATGTCGGCTTCGGCAACTCCGGCAACAACAACGTCGGCTTCTTCAACTCCGGTGACGGGAACTTCGGCTTCTTCAACTCCGGCAACACCAACACCGGATTCGGCAATGCCGGAAACGTGAACACCGGCTCATGGAACGGGGGCTCGCTGAACACCGGTATCGGCAACGGTGGGTTCACCAACGTCGGGATCGGCAACGGCGGCTTCAACAACGTCGGCGCCGGCAACGCCGGCACGAACAATATGGGGTCCTTCAACGCGGGCTACGCCAATACCGGCGACTTCAACTCGGGTGGCATCGCCGGCGGGCTCGGCGGCAACACAGGATCATTCAACGCAGGCTCTCTGAACACCGGCTTCGGTAACTCCGGCGATCTGAACACCGGCCTGCTCAACGCCGGCGACGTCAATACCGCCATCGCTAGCGCGACCGATCAGCCTGGCACCGTGTCCGGATTCGGACACGTCGCGGGCGCCACCAGCGTCTCGGGTTTCAACAATTCCGGCGACACACTGTCGGGGTTCCAGAACGTCAAAACCGGTGGCTTCTCGCCGATCTCGGGTTTCGGTAACAACGGCACCGAGCTGGTCGGCTTCAACAACATCGGCGCCGCCAACGTCGGATTCGGCAATACCGGATCATTCAGTGCCGGATTCAACGTCGCGGGCAAGTTCAGCTCCGGCATCGGCGTTTCCGGCGACGCGAGCTCGGGCATCTCGAACTCCGGCAATAGCAGTTCCGGGTTCTTCAACAAGGGTGACGACCAGTCGGGGTTCTTCGACCAGACGTGAGTTGAGTCAGTTCAGGAAGGTCGCCGCGCGCTCGGCCAGGTCCAGCACCGGCTGCGGGAAGATGCCCAGCAGCACCGTCACCAGGGCACACACCGCGATGGCCGCTTTACTCAGCACCCCAGGCGCCATCACATGCGGTGTGTCGTCGGTGGGCTCGGTGAAGAACATCGACACGATCACACGAACATAGAAATACGCCGCAACGCCGGACGAGATCACACCGATCACCACCAGCGGCACCGCGCCGCCCTGGGCGGCGGCCTTGAACACGGCGAACTTACTGATGAAGCCACTCGTCAGCGGGATGCCCGCGAATGCCAGCAGAAACATCGAAAGCATTACGCCCACAATGGGGGAGCGCTGACCCAGGCCCGCCCAGTGCGACAGGTCGGCATCCTCGACGTCATCGGAGTTGCGGACCAGGCCCACGATCGCGAAGGCGCCGACCGTGCTGAAGCTGTAGGCGACCAGGTAGAACAGGGTGCCCGACAGGCCCGCGGAGTTGTCGGCGATCACGCCGGTGAGAATGAAGCCGACGTGCGCGACCGACGAATAGGCCAGCATCCGTTTGACATTCGTCTGGTTCACCGCGGTGATCGTGCCCACGGTCATGGTCAGGATCGCGATTCCCCACAGCACCGGGCGCCAGTCGTGGTGTAGCGGCGGCAGGGCCACATAAACCACCCGCAGCAGGGCGCCGAACGCCGCGACCTTGGTAGCCGCCGCCATGAAACCGGTGATCGGGGTGGGCGCCCCCTGATAGACGTCAGGGATCCACGAATGGAACGGGACGGCGCCGACCTTGAACAGCAGACCGACCGAGAGCAGCGCGACCCCGACCAGCGCCATGCCCGTATCGCTGTCTCCCGCAAGCGAATCGCGGATTCCGCCGAGGGTCAATGTGCCGGTCGCACCGTAGAGCAGGGCGACACCGTAGAGGAAGAAGGCCGACGAGAACGCCCCCAGCAGGAAGTACTTCAACGCCGACTCCTGCGACACCAACCGACGGTGCCGGGCCAGCCCGCACATCAGGTACAGCGGGAGCGAAAGAACTTCCAGCGCAACGAACATGGTCAGCAGGTCGTTGGACGCGGGGAACACCATCATGCCGCCGACCGAGAGCGTCAGCAGCGGGAAAAGCTCGGTCTGGGCCGCCCCGGCGCGTTCGGCCTCGTGCTCGGCGTCGCTGCCGGGCACCGCGGAGGCTTGGGGGGTGAAGGAATCCAGTCCGGCGAAAACCTTGTGCTTTTCGGCGGCGGCCTTGTCCGCGACCGATCGCTGGCTGCGCTCGGCGACGAAAATGACGGCCAGGATCGAGACCAGAACGATGGTGCCTTGCAGGAACAGCGTCGGCCGGTCCACCGCCACGGCGCCGAGCACGGCGCGGCGGCCCTCGGCCGGTACCGACTTTGCCACCGCCACCACGGCGGCGAACGCGGCGGCCAGCCCCCCGAGGGCCAGCACCACCTGCGCGCCGTAGCGCAGCCGGCGCGGCAGGAACGCCTCGACCAGCACGCCGACGACCGCGATGCCGAACACGATGAACATCGGGGACAGCGAGAAGTACTCGATGCTGGGGCTGGGCAGCGTCATTGGTGCGGTCCTTCGGCTTTACGGGGCACGCCGCTGATTGGAACAGTAGGTGCGGGGTCGTGCTGACCGATGGTGGTCATGGTGTTCTCGACTGCCGGGTTGATGACGTCCAGCACCGGCTTGGGGTAGACGCCGAGCACGAACAACAGCGCGAGCAGCGGTGCGACGACGATCATCTCGCGCCCGACGAGGTCACGGATCTTCTCGTTGCCCTTGGCGACCGGACCGGTCATCACGCGCTGGTAGAGCCACAGCATGTAGATGGCCGCCAGCACCAGCGCGGTCACCCCGAAGGCTGCGGCCACCCAGTAGCGGTTGAAAGTTCCCAGCAATACCAGGAATTCGCTGATGAACGGCGCCAGGCCGGGTAGCGACAGGGTGGCCATGCAGGAGACGAGGAAGGTGCCGGCCAGGATGGGGGCCACCTTCTGCACGCCGCCGTAATCGGCGATGTTGCGGCTGCCGCCACGGGAGACCAGGAATCCCGCGATCAGGAACACCGCCGCGGTGGAGATGCCGTGGTTGAGCATGTACAGCGTCGAGCCGCTCTGGCCCTGGGTGGTCATCACGAAAATGCCCGCGATGATGAACCCGAAGTGGGAGATCGAGGTGTAGGCGATCAGGCGCATCATGTCGGTCTGGCCGATCGCCACGATGGCGCCGTAGATTACCCCGATGATGGCCAGCGTGACGATCGCCGGGCGGAAATACGTTGAAGCGTCCGGGAACAGCTGCAGGCAGTAGCGCAGCATCCCGAAGGTGCCCACTTTGTCCATCACCGCGGTGATCAGCACCGCGGTGGCGGGAGTCGACTCGACCGCGGCGTCGGGCAGCCAGCGGTGCAGTGGCCACAGCGGCGCCTTGATCGCGAACGCGAACATGAAGCCCAGGAATAGGGCCTTGAATACCGCCGGGTCGACGCCGGCAAGGCGGCCGGTTCGGACGTCGTTGACGATGCGGACGAAGTCGAACGTGCCGCCGCCGTGCTGGCTGGTGACCACGTACAGGCCGATCACCGCCGCCAGCATGATCAGCCCGCCGAACAGGTTGTACAGCAGGAACTTCACCGCCGCCCGCGAGCGCTCCTTGCCCTGCCCGAAACCGCCGATGAGGAAGTACATCGGGATCAGCATGGCCTCGAAGAACACGTAGAACAGCAGCACATCCAGCGCGACCACCGAGATCAGCACCATCGACTCGATGGCCAGGGTCAGCGCGACGTACGCGTGCGGGCCACGGGGGTTGGTGTCTCCACCGTCGTTCCAGCCGGCGACCAGCAGCAGCGGGATCAGCACCGTGGTCAGCACCACCAGGATCAGCGCGATGCCGTCCACACCCAGGGAGTAACCCGCGCCGAAAGCAGGTATCCAGGTGCGCTTTTCGACGAACTGGTAGGTGTCACCGCCGGGCTTGAACGCCGCGGCGACGACAAGGGACACGGCCAGCGTGGCGACGGCGACCACCAGGCCGGTCCACTTCGCGACCTGACGCAGCCCCGGCGGCAACAGGATCACCAGCACCGCGCCGGCCAACGGGACGAGCCACAAGATGCTCAGCCACGGAATGCTCGAGTTCACCACAGGTTCACCACCAGCAGCGCACCCGCCACCAGGGCCGCACCGGCCAGCATCGACAGCGCGTAGTTGCGCGCGAAGCCGGTCTGCAAGCCGCGCAATCCATTTGAGGTCCGGCCCACCAGCGCGGCCAGTGCGTTGACCGAGCCGTCCACTCCGGAGTTGTCGACGGCGACCAGCCTGTCCGTCAGGTGCGCACCCGGGCGCATGAAGACCTCCTCGTTGAAGGCATCGCCGTAAGCGTCGGCGCGTGCGGCCGTCGTCAGTACCGAGACCTGGGCAGGGGCAACCCGCGGAATCTCGGCCTTGCCGCCGTACATGCGGTAGGCCACCGCGATGCCGACGACCACCACGCCGAGGGCCAGCGAGGTGCTGACCCAGGCCGGTACGGCGTGGGTGGTCTCCTCGTGGGCCCCGACGACGGGTTCGAGCCAGTGCTTGAGCGTCCCGCCGATCGCGAACAGGGCGCCGGAGAACACCGAGCCAACCGCCAGCAGGATCATCGGCCACGCCATCAGAGCGGGCGCCTCGTGCGGATGCGAGCTCGGCGCCCAACGCTTCTGGCCGAAGAAGGTCATCAGCATCACGCGGGTCATGTAGAAGGCGGTGATGCCCGCGCCCAGCAGTGCGGCCCCGCCGAGCACGTAACCCCGGGTGCCGCCGGCGCCCAGCGCGGCCTCGATGATCGCGTCCTTGGAGAAGAAGCCCGCGAACGGGGGCACACCGATGATCGCCAGGTAGCCCAGGCCGAACGTCACGAAGGTGACCGGCAGGGCCTTGCGCAGCCCGCCGTAGCGGCGCATGTCCTGCTCGTCGTGCATCGCGTGGATGATCGAACCCGACCCGAGGAACAGGCCGGCCTTGAAGAAGCCGTGGGTGAGTAGGTGCATGATCGCGAACGCGTAGCCCGCCGGGCCGAGGCCGGCGGCCAGCACCATGTAGCCGATCTGGCTCATCGTGGAGGCGGCCAGCGCGCGCTTGATGTCGTCCTTGGCGCAGCCGATGAACGCCCCCAGCATCAGGGTGACGGCGCCGACGATGACGACCGCCAGTTGTGCGTCGGGAGCGAGGTTGAAGACCGGGTTGGACCGCACGATGAGGTACACACCGGCGGTCACCATGGTGGCGGCGTGGATCAACGCCGACACCGGGGTGGGGCCCTCCATCGCGTCGCCCAACCAGGCCTGCAGCGGGACCTGGGCCGACTTGGCGCAGGCACCCATCAGCAGCAGCAACCCCATCGCGTTCAGCACGCCCTGGCTGGCGGCGGGCGCCCCGGAGAACACCCCCGCGTAGGACACGGTGCCGAAGGTGGCGAACATCAGGAACATGGCCAGGGCCAGGCCGGCGTCCCCGACGCGGTTCATCACGAACGCCTTCTTGGCCGCCGTGGCCGCCGACGGCTTGTGGTACCAGAAGCCGATCAGCAGGTAGGACGCCAGGCCGACGCCCTCCCAGCCGACGTAGAGCAGCACGTAGTTGTCGGCCACCACCAGCAGCAGCATCGAGGCCAGGAACAGGTTCAGGTAACCGAAAAACCTTCTGCGGTCTTCGTCTTCGGCCATGTAGGCGATCGAGTAGATGTGGATCAGCGACCCGACGCCGGAGATGAGCAGGACGAAACACATCGACAATTGGTCGATCTGCAGACCGAAGTCGACCTGCAACTGGGCCACCGGCATCCAGCTGTAGACCGTCTGATGGATGACGCGGTCGTCGGCCGACCGGCTCAGCAGCTCGGTCAGCAGTGTGACACCCACGCCGAACGCCGAGAGGGCGGCCAGCGTGCCCAGCCAATGGCCCCACGCGTCGGTGCGTCTACCGCCGAACAGCAGGATCGCAGCACCCGCCAGCGGCAGCGCCACCAGCAGCCAGGTGTAATGAATCATCTTGGCGTTCTCAGCCTTTGAGTAGATTCGCGTCGTCGACCGACGCCGATTTGCGGGCACGGAAAATCGTCATGATGATGGCCAGGCCGATGACGACCTCGCACGCGGCAACCACCATGGTGAAGAACGCGATCATCTGTCCGTCGAGCTTGCCGTGCATGCGCGCGAACGTGACGAACGCCAGGTTGACGGCGTTGAGCATCAGCTCGACGCACATGAACATCACTATGGCGTTGCGCCGCAGCAGCACGCCGGCAGCCCCGATGGTGAACAGCAATGCCGAAAGGTACAGGTAATTCGCCGGATTCACGACGTGCCGCCTTTCACGGCTTCCGGTGAAGGAGTCTGCAGCCCGTCGGCTCCGCGGGTTCGCAGGATCTTGGACACCGACAGGTCCGAGTAGGAGCCGTCGGGCAGCAGTGCTGCCACGTCGACGGCGTTGTGTCGGGCGTAGACGCCCGGGTTGGGCAGCGGCGTGGCGTGCCCGCCGGGGCGGAAACGCTCCTCGGAGAGCTCGCGCTGGGTCTTGCGGCGCTCGAAGCGCTCCCGGTGCGCCAGGATCATCGCCCCGACCGCGGCGGTGATCAGCAGTGCGCTGGTCAGCTCGAAGGCCCACAGGTAGCGCGAGAAGATCAGCGCCGCAAGTCCTTCGACGTTGCCGTTGGCGTTGGCGCCGGCCAGGCCGGAGAAGCCGCCGGTCGCGACGTTGCCGATGCCGGCGATCAGCGCGACGCCGAACCCGACGCCGGTGACCACCGCGGCGACGCGCTGTCCGCGCAGGGTCTCTTTCAGCGATTCCGCGGAATCCACGCCGATCAGCATTA
Organism: Mycobacterium gordonae; assembly: GCF_017086405.1. Taxonomy (NCBI): domain Bacteria; kingdom Bacillati; phylum Actinomycetota; class Actinomycetes; order Mycobacteriales; family Mycobacteriaceae; genus Mycobacterium; species Mycobacterium camsae. The sequence goes on from NZ_CP070973.1 coordinate 1,918,929, forward strand.
GCACGAACAGGAAGAGCATCATCACCGCGCCGGTGTAGACCACCACCTGCACGACGCCGAGGAACAGCGCGTCCTGGGCCATGTAGAACGCCGCCAGGATGAGCATGGTCATCGCCAGGTACATCGCCGAGTACACGGCGTTGACCGCCAACACCACCCCGAGGGCACCGACGACCGCCATGGTGCCGAGCACCCAGAACATGACGGCCTCGCCGGTAGAGGTGCGGGTCAGGGTTTCCGCAGCGATGGTGACGATCATCGGGCTTCCTGACTTTCGCGCAGCCCCTGGGCCGTCACGTTGCCCAGGTAGTAGTCCTTGTCGGTGGCGCCCTCGGCCCGCGGATGTGGCGGCGCCAGCATGTCCTGCAGCAGCGGCGCCAGCAGCCGGTCCTTCTCGTAGATCAGGTCCGCGCGGTTGTCGTCGGCCAACTCGTAGTCGTTGGTCATGGTCAACGCGCGGGTCGGGCAGGCCTCGATGCACAGCCCGCACCCGATGCAGCGCAGGTAGTTGATCTGGTACACCCGGCCGTAGCGCTCGCCAGGGGAGTACCGCGCCTCTTCGGTGTTGTCGGCGCCTTCGACGTAGATCGCGTCGGCCGGGCAGGACCAGGCGCACAACTCGCAGCCGATGCACTTCTCCAGGCCGTCGGGGTACCGGTTGAGCTGATGGCGGCCGTGGTAACGCGGCGCCACCGGGCCCGGCTTCTCCGGATACTCCTCGGTGATGTTCTTTTTGAACATCGACCCGAAGGTGACGCCGAACCCGGCTACCGGATCCCAGAGGCGTCGGAAGATGTTAGCCACGTGCCTTCTCCTTGCTCGCACCTACAGGCCGTTCGAGGGTCTTGAGCGGCAGCGGTGGTGTCGGGAACGCCGGTTCGTCGGCTGCGCCGCTCGGGGTGAGGCTGACCACCTGCTTGCGGCGCTTGCGGGCACTGGGGGCGCTGAACGGTTTTCGCAGCGTCGCGATCAGCGCCACGGCAAAGACGAGGCTGCACACCACCAGCAGGGTGGTCCAGTGCGCGTAGCCCTGGTTGCGCAGGGTGCGGATGACCGCAGCGATCATGATCCACACCAGCGACACCGGGATCAGCAGCTTCCAGCCCAGCGACATGAACTGGTCGTAGCGGAACCGGGGCAGGCTGGCGCGCAACCAGAAGTAGATGAACAGGAACGTCCACATCTTGGCGGTGAACCACAGCACCGGCCACCAGCCGTGGTTGGCGCCCTCCCACATGTTCAGCGGCCACGGGGCGTGCCAGCCGCCGAAGAACATGGCGGTGGCCAGCGATGACACCGTCATCATGTTGATGTATTCGGCCAGCATGAAGATCGCGAACTTCAGCGACGAATACTCGGTGTGGAAGCCGGCGACCAGCTCGCCTTCGGCTTCGGGCAGGTCGAACGGGGCCCGGTTGGTTTCACCCACCATCGAGATCAGGTAGATGACGAACGACGGCAGCAGCAGGAATACGTACCAGACCCGATCCTGGGCGGCCACGATCTGCGACGTCGACATCGAGCCGGCGAACAGGAACACCGCCGCGAAGGACAGCCCCATCGCCACCTCATAGGAGATGACCTGTGCGGTCGAGCGCACCCCGCCCAGCAGGGGATAGGTGGAGCCGGAAGCCCAGCCGCCCAGCACGATTCCGTACACGCCGATGGCCGACAGCCCCAGGATGAACAGCACCGCGACCGGCAGATCGGTCAGCTGCAGGGGCGTCCAGTGCCCGAACACCGACACCTCGGGCCCGAACGGGATGAACGCGAAGGCGGTGAACGCGGGGATCGCCGAGATGGCCGGGGCCGCGAAGTAGACGAACCAGTCGATGCCCTTCGGGGTGATGCTCTCCTTGAGTGCCAGCTTGACGCCGTCGGCGAGGCTCTGCAGGGTGCCCCAGGGTCCGGCCCGGTTGGGGCCGGGCCGCAGCTGCATCCACCCGAGGATCTTGCGCTCGGCGAGGATGGCCACCAGCACGTTGAGCATCAGGAACACGAAGATCGCCAGCGCCTTGCCGAGCACCAGCCACCAGGGGTCGTGTCCGAAGGCGGCCAAACTGTTCACGCCGTTTCCCCGATCTTCGCGCCGATCTTCACTAAAGCGCCGCTGGTGACGCCGAGTTCCTGGTGCACCGCCGAACCGGGGGAGTTCAGCGGCAGCCACACCACTCGGTCCGGCATGTCAGTCACGGTGAGCGGCAAGGTGATCGAACCCCGGTCGGTGCTGACCGTGACCGGCTCGCCGTCGGTGGCGCCGATCTCGTCGGCGGTGCCGGCCGACAACCGCACCACGGGGGTGCGTGCGGTGCCCGCCAGATGCGGTTCGCCGTCCTGCCCGCGGCCGGCGTCCAGCAGCATCCGCCAGCCGGTCAGTACGGCCTCGCCGTTGTCGGGCTGCGTGGTGGCTTTGGGCTCGACGGTGGGGCTGGCGGCATGCTTGCCGTCCCAGGTGCCCAGCCCGGCCAATTCTTCGCGGGCCGACTCGACCGTCGAGCAGTTGAGCTGGATACCGAGTTCGTCGGCCAGGGTGTCCAGCACCCGGTGATCCGATTGGCTGGCCTGCAGCATGCTGCCCTTGAAGGCCGGTTCGAACCCGCGGTAGCGGCCCTCCCAGTTGACGAAGGCGCCGGCCTTCTGGGTGGTGGGGGCGACCGGGAACACCACGTCGGCCCGCTCGGTGACCGCGCTGTGGCGCAACTCCAGGCTGACCACGAACGGCGCCGCGTCCAGCGCGGCCAGCACCGCGTCCGGGTCGGCGAAGTCACCGGGTTCGATACCGCCGACCAGCAGCGCGCCGAGGGTGCCGTCGGTGGCCGCGGCCAGGATGCCGTCGACGTCACGGCCTGCGGCCGAGGGCAATTCGTCGACGTGCCAGGCGGCGGCAACCTGTGAGCGGGCGGTGTCATCGGCGACCGGACGGCCGCCGGGCAGCAGGCCGGGCAGGGCACCGGCTTCCAGCGCGCCGCGTTCCCCGGCCCGCCGCGGCACCCAGGCCAGCCGGGCCCCCGTCGAGTCGGCCAACCGGGCCGCGGCGGACAGCCCGCCGGGCACCGTGGCCAGTCGCTCGCCGACCATGATCACGGCGCCGGGCGTGCTCAGCAGGTCGGCGATCTCGCCGGTGGCCAGGCCGTCTAACGCCGCGGGCTCGCCGCCGGGTGCGGTCTGCAGCAACCGGCCGGACATCTTGTCCAATGCGCGGGTGGCGAACGGGGCGATCGCATACACGGGAACGTGGTTCTTGCGGGCGGCTTTGCGCAGCCGTAGGAACACGATCGGCGATTCCTCTTCCGGCTCCAATCCGACCAGTAGCACCACCGGCGCCGACTCCAGGTCGGCGTAGCTGACGCTCACCGGACGGCCGGCGATGCGCGCCGCCAGGAAGTCGGCCTCCTCCGCCGACTGTGGGCGGGCACGGAAGTCGATATCGTTGGTGTGCAACACGATTCGCGCGAATTTGGCGTAGGCGTAGGCGTCTTCCCAGGTGGCCCTGCCGCCGACCAGCACGCCGGTGCGGCCGCGGGCCGCCTCTAGGCCCTGAGTCGCCGCCACGATCGCGTGCGCCCAGGACGCCGGCGCCAGTTCGCCGTTGGCATCGCGGATCAGGGGAGTGGTGAGCACGTCCGGCTGGGTGGCGTAGGTGAAGGCCCACCGGCCCTTGTCGCAGTTCCACTCCTCGTTGACTTCCGGGTCGTCGCCGGCCAGGCGGCGCGTCACCTTGCCGCGGCGGTGGTCGGTGCGCTGGGAGCATCCGGACGCACAGTGCTCGCAGACGCTGGGGCTGGACACCAGGTCGAATGGGCGGGCCCGGAACCGGTACGACATGCCGGTGAGCGCGCCGACCGGGCACACCTGCACGGTGTTGCCGGAGAAGTAGGAGTCGAACGGTTCGTTGGCGTAGATGCCGACCTGCTGCAGCGCGCCGCGTTCCTGCATGTCGATGAACGGGTCACCGGCGATCTGGTTGGAGAACCGGGTGCAGCGAGCGCACAGGATGCAGCGTTCGCGGTCGAGCAGCACCTGCGAAGAGATGTTGATCGGTTTGGCGAAGGTGCGCTTGACGTCGGTGTAGCGAGATTCCGCGCGGCCGTTGGACATAGCCTGGTTCTGCAGCGGGCACTCACCACCCTTGTCGCACATGGGGCAGTCCAGCGGGTGGTTGATCAGCAGCAGTTCCATCACACCGTGCTGGGCCTTGTCGGCCGCCGGTGACGTGAGTTGGGTGCGCACCACCATGTCGTCGGTGCAGACGATGGTGCACGACGCCATCGGTTTGCGCTGGCCCTCGACCTCGACCATGCACTGCCGGCACGCGCCGACTGGGTCGAGCAGCGGGTGGTCACAGAACCGGGGGATCTGGATGCCCATCAGCTCGGCCGCGCGTATGACCAAAGTTCCTTTGGGAACGCTGATCTCGGTGCCGTCGATGGTCAGCGTCACCATGTCCGGCGGCTTGACCTCGTCGCCGGTATCCGTCTTGGCCGCACTTGTCATTGCAGCGTCAGGCCTTTCCGTTCAACTTCGTCAGCATGGAATCTTTGGGGTCGAACGGGCAGCCGCCGGTCTCGACGTGGGCGATGTATTCGTCGCGGAAGTGCTGAATCGACGACATGACCGGGCTGGCGGCACCATCTCCCAACGCGCAGAACGACTTTCCGAGGATCGCGTCGGAGATGTCGAGCAGCTTGTCGAGGTCTTCGCGGGTGCCCTGGCCGTTCTCCAGGCGGGCGTAGATCTTGTCCAGCCAGAAAGTGCCCTCGCGGCACGGCGTGCACTTGCCACAGGACTCGTGCTTGTAGAACTCGGTCCAGCGGCGTACCGCCCGCACCACGCAGGTGGTTTCGTCGAAAATCTCCAAAGCCTTGGTGCCTAGCATCGAGCCGACGGCGCCGACGCCCTCGTAGTCCAGCGGAACGTCGAGGTGCTCGTCGGTGAGCAGCGGAGTCGACGAGCCGCCCGGCGTCCAGAACTTCAGCCGGTGCCCGGCCCGGACACCGCCGGCATAGTCGAGCAACTCGCGCAGCGTGATGCCCAGCGGCGCCTCATACTGACCCGGGCGGGTGACGTGACCGGACAGCGAATACAGCGTGAAGCCAGGCGATTTCTCACTGCCCATCGACCGGAACCAGTCGACGCCGTTAAGGACGATGGACGGGACGCTGGCGATGGTTTCGACGTTGTTGATCACCGTGGGGCAGCCGTAGAGACCGGCGACCGCGGGGAACGGCGGCCGCAGCCGGGGCTGGCCGCGGCGGCCTTCCAGCGAGTCCAGCAGCGCGGTCTCCTCACCGCAGATGTAGGCGCCCGCACCGGCGTGCACCACCAGCTCCAGGTCATAGCCCGAGCCGCCGATGTCGCGGCCCAGATAGCCGGCGGCGTACGCCTCGGCCACCGCGTTCTGCAGCCGGCGCAGCACCGGCACCACTTCACCGCGCACGTAGATGAACGCGTGGCTGGCCCGGATCGCGTAGGCGGCGATGATGACGCCTTCCACCAGCACGTGCGGGGTTGCCAGCATCAGCGGAATGTCTTTGCAGGTACCGGGTTCGGACTCGTCGGCGTTGACCACCAGGTAGTGCGGCTTGGACGCCGGCCCCTTGTCGCCCTGCGGGATGAACGACCACTTGGTCCCGGTCGAGAAGCCGGCACCGCCACGGCCCCGCAACCCGGAGTCTTTGACGGTCGCGATGACGTCGTCAGGGTTCATGGCCAGGGCCTTCTTCATGGCCTGGTAGCCGTCATTGCGCTCGTAGGTCGCCAGCGACCACGACTCGGGGTCATCCCAGAAGCGGCTGATGACCGGGGTCAAAGGTGTTGTCATGCTTGACCTTCCGGACCAGGGGGAGCCTGCATGTCGTTCTCCTTGGCCACCCGCAGACCGGCCAGGGTGGCCGCACCGGGGCCGCCCTGACCCTCGTCGGGACGCTCATCGCGCAGACCGGCCAGGATGCGGGATGTCTCGCGGAACTTGCACAGCGGCGCACCGCGGGTGGGTTCTGCCGGCTTGCCGGCGCGCAGCGAGTCGACGAGTTCGCGGGCGGAGTCGATGGTCTGGTTGTCGTAGAACTCCCAGTTGACCATCACCACGGGCGCGTAGTCGCAGGCCGCGTTGCACTCGATGTGCTGCAGCGTGACGGCGCCGTCGTCGGTGGTCTCGTCATTGCCGACACCGAGATGGCTTTTGAGGTCGTCGAATATCGCGTCGCCGCCCATTACCGCGCACAGTGTGTTGGTGCAGACGCCGACCAGGTAGTCACCGGTGGGGCCGCGCCGATACATGGTGTAGAAGCTGGCCACCGCCGACACCTCGGCGCCGGTCAGATCCAGCTGCTGAGCGCAGAACTCCATACCGGCCGGGGTGATGTAGGAGTCCTCGCCCTGTACCAGGTGCAAAAGCGGTAGCAGCGCCGACCGCTTGTTGGGGTACTTGGCGATGATCTCCTTGGCCTCCACCTCCAGCCGGGCCCGCACCTCGCTCGGGTACGACTCGGGCGCACCCTCCACCACGAACTGGCCGGGTTCTTGCGGCGGCGGGCCCAGGCGCAGGAAAACCCGCTCGCCGCTGCCTGATTCGCTCATCGGTCCACTCCGCCCATGACCGGGTCGATGCTGGCGACCGCGGTGATCAGGTCGGCCACCATGCCGCCTTCGCACATCGCCGCCACCGACTGCAGATTGGTGAACGACGGATCGCGATAGTGCACCCGGTAGGGGCGGGTGCCGCCGTCGCTGACCATGTGCACGCCGAGTTCGCCGCGCGGTGACTCCACCGCGACGTAGACCTGGCCGGCAGGGACCCTGATGCCCTCGGTGACCAGCTTGAAGTGGTGGATCAGTGCTTCCATGGAACTGCCCATGATCTTGGCGATGTGCTCCGGTGAATTACCCATGCCGTCGGGGCCCACGGAAAGGTCGGCTGGCCAGGCGATCTTGCGGTCTTCGACCATCGTCGGGCCGGGCTTGAGCTTGTCCAGGCACTGCTCGGCGATCTTGATCGACTCCCACATCTCGTTGACGCGAATCATGTAGCGCCCGTAGGCATCACACGTGTCCGCGGTGATCACGTCGAAGTCGTAGTTCTCGTATCCGCAATAAGGTTCGCTCTTGCGTAGATCATGCGGCAATCCGGTGGAGCGCAGGATCGGACCGGTGATGCCCAGTGCCATGCACCCGGTCAGGTCCAGATATCCGACGTCCTCGGTGCGGGCCTTCCAGATCGCGTTCTCGTTGAGCAGTTCGCCCATCTGGCGCAACGGAACCCGCAGTTCCTTCAGGGCCGCCGCGATGTCGTCGACCCCGTTCGGCGGCAGGTCCTGTGCCAGGCCGCCGGGCCGGATATAGGCACTGTTCATCCGCAGCCCGGTGATCTTCTCGAAAAGGGTGAGCACGATCTCGCGCGCCCGGAAGCCGACGAACATCGGCGTCATCGCACCCAGTTCCATTCCCCCGGTGGCCAAGGCGACCAGGTGCGAGGAGATGCGGTTGAGTTCCATCATCATCACCCGGATGACGTTGACCCGCTCCGGGATCTCGTCGGTGATGCCGAGCAGCTTCTCCACGCCCAGGCAGTACGCGGTCTCGTTGAAAAATGGTGCCAGGTAATCCATTCGGGTGACGAAGGTGACGCCCTGGGTCCAGTACCGGTATTCGAGGTTCTTCTCGATCCCGGTATGGAGGTAGCCGATCCCGCAGCGCGCCTCGGTGACCGTCTCGCCCTCGATCTCGAGGATCAGCCGCAGCACACCGTGAGTGGACGGGTGCTGAGGTCCCATGTTGACGACGATGCGTTCGCCCGGGTCGGCCTTGCGGGCGGCGTCGACCACCTTGTCCCAGTCCTGGCCGCCGGCGACGACGAGTGTCTCAGCTGGTGCGCTCATCAGTTATAACCCCTGCGCTCGTCGGGCGGCGGTATCTGCGCGCCCTTGTACTCCACCGGGATGCCGCCCAGCGGATAGTCCTTGCGTTGCGGGTGCCCGTGCCAGTCGTCGGGCATCTCGATCCGGGTCAGCGACGGGTGGCCGTCGAAGATGATCCCGAAGAAGTCGTAGGTCTCGCGCTCATGCCAGTCATTGGTGGGGTACACCCCGAACAGCGACGGAATGTGCGGATCACTGTCGGGCGCAACGGCTTCCAGCCGCACCCGGCGATTGTGCGTGATCGACTTCAACGGGTACACGGCGTGCAGTTCGCGGCCGGTCTCGTCCGGGTAGTGCACGCCGCTGACGCCCAGGCACAGCTCGAAACGCAGTTCCGGCTCGTCGCGCAACCGCTGGGCGACCTGCGGCAGCAGATCCCGGCGCACGTAGAGCGTCAGCTCGTCGCGGAAGACCACGACCTTCTCGATCGCCTCGTTGAAGTCGAGGCCCTCGCGGTTGAGCGCCTCGGCCAGGCGGTCGGCGATGTCGTCGAAGTAGCTGCCGTAGGGCCGGGGGCTTTCGCCGGGTAACGCGATCTCGCGCACCAGTCGTCCGTAGCCCGAGGTGTCACCGGTGCCGCGCACGCCGAACATGCCGCGGCGGACGTTGATCACCTCTTGGCCTTCCGGTGGGACTTCGGAGCCTGCGGCCAGGGCTGCGCCTTGCGGGTCCTTCTCCGGTGAGCTCATCGGAGCAGTCCGCGCATCTCGATCGTCGGGCGGGCCGCCATGGCCGCCTCTTCGGCCTCGGCGATCGCCTTCTCCCGGTTGACGCCCAGCGGCATCTCCTGAATCTTCTCGTGCAGCTTGAGGATTGCGTACAACAGCATCTCCGGCCGGGGCGGGCAGCCGGGCAGGTAGATGTCCACCGGCACCACGTGGTCGACGCCCTGGACCACCGCGTAATTGTTGAACATTCCCCCGGACGATGCGCACACGCCCATCGCCAGAACCCATTTCGGCTCGGCCATCTGGTCGTAGATCTGCCGCAGCACCGGGGCCATCTTCTGGCTGACCCGACCGGCGACGATCATCAGGTCCGCCTGTCGCGGCGTCGCGGAGAACCGCTCCATGCCGAATCGGGCGATATCGAACCTCGGCCCCGCCGTCGCCATCATCTCGATGGCGCAGCAGGCCAACCCGAACGTCGCCGGCCACAGTGAGTTCTTGCGGACGTAACCCGCAACCTTCTCAACCGTGGACAGCAGGATCCCGCCGGGTAACTGTTCTTCCAGTCCCACGTCCTACCTACCTCAATCCCACGTCAGGCCGCCGCGGCGCCACACATAGGCGTAGGCCACGAAGACCGTGAGCATGAATATGACCATCTCGACGAGCGCGAAAGTTCCCAGCGAATCGAAGCTAACCGCCCACGGATAGAGGAACACAATTTCAATATCGAAAACGATGAACAACATTGCGGTCAGGTAATACTTGATCGGGAAGCGCTGCCCGCTCGTTGCATGTGGTCCGCTGAACCCGGTTTCGGTGGGCTCGATCCCACATTCGTAGGCCTCGAGCTTCGACCGGTTGTATCGGGTCGGGCCGGTGATGCTGGCCAGGAATACCGAACCGATGGCGAAGGCCGCGGCGATGCCCGCCATCACCAAGATGGGTATGTAGACGTTCACTTGCTCCACGTTTCCGTCGTTTGGGCTGTCGACAGCGGTCACGCGGCGACCAGATGTGACGAAACCGGACTGGGGTACCCCGACATGACCTTGAGCACAGCCTAGCCAGGAACGGCTTGGTGGTCGCGCGCACCCTGCAGATGCGTGAAAATGCCAGGTCACTTCTGTGCACCGAGCTAGATTCCGCCTGCCCCGCCACTGCCCGCAGTGCCACCGCTGCCTCGTGGCCGCCGATCTGACCAACTTCGACCACTGCCGGCTTTGCCATCGCCCGCCCGCACCACCGGTCGGCTTTTGATCCGCCAGGACGCAGCACTGAACCTCCGCCTCGGTGTAGGCGGCAGTGGTCGAGGACTACCCGGTCCGGGAAAAATACGATGGATCTGCGCGACGGCCAGACGCGGCGGAGCGCTTGTTGTTACTGTTGGGCTGGGCCGCTACTGACTTTTGCGAGGTCAGCGCCACGATGATAATGGCCGATCTGGGAGGACGGGGTCTGTGAGCTTCTTTACACTGCCGCCAGAGATCAACTCGTTGCGGATGTTCCTCGGTGCCGGAAGTGCGCCGATGTTGCAGGCGGCGGCGGCCTGGGACGGGCTGGCGGCCGAGCTGGGTACCGCCGCGCAGTCGTTCGGGTCGGTGATTTCAAACCTGGCCGGACAGGCGTGGCAGGGCCCCGCCGCGGCGGCGATGGCAGCCGCAGCGGCGCCCTACGCCGGTTGGCTGGCCGCGGCGGCGGCGCAGTCTCAGGGCGCGGCCGGGCAGGCGCTGGCGGTGGTCAGTGCATTCGAGGCGGCCCAGGCGGCCACCATCCACCCCGGTGCGGTGGACGCCAACCGCAACGCATTCGTGCAGCTGGTGATGACGAATCTGTTCGGCCAGAATGCACCGGCGATCGCGCTCGCCGAGAGTATCTACGAGGAGATGTGGGCCGCCGACGTGACGGCCATGGCCGGCTACTACTCCGGCGCGGCAGCGGCTGCGGCGCAGGTGGTGCCCTGGTCATCGGTGCTGCAGAGCTTCCCCGCCCTGGCCGGCGGAATCGCCGGCGGCTTGAGCGGCCTGGCCGGCGGGGCGACCGGGGCCGGTAGTGGAGCAGCCGGCGGCGGTGCTGTGAGCACCGCCGGAGGTGCCCCGCCCCCGACAACCGGTAGCGAAGCCGCTGCCGCCGCCGGTGGCGGGGGCGGCGGCGGTATGGCCGGTGCCGACCCCGGACTCGCGCCGGCGGGTTACACCGGCGGCGACGCGGGCGCCTACACCGGTGGCACCGCGGCGGGCACCGATGTCGGCAGCGCGGCCGCCACCAGCGCCAACACTGGCGTGGCCAGCCCGGGCGTCGGTGGCTTCGGGATGATGCCCATGCCGATGCCCATGGGCGGAACCACCCGGAGCGCCGGTCTGCTCGGCGACGGCCCGTCAATGCCGGTGCCGGCCAAGGCCGAGGAAAAGGACGAAGAGGCGGTCGCAACCGAGGAAGCAGCCGAGGAAGCCACTCAGGATGCCGAGGTCACTGCCGAGGCTCCGGAAGCCGAACTGCCTGCCATGAGCGTGTTGCCGACCGCGGCCCCCGGCATTGCGGCCGCGGCAGCCCCGGGCGCAGCGAAGCAGGCTTCGAAGACAGCGGGTGCGTCGCGGATTCCGTCATCGGGGTTCCGTGCGTCGGACGCCGCCGCAGAGGAAGCCGAAGAGGCGGTCGCCACGCTACGTCCCAAGATTGCCCCGGGCGAGTTCCGTCCCAGGGCCGAGGAAGAAGAAGAAGCGAAGATCCAGATCCCGGGCGGTTAATGCGCTGGGGCGCGCAACAGGCTCAGCGCCGTGCGGCCCAGCACGATGGGGTCGAGCGGGTGAGGCACTGCCGCCTCCGCTTGTGACCAACTGGCCAGCCAGGCATCATCTGGACGTCCGGTCAGCACCAGAATCGGTGGGCAGGAAGACAGCTCATCCTTGAGCTGCTTGGCAATTCCCATGCCCCCGGTCGGCGCCGCCTCTCCGTCGAGGATGGCCAGGTCGATACCGCCCTCGTCCATCGTGTGGATCACCATCGGGCCGGTGGCGACCTCGACATAGCTCAATTCCGGCAGGTCCGGGTGCAGCCGCTTCCCCAAGGCCTGCTTCACCTGTTCGCGGGTGTGGACGTTGTCGCTGTAGACGAGGATGCGCAGCGGGTTGGAGTCAGGCACGGTCCAGATGTTAATTCACGCGCTCGGAGGCGACTGCACGAAGACGGCGTCAGAAGATACCGTCACCTCGGTGGACATCACGCCGAGTTTGTTCCAGCCCAGGTCGAAGCGGGATCGGTCGATCTGCGTCTGCCCCGAAATTCGTATCGAACCGTCGTCGAGTTCGGTGATCGTCACTGGCAGCGGCACCGGTTCGGTGATGCCCTTGATGGTGAAGTGGGTGTGCAGGTCGGCTGCCTTTCCGGTGGCCGGGTGCAGGGCGTTGACCACGACGGTGATCCGGCCGAAACGTTCGGCGTCGAAGAAGTCAGGCGACCGCAGGTGCTTGTCGCGCCGCGCGATCCCGGTGTCCAGCGAGGCGACGTCAATGTCGATCCGCCCCGATACCGAACCCGTCTCGGACAGCCGGCCCTCGCCGCTGAACCCGGTGAACGCGCCTTTGACGGGCATCAGGCCCCACATATTTCGGATCTTGAAGGTGATCGAGGAGCGGTCGGGTACCAGAGCCCAGGTCCCGACCGCTTCCGAGTCGCTGAGCAGCGTTTCCAGCGTGGTCATCGTGGATCCCGCCTAATCGTGTCGGAGGAAAGTAGGGGAGCGAGGTCGGCGGGGTTGAAGTACTCGTCAATGTGATCGATAAGACCTTCTGTGTCCAACTTGATCACGATGCAAACCCGCATGGCGATCCCCTGACCGCCGTGGCCCGTCGCATGCAGCACGTGCTGCTGGACGAATCCGTCCTCGAATACCCGGCGGTCCAGGATTTCGTAGCCGCGGGTGGCGGTTTCCGAAATGAACCAGTCGATGACGCGCAGTGCACGTGGCTTGTCATCGCAAGTGGTGGGGTCGCGGCGACCGTCGGTGCGCCAGACTGCGATCGCGGGACTCCACATCCGTTCGACCGTCGCCCGGTCACCGCTTTCGATAGCCGAGAACAGCTGGTCGGCCAGCTCGGTGATGGTCATGAATGAGGCTCCTTGTCGTAACCGGGGTGGGCGGCGGCGAGCCGGTGACGCACCAGTGTGCGCAGGCAGACGACGACGTCGTCGTCCCGGCCTTCCAGTTCGCCGGCCCGGATGGCGGCGGCCAGCGCTGCCTCGTCGGGAAACCCCAGGTCTGTCAGCGCAGCGCGTACCTCGGGTTCGCCTGGGTTCTGCAGTTCGCGCTCGACCATGCGCAGTGCGTTGGCAGCCACCCGGGCGTGAAAGTTGACCTGACCGCTGGTGGCGTCGCGTACGTCGGTCTCCAGGAACTCGGCGACGGCGGCGACGAGCTCGGCCGCGGTCGGCCGGCCGTGCAGGTTCACGGCGTGCCCCCCTTGAGTAGATCGAGCAGGTCCCATTCGTTCTCGCATACCCGGCGGCCGATCGTCGCCAACTCGACCGAGCGGGTTTGCCCGCTCAGGTGACGTTCCGCCTGATACCGGCAGATGACACCCCAGCGCAACGTGGCCAGCACCAGCCACCAGTGAAAGGCGGCGCGGTCGACGGCCGCCGCCCCCGTTTCCTCGTAGTAGCGCAGGAAGTTCTCGATGCTGCCCAGGCCGCCGGCCCCGCGGCTGGCGGGTGCGCCGAACCGCCAGGCGCGCACACAGAACCAGGCCAGGTCTTCGTAGCGCTCACCGACGTGCACCAGCTCCCAATCCAGCACCGCGGCAAGGTCGGAATCGTCGACGATCACGTTGCCCATCCGGAAATCCCCGTGCACCAGCACCGCGGCCGATGGGGTTGGACGGTGTGCCGTCAGCCAGCGCAGCGTCCACTCGAAAGTGGCTGTGGTGTCGCCCATGTCGTCGAGCTGCTGCCGGGAGTGCCGGATGGGATCCTGGTGCACCAGGTCGGGATCGCCGGCGTCGGCGCGGTGGATGGCGGCCAGTGCCTGCGCGCACTGCCGCAGCAACCGCTCCGGATCGTCGAGTTGCCGGAAGATGCGCCGGACGATGGTTTCGCCCTTGATCTCCTCGCAGATCAGAAACGGATTGCCCAGTGCCGCAACCGAATTGTCGGCGATCAGCACGTGCGGCACCGGCGCGCCGGCGACCGCCGCGGCCGTCTGGACCCGCGCTTCCAGTTCCATGCCGGCGTGGATGTCGTCGGGTGGCCCGGTTCGCAGAATCAGCGCCCGGCGATCGGTGCCGGTGACGGCGTCGAAGGCCCACGTGGTGCGGCTGGCGCCGCCGGTGAGTACCCGTAGGTTGTCGATCGCCACGTTATCGCCCAGGACCGGGCTCAGCAGCGCGAGCAGGCTGTCGGACAGTGTCACTTCTTGCCGAACTTGAACAGCCGCTGGGCAACCCGGCGGATCTGAATCTCCTCCGCACCTTCGGTGATCCGGTAGCGGCGGTGGTGGCGGTAGATGTGCTCGAGTTGCTCGTGCCGGCTGTAACCGATACCGCCGAGCACCTGCATGGCCCGGTCGGCGGCATCGCAGACCAGTCGGTTGGCCCGGTAATTGGCCATCGAGACCTTGTCGGAGACTTCCATGTGGTGGTTGCGATCCAATTGAGTCGCGGCGTAATACACCAGCAGTCGCACCATCTGCGCCTCGGTCTGCAGTTCCACCAACGGCCACTGCACCGCCTGGTTCACCGCGAGCGGTTTGCCGAAGACGTGGCGTTCGCCGGCGTAGGCGACGGCGCGGTCGATGCAGTACTGAGCGGCGCCCAGGCTGCTGGCGGCTTGGCGAATCCTGTTCTCGTGCAGGAAGGTCTGGCCCACCTCCAGTCCGCGGTCGACCTCGCCCAGCACCGCGTCGTCGGGCACCCGGACGTTGTCGAGTTCCACCTCGGCATGGTCGGTGGGCATGTTGAACGTCCACCAGTAGTACGGGATGGTGAAGCCGGGGGAGTCGCACGGCACCAGAAACGCGGTGATACCGCGCCCCTGGCCCGGTTCACCCGAGGTGCGGGCGAACACCAGGTCGTGGGTGGCGCGGTGCACGCCGGTGTTGAATCGCTTGGCGCCGTTGATCACCCAGTTGTCGCCGTCGCGGACGGCGGTGGTTTCCAGCCAGGTGGCATCCGAGCCGTGCTTGGGCTCGGTCAGCCCGAACGCCATCGACCGTTCGCCGGTGATCAGTGCCTCGGTCCATTCCTTCTTCTGTTCCTCGGTGCCGAACCGGTCCATCATGATGACCTGCGGGAAGTTGCCGACGATCGACGACTCGTCTTGGAGATCGTTGTGCAGGCCGAGTCCCTTGTGCGCTAGGTGCTCCCGGATGACGGCCATGTCGATGTTGGTGCCGTCGCGCCCGCCGAACTGGGACGGCAGGCCGTACCGCAGCCAGCCTGCCTTGTCGGAACGCCGACGCATCTCACCGAGCAGGTCTTCCCATTCCCGGCGCGGGATGCCGCCGTTGTCCCAGTCGGTGCGGGCGTTCTCGCGGCGATGGTCGAAATACTGGATGTTCTCGCGTTCGAGCGGCTTGATCTCGGCTTCGATGAAGTCGTCCATCTCCGCCAGCAATCCCGGAAGGTGTTCGGGGAGGCTGAAATCCACGTTGATCTCTCCTTCGTCCTGTCAGTCGCCGTACAAAGTCTTCTTCCAGATTCGTGACAGCAACGCGATGGCGTCGTCGTCGGTGATCGTCACTCCCAGGTCCGGCTTCCCGACGAACACGGTGGTGAAGTTCTCGAAGAGCAGCGCGATGGCCGCCGCCGCATGCTCCGGGTTGAGCTCGGTTCCGTAGCCCTGTTCCTGCGCGCGGCGCACCGAGGCGGCCACGATATCCATGCCGAACCGCCGGAACTCGTTCTGGACCTTGGCGAACCGCTGCTGGGTGGCGGCCAGCTGCGCCACCGCGATCATGATGCCGATGTTCTGCTTGAACATGCTCCAGTAGCCGGTGACGACGGCGGTGAAGAACGCGTCGTCCTCGGGCGAGTCGGGCAGATGGACCCTCAGCCCGGAGGGTTCGACGACGTCGTGCAGGAACGACTCCGCCAGCGCGGCCAGCAGATCCTCCTTGTCGGTGAAATACCGGTAGAACACCGCCGACGATTTGCCCGCCGCCGTAGTGATGTCAGCCAGGGTGGTGCCGTGAAAGCCCCTCTCGGCGAACAACTTGCGTGCCGCCTGTTCGATGGACTGGCGGGTCTGCTGGCCCTTGGCGCTGAGCACTTCGGCCGGCATCAGGGTCGCATCCGGTCTCCCGCGCGCAGCAGGGCGCTCGGTAGGTCATGTCCCACGGCCGCTCTCGCGATCTGCGCGGCGGTGATCGCGGCAGGCAGATCCACGTCGACCTCAAAACCGCTGTCGGTCAGCAGATACACCAGGTCTTCGGTGGCGATGTTGCCGGTCGCCCCCGGTGCGAACGGGCAACCGCCCAATCCACCCACCGAGGCGTCCAGCCGGGCGACGCCGGCCGTCACGGCGGCGTACGCACTGGCCAGTCCGGCGCCCCGGGTGTTGTGGAAGTGTCCGCCGAGCGGCAGCCCGCCGATGATCGGATGCAATTGGGAAACAAGCGACCTGACTCGACCGGGGGTGGCGGTGCCGATGGTGTCGGCGATGCAGAACCGGTCCGCGCCCTGCTCGCGCGCCGCGACTGCGATGTCGAGCACCCGTTGCGGGGGAGTGGGCCCGTCGAACGGGCAGTCCCATGCGGTGGCGACGATCACCTCGACGGCAGCCTGGGCGTCGTGCGCAATGGCGACGATCTCGCCGATCTGTTCCGTGGCCTGCGAGCTGGACCGCCCGACATTGGCCTGGCTGAAGGAGTCCGACGCCGCGACCACATACTCGATCGACCGCAGCCCCGCGGCGATGGCCCGTCTGGCGCCGTTCGGGCTGGCCACCAGCGCGGAGAAGTCGATGTCCGGGTAGTGCTGCAGTTCGGCGGCCAGTTCGGCGGCATCGGCCATCGACGGCACCTTCGACGGCGACACGAATGCGGTGGCTTCGATTTCGCGCACCCCGGTGGCGGCAACCGCGGCCAGCAGTTCCAGCTTGGCCGACAACGGGATCGGCTTCTCGATCTGCAGTCCGTCGCGCAGCGCTACCTCGCGGATGTCGACATGGGGGCTCATATGACCTCCTCGGCGACCAGTGACGCGACTTCCTCACCCGTCTTGCCCAGCAGTCGGGTGTAGACGTCCTCGTTGTGTTGGCCAGGACGGGCGGGACCGGCACTGCGCACGCTGCCCGGGGATTCCGACAGCACCGGCACGATACCCGGACCCAGGACGTCGCGGTCCAGTCGTTCGTCGTGGTGCGGCACCAGCATGTCGCGGGCCCGCAGCTGTGGGTCGTTGACCACCTCGGCGACGGTGTTGATCGGGCCGGCGATCACGCCTGCGGTCGAGAGCGTTTCGATGATCTCGCCGGGCTGGCGCCGGGCGGCCCAGGCGCCGATGATCGCGTCGAGTTCGTCCTGGTTGCGCCCGCGGGCGCCGTGGGTGGCGAATCGGTCGTCGGTGACCAGCTCCGGACGTTCCATCGCCTTGCACAGCCGGGCGAACACGGTGTCCTGGTTGGCGGCGATCACCACCCACGAACCGTCGGCGCTTTGATAGATGTTCGACGGCGCGATGCCCTCCAGCCGGGTGCCTGACGGGCCTCGCACCACCCCGCCGACATCGTAGTCCGGGATGGTGGATTCCTGTACCGCCAAACAGGATTCGGTCAGCGCAACATCCACCACCTGCCCCCGTCCGGTGACACTGCGGCGATAGAGCGCCGCAAGTGCGCCCTGGGCGCCGAACATGCCGGCCAGGGTGTCGCCCAACGACAGCGCGAGCCGTGGTGGCGGTCCGCCGGGGAAGCCGTTGAGGTGCCGCAGTCCGCTGGCCGCTTCGGCGACCGACGCATAGCCGGCTTTGTGTGCGTCGGGCCCGGTCTGTCCGTAGCCGGAGACCCGGACCAGGATGATGCCCGGATTGCGTTCGCTCAGCACGTCGTAGCCGAGGTTCCACTTCTCCAACGTGCCGGGCCGGAAGTTCTCCACCACGATGTCGGACTTCCCGACGAGTTCCAGAAACAACGCGCGCCCGGCCGGCTTGCGCAGGTCGAGGGTGATCGCCCGTTTGTTGCGGGCGTGTACGGTCCAGAAGACGCGATGGCCGTCCACCTCGGCCTGCCCCCAGGTCCGCAGCGGATCGGGAGCGCCCGGGGGTTCCACCTTGATGACGTCGGCGCCCATGTCTCCGAGCAGTCGGCCGACGAACGGGCCGGCGATCAGGGTGCCGAGTTCGAGCACCCGGATATCCTGCAGAGCGCCCGTCACTCAACCCCCACGAAGTTGTGCCTGGTCAGCCAGTCGGTGATGACGTCGACCGCCTGCCGCAGCTTGTCGCGCTGGTCGGGTCCTGCGTAATAGTGTGTCGCGCCGGGGATTTCGTGCATCTCCTTGTCCGGGTGCCCGATCGCCTCGTAGAGCCGACGGGTGTGGCTGGGTGTGCATGCGTCGTCGCCCAGGTTACCGATCACCAGGGCCGGGATCGCGAGGTCCTTCCCGCACGCTACGCCGTCGCCCCGGGCCTCGTCATAGCTCCACTGCGACAGCCACCCGCGCAGCGTCGAGAACCGCGCCAGGCCGACCGGGCTCATGTTCACCACCTGGGGGTCGCCCAGGTAACAGGTGCCCGGAGTG